>CAZKFT010000006.1:0-78070 GCA_964552205.1 uncultured Gammaproteobacteria bacterium
CGCGCCCCTCGCGCGGCAGCGTCACGGATGCCGGCAACGGTAGCTGCCTGGTTTGCGGCATGGTCATCGCCACAGGCCTGTTGAATCAGGCCGACAGTCAGGACTTTGGACATACGCCCTCCGGAAGCTGCATGGTCACGCAATGGAGGCTGCCATACTGGTGCACGATGGGCAAACCGTCGAGCATGACGATGTCATGTGCAGGGAAGCATTCCTCAAGAAGCGCCGCCGCGACCGCATCAGCAGGATCATTGTAGGCGGGAATCAGGACTGCTCCATTGATGATGAGGAAGTTGGCATAGCTTGCTGGGAGCCGTTTGCCATCCTCGTCGTGTTTGGCGCGTGGCAAGGGCAGCGCAACCAATTTGTATGGCTCGCCTGCTAGCGTTCTCAGCGCAGCCAGCTCCTTGCCCATAGCCCGCAAGGGCTCATGATGTTCGTCCGAGTCGTCATCACAATCCTGCCAGACAATGGTGCGGGTGTCGCAGAACCGCGCCAGTGTGTCGATGTGACCGTCGGTGTCGTCCCCGGACAGTCCACCATTCTCCAACCAGATGACGCGTTCCACGCCAAACAAGGTCTGAAGCATCATGTCGATGTCGGCGCGTCCCCAACCGGGATTCCGTTGCGGGGACAGCAAACAACTACTGGTTGTCAGCAGGGTACCTGCGCCGTCGGTTTCGATGGAGCCACCCTCGAGTACAAAGTCGTGGGTTTCTATATCGGTCTTGCCGAATGCACCCATGGAGTGCAGTCGACCGGTCAGCAGATTGTCCTGGGTCGCATCGTACTTCGCCCCCCAACCGTTGAAAGTGAAATCCAGAAGCACTGGATGCCCATCCCTTATGACCGTAATCGGGCCGTGGTCCCTCACCCAGGCATCATCGGCTGGCGCGCGAAAGAATCGGATTCTCGACAAGTTCCCACCACCGTCATCAATCGCGGTGCGGACTCTTGCCTCATGGGCGGCATCACGCACGGTGACCAGCAAATACTGCCGCCGGGAGACTTCCCGGGCGATGCCTGCGAACGCACGGTCGACCTGGTCCAGCCACCGCCACCAGTCCGCATCTTCGTGGGGCCAGGTGAGCATGACGGCACTCTGCGGCGCCCATTCGGGCGGCAGCCATCCGGGAGAAAATTGGCGTTCAGTGTCCATCGCGCGCGAAGGATACACCAGCGGCTGGGCGAAGCATATAGAATGGGACCATGTTCCATCCCTACGAGCTGTTCGTCGGCCTGCGGTACCTGCGCGCCAAGCGCCGCAACCACTTCATCTCCTTTATCTCGCTCATTTCCATGGCCGGGATAGCTGTCGGCGTCATGGCATTGATTACCGTCCTGAGTGTCATGAATGGATTTGAGAAGGAGCTGCGCGAGCGGGTGCTGGGCATGGCCTCCCACGCGACCATTTCCAGTTTCGAAGGCGGCTTGGAGGACTGGGAATCATTGCGGGACATCGCTATGGAGCACCCGAGCATCGTAGGGGCGGCGCCGTATGTTCAGGGTGAGGGGATGCTCACCCTGGGTAGCGACCTGTCGGGAACGCTGATTCGGGGCGTGTTGCCTGCCGAGGAACCGAAGGTTGCCGAAATCGGCGACAAGATGGTTCGCGGGCGGCTTGATGATTTGGAACCGGGGGCATGGCGCATCATTCTTGGTGCTGCGCTCGCCCGAGCGCTCGGTGCCGACATCGGGGATCGGGTTGTGTTGATGGTTCCACAGGCCACGATGACACCAGCAGGCATCTGGCCCAGACATCGGGCGTTCACAGTTTCCGGAATCTTCGAAGTGGGCATGCACGAGTATGACCGTAGTCTCGCGTTCATCCACATGGACGATGCATCGACCTTGTTCGGACTTCGCGGCGCAGCATCGGGCGTACGTCTGAAGATGGATGACATGCTTCGTGCGCCGTGGGTGGCACGCGAGATTTCCGGGCAGATGGATGGATTCCATTATGTGAGTGATTGGACGCGCCAACATGCCAACCTGTTCAGGGCAATCCAGACAGAAAAGACGGTGATGTTTGTCATTCTCGCCCTGATTGTGGGGGTTGCGGCTTTCAACATCGTTTCCACGCTGGTCATGGTGGTGACCGACAAACAGGCGGATATTGCCATTCTTCGGACGCTGGGCGCGCGGCCACGCTCCATCATGGCGGTATTCATGGTCCAGGGCAGCATCATCGGGATATTCGGTACATTACTCGGCATCGTGGCGGGCATCGCATTGGCGCTGAATGTTGAAACCGTTGTCCCCATCATCGAACGTGCACTCGGATTCCAGGTGTTGCCGCCGGATGTTTACTACATCAGCACACTGCCGTCCGACCTGCAGGTGTATGACGTGTTCCGGATTGGGGTAGTGGCTCTGGTGCTGGCCCTTGTTTCCACTGTTTATCCCGCCTGGCGTGCAGCTCGCACCGAGCCCGCGGAGGCCTTGCGCTATGAGTGAGCCAGTCATCGCTGCTAGAGGGTTGTCGCGGCTGTTCGACGACGCTGGGCGTCCAGTTGAAGTCCTGTCCGGGTTGGACCTGGTTGTCGAACGCGGGGAAACGGTGGCCATCGTTGGCGCTTCGGGTTCCGGGAAAAGCACGCTGTTGCATTTGCTGGGTGGACTCGATCTGCCAACGGCGGGAGAGGTTGTGGTTGATGGGCACACGATGGCTGCGCTGAACGATGCGGAGCGGGGCGATCTTCGCAATCGCGCTCTGGGTTTCGTGTATCAGTTCCATCATCTGCTACCGGAGTTCTCCGCGGTAGAAAACGTGGCGATGCCACTTCTGATACGCGGAATGGAGGTAGGACAGGCGGGTGAGGCTGCTGCTGCACTGCTGGTGAGGGTTGGCTTGGCGGACCGACTCGAGCACAAGCCCGGGCAACTGTCTGGGGGTGAGCGCCAACGCGCCGCCGTGGCTCGGGCCCTGATTACCAGACCCGTCTGTGTACTGGCCGATGAACCGACCGGCAACCTGGATGAAAGTACAGCCGCCCAGGTTTTTGAATTGATGGTGGAACTGAATCGTGATTTTGGAACGAGCTTGGTGGTGGTGACCCACGATTTGAGGCTCGCGTCAAAAATGACACGAGTTCTTCAGTTGCAAGGTGGCAAGCTGACCCCGATCAGCGCTTGAGCAGTTCCCGAGAGGCGCGGCGCCTGCCTGCGGCCTGTATTCTGTGGAACTTGCGTACCAGCGCCCAGTGCCACAGCACGTCGAGCGCAAAATATCCCAAGGTCGCAGTAAACACACCCATCACCAGAGAGCCGAGCAGGAAGGGTCGCCAAACTCGCAGCCACTCAGCAGCTAGCCACTCCATGTTCAACTCCAGTCCAAAACTACCGCTATCTCCGCCAAGCAGGAACAATCCCATCCGGTAGGCGATGTAGAACATGGGGACTGCCGTCAGGGGGTTGGAAATCCAGACTGCAGCAACCGCCAAGGGCAGGTGAACGCGGATGACCAGCGCAGTGAGCGCCGCTAGGGCCATCTGGAATGGGAGTGGCATCCACGCCATGAAGAACCCAACCGCCAGTGCCATCGCCGCCCCGTGCCGGTCCAGGCGCCACAGTGACGGATCATGGGCTACTGCACCGAATGGGCGCAGGAACCACTTCTGTGCCAACTGGCTCCTTCGAAGGGACAGCTTCCTTATGACCTTGATGGGCATGCGTATAGCATAGCGTGGTCATGGACACAGGGAAGTGTCATGTGGAAGCGATTGAGCTGTTTTGTTGCCGGAGTGTGCGCATTCCACCTGTCTCCGGCGGTACCGCCATCCTGGCTGATTATCGCTGGCGGCATACTGGCAATCTGCGGATGGCGCCGCGCGCCGATGTTGTCTGCCGCGCTGGCGGGTGTTGTACTTGCGTCCGCGTCTGCGGAGCTTGTTCTGGCTGACCGTTGGCCACTCGAGCGCCATGGCGAGGACATCCTCGTCACGGGGAGGGTTGCATCACTTCCGGACGTTGTCGCACTCGGCGGGCGATTCCTGTTTGTTCCCGACGCGGACTTGCACCCCGACCTTCCCAGGCGCATCCGCGTCTCCTGGTTCCTTGAAGAATCGCTGCCGAAGGCCGGGAGCGCGTGGCGCATGACCTTGCGTATGAGGGCCCCGCGCGGAACCTTGAACCCAGGAGGTTTCGACTATGAACAGTGGCTGACCGCCAGACGCATAGGTGCGACCGCAACGGTCAGACCGGTGCCGTCACCAATTCAGATATCGAGTGCCACTCCGGCCGATTGGTTGTCTGTTCGCGCGCGGATTGACCAAGGGCTCCTGTCGGCTATCGGTGCTCATGAACGCCGGGGCGTGGTGCGGGGTCTCGCATTGGGCGAGCGCGGAGAACTAGGGCCGGAGGAGTGGGAGGTGTTTGCACGGACGGGGACTGCGCACCTGATGGCAATCTCAGGCCTGCATGTCGGCATGGTCGCAGCGACCATCTTCTTGCTGGTAGGGATGTTCTCCAGACGCATCCCTGTATTCGCTCCATTCAGCCGCGAGATTGGCGTTGTGGCGGGACTTCTCGCTGCGAGCTTGTACGCAGCCCTTGCCGGCTTCGCCATTCCGACCCGGAGAGCGCTGTGCATGTTGGCCGTCGCCGCGATTCTGTTACTGCGCAGACGGCAGGGCTTGGCGTTCACCGCATGGGTGGTCGCGATGGCCCTGGTGCTACTGACGGATCCCTTGGCACCGCTGACCATCGGGTTCTGGTTGTCATTCGGGGCGGTTGGGGTCATCAGTTGGGCGATGATGAACCGGCGTGGGTCGGCCACGGCAATATCGGGACTTCTTAGGGTGCAGTGGGCGGTTGCCCTCGGTTTGGCGCCGTTGACGCTTTGGTTCTTCCAGCGTGGTTCACTGATTGCGCCCGTTGCCAATCTGTTGGCGGTGCCCCTGTTCACAATGCTGATTGTGCCCGCAGTGCTGTTTGGAGCGCTGCTTTCTGTCGTCCTGCCTGTGTTGGCGGTTCCGTGGTTCGGCGTACTTGGGTTGTTATTGGATGTCGTATGGGCCGGTTTGGAGAGTCTGGCTGGGATGCCCTTCGCGCAAAGGTTTACTGCCAAGCCGCCGGTTGGCTGGATTGTGCTCGCGACAGCTGGAGCGTGCCTGCTACTCATGCCGCAAGGGCTGCCCGGTCGCACATTGTTCGGGCTTGGATTGTTTCTGCCGATGCTGTTCTGGATGCCAGACCGGCCAGAACCGGGAGGATGGCAGCTCACGGTTCTGGAGGTCGGGCAGGGATTGGCGGCGGTTGTGCGCACACGCAACGGTGTTCTGGTCTACGACACCGGGCCTGCCTATGGTAGTGGTCTGGATGCAGGAGCAAGGTATCTGGTGCCGTTTCTGCGCGCTCAGGGCGTGAAGACAATTGACCTGCTCGTTGTCAGTCATCCACATCGCGATCACGATGGCGGTGTGGCCTCCCTGTTGGATGCGTTTCCGGGCACGCCGCGAATCGCGGGTGAGGACCTCACTTGTCACAAAGGCCAATCTTGGCGATGGGACGGTGTTCATTTTCGAATGCTTCACCCCACCTCCACTCACCATGGCAACCCCAATCTCGTTTCCTGTGTCCTTGAAGTCAGGAGCCAGGCAGGGAGTCTGCTCCTGCCAGGTGATATCGAATGGCCAACTGAGCTGGAGTTGGCTCATCCCGCCGAAGCCCTGCAACCAGTGGATGTGCTGGTGGTTGCCCATCACGGCAGCGCGACCTCCTCAATCCAGCGATTTGTCCAAAGAACGCGGCCTCGGTGGGCGCTGGTGCCTGCCGGGTTTGCGAATCGCTGGCGATTTCCCGATCCGAGGGTGGTTGCTCGGTTGGAGCAGGTTGATGCCAACGTCCTCGTAGTGGGCGATGTGGGCGCAGTGACCGTGTCTGCCAAGCCGGGTCAGGGCGTCCTTCCGCCTGTTACGGAAAGAGACCGGACGCGGCGTTGGTGGCGGACTTTGCTATCATCCGCAGAACGCGGCAACGGATGACAGGGTATGCTCGAGCTGGTACAGGCAGGGGGTTGGCTGATGCTGCCTATCCTGCTGAGTTCAATCATCGCGATCGGCATCATTGCTGAGCGACTTTGGTTCCTGCAAAGGGATCGCGTCATCCCGACTCACTTGGTAGGGCAGGTCAGGCAGCGCATATCGCTACAGCAGCTGGACGCAGGTTTCATTGATGCGCTGCGTGGCAGTTCACCCTTGGGTCGGGTTCTCGCAGCCGGTCTCGCAAACCGGCACCAACCGCGTGAGATCGTCAAGGAAAGCATCGAGGACACCGGCCGCCATGTTGTCCACGAGCTAGAGCGCTATCTGAACTCACTTGGGACTATCGCGGCAATCGCCCCGCTACTTGGATTGCTCGGCACCGTGATTGGCATGGTCAAGGTATTTACGGCAATCACAGTTCACGGTGTCGGCAATCCCGGAGTTCTGGCCGGTGGCATCTCGGAGGCCCTGATCACGACTGCTGCGGGTTTGTCCGTCGCCATTCCTGCCCTTATCGGCTATCGCTTCCTGCGTGGGCGTGTGGAGGAGCTGGTGGTTTTCATGGAGCAGGAGGCCATGTTGCTGATTGAGGTGCTCCAAGGTCCTCCCAGATGAACCTTTCCCCAAGACGACGAGAGGAACCAGAGGTCAATCTCACCTCCATGATTGACGTCGTCTTCCTGTTGCTGATCTTCTTTATGGTCAGTACCAGCTTCATCCGTGAGGCATCGTTGAGTCTGCAACTGCCAACGGCCACGTCGGACCCAGTACTTGAGCAGGGCACTCCTGTGGAGGTGGTGGTGGGTGCTGACGGCCGCTATTTCTTCGGTAATGAGGAGCTGGTGAATACCACCTTGGCTGCATTGCGGGCTGCGCTATTGAATGCAGCCGACTCGGATACCGACCGCACAATCCTGATTCGTGCAGACGCGCGTGCACCGCACCAAGCGGTAGTTACCGTGATGGATGCGGCTGGGCGAGCAGGATTCTCCCGCGTCAGCATCATCACCGCTCAGGAAGACAATGACTGATTCACCGCGGGTTCTCCGGCGGTTGCTGGCCTACTTACGACCCTACTGGCTGGTGCTGACCTGCGGAGTCCTCGGGATGGTGGTTTACGCCGCTTCCCAGCTCGGCTTCACCATTTTGCTCAGGCCATTGGTAGATGGCACCTTCGTAGACCGTGACCCATGGGTCATCACCTGGGTCCCGCTCGCAATCGTCGCGGTATTCCTGATACGCGGAATAGCGGAGTTCATTTACACATTTTCAATGCAATGGATTGGCAGGATGGTCGTCAAGCGGATGCGTTCAGAAATGTTCTCCAAGTTGATCGAGCTGCCTACTCGCTACTACGACAATGTTGCTCCTGGCACGCTCGTTTCAAAAATGAGCTACAACATCGAGCAGGTGGCAGAGGCAACCAGCAAGACAATGGTCACGCTGGTGCGCGATACCCTTACGGTGGTTGCATTGGTGGGGTACCTGTTGTGGCTCAACGCTTTGCTATCCCTGTTCGTGTTTATTGTGGTGCCAGTGATTATGGGACTGCTACGCAATGTCAACATGCGCTTCAGGCGGTACTCCGCTCGCATCCAGGACTCCATGGGAGATGTCACCGGTGTCACCACGGAAATTATTGATGGACACAAAGAGGTCAAGACTTTTGGTGGGCAAGCTTATGAGAAGTCTCGTTTCGAGGCTGCCAACGAGGACAACCGCCGTCTGAACATGAAACACGGACTGGTCCGGTCCATCGCTGCGCCTGTCGTTCAGGTGCTCGCAGGTACCGCAATTGCCGCGGTCATCTTCTTTGCGACGCGCCCGTTCATTCTCGAGACCATCACGGTTGGCGGGTTCATTTCATTTCTTGCAGCGTTGTTACTGATAAACCCCGCACTCAAGCACCTGATCAACCTCAATGCCCAACTTCAGCAGGGGCTGGCTGCCGCGCAAAGTATTTTCGAGCTAGCGGCAGAGCCGCCGGAGCAAGACGATGGGCGTGAATCCATCACAAGGGCAAAAGGGGAAGTTGCATTCCGGGATGTCAGGTTCGCCTACGGTGTTGGAACGCCGGAAGTGTTGTCGGGAATCAACTTCGAGGTCAAAGCCGGGCAAACCGTTGCGCTGGTAGGGCGTTCTGGGAGCGGCAAGACAACGCTCGTCAGCTTGCTGCCGCGGTTCTACGATCCTACCAGTGGCTCGGTTCTGATAGACGGCAGGGATGCCAGGTCATATCGCCTCTCGGATCTGAGGGCTCAGATTGCACTGGTCAGTCAACATGTCACGCTGTTCAATGACACCATCGCGCGCAATATCGCGTATGGAAACCTGGGCACGGCGACGGAGTCCGACATTGTCGCCGCGGCGGAAGCAGCTTACGCGATGGATTTTATCCGTCAGTTGCCGCAAGGACTGGACACGATAGTCGGTGACAATGGTGTACTCCTGTCCGGTGGACAGCGACAACGCCTTGCCATCGCCCGCGCATTGCTCAAGGATGCTCCCATTCTGATTCTTGATGAGGCCACCTCAGCCCTCGACACGGAATCTGAGCGACATATACAGGCCGCTCTCCACAACCTGATGCAATCACGCACGACATTGGTCATAGCACATCGTTTGTCCACTGTCGAAAAGGCGGACCGCATCATCGTCCTCGACGCAGGAAGCGTCGCGGAAACGGGGACCCACCAGGAACTACTGGCACGGCAAGGGTTGTACGCATCGCTACATCGGATGCAATTCAGTGACGCGTAGAGATCAGCTTGAGCGCTGGTTGAACAAGCGCTGGTATACCGCCCAGCCGCCGACATGGTGGCTACTGCCCTTGTCATGGTTATTCGGATTGGTCACGACAATTCGCCGCATGTTGTATCGCATGTACCTGATTCCGCGCTGGAGTGCGGGCGTCCCTGTCGTGGTTGTCGGAAATCTCACTGTAGGGGGCAGCGGCAAGACCCCTGTCGTACTGGCACTGGCAGACGCCTTGCGAGCGAGGGGCGAGTTCCCCGGTATTGTCAGTAGGGGCTACGGCGCACGCGTTCCAGGGGTCCGGGTGTTACATGCAGAAGATTCCGCGGACGCAGTCGGCGATGAGCCAGCTTTGATGGCTGGCAGAGGGGTCGCCGTCGTTGCCATCGGCGCTGACCGTGTGAAAGCAGCCAGAGCCTTGCGTCGCGCGCACCCGGTGACGGTGATTCTCACGGACGACGGCTTGCAGCACTATCGCCTCAAACGCGACTGCGAGGTTGTCGTCGTAGATGGTCGGCGGTCATTCGGAAATGGCGCCTTGCTTCCTGCAGGTCCCTTGCGTGAACCGCGTCGTCGACTGCGGTCGGTAGATGTGGTTCTGACCAGCGGTAAGCCCGAGGATGGGCAATACGGATTCCGCCTTGTTCCCGGTGAGGTGAAGCGGCTTGGCTCGCTCTCTGAGACGCGACCGTTGGCGTCATTCAAAGGGCAGCGTGTCCATGCGGTGGCCGGAATAGGTGATCCCAGACGGTTCTTCGACATGCTGGCCAGGTTGGGGATTTTCGTCACTCCACACCCGTTTCCGGATCATCACCGCTTCGTTCGCGGGGATCTGGATTTCCCTGGGGATACCCCGATTCTGATGACTGAGAAGGATGCCGTAAAATGTGCGGGGATTGCACCGGACCATGCATGGTATGTGCCGGTCACTGCCGAGCTGGATCCAGGTGCAATCGAGAAGGTCATGCGAAGGGTTGAAGAGAGGCGAGGGTAATGGACAGCAATCTGCTGGAAATCCTGGTGTGTCCGGTATGCAAGTCGAAACTCTATTTCGATCGCGAAGCGAGTGAACTGATTTGCAGGGCGGACAAACTCGCCTTCCCGGTGCGAGATGATATCCCCGTGTTATTGGTCGAGGAGGCACGTGAACTTTAAGGTGGTCATACCCGCGCGTTGGGGGTCGACGCGCCTTCCCGGCAAACCGCTGCTGGATCTCGCAGGCCGGCCCTTGCTGGCCTGGGTATGGGATATCGCGCGGGAGAGTGGTGCCACCCAGGTAGTCATCGCCACCGATGACCTTCGTATCCGCGATGCCGCCCAGGGTTTCGGCGCTGAGGTCTGTATGACATCGGCCGATCATCCTTCTGGCACTGATCGCATACATGAGGTGGCCAGTGCGTTGGCGTGGGGTGACGACGAGTTGGTGGTCAACTTGCAAGGCGACGAGCCCTTGGTGCCTCCTGAGCTCGTGGTACAAGTGGTAACGGCGTTTGGTACGAATCCGCATGTCGGAATGTCTACGGTTGCCACGCCTATCCAATCGTTGGACGATGCGCTGAATCCGAATGTTGTGAAAGTGGTGTGCGATGCCAGCATGAGGGCGATGTATTTTAGCCGGGCACCCATTCCCTTCATGCGCGATGGCGCGCAGCACGGGCTGGAGAGTCAGATCCGTTATGACGGGATGCTGCGTCATGTCGGCATCTATGGGTACCGGGTAGGGACGCTCAGGCGATTGACAGAACTGCCTGTATCACCCTATGAGGATGTCGAAAAACTGGAGCAACTTCGGGCTCTGTGGCATGGCATCCCGATTGCAGTGGCCATTGCAGGTATTTTACCTCCAGCCGGTGTAGACACCGCCGAGGATCTGGAGCGGGTGCGGGCGCTGCTCGAGGCGGGCCAGTGAGCAAGCGTACGTCCATACTTTTTATCTGCATGGGCAATATCTGCAGGTCACCAACGGCCGAGGGTGTGTTTCGTAAGTTGATAGCAGACCGGGGAGTTGCACACCTCTTTGAGGTGGATTCAGCAGGCACGCACGCCTATCACATCGGCAATCCACCGGACCGTCGGTCCATCGATGCTGCAAAACGACGCGGCATCGATCTCACGACATTGCGCGCTCGCAAGGTTGAGCCCGCCGACTTCCAGCGCTTTCACCTGTTACTTGCAATGGACGAAGAAAATCTGGCCTTGCTGCACGGCATGGCTGCACCGGAGGAACAGGGTCGTGTGAAGCTGTATCTGGAATACGCACGACGCAACTCCCGTCGTGAAGTGCCAGACCCGTACTATGGTGGCGCCAACGGCTTTGAGGACGTCCTGGACTTGGTCGAGGACGCCGCTGAGGGCTTGCTGGAATCCCTGTTGCCTTAGGACCCCTCGCCTTCGCGAGGACCGCCCATGGGCAAGGATGCCTGAACCGGGGCCGGTGCCGACGATTGGGCGGCCGGTGCTGACGGTTGAGCAGGGGCATTGTCAGAACTACCGCTGTTACCGTTTGAAGGTGTACTTGTATCCGGGTTTGCTTCCTGTGTTCCGCTGCCCTTGCGCCGACGACGTCCACCGCGGCGACCGCGGCGACCCTTGCGCTCGCCATCAGCCTTCACAGCGATCTCAGGGTTGATGACCGTATCATCCGATTCGTTGGCTGGTTTTGCCGGCTCCACAGGGCGTGCGGCTTTTGGTTGCTCTTGCTTCGGTTTGGGTTCCCGCTTGGGTTGTTCGCGCTTTGCGCGCGGTGGCCGTTGCTTGCTCCGGTTCCCGTCTCCGCGCTCGCTGCGGTCGCCTCTCTTACTTCCGCGGCGTGCGCTGTCGTGCGATCCACGTCCGCGCTGCGGACGTTCAGACTGTACCTGCTCGCGCTTCTTCTTGGCGGGGTCCGGTGCGAAAAGGAAATTCCAGAGGCGCGTGAAAAGCCCCGGTGGCGGGACCGCGGCAATCGCGGAAACCGGACCAGGATGTGCGCGCGGAATCGCTTGCACCAGCGGCGCGTCCGGTGTGACCGGCGGCTCAGCGGCGTCAGGTGCCAGAATGGGCGCCGGGCCGGTGGCCAGGGTATAACTCGGGTTGTTGGGCTGCTGTTTCACTTCGTCGTCGCGCAAGCGGACGATTTCGAAATGCGGTGTGTCAATGTGCGGGTTGGCGAGGATGATGATGCCGACCTCGTGTTCAGCCTCGATGGTGGCAATTGCCTTGCGCTTTTCATTCACGAGGAAGGTGGCGACTTCCACAGGTACCTGGGCGTAAACTCGTCCGGTACGATCCTTGAGTGCCTCTTCCTCGACCAGCCGGAGTACCGACAGCGCGAGTGATTCTACGCCGCGGATGGAGCCCTGGCCTTCGCACCGAGGGCAAGCAATGTGACTCTGCTCGCCGAGCGAGGGACGTAGTCGCTGGCGAGACATCTCCAGGAGGCCAAAGCGGGAGATGCGCCCAATCTGGACTCTGGCACGATCCTGCTCCAACGCGTCGTGCAGGCGATCCTCCACTGCCCGTTGATTTCGTGAAGGTTCCATATCAATGAAATCGATGACGATGAGGCCGCCCAGATCGCGCAAGCGCAACTGGCGCGCAATCTCATCCGCTGCCTCGAGATTGGTGTTAAGTGCTGTTTCCTCGATGTCTGCGCCTTTGGTGGCGCGCGCGGAGTTGATATCGATCGACACCAGCGCTTCTGTATGGTCGATGACCAGCGCGCCACCTGAGGGCAACCGGACTTCGCGACGGAATGCGGACTCGATCTGGCTTTCAATCTGGAAGCGGGAGAACAAGGGGACCGATTCGGCGTACAGCTTGAGTTTGGGCAGGTTTTGCGGCATGACCTGCTCCATGAACTCCTTGGCTTGGGCGAAGGTTGCCTCGTCATCCACGAGCACCTCGCCGATGTCTGCACGCAGCCCATCTCGGAGTGCACGAATGATGGCATTGCTCTCCTGGTAAATCAGGACCGGCGCCTTCTTTTCTTTGGATGCTTGGTCTATTGATTCCCACAGGCGGACCAGATAGTCCAGATCCCACTGCAATTCCTCGGTGCTTCGACCGACGCCAGCGGTACGGATGATGACCCCCATGCCTTCCGGCAGGTCCAGCTGGGAGAGGGCTTCCCGCAATTCCGCTCTATCGTCCCCATCTATGCGGCGGGAAACACCGCCAGCTCTGGGATTGTTGGGCATGAGCACAAGAAAGCGCCCTGCGAGGCTGATGTAGGTGGTGAGCGCCGCACCCTTGGTACCGCGTTCCTCTTTCTCAACCTGAACGATGATCTCGATGCCTTCCGGAACCAACTCGCGAATGTTCTGGCGATTGCCTTCCTGCACATCAGGATTGCGGAAGTAGTTGCGTGCGATTTCCTTCAAGGGCAGGAACCCGTGCCTTTCGCTGCCGAAATCGACAAATGCGGCTTCCAGGCTTTGCTCTACCCGGGTGATGCGGCCTTTGTAGATATTGGCCTTTTTCTGTTCCCGGGACCGGCTTTCAATATCAAGGTCGTATAGCTTTTGGCCGTCTACCATGGCCACGCGCAACTCTTCCGGCTGAGTCGCGTTGATCAACATGCGTTTCATTGTCGTTATCCCACAGGCGCTCTACCGAGGCTGCGGTCACGATATGCCGGCGGGGGCGGGGATGTATTCCGGGTTGTCTGCAACGCGCGATTCCCGCGCGACTGCCAAAAACCTTGCCCTGGGCTCTGCGGCGCATCGTGACCATGCAACCGCATGGGAGCGCGTTCATAAAAAAGTCTGCCCGTTATCGCGAACTTACAGGGCACCTACCCAACCGCTGCGCCCACAGTTCGCCGTCAGGTAATATACAGGCATGACGGGTGTCCATCAATTGAAAGCGCGTTTGGTCCCCGTCAGTGATGACGATGCCGGCCAAAGGCTCGACAATTTCCTCATGAGGCACCTTCGATCGGTGCCCAGAAGTGCCGTTTACCGCCTTTTGCGCACCGGCCAGGTCCGGGTCAATGGTGGCAGGGCCAAGCCGGACCGTCGGCTGGAATCGGGAGACCAGGTCCGAATCCCGCCAGTAAAGATGGAAGAAAAGACCGCGCCCGGGACTCCCTCGGCAGCGCAACGGGCGCTGATTTCCGACGCCATCATCCACGAAGACAAGGATTTGTTGGTCATCAACAAGCCTGCCGGGATGGCTGTGCACGGGGGTAGCGGGGTCAGCTTCGGGGTGATTGAGGTTTTGCGGGCCATGCGTCCGGAAGGAACCTTCGAGCTTGCGCACCGCCTTGATCGTGAAACCAGCGGTTGCCTGATTATCGCGAAGCGGCGACCTGCACTACGGAAACTACATGCATCCTTCCGCGAAGGAACGGTTGAAAAGCGGTATCTCGCTCTCTTGGTGGGACATTGGGATCATGGCGCGGTCGCAGTAGGCGCCGCGTTGAAAAAAAACCAGGTAAGGGGCGGGGAGCGAATGGTTACCGTGGACACCGAAGATGGCAAAAGCGCGCTCAGTCACTTCCGGCCGCTGGAGACCCAGCGTGACGCGAGCTTCATGGAGGTCATCATCGAAACCGGCCGCACCCACCAGATCCGTGTGCATGCGGCGCACCTCGGTCATCCGGTGGCTGGCGACGAGAAGTATGGCGATGGCGAAGCCAATAAGCGCTTCAGCCGCCTGGGATTGAAGCGTATGTTCCTGCATGCCAGCTCGCTTGCCATGCCGCACCCGAACGGGGATACGTTGGCGGTCAGCGCGCCATTGGATGATGAATTGAGGGAGTTCCTTGATGTCATCGCCGCGAACAAGCCTCGGGGACGGCGTTGACGGGGCAGTTCCGACTGATCGTATTCGACTGGGACGGAACGCTGATGGACTCGGTCGGAAACATCGTGTCCACCATGCAAGCCACCATCCAGCGCCTGGATTTACCTCCGCGCAGTGACGACGAAGTCCGAGCCGTCATTGGTCTCGGATTGTATGAAGCCCTTTCGACACTTTTCCCAGGTCAGTCGCGAGCCGATCAGGAGCGTGTCAGGGAGGCCTATCGCGACCATTTCCTTGGTGCGGCTGTGCGACCAACACTGTTCCCGGGTGTCCGTGACACGCTGGCCTCAGTCGCTGAACGGGGGGTGACCCTGGCGGTGGCAACCGGTAAGGGAAGAGCGGGGCTTGACCGCGAGTTGGCGGAGACCGGGCTGGCGGATTTTATGGCAGGCAGTCGTTGTGCCGATGAGTGCAGATCCAAGCCGGACCCGCAGATGTTGGAGGAGTTGATGCTCTCGCTAGGGCACGAACCGCAAAGCACCCTGATGGTGGGAGATGCCGAGTTCGATTTGTTGATGGCACGAAACGCTGGTACGGCGGCCATCGGAGTACGGGGCGGAGCGCACGATGACAATCGTCTGGCCTTGCATCAACCGTTGGCCATCATCGACGCGGTGACTGAGCTGCCGGGGATGCTCAGACGCTGATTCCGAAGTTACGCAGGAGGTGACAAAGCCGAATGAGTGGTAGCCCCACCAGCGCTGTTGGATCATCTTCCTCGATGGACGCTACCAGCGTAATCCCCAAACCTTCCGATTTGAAACTGCCTGCGCAATCGTAGGCGGGCTCTCGTCGCAGGTAGTCCTGAATCGTGCTTTCATCAAGCTGGCGGAAGCGGACGGCCGTCCTTGCCACCTGTGTCTCCGAGCGGCCATTCGCCAGATCCAGGACACATACCGAGGTGAAGAAGTCCACGGACTGTCCAGACAGCGCCAACAATTGCGCCACGGCGTTGTCATGGGTCCCGGGTTTGCCCAGGATCTGGTCGCCAGTGCTGGCCACTTGGTCCGACCCGATGGCCACGCCCGTCTGGAAATGAACCCGTGCTGCAGCCGCTTTCGCACTCGCGAGGCGGTGGGAAATGGCCTCGGGGAGCTCGCCCAGTTGGGGAGTTTCATCAATTTCAGGGCGGAAAACCTCGAATGGCAGGCCAAGCCGTTCCAAGAGCTGACGCCGGTAAATCGAGGTTGAGGCGAGAATGAGGGTCACTGGTGGTCTTTCCTTTCAGTAAAAACAACAGCTTGCCGTAGAAACGCTTTGACATCAATCCGGCCCGACCGTATCATTGCGCGCTTATGTCGCAAGGGTTGCCAGGCCGCGTGAATGTTGCACGACTCGCGGCGCGTAGTGCCCGGGTCGACAGCGTCACGCCGGTTTCCGCGATGGAGCGTTTCAGGACCGTATTGGCTGATGATAGCGGCACGGTCGAGTCGGCGTTGGCATTTAGCGTAGACGAGCAGTCACGGATGAAGGTGTCTGGCACGGCAAGAGCCGGCGTACAGGTGGTGTGCCAACGCTGCCTGGAGCCGATGCCTTTGGTCGTCGAGGCTGCTTTCGAGCTACTGCTGTTCGACAACGAAACGGCTGATGATGTTGGTAGCGACGCAGTAGTCGTTGAGCGCGGTGAAGTGTCGCCGCTTGAACTGGTTGAAGATGAGTTGATCCTAGCTATGCCAATCGTCACCCGCCATGGGGATGGTGAGCACTGTGCGGCGAGACATGAATCGTAACGATGATAGTGGGAGTTTCCTGAAATGGCAGTCCAGAAAAGTCGTAAATCCCGTTCCACCCGTGGCATGCGTCGTTCGCATGATGCGTTGACCGGTCCGACGCTGTCCGTCGACCCGACATCCGGTGAGACCCACGTCCGTCACCATGTGACCGCAGATGGTTACTATCGTGGCAAGAAGGTCATCGCCTCGAAGCCGGTTAAGACGGAAGAATAAGCGCTGAAACAGCCCGTCCGCATCGCTCTGGACGCAATGGGCGGTGACCATGGGCCTGCGGTCACCGTTCCAGCTGCGCTCCGCGCACTGTCCTCGCATCCCCTGTTGGAGCTGACGCTGGTGGGCGACAAGCCCATGCTCGAGCGTCTGCTCCAGAAGCATGGCGTGCGTGATGCACCAGTGCGTGTCCATCACACCACTCAGGTGGTGGCAATGGATGAACTTCCGTCCAGCGCATTGCGTGGGAAGAAGGACTCCTCCATGCGGGTCGCCATAGACATGGTCAAGGCGGGAGAAGTCGATGCCTGTGTCAGCGCGGGCAATACCGGTGCGTTGATGGCAACAGCAAGGTTTGTCCTCAAGACGCTACCCGGCATTGACCGGCCTGCAATCCTCGCGGAGCTTCCGGCTCCCGGGGGGTTCACCCTCATGCTTGATCTTGGTGCAAACGCCGACTGCACCGCCGAGCACTTGCTCCAGTTCGCCGTGATGGGATCCGTCGTGGCAAACGCCGTGCATGGGCTCGAAAAGCCCAGGGTCGGCTTGTTGAATATCGGTGCCGAGGAGATCAAGGGCGACGACCTTGTGCGTGACGCGGCGCAGCGGCTGCAAGTCAGTGGACTCAACTACATCGGCTTCGTGGAAGGTAACGACATTTTCTCCAACCGCGTGGATGTCATTGTCACGGACGGGTTCTCGGGCAATGTCGCGCTCAAGACGGCGGAGGGACTGGGCAAGATGGTTGCCCAAAACCTGCGCGAGGAGTTCTCACGCAACCTGCTGACACGGCTTGCCGGACTTGCGGCCTTGCCGGTTCTGAAACGATTCAAAGACCGTGTTGACCCGCGTCACCATAACGGTGCCAGCTTGGTCGGCTTGCGTGGTATTGTCATCAAGAGCCATGGTGGTGCGGACGAGGTGGCTTTCGAACACGCTATCCGCATCGCGGTCCTTGAGGTCGAAAAGGCGGTGCCACGTCGCATCGAGGCACTGCTTGAGGGGCAACTGAAGTGAAGTTTTCACGCATAGCAGGAACCGGTCGCTGCCTGCCACGGAAAGTGGTGACAAACGCCGAGCTTGCCAAGACGGTCGACACCAGCGATGAGTGGATTCGCGAGCGCACAGGCATCGCGCAGCGATATGTCTGCAGTGAAGATGAAACCACGCTGACTTTGTGCGAGGGTGCTGCCCGCGCGGCGATGGAGGCCGCCGGCGTCACCGTGAAAGATATTGACCTGATTCTTGTCGGCACCACGACGCCGGACCAGATTTTCCCGAACATGGGCGTGCTCTTGCAGGACCGCTTGGGCATACGCACTGCTTGCCCGTCCTTTGGCCTGGAGGCTGCCTGCACGGGATTCATCTATGCACTCAGCCTGGCGGATAAGTTCATCAAGCTCGAGGAGGCCAAGTGCGCCCTGGTGGTCGGGGCGGAATCGCTTTCGCGCATGATTGACTGGACCGATCGGACAACTTGCGTACTCTTCGGGGACGGCGCTGGCGCGGTGGTTCTCAAGGCGGACGACGAAGCAGGCATCATTTCCACCCACCTGCACGCAGACGGTCAGTACAAGGATTTGCTGTTCCATCCATGGGGTATATCGCAGGGTGTGGATACGCTTGTGCCTGGGCGCGATGCGGTGCAGATGAAAGGCAATGAAGTGTTCAAAGTAGCCGTGACGACCTTGGGACGCATCGTTGACGAGACTTTGGCCGCAAATAACTTGGACAAGTCAGATATCGACTGGCTGATACCTCATCAGGCCAACATCCGAATCATCGAAGCCACTGCGCGCAAGCTTGGTATGCCGATGGAGCGTGTCGTGGTCACAGTGGCGGAGCATGGCAATACCTCAGCGGCATCTGTACCTATGGCGCTGGATGTCGCTGTTCGCGATGGGCGCATCAAGCGCGGGGACATGTTGCTTCTGGAGGCCTTCGGCGGTGGGTTCACCTGGGGCTCCGCGCTGATCCGCTACTAAGTCGGGTCGATTCGTTTGGACATGAAGCGATAGAGTGGTGGACACAGGCGCTCGATCCACGCAGCAAACACTTCCTTGCCGCCCACCCAGATCTCCGCGCGTTCGCGCCGCAACCCGCTGACGATTTTCTGCGCACAGTCATCCACATCCATGCCGCTTGCCTGGCCGGGGTCCATGACGCCGTGGGGGCTACCATCTGCAGCCAGCGCGTTGATGGATACATCGGTGTGAATGAATCCCGGGCACACCATGCAGACCTTTATTCCGTCCCGCCATATTTCCGAGCGCAAGGAGTCGAAAAAACCGTGCAGGGCATGCTTTGACGCAGCGTAGGATGTCCGCTTGGGCGTGCCTATATGCCCGACGAGGCTGGTTACTGTCGCTATGGTGCCAAAGCCTTGCTGGCGCATGACCGGGAGCACTGCTTTGGTGAGGCTGATGGTCCCGATGAAATTCACCTCCATCAACTTGCGGTCAACTTCAAGCACCGTCTCGGCGGCAAGTGAGCGCTGACTGATGCCGGCGTTGTTGAGCAACAAATCGATGGCGCCAAACTGCGCGACAACCTGGGCGACCGCCTCTGCATGACTGCCGGTGTCTTCAAGATCTAGCGGCAACACCATGACAGCGGCAGCCCCTGCATCGCGGCAGTCCATCGCGGTTTCCTGCAACTGTGCCTCCCTGCGTGCCGAAATCACCAAGCGTGCGCCTTCGTTGGCAAGTGCCCGGGCCAGTGCCGCCCCGATTCCAGCCGACGCACCGGTCACCCAAATCACCTTGTCATTGAAATCCATCGCTCACCGGATCATCTGGTTGAAATCAAGTATGGGCAACAACACTGCAAGCACGATGACCAGCACGATGGCGCCCATGAGAAGAATGAGACCAGGGCCGAGTAAGGCCATCATGCCGTCCAGCGATGCCTTCATCTCGCGTTCCTGAGCGTTCGATGCGCGTTCAAGCATTTCCCCCAGGCGGCCGGATGACTCGCCAGAGGCAATCAGGTGAATGGTGAGAGGCGGGAACAGGCCGCTGGCATCCAGCGAACGCGCAATTGGAGCACCCTCGCGTACACGAACTGCAGCTTCTTCTACCGCGGCACGCATGGGAAGGTTGGACACTGTTGCGGCGCTGATGTTCAAACCATCCAGGACCGGCACACCCGCGCTCGAGAGGATGGAAAATGTGCGTGCGAAGCGCGCAGCATTCAGGCCCCTGACCATCCGGGCAGTCAACGGCAATCGCAACAGCAGTGCATGCATCTTCCAGCGGAACGCCTTCTCCTTCAGTGCGCGCACGAACGCAATCGTGCCGATGCCCAGAGCGACCAACACCCAGATGCCCCAGGTTCGGATGAAGTCCGATAACGCGATGAGTGCGACAGTGAGAAACGGCAGGTCACGATCCATATTGTCGAAGACCGCTACCACCTGGGGAACCACATAGGCGAGCAATACAGCTGTCACCAGGATTGTCAGCGTGGTCAGGATTATCGGGTAGTACATGGCCGCACGCAGCTGTTCTTGCAGGACTTGGCGGCTTTCAGTCCAGTCAGCCAATCGCTCAAGTACGATATCCAGTTTTCCGGATTGTTCTCCAGCGGCGACTGTCGCGCGGTAGATATCCGGAAATGCCCTCGGGAAATCGCTGAGACCATCCGCCAAAGTGTGACCTTCCATGATCCTCGCACGCACCGCGAGCAGGATTCCCTGCAGGCGTTCACTTTCGGTCTGTTGGGAAGCGGCCTGCAGCGCTTCCTCTAGCGGTAACGCGGCCCTGACGAGCGTGGCCAGTTGGCGGGTGACTATGGCAAGTTGATTGGCCGATACAGCGCGCGTGAGTGAAATACCGCTACGTCTCTCAGAGCGCTTTCGTGTGACCTCGTTGACTTCCAGTGGTGACAGGCCACGGTCCCGCAGTTGACTACGGGCATGTCGTGGGGAATCACCTTCTAGGACCCCGCGTATCTGGCGTCCATCCGCCGTTGCAGCAAGGTACTCGAAGGCCGGCATCAGTCGACCTGCGTCACCCGCAGGACCTCTTCGAGGGTGGTCTCGCCTGCGAGCACCCGGCGGCGGCCATCCTCGCGGATTCCAGGACCCTGCGTGCGGGCATGCCGTTCGAGTGACTGCTCGCTGGCGCCATCGTGAATCATCGTGCGCATGGTGTCGTCCACCATGACCAGTTCATAAATGCCACTGCGCCCTCGGAACCCCGTGCTTGCGCAGCGGTCGCATCCTACCGCGTGGAAAATTGTTGGGGATTCCCCGGGCTGCAAGCCAAGGAGCTGGGCTTCGCGTTCGGTCACCGGTGCACCGAGACGGCACTCGGGGCACAGCATACGCACCAGACGCTGCGCCAGAAGCCCGACCAGCGAGCTCGACAGGAGGAAGGGCTCTACACCCATATCCCGGAGCCGGGTGATTGCGCCAACCGCAGAGTTTGTGTGCAATGTGGACAAGACTTGGTGGCCCGTCAGTGAAGCTTGCACGGCAATTTCGGCAGTCTCCAAGTCCCGTATCTCACCGACCATCACCACATCGGGATCCTGACGCAGTATGGCACGGAGGCCGCGTGCAAACGTCATATCCACTCGGGTGTTCACCTGGGTCTGACCAATGCCGTCGATGAAGTATTCGATCGGGTCTTCGACCGTCATGATATTGCGACTGTGGTCATTCAATCGCGCTAATGCCGCGTACAGGGTTGTTGTCTTACCCGATCCGGTGGGTCCGGTGACCAGAATGATGCCATGCGGCTTACGGATGAGTTCGTCGATTCCAGCCTGCTGCGGCTTGGCCATGCCGAGCTGCTCCAGATGCAACCGACCAGCCTGTTTGTCGAGCAGGCGAAGCACCACGCGCTCTCCGTGGCCGGAGGGCAAGGTGGACACACGGACATCCACAGGTCGGCCAGCAACGCGTAGCGAAATGCGTCCGTCTTGCGGTAAGCGCTTCTCGGCAATATCAAGCTTGGCCATGACCTTGATACGAGACACGATGAGGGGTGCCAGCATGCGCTTCGGCGCAAGCACCTCGCGCAAGACACCATCCACACGCATTCGTACGACCAAGCGGTTCTCGAAAGGTTCTACATGGATGTCAGAGGCATTGGTCTTCACCGCTTCGGTGAGTAGTGCATTGATGAGACGGATAATGGGCGCATCATCCTGGCTTTCCAGCAGGTCTTCCGGCTCTCCGAGCGCCTCGGCCGCACGAGCGAGGTCGAAATCTTCGTCCATTTCGTCAACCGCTGCCTGCGCGCCTGCTGCACCTGTTTCATAGGAGGACTGCAACAGGCGTTCGAACTCTTCGTCGCTGACACAAGCCGGGTGTACCGGACGCGCTCCAGCCGAACGCTGGACTTCAAGCAGGGCTTCCGCGGTAACGGCGTTGCGGTGGGCGATATCCACGCCGTGCTCACCGACACGGGTAATCAGAACCCCGTGACGCTTGGCGAAGGCGTAGGGAAGACGGAAGGCGGCGTCCATCAGTTCCCTGAAGGCGGGTCTATCGGGGGTAGGCGAGGACGCTCGGACTCGGGCATCAGCGGTACCCGTTCGCCTTCCAGTTCCTCCTGCAGGCGCCGCATCTGTTGGTAGCGCTGGTTGGTGTGGTAGTTCGCGCTTTCTGCATCCCGCAGAATCTGTGGACGCAGAAACACCATCAAGGTCCGCTTGACCGTACTGGTACGCTGGTAGCGGAACGCATGTCCCAGAATGGGAATGCTGCCAAGAATCGGCACACGCTCTTGATTGGATTGCAGGCTGTCGTCCATCAGGCCGCCCAGAACGATGATGTCTCCATCCTCGACGATGACCCGAGTATTGATTTCGCGCTTGTTGGTCACAAGATCAACGGCGCCTACCGGCGCCTGCGTGAGACTCGATACTTCGGACTGAATCAGCATTTGAACGGCGTTGCCCTCGTTGATTTTGGGCGTGATGGTCAGACGCAGACCGACGTCCTCACGATTGATGGTCTGGAAAGGGTTCACCTGGCCTGTGCCGGTACCAGTACCGGTGTACTGGCCGGAAACGAACGGGACTGTCTGGCCCACATTGATGTAGGCCTCTTCGTTGTCCATCGCGACGAGGTGTGGTGTGGAAAGGATGTTGGTATTTGCGTCACCGGCCAGCGCACGTAATAGCGCGCCAAAACTCGTGCCGCCGCTGCGGATGCGACCGATTCCAAGGGTCAAGCCGTCTGGGGCGGTCACGCTGGCAGGATCGCGTGCGGTCTGGATGATACCGGTTCCCCCGCGTCCAAAATTGATGACCGCAGCAGCATCACGACCGCCGTCGCGAGGATCCACCGCCCATTGCACTCCGAATTCCGCAGACCTATCGTTGGTGACCTCGACGATGATGGCCTCCACGAGCACCTGCGCACGACGGATATCAAGTTGCTCAATGATCGAGCGAATGCTGCGCATGGCGCTTGGTGGTGCAGTAATGACAAGTGCATTCGTGGCGACATCCGGCAGGATGCTGACATTCTCGCGAGAGGTGGCACCGCCTGCCGCAGCGCCGCTGCTGCTTGCAGCCGCTCGGACCTCCGCGTAACCACGGAGCAGTTCGGCAATGCTCTCGGCATCGCCGTAGCGCAGATAAACAACCTGAGTGGCGCCGTCGGATTCCAAGGGTGTATCCAGATGGGCCAGTAGCGCACGCAGCCTTAAACGTTGTGTACGGTCGCCACCCAGCAGGACACTGTTTGTGCGTTCGTCCGCGACAAGGGAGGGTGCGGACATCCCTTCGCCGCGTTGCTGACCTTGCATCAGGGCCTGCATCAGTCTGACCATCTCTGAGGCGCTGGCGTGTTGGAGTCTGATGACTTCCACTTCCTGGTCGCCAGCGAGGTCGATGCGCCGGACAATGGCAACCACTCGATCCACATTTCCCGCCCGGTCCGAGACAATCAGCATATTGGAAGGTCCAAACGCCGCGACAGTTCCGAATTGAGGTAACAACGGGCGCAACACAGGCACGAGCTGGGCGGCAGGCACGTTTTGAACTTCTATGACCTGGGTGACAATTTCGTCATCGGGTCGGGTGAATGGCTGGGCAATATCCGCGCTGCCAACATGCCTGCCGGTCGCTTCAGGGACGATTCGGATAACCTCACCGCTTTCAACCGCCACGAAGCCGTGGACCTGCAGTACAGAGAGAAACGTCTGGTAGAGAGCCTCGGCAGAGAGCGGTTTCGCCGAGATGACGGTTACACGTGCACGCACCCGTTGGTCAACGACAAAATTCCTGCCAGTGACCTCGGATACCATCGCAATGACTTCTACGATATCGGCATCCTTCAGGTTCAAGGTGATACTTGCATCGTCATTTCGAGCCTGCGCCAGCCCTGCAGCAAGCATGACGGCCAGGGTGATCACGAAGCATTTGAGGCTTTTCATGTAGTTCGTAGTTCCCAATCTATTGCTCCAGACGCAGGGTCAGGTTTTCAACCTGCCCCCCACGCTCCAGCGTCACTGTGACCTGGTCGCTGCCGGCGATGGCCTGCAGGGCTTCCATGCTTGTCACCGGGTCAGTCAGCGACACACCATTAATCGCGGTGACCAAATCCCCGGCTCGTAGTCCCAACGAGGCGAAGCGTTGGCGATCGCGACCAGGGTACATTCTGTAGCCGCGCAACTGCCCATCCGACAAAACCGCTTGGGGGCGTACCACCTCGGCAAGTTGCTCAACGCCGACCGTCGCGGACTGCTCCTCGAAATTGTCCAGAACCCTCGTCGTCTGGGCCGCCGGGCTGGCCGTGCCAGCTGGCATCCCATGGCGAGGGAGGCGCAGCGTTTCAAGCGTACCACGGCGGTTCAGTAATACGCGGTCCGGCAGGACTTCGTGGACTGTAGCTCCACCTGGAACGGATGTGCCTACCGCGTAGACCTTTTCCACGCCATCAGGGCCTGCAATCAGCGCCCTGGAAGATGTTGGCTCTGTGGCAGACGCAATCCCACGCAGGGTCAGGTTCAGCCGGGTGTCAGGCGCATCATGGCGGGCGGGGGCGGGGGCTTCCCCGGATTGGCCGAACAGGTGTCTGGCTACAATGGCCTCGGCATCGGTCGCCGGTGCAGGGGATATCGGAGGTGGCGTGGCGACCCCTTGCTCAGCCTGTCTGGGCGCGACGCTCTTCCAGACGAGGGTGGCGAGCTGGTGTCCGATCAGGATGACCAGGAGCAGCGACAACAGCATCGGGCGCACTTCCATTGGCGCAATCTAATCAGCTTGGGGTCGGGGGCGCAACAACTGGCGACGTCCTGCATAATTGATGGCCATGAACTTCAAGTTGTCCATCCGGGTTGCTATCAGTGCAGTCCTGTTCTTTCTGGCGTTTTTCGTAGCCCGTGGAGCGGTTGGAATATATCGCCTATGACCCCCGATTGGGCCTGTCCCTTGAGAACCTGCCCGACGAGCGCATCGTTATCGTCGACATCGACGAACGGAGCCTTGCAGCGGAAGGACAGTGGCCGTGGCCCCGGGCACGCCTTGCTGAGCTCATGGATGCCTTGTTCGACGAATATGCGGTTCTGGCGCTAGGCATCGATGTCGCTTGGCCCGAGCCGGAACGCACAGCCGCATCCAGCCTCATTGACCGAATTGAGGAGCTTTTGGATTCGCAGGGTATCAACCTGCCATTGGGCAGCATACGCGCCGCCGTAGAGGGAGATTATCGGCTCGCTGCCAGTATCGGAGGGCGCGAGCGCTGAACGCGGGCTATTTCAGCCAAGCATCGGAATCCATGGACAGCGATGGGGTCTACCGTCGCATGAGCATGCTTCAGGCCTACGAGGGAGATATCTATCGACTATGTGTCGGCTACGGATGTCCTGACAGGTGTAGCAACGATGGGCGCAACTGCACCCTGATGTCCAGAGTGAACTCGATATGCTGAAGCTTGCGTTCGCTGAGTACCGAGCAGCCAACTGGCAGAAAGCCAAGGCCTTGTTCCAGCAACTGAATTCTCTGGCCCCGGACGACGGACTTTATCTGTTGTATATCAAACGGATTGAATACTTCGAGCGCAACCCTCCAGCGGGAGATTGGGACGGGGTGTTCACGCACGAGACCAAGTGATTGGAGTAACATTCACCCATGGGTAAGAACGAACAAAACTCCGATCACAGTCCAGAGCACGGCATTGCCGTCGACGAGGCACGTCCAGCCGTCAAGCGCCCGCCGATGTACAAGGTGGTCTTGCTGAATGACGACTACACGCCGATGGAATTCGTGGTTGAGGTCCTGGAGCGTTTTTTCCGCATGGACCGCACCAAGGCCACGCAGGTGATGCTGCACGTACACACCCGAGGCAAGGGTGTGTGCGGTGTGTTCACCTATGAGATTGCAGAAACCAAAGTTGCGATGGTCAACCAGTACTCGCGCGATCACCAGCACCCACTGTTGTGCACCATGGAGGAAGCCTGAGTGTTGAGTCGTGAACTCGAGACTTGTCTGTCGCATGCGTTCCGTGAGGCACGCGAGCGCCGCTATGAGTTCATGACCGTCGAGCACCTGTTGCTCGCATTGCTCGACACGGCGGAAGTGAGCGAGCTGTTGAAGTCCCTGGGTGCCGACATCGATTCACTCCGGAAGGAGTTGGATGGGTTCATCGAGGAAGTGACCCCGCTGCTCGGCGCGGATGAGGACACGGATATCCAGCCGACGCTGGGTTTCCAGCGCGCACTTCAGCGTGCGGTGCACCACGTGCAGAATGCGGACAAGCGGGAAGTCACGCCGCTCAATGTCCTCGTCGCCATTTTTGCCGAGAAGGACTCCCACGCTGTCTATTTGTTGGGGCGTCAGGAAGTGTCCAGGTTGGATGTGGTGAATTACATCGCCCACGGCCTGACCCGTCTGGATGATGACATCACACCGGGTGCGGTGGAATCGGATGAGGACGGTGAGGGGCGTCAAGACCCGGGTAAGAGTGCGCTGGAGTCTTACGCCACCAACCTCAATGAACGCGCAAAGGAAGGCCGCATAGATCCGCTCATCGGTCGTGACAGCGAAATTCAACGCACGGTGCAGATTCTGTGCCGTCGGCGCAAAAACAATCCTCTTTTCGTGGGAGAAGCGGGTGTAGGCAAGACCGCACTGGCCGAAGGCCTCGCGCGCATGATTGTTGATGGAGAAGTGCCAGAGCTACTGACAAACGCCACCGTGTATTCGCTGGACCTTGGAACACTCATTGCCGGAACCAAATATCGCGGCGATTTCGAGAAGCGTTTGAAAGCAGTACTGGCAGAGCTCAAGAAGGACCCGGACGCCATCCTGTTCATTGACGAGATCCACACCATCATTGGTGCGGGCGCGGCCTCTGGAGGCGTGATGGATGCCTCCAATCTCATCAAACCCATGCTGGCGAACGGGGAGCTACGTTGCATCGGTTCAACGACCTACCATGAATACCGTGGCGTGTTCGAGAAGGACCGCGCGCTTGCGCGGCGATTCCAGAAGATAGACATCGTTGAGCCGACCATCGAAGAGACGGTGGCCATACTCAAGGGCCTGCGGAGCAAGTTCGAGGAGCATCACAACGTCAAGTACCCGGTAAAGGTGCTACGTGCCGCCACCGAATTGGCTGCGCGCCACATCACAGACCGATTCCTTCCGGACAAGGCCATTGATGTCATCGATGAGGCCGGCGCGCAGATGCGTCTCCGACCGGAGAGCAAGAAGCGCAAGTCACTTTCAGTTGCCGATATCGAAGATGTGGTGTCTCGCATCGCGCGCATCCCGGCACGCCAGGTTTCGGTCTCAGACAAGGAAGCACTGCGCACCTTGGACCGTGACCTCAAACTTGTCATTTACGGTCAGGACAAGGCGGTGGACACGCTCGTCTCGGCAATCCGCATGTCGCGTTCCGGACTCGGCAACCCCGACAAGCCCATCGGCTCGTTCCTGTTTGCGGGCCCGACCGGCGTTGGTAAGACCGAAGTGACTCGGCAACTCGGCAAGATTCTCGGCATCGAGTGCCTACGTTTCGACATGTCCGAATACATGGAGAGACACACCGTTTCGCGCCTCATCGGCGCGCCGCCGGGTTATGTGGGTTTCGACCAAGGGGGGCTTCTGACCGAGGCCGCGCTGAAACACCCCCACGCTGTCGTTCTGTTGGACGAGATCGAGAAGGCGCACCCGGAAGTGTTCAACATCCTCCTGCAGGTCATGGATCACGGCACGCTCACCGACAACAATGGTCGCAAGGCAGATTTCCGTAACATCATCCTGGTGATGACGACCAATGCCGGCGCGCAAGATATGAGCCGCGCCTCAATCGGTTTCACCGAGCAGAGCCACATGAGCGACAGTGGTGAGGCCATCAAGAAGATGTTTGCGCCGGAGTTCCGCAACCGTCTGGATGCCATCATCCAGTTCGCGCCATTGGATGAACGCACCATCCACAGTGTGGTCGACAAGTTCCTCATAGAGCTTGAAACACAGCTGGCTGAAAAGAAGGTTGAAATCGATGTGGACGAGGATGCCCGCGCCTGGATCGCGAAGCATGGTTACGACGTGACCATGGGTGCCCGCCCTATGGCACGCCTGATTCAGGAGCACATTCGCCGCCCGTTGGCAGAAGAGTTGCTTTTCGGAAAGCTGTCGCAAGGTGGTCTGGTCCGCGTCGGCGAGGCGGACGACAAGTTGACCCTGGAAATCGAGTCCGCGACTGCGGAGGCCTGATCAGCGACCCCTGAAAGTGATGCGGCCCTTGCTGAGGTCGTACGGGGTGAGCTGCACGGTGACACGATCACCAGTGAGGATGCGGATGTAGTGCTTGCGCATCTTTCCGGAGATGTGTGCGGTCACTACGTGACCGTTGTCCAGCGTGACGCGGAACATGGTATTGGGCAGGGTCTCGGAGACCGTGCCTTCCATTTCAATGTGATCTTCTTTCGGCATATGCGGCGCGGATTCTGCACCACTTCCCGGTTTTATTCAACTTCTGCAGCAAGTCGCGCCAGAAAATCCGCCCTTGCCATTGGCGTGCCTCCCATGGATTCAAGGAAGGGGTTGGGCATCTGTCCGTCAATCAGGGTGAATCCATCCCGCTTCAATTCTGCGGAGATCCAGGTGAGTGCAGCCTTGGAAGCATCGTCCACGCGGCTGAACATGGACTCGCCGCAGAAGATTCTTCCCATCGCCAGACCATAAAGACCACCCACCAACTCACCTCGCAACCACACTTCCACCGAGTGGGCTTTGCCCAGCCAATGCAGTTCTCGGTAAGCGGCCTGCATCGCTGGTGTGATCCAAGTGCCCGAATTGGGGCGATCAGCGCAAGCAGAGATGACGCGGTCGAAGGCTTGGTTCATGGAGTATTCGAATCCCGCATGCTTGAGGCGTTTTCTCAACGAGCGGCCTATGTGCACTTCACACCGATCGAACACCATCCGTACCGGTGGGCACCACCACATGATGGGGTAGCCCTCATTGAACCAGGGGAAGATGCCGTGGCGATAGGCGGATATCAGGCGTTCCGGTGAGAGGTCACCGCCAATAGCGATGAGACCTTCGGGGTCGTCCAAAGCGCTGGCGGGAGGAGGCCAGGCATCCGGCGGCGACTCCGTGGTGAGGATGGTTGGCACTTTCATGTGCGATGGAACGGCAGATGATGTGCCGCCGCCTCAACATATTGTTCGACCATCGCCCGCTCGCGCTCGCACCAGGCCTCCACAGGCACCCGTAACGAAGGTTCGGCTATCCAGTGGGCCGAGGTCGTGCGTGTGGGCTCAAAGCCACGAGCGAGCTTGTGCTCGCCCTGGGCACCTGGTTCGAAGGCATCCAGGCCCTTGGTGATGCAGTACTCGATGCCCTGATAAAAACACAACTCAAAATGGAGACCCGGAATATCCACCTGCGCACCCCAGTAACGACCATACAGGCGACCTGCGCCCTCGAAACACAGCGCACATGCCACGGGGGATTCCCCGTCCCAGGCAAGGAAGACCTGCACCTGATCGCCGAGGCGTTCGCCGAGTAGCTCGAAACAACGGGCGTTGAGGTAAGGCGGGTTGCCTCGTAGTTGGAAGCTGCGTGCGGTGAGGGCATGAATGCGCGCCCACAGCGCCGCATCAATAGTCGATCCGGCATGTCGCCGGATCTCAAGGCCGGCATCGGCTACTTTGCGGCGTTCCTTGCGCAGGTCCTTGCGCTTGGAGGATCTGAAGGTGGCCAGAAAGTCATCAAAGTCACCGTAACCCCTGTTTCTCCAGTGGAACTGGCAGTCATTGCGAAGCAGGAAGCCTCGCTCGGCCAGCGCCGTGGCTGCATCGTCGGCCAGAAACAGGAAGTGCAGGGTGGAAACGCCCAAGCTCTTCGCTTCAGTGATGGCCGCGTCAATGAGCGCATCGCGCTCATCGCCGAGGAATCTTGGAGCGCTTACGGGTGAGTAGGGGGTGGCCGCCACCAGCTTCGGGTAATAGCGAAGGCCCAATCTCTGCCATGCCTCCGCCCACGCCCAATCAAACACGAATTCACCAAATGAGTCGTCCTTCAGGTACAGCGGCAAGACGCCACGGTCGCCAACAATATGGTGGGGTGTCCAGCCGGTGCCGTGGCCGATGCTATGACTATCCTCCAGCGCGGAAAGGAAAGCGTGGCGGGTGAATGGATTGTCACTGCCGGCCAGCGCATTCCAGGCCGCCACCGGTACCTCATGGATCGAGGCACAGGTACGGATTATTCGAGGCCTTCGAGCTTGTCGAGGTATTTCTCGGCATCCAGCGCGGCCATGCAACCGGAACCTGCGGAAGTGACAGCCTGTCGATAGACATGGTCCATCACGTCGCCAGCTGCGAACACCCCGGGGACTGAAGTGAGTGTGGCATCGCCATGGCGACCACTTTGCACCTTGATATAGCCGTTCTCCATATCCAGTTGTCCGTCGAAGATGGCGGTGTTGGGGGTGTGGCCGATGGCGATGAACACGCCTTGCAGGTCAACTTCCCGCGTCGCGTCATCCTCGGTGGAACGAACGCGCATCCCGGTTACGCCTGAGTCGTCACCGAGTACCTCGTCCAGAGTGTGATTCCAGAGAATCTTCACGTTCCCGTTCTCGGCCCGTTTCATGAGTTTATCCGCGAGGATTTTCTCCGAACGGAACCGGTCACGACGATGTACGACGGTGACTTCCGCGGCGATGTTGGAGAGGTAGAGCGCTTCCTCCACAGCGGTGTTGCCGCCGCCGATGACGGCGACCTTCTGGCCACGATAGAAAAAGCCGTCACAGGTTGCACAGGCCGATACGCCCTTACCCTTGAAGGCGTCCTCACTAGGAAGTCCCAGGTAGCGGGCGGATGCACCGGTGGCGATGATCAGCGCATCGCAGGTATAGGTTCCTGAGTCACCCACGAGCGTGAACGGTTTCTCGCCCAGCTTCACCGTGTGAATGTGGTCAAATACGATTTCGGTGTCGAAGCGCTCGGCGTGCTGGCGCATCCGCTCCATCAGCCCTGGGCCCTGCAGACCCTCCACATCGCCCGGCCAGTTGTCCACATCTGTCGTGGTCATCAGCTGCCCGCCCTGTTCAATACCAGTAATCAGTACGGGTTTGAGATTCGCTCGGGCGGCATAGACGGCGGCGGTATAGCCAGCGGGACCGGACCCCAAGATGAGGAGTCGGCAATGTCGGGTGGGGGATGCGCTCATGTATAATCTGCTCCGGATTTCCAGCACATAAGTTTAACACTTCACCTGTTCAGGAGGCTGTATGCGTATCGGTGTTCCCCGCGAAGTCAAACCGCTCGAAGGACGCGTCGGCATGACGCCCGCCGCCTGTGCTGGATTGGTCCGCGAGGGCCATGAAGTGTTCATCGAGGCTGGCGCTGGCGTGAACAGCGGCTATGCGGACGACCATTACACCGCCGTGGGGGTCCAGATTGTCCCTGATCACGCGGCAGCCTACGAGGTTGCGGAGATGGTGGTGAAGGTCAAGGAGCCGGTAGCTGAGGACATCCAGTACCTGCGCAAGGACCACCTCCTGTTCTGCTACCTGCACCTCGCTGCTGAACCACACCTGACTCAGGCCCTCAAGGACATTGGTCTGACAGCCGTTGCCTTTGAGACCGTCGAGGTCAACGGCCTGCTTCCGTTGCTTGCTCCCATGTCCGATATCGCGGGCCGGCTCTCCGTGCAGGTCGCCACGACGTTGTTGCACCAGATCAACGGCGGCAAGGGCATCCTGCTGGGGGGAATTCCTGCTGCCAAACGGGGCAAGGTCGTCATCATCGGCGCGGGCGTGGCCGGGTTCAACGCGGCGGTTGTGGCAGCCGGGATGGGTGCTGAAGTCATCATCTTCGACATCAACCGCGATCGTCTGGTGCAGGCCCGCGCGCTGGGACCGAACGTCACAGGCCTGTACCCGCATCCGTCGGATATCGCGGACGCCGTCCGGCAAGCAGATATTGTCATCGGCGCAGTCCTTCTGCCGGGGGCCCGTGCTCCGCACCTGGTTACCGCCGACATGGTGCGCTCCATGGAGGCCGGCTCTGTCGTGGTGGACATCTCCGTCGACCAGGGTGGGTGTGTTGAAACCACCAAACCCACGACCTGGGACAATCCCACCTATCTGTGGGAGGGGGTCATCCATTTCACCGTCACGCATATGCCGGGCGCGGTGCCGCGTACCGCGTCCCAGGCCTTGTCGGCAGCCATCGCTCCATACGCCTCACGCCTTGCGGCGGGTGGCTGGGAAGACTTCGCACCGCTGAAAAGCGGCATAAACGTCATGGGTGGCAAAATTGTTCACCCGGCACTACTGGGATAACAGGGCGTTTTGGCGCAGGCAACGCGAAAAAAGGAATCCACCCACGCAGCGCTGTTCGGAGCGCATCTGGGGCGTGGCCTGCGCGAGGCGTCGTTGTTCATATTCAGTGCGGCGGCACTGTATCTACTGCTGGCGCTGTTCACCTACGACGCTTCCGACCCAGGTTTCTCCCGCACTGGCACTGATGCCGAAGTCATCAATGCTGGGGGGCCGTTTGGCGCGTGGTTTGCAGACGTATTCCTCTACCTTTTCGGATATGTAGCCTACCTGCTTCCCATCATGCTGGCCTATGCGGGTTGGTTGGTGTTCAAGGGCAGGGACCCTGCACGTCGTCAGGACCGCGCCACACTGATTGGGCGGTTCTCCGGCTTCCTGCTCACCCTGTTCACGGCAACCGGTTTGTCCGGGCTGCACTTTCAGGTGGCCCCTAATGCGCTGCCTGAACAGGCCGCTGGGGGCGTGCTTGGGCGTGTCACTGGTGAGCTATTTGTCAATGTGTTCAGTTTCCACGGAGGGACACTGCTTCTGTTGGCTCTGTTCCTGGGAGGCGTCACCCTGTTCACAAGCCTCTCCTGGGTTGTCCTGGTTGATACCACGGGAAGACTCACTCTCGACCTGGTGGAGCGTACTCAGAACCGGTGGCACCGCTTCTTGTCATGGTTACGGACACGACAAGCCAAACAGGATCGGGTGTCCGCCATCAAGGTGGAAAAAGAGAAAACCGAAAAGCGAACTCCGGTGCGTATCGAGCCGGTCATAAAGGCCATCGAACCGAGCGTTCGCGCGCAAAAAGAGCGACAGGTCCCGTTGTTTGAGACCAGTGGTCCTGGCGAGCTCCCATCGCTATCGCTGCTCGACAAACCGCCGGAGCATAAAGTGGGCTTCTCAGAAGCCGCGCTTGAAGCCATGTCACGCCAAGTAGAAATGAAGCTCAAGGACTTCGGCATCGATGTCGAAGTCGTTGCGGTCCACCCAGGACCGGTCATTACGCGGTTTGAGTTACAGCCCGCCGCAGGAGTGAAGGTCAGTCAGATATCCAACCTTGCGAAGGACTTGGCGCGCTCGCTCGCCGCTATCAGCGTGCGTGTGGTCGAGGTCATTCCTGGAAAGCCGACAGTCGGCCTCGAGCTTCCAAATGAAAGTCGGGAATTGGTGACTCTGAGTGAGATTCTGAATTCGAAGGAATACGACGCGGAGGGTTCATCGCTCACGCTCGCGCTCGGTAAGGACATCAGCGGGTATCCAGTAGTGGCCGACCTAGGGAGGATGCCGCACCTTCTGGTCGCAGGCACAACGGGTTCTGGCAAGTCCGTGGCCATCAATGCCATGGTGTTGAGCCTTCTGTACAAGGCGACGCCAGAACAGGTCCGGCTCATCATGATTGACCCGAAGATGCTGGAGCTGAGCGTCTATGAGGGGATTCCACACCTGCTTGCGCCGGTGGTCACGGACATGAAGCAGGCTGCGAACGCCCTGCGCTGGGCGGTCGCGGAAATGGACCGCCGCTACCAGCTCATGTCGGCGCTGGGTGTTCGGAACATCTCGGGCTTCAACCGCAAACTGAAGGATGCTGCCGCCAAGGGCGAGCCGATTCGCGACCCGCTCTTCAAAGTGCCTCCGCCATTCGGTCTTGAGGATGACGAGCCACTTCCAGAGGCCCCGGAACTTGAACCATTGCCGTTCATCGTGGTCATAGTGGACGAGCTTGCAGACATGATGATGGTGGTTGGGAAGAAGGTCGAGGAGTTGATTGCACGGTTGGCCCAGAAAGCACGTGCCTCCGGAATCCACCTTATCCTCGCAACCCAGCGGCCATCGGTGGATGTCATCACAGGCCTGATCAAGGCCAACATCCCAACACGAATCGCCTTCCAGGTGTCATCGCGAATTGATTCGCGGACCATCCTGGACCAGCAGGGCGCAGAGCAGCTACTTGGCCATGGCGACATGCTATACCTGCCGCCAGGCACTGGTTTACCGCAACGCGTTCACGGGGCGTTCGTGTCGGATGCCGAAGTCCATCGCGTAGCGAACGACTTGCGTAAGCAGGGCGAGCCTTCGTACCTAGACGAGATACTTGATGGACCGTCTGGCAACGGAAGTGGAAGTGCTGACGCGATGTTGTACGGTGGCGATGACGAGGCAGGAGAGCAGGACGCCCTATACGATCAGGCGGTCAGAATAGTGACGGAGACGCGCAAAGCATCGATTTCAGGCGTACAGCGCAGGCTCAAGATTGGTTACAACCGCGCGGCGCGAATGATTGAGGAAATGGAAGCGACAGGTGTGGTAGGCCCGCTGCAATCGAACGGCACCCGCGAGGTACTGGCGCCGCCCCCACCCAAGGACTGAGGTATACATGCGCAAGCTGACCACCATTTTTGCAATTTGCGGATTGCTGATAGCGCTTCCAGCCTGCGCTGACAGTGGCGTGCAGCGTCTGAATAATTTCCTCTCTCAGGTCACAACACTGCGCGCCGACTTCAACCAGGTGGTCATGGATGCCGATCGACGCATCATCCAGGAGGCCAGTGGCACATTGGCCGTGCTGCGGCCGGGAAGATTCCGGTGGGATTACCGCGAGCCGTTTGTGCAGGTTATCGTGGCGGATGGTGCAAGAATCTGGATGTACGACGAGGAACTCGGGCAAGTCACGGTGAGGCCCATGGACGATACGCTCGCATCCACGCCTGCCATGCTGCTGTCCGGTGGGGATGACATCCGCGCACATTCCGATGTTCGTGAACTCGGTGAGGTGGGAGGCCTGATCTGGGTTGGACTCATACCCAAAGTTCAGGACAGCGAGTTTGAATCTGTCCGGCTTGGCTTCGATGGGGCGTTAGTGGCAGTCATGGAGCTCATCGACAATTTCGGCCAGACCACCCGCATTGAGTTCACCCGCCAGGTAGTCAACTCGACCATCGATATTGACGTCTTCGAGTTCACGCCACCTCCGGGAACCGACATCATCGGCGACGATGGCTGATGCCGGCCTGGCTATCACCTCGGCCATTGAAGTGGCGACCGCTGTGGCTGGTCATCGGATGGTTGTTGGTGGGTCTCGTGGTTTACCTGAGTCTGGCACCGCAGTTGCCTCAGGTGGATATACGAAACTTCGACAAGGTGGGTCACTTCCTAGCTTACTTTGCACTCATGAGTTGGTTTGCGTTCATTTATGCGCGTAACGCCCATCTCTGGATTGGGGTAATGCTGGTGATTATGGGAATCGCGCTGGAAATCGGACAGTACCTGACCGGTTACCGAGCATTCGAGATAGCCGACATCGTGGTCAATACCCTGGGCGTCATGGCGGGGATGCTGTTGGCACGCACGCGGTTTGCGGGACTGCTGATCCTCTTCGAGCGGCGACTCGACGCACCTGAGGGCTGAAATGCGTCCATTGGCTGACCGTATGCGACCGGAGTCCATAGACGACTTCATCGGCCAATCCCACTTGTTGGGACACGGCAAGCCGCTACGGGTGGCGGCGGAGGGCAAGAGCCTCCATTCCATGGTGCTGTGGGGCCCACCGGGTACCGGGAAAACCACGCTCGCGCGCCTGCTGGCGCACGTATACGACGCGGAGTTCATTCCGCTCTCTGCCGTTTTGGCCGGGGTGAAGGATGTCCGTAGCGCGGTGGACCAGGCACGGATGGTGAGATCGGGATCCGGCAAGCCGACCATCCTCTTCCTCGATGAAGTCCATCGTTTCAACAAGGCGCAACAGGATGCTTTTCTGCCCTTCGTGGAGGATGGAACTCTGGTCTTCGTCGGCGCAACCACGGAAAACCCGAGTTTCGAACTGAACTCTGCGTTGCTTTCGAGAGCTCGAGTGTATGTGCTCAAGCGGCTTGAGGAAGCGGATATAGAGGCAATCATCAAACGCGCTATTGAGATTGCCTTGCCAGAATTGGTGATCTCGGATGCCCATATTGCGTTGTTGGCCAGAGCGGCGGATGGCGATGCCAGGCGTGCACTGAATCTCCTCGAGGTTGCGGCGGACCTGGCACCCGTCACAGAGGAGGTCATCGGAAACCTCATCGCAGGTGGCTATCGGCGCTTTGACAAGCAGGGTGAGGTTTTCTACGACCAGATTTCCGCGCTCCATAAAGCGGTACGCGGCTCCAATCCCGATGCTGCACTTTACTGGTACGCGCGAATGCTGGACGGCGGATGTGATCCCCTGTATATCGCGCGTCGCGTTGTACGAATGGCCTCCGAGGACATTGGCAACGCTGACCCGCGGGCGATACAGCTCGCTCTCAATGCCTGGGATGTGCTGGAACGCTTGGGTAGCCCTGAGGGCGAATTGGCCGTTGCTCAGGCCGTTGTCTACATGGCCGTCGCTGCCAAGTCGAACGCTGTGTATACCGCGTTCGGTCGAGCAAGGCAGGACGCGGCGGACAGTGGGTCGCTGGATGTACCGGTCAAGCTACGAAACGCCCCTACCAAGTTGATGAAGGAGCTGGGCTATGGCAAGGATTATCGCTACGCCCATGATGAAAAGGACGGCTTCGCTGCCGGGGAAACCTATTTCCCGGAGGAAATGGGAGAGCGTATCTATTATCATCCTGTGCCCCGGGGTCTCGAGTTGAGGATTTCGGAGAAACTGGATGAGCTGCGTGAGCTCAATCGCAAAAAGGCGAAGAAAAAATGATTGATATCAAGCTTCTGCGCTCCGATCTTGAGGGAACCGTCAAGCGACTCGCAAAGCGGGGGTTCGTGTTCCCCGCGGCGGAGTTCAGCGCGCTGGAAGCCAAGCGCAAGGACCTTCAGACCCGCACGCAAGCGCTGCAGAATGAGCGCAACAATCGGTCCAAGGCCATTGGCCAGGCCAAGGCCCAAGGGGCGGATATCGCACCCATGTTGGCCGAGGTGGGGCAGCTCGGTGATGAACTCAAGCATAGCGAACAGGAACTCGCACTACTGCAAAGGATGCTGGATGACCTGTTGCTAGGCGTACCCAATCTCTTGCACGAAAGTGTGCCGGAAGGCGGGGATGAAACCGCCAACATCGAGGTCCGCACTTGGGGGACGCCGCCGACATTTGATTTCGTTCCCAAGGACCATGTGGCGCTTGGTGAGTCCTTGGGGCGCATGGATTTTGAAACGGCAACCAAACTCGCTGGCGCGCGTTTTGTGCTCCTGTCCGGCGGGCTGGCACGCTTGCACCGTGCGCTTTCCCAATTCATGCTGGACTTGCATACCTCTGAGCACGGGTATGAGGAGTGCTATGTCCCGTACTTGGTCAATGCGGACAGTTTGACTGGCACAGGCCAGTTGCCCAAGTTCTCGGAGGATCAATTCCGTACTGAGGGTGAGCCACACCTCTATCTGACTCCGACTGCGGAGGTGCCTCTTACCAACATTGTTCGCGATGTGATTGTCGATGCGGACTACCTGCCAAGACGCTACGTCGCGCACACGCCATGTTTCCGGCGCGAAGCGGGCAGCTACGGGAAAGATACCCGAGGAATGATTCGCCAGCACCAGTTCGACAAAGTTGAGTTGGTCCACGTTGTCGAGCCGGGCAAGTCCTATGACGCACTGGAAGCGCTGACCGGCCACGCAGAGGAAGTTTTGAAACGTCTGGAACTGCCTTACCGCGTCGTGTCCTTGTGTGCCGGAGACATTGGGTTCGGTGCGGCTAAGACTTACGACCTTGAGGTCTGGTTGCCAGGGCAGGACAAGTACAGGGAAATTTCCTCCTGTAGCAACTGTGAGGACTTCCAGGCTCGCCGTATGCAGGCTCGTTGGCGCAACCCGGAGACCGGCAAGCCTGAGCTGGTGCATACGCTGAACGGTTCAGGGGTCGCTGTTGGCCGTGCGCTGATTGCCGTGATGGAGAATTACCAGACTGCTGAAGGTAGAATACGCGTCCCGGCGGTACTCCAACCGTATATGGGTGGGGTTGAGGTAATTTGACTGTCGCGGCCCGTGGGGCCGCTCCCGCAATTTTTTATGGAGAGGTGGCCGAGTGGTTGAAGGCACCGGTCTTGACCAGAATCGCCGGGAGCGATTCGGGACCGCCGCAGGCGGGCCTGAGCGAAGCGAAGGCGAGGCCCATGGACGGGCCGAGCAAAACCGGCAAGGACATATGAATTTTCGGAGAGGTGGCCGAGTGGTTGAAGGCACCGGTCTTGAAAACCGGCAACAGGGAGACCTGTTCGTGGGTTCGAATCCCACCCTCTCCGCCACCCTAAGGATGCAGAAAGCTATGGGTGACTGTGACCGAAGCTGAGAGAATCCGGCGACAGGCCCTGCGCCGACTGGACGACGCGCTGCGCCGAATCCCGGTGGTCGACAAGAGTCCGGTGGCCTGTGAGGCCGGTTGTCATTACTGTTGTCACTTACGGGTCATGGTCACCCCCGTAGAAGTGTTCGGCCTGCTTGACTTCATGCAGGCCCGCTTCACTGAGGAAGAGTTCGGGGAATTCCGCCAGCGTCTGCGCAAGTCAGCAGAACGAGTGCGGCTGGTACCCGGAGACCGGTTGCTGTCCGTGAATATCCCATGTCCTGTATTGGTGAATGGCCAGTGCAGTGCCTACGCTGCACGACCCTTCAACTGCCGGAGTTATCACTCCCTGGATCGCGACGCCTGTCAACGGTCCTTCGAGAATCCGGAGCGGCCTGGGCAGGGTCATCCCCAATTTTCAAAGGTTGCGCGGGTCCATGAGTCCTGTCAGGCCGGGTTGCTGAAGCAAACTGCAGAAGCTGGGTACGACTCCCGCCAGTATGAGTTGGTCACCGCTCTGGAAGAGGCATTAGATGACTTGGAAGCCCGCCGTCGCTTCGAGGTCAAGGAACCAGAGGTCTTCCGCAGAGCGGTTGAAGTGATACTGTAGGCACATGGAAGCTTTTCGCGGCTGGCTGGATATCTCCCTGCTCGACGTCGGGGAAATCAACATCACCCTGTTGGACCTCATTTGGGTGGTGCTGGTTTTCGCAATTGCCCTGATGCTGTCCTCTGTTCTGCAACGGGGTCTTGAGCGGGTGTCGCAACAATGGCCCTCCATGAACCGCGGTTCAATTTACGCGCTGGGGCGCGTCTCCCACTACGTCATCCTGCTGGTTGCCTTGATTGTCGGCCTTGCCTCACTGGGATTCAATTTCACCAATGCCGCTCTGGTGCTTGGTGCGCTTGGCATAGGTATTGGATTTGGCCTGCAGAACATCGTTGCAAATTTCGTCTCTGGACTGATTATCCTGTTCGAACGACCGGTCAAGGTCGGGGATTTCATTGAATTCCAATCTGGCGTCGCAGGCGAAGTGCGTGAAATCCGTATGCGAGCCGTTCGCATCACCACCAATGACAACATCGATATCCTCGTTCCAAATGTTGAATTCACCAACGGCAGAGTGGTGAATTGGACCCTGGACGACCATACCCGACGTGTCCACGTTCCATTCGGTGTTGCCTACGGGTCAGACAAGGATCTGGTGCGAAAGGTGGTGCTGGAGGCTGTCGACGACGTGCCACACACACAGAAGCATGTGCCAGGCCATGACCCGCAGGTCTGGTTGGTCAATCTTGGCGACTCTGCGCTCGAATTCGAGCTGTTGGTATGGGTGACGTCCGCGGCCTTGCGCCGCCCAGGCAAGGTGAAGGCCGAGTACCTCTGGGCCATCCATACCGCACTGGTGGAGAATGGGATCAAGATTCCGTTCCCGCAACGCGATGTCCACCTGCACGCGGTCAAGGACGATTGAGCGAGAGTTGCCGACTCTGCGGCGCCGTCGCAGTACTCTGGCTGCAAGTTCACGAGCGCTGCTATCTGGAATGCGCGGAGTGTTACTCAGTCCAAGTCAGCGCTTTGCAGCTCCCGAACAGGGAGACTGAGCGAGCACATTACGACCTTCATCAGAATGATCCGGATGACCCTGCATACCGAACGTTTCTCAGCCGCGTCACGGTGCCGTTGTTGTCCTTACTGATGCCCGGTAGTCGCGGATTGGATTATGGCTGTGGTCCGGGGCCGGCGCTCGCAGCCATGTTGACGGAAGCTGGTCATCAGGTATCGCTGTTCGACCCAATCTATGAACCGGATCCTTCGGTGCTTGAGGATGCGCGCTATGATTTCATCACATGCACGGAGGTGGCGGAGCACTTCCATTCACCTGGCGCAGAGTTCGAACGACTGGCGTCCATGCTGACCAGTGGGGGAGTGTTGGCAGTCATGACCGCTTTCAATCCCGGGCGGGAGGCATTCGAGTCGTGGCATTACCCGCGCGACCCGACGCATGTCATGTTCTATAAGGAGGAAACCTTCCATTGGCTCTCTCAACACCTGGGGCTGGCGGTCGAATTCCCAGGGCGCGATGTGGTCATGCTCACTGCTTCCTAGAACGGGAGCATCCAGTTTCCGAACACACGTATGACCACTGCGATGAGGATAATCGCCATCACATTGAGGCCCAATCCCGCCCGCATCATCTGTCCTATGCTCACCATACCGGAGGCGAAGACGATGGCGTTGGGTGGTGTCGCCACCGGGAGCATGAATGCACAGGTCGCTGCGAGCGCAGCCGCGAACAGAACCGGCATGGGGTCGATGCCGATGCCGATGGCAACGGCCGCCAACACCGGAATGAATGTGTTCGCTGTAGCCGTATTGCTTGAAAGCTCAGTGAGGAAGATGACCATGGTTGTAGCAGCAAGCAGCACCCAAATCGTCTTGACGCCCTCCATCCCGCTGAATGCCTGAGCCAGCCAAGTATCGACACCATTCGCGCTGATTGCCGCAGCCAGGCTGAGTCCGCCGCCGAAAAGCAACAGGATTCCCCACGGCAACTTCACTGCCGTCTCCCAGTCCAGCGCAAATACTCGCTTGCGCCAATCAACTGGAAGCAAAAACAGGGCCATTGCTCCCATCATGGCAATGATCGCATCAGACAGGGCATGCATACCCGTCAGCGCTGCAATCTGCGGACGGAAAATCCACGCCAGGGCGGTGCATAGAAAAACCACCAGTACCGTCCGCTCACCTTGATGCATGGCACCGAGCGTGGAAAGCTCGGTGCGGATTTCGCTCACTGCTGCCTGCGGGACGACCAGGCGCAGGGGGAAAACGATGCGTGTCAGATACAGCCAGGTCAGCGGCAGAAACAACGCGACCAAGGGCAGACCGACCTTCATCCATGCCAACATGGTGATTTCCTGGCCCAACGCATTCGCCGCGTAATTGGCCAGTATCAGGTTGGGTGGTGAGCCGATGAGCGTTCCCAGACCGCCAATGGATGCCCCATACGCGATACCGAGCATCAGGCAGGTGCCGAAATTTGCCAAGGCTCGCGTGGACTGCTCGTCGTTTTCCGGCAGATGTCTGCGCAAAAGCTCTATGACACTGATTCCGACTGGGAGCAGCATCACGGTTGCTGCGGTGTTGGAAATCCACATGCTCAATGCCGCGGTGGCAAGCATGAAGCCCGCGACGAGGTGGGTCGGTGTGGTACCTACCAAGCGCACGATGGACAGCGCGATACGCCTGTGCAGGTTCCAGCGTTGCATCGCCAGCCCGATCATGAATCCTCCCATGAACAGGAACACGATTTCTGACGCGTAGGGTCTCAACGCCTGGGCCGCGGGTAGTGCTCCCGACAGCGGGAACAGGATGACAGGAAGGAGTGAGGTCGCCGGCAAGGGAATGGCCTCCGTCATCCACCAAGTGGCCATCCATACCCCGATGGCCGCGGTGGCCCGCCCGGGGTGAGAAAGGCCTCCGACATCGGAATCAGGGAGCACGACGTAGACCAGAACGGCAAGGAGGGGGCCGCTGATGAATCCGGCCCAGGCGACACGGTCCTTGATTGGCATGGAACAAAAATGACACATGAGCGCTCACGGGACAATCGTTCGGAGTGAGAATCGTCAAATGAGCAAGCGCATTCTGGTGGTGGCATTGCTGATTGCCAGCGCAGGCGAGGTCGCCGCGGACTGGCGTCGCGACGTCTTCGATCTGGCCCTGGCAGGCGATGGGTTGGCGGCAGAGCTGGCTGAACGCGAACGCGCTCCGTGGATTGCGCCACACCTTGCCCAGGCCGTACCGGTCCCCACCCGCTATGTTGGCTGGGTCGCGCTCAAGGAGGCCTATGTTGTCTACCGCCTTCACCCTCGAACAGAGGTCCGGGTCATCACTCGTCCCCCAGATACTGAGGAGGTAGTGGCGCAGGTACGTGCGGAGCTTTCGGCCGGTCACACGCCTGACACCCGCCGCTTGTTTGAAATCTGGATTGCGCCAATCTCTGACTGGCTGGATCAGTCGGAGGCGCCTTGGATATTCTCTCTGGATGGAGACCTGGAGGAGGTCCCACTGCCCCTGGTGACCGGCAGTGCGCTCATTCATGCTGCATCGGCGCGCAGTGCGGCACTGGCGCAATACCGTGCAGCCCAGAGTCGCCGACGTCCAAAGTCGCTTTTCGCTTTTGCAAGGACGGCCATCAATGATCCCGAAGCGCTACCAGCAGCACATGCAGAAATTGCGCTCGCTGCGGCGGCGCTTGGCGGGCCCGCAACACTCCTGCATGGCGCGGGTGCGCTTGATGAGTTGAAACGCGCCGCCCATGACGGTCGTCTGGCCGACGCCCGCTTTGTCTTGTTCGCGGCCCATGCCGCCCCGGATCCGGTTAGGCCTCAGTTGCTGGCGCTACAGCTCGCCCCGGGAGAAGATGGCCGCTATGTCGCGGCGGATACCCTGCATCTCCAGTTCAAGGCTGAGCTGGTGGTCTTGTCGGCGTGTGAGACTGCCCTGCCGGGAGCAGGCCCTACCATCGTGTCGGGCTTCGCCCAAGCGGCGCTGTTCGCGGGTGTGGGGTACACCTTGCTCACCCAGTGGCGGGTAGATGACGCCGCGAGTGCCCAATTCGTTGCCGCGCTGTTTTCCGAGCTTGCCAACGGGTCTGAGGTCGTAGACGCCCTGGACCGGGTCCAGAAAGCCTTTCGCGACGGGGCCCACGGGGATCGCTACCGAGCGCCGTATTTCTGGGCGGCTTGGCAACTGTGGGGCGGCTGACATCCCCGTATAATCCCTCGCATGGAAAGCAATCTCTTGACCCGAATTCTCGCGGCCATTGTCACGGTCATAGCCTTGGCTGTCAGCTTCGTGGTTGGTCTGGTTGCCGCCTTGGTGACGTTAGGACTGGTGATCATCGGATGGATGGCGTTCGCATTTCGCTTTTGGCGACTCAAACGAGCGGCGCGACGACAACCGGAGGCCGGTCATACTACCGTGGAAGGAGAGTACCGGGTTGTCCACCGGCAGGAGGGTCGAGCAGATGACTGATGACACCACGCGTCATGCAATGCGCAGGCGACCGCTTGTATCGCCGTTTCTCATACTCGGAGTGCTGGGTGTCCTTGTTGTATTGATTGCCGGTTGGGTAGCAGTCGGATTCATGCAATCTCCGGGAATCGTCATTGTCACTCGGCATGTGGAGAAGGCGGGCGCACCTGCCGACAACCCTGGTCCATCGAATGTCGGCCAGCGACGTGCCGAGCAACTAGCAGAGATGTTCGGGGAAAGCGGCGTGGATGCCGTATTCGCCACCCACTATCTGCGTAGTTTCGCCACAGCGACGCCACTCGCACATCACCTTGGCATGCCGGTCCATGTCTATGATGCCGCGGATACCGATGTCATGCTCGCACGTATCAACAAGGAACACCGTTTCGACACGGTGTTCGTGGTGGGCCACAGCAATACCGTTCCGGACATAGTTCGTGCGTTATCCGGGAAGCGTGTTGCAGATATCGATGAGGGGCGCTACGGCGATATCTTCCTGGTCATCCGTCCGCGCTGGGGCAGGACCGTGCTCATTCACTATCGGATGCCCGCGCCTTCGGTTTGACCGTCAGCCACCTGCCATGGCGCGAAGGCTCAGGCCGACGAGGTACGCCATGTAAGTGCCCGTCGCATACCCGATTGATCCCATGATGACGCCGACTGGCGCCAGACTGGGGTGGAACGCGGCCGCGACAACAGGAGCGGAAGCCGCCGCACCGATGTTCGCCTGGGAGCCAACCGCAAAATAGAAGAGGGGCGCTTTGAGGAAGCGGGCAACGACATAAAGCACGATGATATGGGTCAACATCCAGATGACCCCAAGCAGGAACAGCATGGGGAGCTCCCACAGGGCACGGAGGTCCATCTGCAGGCCGATACTCGCGATCAGGAAGTAGAGCATGACCGCGCCAAGCTGTGACGCCCCAGCACCCTCCAATTGTCGTACTTTGGTGAAGCTCAGGACCAAACCGGCGGTAGTCGCCGTGAGAACCAGCCACAGGAATGAAGAGTTCAGGCTGAATGAGGCCGCCCAATCGAACCCTCCGAACCAGCCAGCCAATGGTGTGGCAACAAGGTGTGCAACCGCCACCATCCCGAACGCCAGACCGACCATGGCCATCAGGTCGTTGAGCGTGGCCTTACGGCCATGCTCTTCATGGAAACGGGCAATCCTGACCATCAGGTCACTGAGGGCGCTTGTGTCCGCACCGGTATGTGCATCGATTTTGTCGGCGCGACCGGCCAGGAAGAGCAATGTCGCCATCCACAAGCTGGCAACCGCGACATCAACAACCGCAAACCGCCCAAAGGTATTCGCATCAACTTCGAAGACCTCCCGCATCGCGACCATGTTCGCACCGCCACCAATCCAGCTTCCGGCGAGTGCAGCCATACCTGCCCACGCATCTCCGGATACGGTTTCTGGGTGTATGAAGCCCATGACGACAAAAGCGACGATCGCTCCCAGCATGACCCCTAGGGTGCCTGCGAACAGGACGGCAATGAGTTTCCAGCCAAGCTTGAGCAGGCCGCGCACATCGACTGACAGCGTCAGCAGCACCAAGGCCGCTGGCAGCAACGCATCCCGGGCAATCGGCGCATAAAGTGAGGTTGAGCTGCCGTCAATCAGTCCGGTGGTGTTGTAGATTGCCGGGATGAAATAGCACAAAAGCAGGGCCGGGACCCAAGAGTAGAACTTTTGCCAGAATGGGGTCGGCCCTGAAGCCGTATAGAAAATCAGGCCAAGGGTGGCAGCGATGATGCCAAGAACGACGATGTCATTGGTAATCATGGGCCTGATGGTAGCTCATACCAATTGAATCGAACATGGCACTGGCCGTTGGGGAGTATGATGGCTCCCATGAGAATGGCAGTCATAGGTCTTTGCTTGGTCCTGGTGGGCTGCGCCTCGTTGTCGCCCTATCAGGAGCGGCCTCAGGTAAACATTACGTCATTCACCACATCGCCACAGACGGGCACTGTAGCCCCGCGTTTCCTGATAGGTGTTCAGGTCATCAACCCCAACCGTTCCAGGCTGCCGTTGCGAGGCATGAGTTATTCGGTGGAGATTGAGGGAACCCGGATATTGAGTGGCGTCGCCAATGACCTTCCAGAAGTGCCTGCCTATGGCAGTGCTGACTTCATCATCGAAGCAACTCCTGACCTGTTTGGCAGCGCCCGTGTACTCGCGGATATTTTCGGTGGGCGACGTGAGCGCATTGACTACAATTTTCGTGCGCGGCTCGATGTCGGGCGCTGGATGCCCGACCTCGTCGTCGAGGAACGCGGATCTGTGAGGCTGTCGAACTAAACGCTAGGTGGCGCCCATGCTGTCACCAGCGGCGAGGGCAAGCTCAATCCCAACGATCATCGCGGGTATAGATGAGGTCATTCTCAACCCTGACCGGAAAGGACGCTGTTGGCTCGTAGGCAGGGGGTGTGAGGGCTTGCCCGGTACGGATGCAAAAGCGCGCGCCATGGCGAGGGCAGATGATCTGGTCACCCTCAATCGCACCCCCAGTGAGTTCCGCCCCATCGTGCGTGCAGACATCCTCCAGAGCGAAGTAATCTCCGTCCAGATTGAACACGGCGATGAAGGTCCCACCTTGTTCGACAACCTTGTATTGCCCCGGCAGGATGTCGGTGACCGGGCCGACCTCAATCCAGCCCTCCATCAGTACATGCCCAGAGCAAGTTTGGCTGCGTCCGACATCCGGTGGCGGTCCCACGGTGGGTCGAAGGTCAGTTCCACTTCGGTCTCGGTGACGTTCTTGACCGACTGCACCTTTTGTTCCACATCCGCCTTGAGGTACTCGCCCATGCCGCAGCCCGGCGCAGTCAGGGTCATGGTGACCTTGACGCGATTGGCGCCGTCGCCAGGCTCGATCTCCACCCCGTAAATCAATCCTAGCTCCACGATATCCACAGGTATCTCGGGGTCGTAGCAGGTCTTGAGTTGCGCCCAGACCTCCTGCTCGTCCACGGGACCGTCTGCCACCTTAGGGCCTTCTGCAGTGGCTTCAACCTCGATACCGAGTGCATCTGCATCCTTTGCCTCGATACGCGCAAGGTTCCCGTTCACGAAGACGGTAAAGGTCCCACCTAGAGCTTGAGTGATGACGACCTCGGTGCCACCAGGTATCCGTACGGGTTGGCCGGCGGGAATAAGCACCGCATCGCAGTCGCGTTCGAGAATGACGGGTTCACGAGTGTTCAACATAGTCCTTACTCCGTCTTGACCGGTTCGCGCCCGCCATGCAGCGCGCTGTTCAGGGTATGCCACGCCAGCGTGGCGCACTTGATGCGAGATGGATATTCGCGCACTCCCGTCAATACTGCGAGCTTGCCATCGGGGACGGATTCGCTGGTACCGGTAAGCAGTTCGTGGACCTGCGTGAACAATTCCTCAGCCGTGGTGACGGGTCTGCCCTTGAGCGCTTCGGTCATGAGTGATGCTGACGCAACAGATATGGCGCAGCCACTTCCTTCGAAGGCCAGATCGGTGATGGTGTCATCGTCCACCTGCAGGTAGACGGTAAGCCGGTCCCCGCACAGAGGATTGAATCCCTCCAGCCTGTGGGTTGGTTGTTCAAGCCTGCGGAAGTTCCTCGGGTCACGGTTATGGTCGACAATCACTTCCTGATAGAGGTCGCGCAAATCCATTAGCCGAACACCTCTTGTACTTTACCGAGTGCGCGGACAAGCGCATCAATATCGTCACGGGTGTTGTAAAACGCGAGCGATGCCCGGGCAGTGGCGGGGACATCAAAGTACTCCATCACAGGCATCGCGCAATGGTGGCCGGTGCGAATGGCGACGCCCTCGGCATCAACTATCGTGCCAATGTCGTGAGGATGAATACCTTTCAAGGTGAACGATATGACACTGGCTTTGCGCTTGGCTGTACCAATGACCTGCAGTCCGGTTACATCACTCAACGCCTCGGTTGCATAGGCAAGGAGTTCGGCCTCATGGTCAGCAATCGCGGCCATCCCGATCCTGGTGAGATAGTCGACGGTGGCGCCCAGGCCGATTGCACCCGCAATATCCGGCGTACCCGCCTCGAACTTGTAGGGTATCTCGTTCCACTCAGACCCCGAGAAGCGTACCAGCCGGATCATGTCACCTCCGCCTTGCCAAGGTGGCATGGCATCGAGGTGTGTTTCACGCGCCCACAAGCATCCAATCCCGGTCGGGCCAAACATCTTGTGGCCCGAGAATGCGTAGAAATCCGCGCCAATAGCTTGGACATCGACGGGCATATGCGGCATGGCTTGCGCGCCATCAACAAGTACAGGGATGCCCCTTGCATGGGCCGCCTCGATGATGGTCTCGATGGGATTGATGGTCCCGAGCGCGTTGGAGACATGGCCGACTGCGACGAGTTTGGTGCGCGCAGTCATCAAGGAATCCAGGTTGTCGAGTACAAGGTCTCCGTGAACGTTCATCGGGATGACTGTGACGATCGCTCCGCATTCTGCAGCGACCATCTGCCACGGGACAATATTGGAGTGGTGTTCAAGATGGCTGACGAGGATTTCATCTCCCGACAGCAATCGGGGTCGGAGGAAACTCTGTGCTACGAGGTTGATGGCCTCTGTCGTGCCACGGGTGAACACCAGTTCTCGGCTGGTGGGAGCATTGATGAAGCGGGCTATGCGATCGCGCGCACCTTCGTATTCAGCGGTTGCAATCTCGGAAAGTGCATGGACGCCCCGATGTACATTGGCGTTACTCTCGCGATAGTACCTTTCCATGGACTCGATGACGGCGAGTGGCTTCTGGGAGGTTGCTGCATTGTCGAGATAGACCAGGGGTTTACCACGGACGGTAGTGGACAGAATGGGAAAATCGTCGCGGTTCATCGAAACTCCCGTATTCGTTCTGCGTCCGGGAGACGCGACAAGACCTCGTCCTCGATCGCCTGACGAAGCGCGTCGCCGGGAATGTTGGTCAACACGGTATCTGCAAATGCCCACACTAGAACGCTACGGGCAGCGTCTTCGCCAATCCCGCGGGAGCGCAGGTAAAACAACGCCGTTTCATCAAGTTTGCCGACTGTAGCGCCGTGCGAGCACTTTACATCGTCTGCGTAGATTTCCAATTCGGGTTTGGTGTCCGCCTCTGCCTGCTCCGACAAGAGGAGGTTGGCATTGAATTGGTGAGCATCTGTGCGGTCAGCCCCCGTGGAAACCACCACTTTTCCGTTGAACACGGAACGACCGCCACGGTCCACGATTGCGCGGTAATGTTCATGACTGGTGGTATCAGGAACTTGGTGCTGGATGCGGGAGTGGGTGTCGATGTGCTGGCGCATTCCCGGCATGTGAAGACCGCTCAGGGACGCATAACCACCGCGGCCAGCAAGGATGATGTCAATATCGCTGCGGACCAGTGAACACCCGAGGTGGATGGCATGGGACTCAAAGTGCGCATGGTCACCGAGGTGGACGTACAGTCCAGTGGCCAGTGTCACCGCTCTTGCACAGCGCTGGTCCGTTACCCATGTGAGCTTGGCGGATTCTGCAATCTGAAGCTCCATCACCAGATTGAAAAAGTCAGCGGACTTCCCAAGGGAGATGTGCCGTTCGATGATGCAGGCACGTGCGCGTGGTCCCAGCGTGATTCGGAGACGGGTGTTTGCCGCAACCGCTTTCTCATGTTCGCTGGCAACCATGAGAATCTCGATGGGCGAGGAGATCAGGCTGTCTTCCGGAATGGCAAGCGTGAGACCCTGGTCCGCGAGCGCACGATTCATCTCGAACAGCGCATTGCCGTCTTTGCGCATCACGGCAGGGGTACCTGTCTGAATGTCGAGTCCATCCAGTTTGGAGAGAGACGCGATGAAACGACCGTCAACGAAGCAGAGGCGGGCACCTTCATGAGCAGGAAGGGCGTTTACGTCCGGCATCTGCCCCGTAGGCGGTTCGTAGTCGCGGCGTGCCAGTGCCGCAAACGAGGTGTACTTGAATGCCTCGTCACGTGACTTCGGCAGGAAGTCAGCCAGCATGTTCACGCGGATTCCTTGAGTACCCAATCATAGCCGCGCGCTTCGAGATCCTTCGCAAGTTCCGGGCCACCGCTCTTGATGATTCGACCGTCACTCAGTACATGGACTACATCGGGCCGGACATAATCCAGTAGGCGCTGGTAATGGGTGACCATCACAATGGACCTGTCGGGGCTACGCATGAAGTTGATGCCATCAGCAACAATTCGAAGCGCGTCGATATCCAGGCCGGAGTCGGTCTCGTCCAGTATGGCCAGGCGCGGCTCTAGTATGGCCATCTGGAAAATTTCGTTACGCTTCTTCTCGCCCCCGGAGAACCCCTCATTGACAGCCCGATTCAGGAGTTTCTCGTCAAGCGCGACAAGTTTCATTTTTGCTTTCACAAGTCCGAGGAAATCCATGGCATCTAGCTCAGGTTCACCACGATGACGTCGGACAGCGTTGATCGCGGCTTTCAGGAAGTAGACATTGTTCACACCGGGGATTTCGACCGGGTACTGGAAGGCGAGGAACACGCCCTCGCGCGCGCGTTCTTCCGGGGCCAGTCCAAGTATGTCCTTGCCATCCAGCGTGGCTTCGCCAGAGGTAGCTACATATCCGGGTCGTCCTGCGAGCACATGGGCGAGCGTGCTTTTACCGGACCCGTTCGGACCCATGATGGCATGTACTTCTCCAGTGGGGACATGCAGGTCCAGGCCCTTCAGGATTTCCTTTCCATCCACGGTGGCATGGAGATTGGTTACTTTCAGCATTATCCAACTGCTCCTTCGAGGCTGACGCCCAGAAGTTTCTGCGCCTCAACGGCAAACTCCATGGGTAGTTCACGAAAAACATCTTTGCAGAAACCGTTCACGATCATGTTCACCGAGTCCTCTTCCGAGATTCCGCGTTGTCGGCAGTAGAACAACTGCTCATCGCTGATTTTGGAGGTGGACGCTTCATGCTCGAGTACCGCATCAGGCGTTTTCACCTCAATGTATGGGAAAGTGTGCGCTCCACATTCCTTGCCGATGAGCAAAGAGTCGCACTGCGTATGGTTACGTGCCCCGGTCGCCGACGGCAGGATTTTAACGAGACCTCGGTAGGCGTTCTGGCCGTGTCCGGCAGAAACACCCTTGGAAACGATAGTGCTTCTGGTGTTACGACCGATGTGGATCATCTTGGTACCGGTGTCGGCTTGTTGCCAGTTGTTGGTCAATGCCACGGAGTAAAACTCCCCAACGGAGTCATCACCCGTCAATATGCAACTTGGATATTTCCAGGTGATAGCAGACCCGGTTTCGACCTGAGTCCATGAAATCTTAGAACGTGGACCGCGGCACTCTCCGCGCTTTGTGACAAAGTTGTAGATTCCGCCAACACCATTTTCATCGCCCGGATACCAGTTCTGCACTGTCGAGTACTTGATCTGCGCATCATCGAGAGCGACCAGTTCAACCACCGCCGCGTGAAGTTGGTTCTCGTCCCGCATCGGTGCCGTACAGCCCTCGAGATAACTCACATGGGAGCGTTCCTCGGCGACAATCAAGGTGCGTTCGAACTGGCCGGTGTTCAGGGCGTTGATGCGGAAGTAGGTGGACAATTCCATCGGGCACCGGACGCCTTTCGGGATGAACACGAATGACCCGTCGGTGAACACGGCAGAGTTGAGCGCAGCGAAGTAGTTGTCGGAGACTGGCACCACTGACCCCAAATATTGGCGAACGAGGTCGGGATGCTCCTGCACCGCTTCGGAGAACGAGCAGAAAATGACGCCCGCATCCTTGAGTTTGCCCTTGAATGTTGTCGCAACGGACACGGAGTCGAAGACCGCGTCCACGGCAACACCTGCAAGCATCTCCTGTTCACGTAGGGGGATGCCCAACTTCTCGTATGTTTCGAGCAGTTTGGGGTCCACTTCAGAAAGGCTTTTCGGTCCGTCAGATTTGGATTTCGGGGCCGAATAATAGGATATCGCCTGGTAATCGATAGGCTCGATTTTCAGGTGTGCCCAGTCGGGTGGCGTCATAGTCAGCCAATGGCGATAGGCCGCCAGGCGCCACTCAAGCAACCAGTCTGGCTCACCCTTTTTGGCGGAGATGAAGCGGATGACCTCTTCATTGAGACCTGGGGCAACGGTGTCCGACTCAACGTCCGTGGTAAATCCGGCCGAGTACTCGGTGCGGAGTCTTTGTTCGACTTCCTGGTTCTTCGTGGACATGTCAGGACCTCATCCGCTGGCGAAAATCAATCAGCGGAACGGTCATTGGTCGGACCAATTGCGCCAGTGTGATGCCTTGCAGGGCATTACGAATGCCAATGTTGATGTTTTGCCAGTTGTGGCCAACCGAGCAACCGGCTTCTATGCTGCAGCTGCCCTCTCCAGAGGCACACTCGGTCAGGGCGACTGGCCCTTCGATGGCATCGATGATTTCCACCGCGCTGATACGATCTGGCTCTCGGGCGAGGGTATAGCCGCCCTGTGCCCCACGATGGGAATCCAGGATATCCGCGCGACTGAACGCCTTGAGGATCTTGGCCACAGTGGGGCTGGCGATATGGGTCCGATCCGCCAGCTCCTGTGCGGAGAAGCGGCGCTGGGGGTCTCTTGCCATTTCTGCAAGGACTACCGTCCCGTAGTCGGTCAGTTTGGACATGCGCAACATAGGGGACTATTTTAGTCCTAAATGGAGAACGTGTAAAATCCCGCTATGGAAAAACGATTCGAGTCCTTCCGCGAGTTCTACCCTTATTACCTGTCTGAGCACAGCGATGTGAATTGTCGGCGCTTACATTTCGCAGGATCCACGCTGGCACTGGCTTTTCTGGCGACGGCTGTCATCACCCTGAACCCGTGGTGGGTTTTGGCCGGACTGGTAGCGGGCTACGGATTTGCGTGGGTGGGACACTTCGTTTTTGAGAAAAACAAGCCGGCAACCTTCAAATACCCGTTTTACAGTTTTGCCGGAGATTGGGTGATGTACGTGGATATCCTGAGGGGGAGAGTGACGCTATGAATGAGACTGTTTCCTCCCGCGCACTGTTCACCCGGTTCCCACAGGCCATTTTCATTGGGCTATTGATATTTGCCGTGTTGCTGCAGTGGTGGGCAGCATGGCCTTTGCCCGCCGTCCCGAACCGCGCGTGGTTTGGCGGGGGCGTCATCCTTGTGGGATTGGTGCTCATCCTGTGGGCCATCCTGGAAATGCGCGCATTGAAGACCTCGCCATTGCCATGGGTTCAGACCGAGGCATTGGTCAAGTTCGGCCCGTACCGCTTCAGCCGCAACCCCATCTACCTGGGTGACGTGTTCATCATGGTGGGCCTCGGTCTGGTTTTCGCCAACACCTGGATGCTTCTGGCCGCGGCTGCATCCATGCCGCTCTCCCGCATGTTGGTCATCCGGCATGAGGAGGAATACATGGCGGAGCGTTTTGGCGCCGAGTGGCTGGGCTATGCGGAACGGGTAAGGCGCTGGCTCTGACCGAATACCGAAAAGGTTTGTGGTATGGCTTGGGTGCGTTCCTCTTCTGGGGTTTTGCCCCCTTGTACTTCAAAGCAGTAGGGCATGTTCCCGCCATTGAACTCCTCGGCCACCGAGTGGTGTGGGCGGTACTGATGCTGGCCGTAGTGGTTTGGTGGATGAAGGCTTGGAGAACCCTCGACCGCCGCGCGCTAGGTCTCCTGTGCGTCAGTGCAGCCCTCATCGGCACCAACTGGTTGGTATACATCATCGCGGTGAACACCGACCGGCTGCTGGAAGCCAGTCTCGGCTACTACATCAACCCCTTGGTGAGCATGGTACTGGGTGTGTTTTTCCTGGGTGAACGCCTACGCACGTTTCAGTGGGTCGCAGTGGCCTTGGCAGCTGTAGGAACCGCCTGGATGGCAGTGGCTCAGGGGGGATTGCCATGGATAACGTTGGTGCTGGCTTTCAGTTTTGGCTTCTACGGGTTAGTCCGCAAGACGGTACAGGCGGAATCATTGCAGGGATTGTTCATAGAAACCCTGCTGATCGCGCCGTTCGCATATGCGGGAATCCTCTGGCTGGTTTGGAACGGACAGGGCAGCTTTCTGCATGAAGGGCCAGTCAACGACCTGTTGTTGGTGACTGCCGGTGTGGTAACCACTGTGCCACTCCTCTGGTTTACACAGGCAGCGCGGCGCCTGCCGCTCACCACACTTGGATTCATGCAGTACCTAGCGCCCACCATCGGTTTCTGTCTGGCGGTGTTCGTGTTCAAGGAGCCATTCGACGGCGGACGGCTGGTGGCGTTCACATTCATTTGGGCTGCTGTCGCGCTCTACCTTGGCGGCATCGCATGGATTCACCGCCGCAGTGCGGTATGGCGGAATGTATAATCACTCGCTGTGAACGGACTCCCTGAATTGGCCATCATTGCATTACCAATCCTCCTCGCCGGTGTGGCCTTGTTTTTCTGGTGGCATCATCGTCGCCGTGGCGCTGAAGCGACTCTTGCCAGACTGATGAAGGAGCGTAGCCAGGCCTGGGTCAGGGAGTTGTACATTCCCGATGGGATGGATGGGCAGATTCATGTCCCGAATGTCATCAGGACAGCGGCAGGCTTCGTGGTCATAGACGTTATCCGGGTGCACGGCTCCGTTTTCGGTGGTGAACAGATTGACGATTGGACCGTCATCGTCAACGGGCACTCGCGAAAATTCCGCAACCCAGTCACCACAAACCGGGCGCGGGTTCTGGCAGTCCGTGGTCTGGTTCCGGGTGTACCCATCCATGGGCGGGTTGTGCTCCTGGGCGATGTTGCGTTCCCTAAAGGCTGTCCGAAGGATGTCCTGACGCTGGACACGCTTGGCGCGGAGCTTGCCGGCCTACCTGCTGCATCCGGCAGCAGAGACTGGGACGAGGCTTGGTACGGTTTGGCCGCCTGCGCTAACGCGCGGCAGGATGCTGTTTGAACCAGGCTGATAGTTGTTCATACAACGCAGGGTGATGATTTTTGAGGTCCACCGGCTGGTCGAAGAACATCTCAACGCAGACAGCAAAGAACTCACCTGGATTCTCGGCGGCGTAAGGGTCCAGCCAAGTCTGTTCACCGCTCTCCAGTCGTTCGACCAGATCATCAAAGGCCCCTTGGAACGCATCGGTCCACGCCGTGACCGCCATGCCGGGGTGCAGCGGTGGAATCCCGTTCACAGAACCGTCCAGGGCATCGAGCTTGTGGGCGAATTCGTGCGCGACCACATTGAAGCCTCTTCCGTGGCCACTGTTGACGACATCGGTCCAGGACAGGACTACAGGACCGCGTTCCCAGGCCTCACCTGCGAGAATATCGTCGGAGGTATGTACGATGCCCGCCTCATCGGTTTCCATGCGCTCCCTGACCACGAACTCACCCGGATAGACAATCACCGAGAGGAAACCTTCGTAATAATCAAGGTCCAGGTTCAGGATGGGTAGACAAGCCAGGGCTGCAATCCGTACGCGGGCATTCTCGTCGAGTGTCATCCCTCCTGCAGGCTCAAAAGTTTTTTCCTGAAGGAAGAGCAGAACCAAATCGTGCAGTCGTGCGCGCTCAGCATCGTCCAGCCCATGGAATACGCGCACTTGCCGCAGCGTCTCCATCCAGAGGGTAGGGGGAATTCGGTGGCGTGCCAAAGCACGCTTCCTGCGCCAGTTTCGTAGTAGTGGAAACATTGTTGAATGATATCGCCTTTACTTCGTGGCCTACGCCTGTGAGGATTGGGGGCATGGGAAGATTAATCAAGGGTAAATGGTCCACCGAGTGGTATGACACCGAGTCCACCGGCGGGAAGTTCGAACGAGAAGACTCGGGTTTTAGAGAGTGGGTGAGTGTGCGGGAACCAGGGCGCTATCACCTGTATGTCTCCTTGGCCTGTCCTTGGGCACACCGGACGCTGATATTCAGGCAGTTGAAGGGTCTGGCCGGGGACATATCGGTGTCAGTAGTGGACCCATACATGGGCGACGATGGCTGGGCGTTCAGCGACGGCCCTGCCTGCATACCCGATGTCGTGAACGGCAAACGCTTCATGCACGAGATTTATACTCTCGCCAAGCCGGATTACTCAGGAAGGGTCACTGTCCCAGTGTTGTGGGACAAGGAAAAGGCAACCATCGTCAACAACGAGTCCTCGGAGATCATTAGGATCTTCAACGACATTGGTGACGGCCCCGATTTCTATCCGAAGGCACTGCGCGGGGCCATTGACGATATCAACGCGTTCGTTTACGACCGCGTGAACAATGGCGTCTACAAGGCTGGCTTTGCCACCAAGCAGAAGGTGTATGAAGAGGCGTTCACCCAGCTCTTCGATGCCTTGGATACCTTGGAGGAGTTGCTCTCTAACCAACCCTACCTGGTAGGCGATACGCTGACAGAAGCCGATTGGAGGCTGTTCACGACCTTGATCCGCTTCGACCCCGTCTATGTCGGGCACTTCAAATGCAACAAGCGACGTATTGCGGATTACCCTGCCTTGTCACGGCTGGTCAGTGAGTTGTATCGAGTTCCGGGTGTTGCCGACACGGTGGATTTCCGCCACATCAAAGAGCATTACTACCGAAGCCACCCGACCATCAACCCGAACGGCATCGTCCCTGCAGGACCTGATTGGCAGCCCTGAGAGGTAAGCGTCAGCGCTGGGCAGCTTGGCTTCTCGCCATGGGTGGTTGGCATGTCGAGGGCGATGTGCCGCCAATCGACAAGGCGGTGCTCGCAATCGCCCCTCATACCTCGAACTGGGATTTCCTCGTTCTCGTACTGGCGAAATTCACACTGGGTCTGAACGTCACTTTCATCGGCAAACACACGATTTTTTTGGGGCCTTTCGGTTGGTGGCTGCGCAGTATGGGTGGCATTCCCGTGGACCGGTCCAAGCCCGGCGGCATCGTTGAGCAAATGATTGATGAGATGCGCCGAGCTGACTGCATGTATTTTGCTTTGGCACCGGAAGGAACACGCAGTTTGAGGGCGGGTTGGAAAACGGGGTTCTACCGTATTGCTGTGGGTGCCGCCGCGCCGATTGTTCCCATCATCATTGACGCGGGCAGAAAGCAGGTACGCATTGGCGAACCCTTGATTTGCCGCGGGGAGCTTGATGAGGATTTCCGAAGGCTGGAGGCAGTATTCGCCAATGCGACTGGAATCCGTGCCACACTGGCCTCTCCCGTGAAGCCACTTTGAGGAGAACCTGATGCCATTCGAACTTCAGATGCTCGGTTGGACGACGCTACTGGTGCTGTTGGCATTCCTGCCGGGATCGATTGCCAAGCGTCAGGCGTACGGCGATCGGTGGTTGCTTTCCAATCGTGAACCGGAAGGTCTCCCTCCATTGACAGGGTGGGGCGGCCGCGCGGTCCGCGCTCATGAGAACCTGAAAGAGAATTTCCCGGCGTTTGCCGCTGCCGTTCTCTTGCTGGTGGTTGCCAACAAGTATGGAGGCCAGGGCACGGAGTTTGCGGCCTCCCTGTTCCTCGTAGCGCGGCTTGTGCACATGGGGTCCTACTTGGCTGGATGGTTCTGGCCCCGCACCATCGCCTGGGCGACGGGTTGGGGCGCTACCATCTACATCGTTTTCAAAGCGCTCTAGTTCATCCCCATCCGCCGCCCCGCGGCTAATCCTCGAACCAGAGGCGCCCGCGCGCGCGTTCGCGAGGCCACACCTCGTTCATCGTGCGGGCGTCGTAGAGGCGTCCATTCACCATGGTGTAACGGATGTGCTCCGAGTTGCGGATATCGTCGAGCGGGTTCTGTTCCAGTACGATGAGATCGGCCAGCTTGCCGGGTTCCAGCGAGCCCAGGTGCTCATCCATGCCGATGTACCACGCACCATTCCGCGTGCCTGCCCGCAAGGCTTCATGGGGCGTCATGCCACCCTGAACGAACATCCACAGCTCCCAATGGGCCGCTAGCCCCTCACGTTGACCGTGGGCCCCGAGTTGTACGCTGACTCCGCGGTCCAGCAAGGTCTTGGCGACGCGCGAAATGTTGATGTGGTTGTACTCCTCCTCAGGCGCCATGGTGCGCCGACGTGATGCCGGGTCCAGGACCTGACGCGGAACGAAGGTCGCCAATCGCTCGTTGGCCCAAACATCCGTGTGCTGGTACCAATAACGCTCTCCCCAGATTCCACCGTAAGCAACACCGATGGTCGGGGTATATCCAACACGGCTTTGTGACCACAGTTGCATGACATCCTCATACATGCGGGCAGGGGGAACCGAGTGCTCGATTCCCGTGTGTCCGTCAATGATCATGTTCATGTTGTGCTGGAAGGTTGCTCCGCCTTCCGGATGGACCTGCATGCCGAGCACCTGCGCTGCACGGATGACCTGCTGGCGCTGGTCACGGCGGGGCTGGTTGTAACTCTTGACACTGAAGGCTCCAATAGCCTGCATGCGCCGCAGATGTGACAGCGCATCGTCGTAGCTGTTGATCTCCGCTGTAATTGCCGTGGTTGCGCCGTACAAAATCGTGCCCGTGGAGAAAATTCGTGGCGCGATGGCTCTGCCTGCACGCGCCATCTCCGACGAAGCGAAAATCTGTGCAGAGTTATTCGACGGGTCGTGCACAGTGGTGACACCGAAGGACAGCATCGACAGGTTCAGATAATTCGATTGTGGCTGGACCTGGTTGGCGCCCTGCGGGCCATGGGCATGGACATCAATCAATCCAGGCATGATGGTGTGGCCGCTGGCGTCGATGACTCGGGCGCCACGGGGGACCTCGATATCGCCCGCTGCCCCAATCGCTACGATGCGGTTGTCACGGACAACAACAGTACCGTTTTCGATGACTTCGTCGTCCCGCATGGTGATGAGTCGTGCGCCCACCAGCGCAACAACGCCTTCGGGTTTGTCCAATGCGGTGGAAAACGAGATGTTGAGGCCCGATTCCGGAGCCTTGGGCAGTTCGTCAGGTGCGCCATCCACAAAGGCGAATGCATCGCGCAGCTCGAGCGTGAATAACTCCGGCCCAAGCGCCCAATGCAGGCGTTGCGAGTCACCCGACCAATGCAGGTACTCACCGGCATCCCTCGAAACTCTTCGTATCGGTAGCGAGCGCATCGAGGGCCCGATATCCACAACGCCGCCGGTTGCAACGAACGGTGTCAGATACGCATTGAAACGCTCAGTGAATGCGACCCATTTCCCATCCGGAGACAGGGAAAACTCTGTCGCGTAGTCGCTACGCAGGTGGTCTCGTTGGTCTGCGCCTTGCATGTCGATACTTGCAAGCAGCCGCTTGCCGCTCTCGAAGCGAACGAAGAACACGCGGTCACTGTTGGCGGAATACTGTGGCTGGATTCCGCTGCGTGTCAATAAACGTGAATCTCCACCGTTGGCGGGAACCGCATACAAACCCGGGTTCATCCCCCAATGGGGTGACAACAACATGTTGCCGGTACTCTTGCGGTACACGACAGTCCGACCGTCCGGCGAGAACACCGGCTCGTGGTAATGGCCTGGCTCCCTTGTGAGGATTCGGCCCGTGCCGCCCCTCGCCGACACCACCCGGACGCTTGCGAGCTCGCGGTCATGCCAGGTCGTGTACACGATGTTTCGGCCGTCACGGGAGAAGGAGGGCGCGAACTCGAAGTGCTCATTCTGGCGGGTCAATCTTCGCGGGGTACCGTTGGGGAGGTCACGAACATAGAGGTGCCCAAGCGCTTGGTACACGACGCGATCACCGGAGGGGCTCACCTGCACCCAGCGCAGCATTCGCACACCGAATGCGTCTGGGGCCGGATCCACGGCAGGACGGACCGCTTCGGCCAGCCTGCGAGTATCGTTTACGCGAAACGGGATGTTGCTGACTGCGCGTGTCCGCGTGTCGATGCGCTGGATACGTCCGTCCGCCCAGAACACGATATGGCGGGAGTCAGGGGTCCAGGCCATCGTTGGGTAAACGCCATGAATGGCCCAAATTTCCTGGTTATCACGGTCAAGGTTTTCGAAAATCGGCGTTTCAATACCAGAACGCAGGTCTTTCAGAAACAGTACGCTCTGATTGCGAACCCGCCGGATGAACGCCAACTGGGACCCATCGGGGGAGGGGGTAGGGCGAATTGCGCCGCCTGGGCCTCCTGCGAGGACCGTTGTGTCGCCGGTTTCCCTGTCAAGGCGCTGGATGACATAAATCTGCCCGTTCGGATCCTTGTTGTACTCGAATGTAGAGCCTGGGGTCGTGTCCTGGCTGTAGTACAGATAGCGGCCATCTGGCGAAAGGACCGGCTCGTTCACATCTTTCTGGTCGTTCGGGCGACGAGTCAGTTGCAGCCCGGCGCCACCACCACGGTGGTACAGCCACATCTCCCCCGCACCGGCCGATCGGGTGCCCGTGAAGTGCTTGCGGGCGACAATGTATTCGCTGTCCGGGGTCCACGCAGGCCCGTTCAGCAGGCGGAAGGTTTCGCGGGAGACTTGCTGCGGATTGGAACCATCGCGAGCCATGACCCAAATATTGTCCCCGCCGCTTCGGTCGGAGGTGAACGCGATCCAGCGACCGTCCGGGCTGAATCTGGGTTGCATGTTCCAGGCGATGCCACTGGTCAGGGCCCGCGCCTCACCACCCGCAATGGGCATGCTGTAGATGTCACCCAACAGATCGAAGACGACCTCACGGCCATCGGGGCTGACATCAAGGCTCATCCAGGTGCCTCGGTCGACCGAGATACTGGCCTCGTAGGTTTCGTAGGGGGGTTCAGAAACATCCCAGCGCTCGCTGCTACTTTCTTGTGCGGCGAGTGGGAGGGCAGTTAGGGCAATGGCGAGCAGTGAAATCAGTCTCATTTTTGGTCGGGCTCCAGCTTGGAACTGTTGAACCGGCATCGTAACCGATATAGTAGGGACCGGAAAACCGGAGGTACTGTGATGACTAACAAATCCAATTTCGCCCCCTTGATGTCGCTTGTGGTGGCCGCCCTGTTCGTCGCCGGATGTGATGGCTCCGTATTCGGGAGCGTGGTCATTCCTGATGGCACCCAGAATGCAACAGCGTCGCAGACCGTCAACGGGTCCATTTCCGTAGGGAATGATGTGACTGTGACCTCTGGCACGTTCCGAACTGTGAACGGTGCTGCTGTCGTTGGGCAGCGCAGCACTGTCCCTGGCATCTCGGTGGTCAACGGAGCGATTCGAATTGGTGAAGACAGCCGCACGGGTGAGTTGGAGACCGTGAACGGCGGAATCGTGTTGTCCGAGCGTGCGCAAAGTTCAAGCAACCTTCAAACCGTCAACGGTGAAATCAGGGTAGCCACCGGGGCTGCCATTGCGGGAAACGTACGGGCAGTGAACGGGCGAATCACGCTTGATGGCGTTGCCGTAGGCGGGGATATCGAAAACGTGAATGGCGGAATCACACTGTCCGGTGCAACGGTGGTTGAAGGAGACCTCATCGTACGCAGGACGCAAGGCTTGAGCCTGGATACCTCTGATCCACCGGTTGTTGTCATCGGTGCCGAGGTACAAATCAAGGGTCGGCTCACCTTCGAGCGCACTGTGGATCTCCAGATCCATCGGGGCGCCCAAGTTGGAGAGATTACCGGTGCCACGCCGACTTGGATTGAACCCACTACCGTAACAGGCGACAACAACGAGGGTTGATACCGGTTTGAACCCGTTAGCGCTGTTCCGTTCCGTACGGCAGCCATTGCCGCCGTACACGCTGCGTGTCAGCAGGCGCGCGCGCCGGATGTGGCTGCGGGTTTCCCGATGGGGGCGCATCGAGGTCGTTGTACCAGTGCGCCATAGCCAGGCCGGGGTGGAGGCTTTCGTCGATGAGAATCGCTCATGGATCAAGAGGACGCTGGTCGAGTTCAATCGCGAGTACGGGCCAGCGCCGAGAATGGTTCTGCCGACCCGGCTGGTACTCAAGGCAACTGGTGAAACATGGACGGTCAAGTTCCGGAAGGTTTCAGGAATAGCGCCGCGGCTACGAGAATTTCCGGACCAGTGCCTTTTACTAGAGGCAGAGAAAAATACGCCACAGGTATGGGCGGGTTTGCTGCGGGCATGGCTTCAGCGGCATGGCAAAGCAGAACTGACGCCGTGGCTCAGGGGCATATCGCAAGAAATGGGGCTGAGGTATCGCCGCGTTCAGGTTCGAGGTCAGCGAACCCGATGGGGAAGTTGTTCGAATTCCGGCACCATCAGTTTGAATTATTGCCTGTTGTTCCTGCCACCACGTTTGGTGCGCTATCTCATGGTGCACGAACTATCACATCTCCGGCACATGAATCACTCCAAGCGTTTCTGGGACCGTGTGGCGGAGCACTCACCCAACTGGCGGAAGCTGGATGCGGAGTTGCGGGAGGCGCGACGCCTGGTCCCCGACTGGGTGGAACTCGCCTAGTAATGTGGTGGAGGAGGCTCCTCGCCCTCGGTTGCAGCCTCTGTCATGCTTGCCATTCGTTCCCGCAACACCCCCAACTCGTCTCTCAGCGTTCCACTGAGTCGTTGCTGAAGCGCCAGTTCGTCACTCATGGCGCCAAGCGCCGCTTCAAGATGCGCGATTCGGATTTCCAGTTCGGTGATACGCTCTGCGTCTGACATGGGAACCTATTTTGCCACGGCCGCTCGCGGTACCGAGTACCTTCTTGCCGAGGAACTGCGTTTATTAGGAGCGGAGGAGGTGCGGGAATCGCGGGCCGGCGTATATTTCAGCGGCCCATTGGAGGTCGGGTACCGCGCCTGTATCGGTTCGCGACTTGCGAGCAGGGTCCTGCATGAAATAGCCCGGTTTCCTGCAGTTACCGCCGATCAACTCTACGCCGGGGCCCGGGAAATTGACTGGGACAACTTAATCGTCCCCGGCGCCACCATCGCTGTGGAGGTCAATGGGACAACCCCCGAGCTGAACAACTCCCACTTCTCTGCCTTGCGCATCAAGGATGCCGTGGTCGATGTCATGAGAGAAGCGAGGGACGGCATTCGCCCCGCAATTGATACCGAACACCCGGATTTCGCCATTTTTGCGCTTTTGCGCAAAGGTGAGGTGCGCGTGTCCTTTGATCTCGCCGGCAGGCCTCTGCACCGGCGTGGCTATCGGGAGGAGGCGGGTGAGGCGCCTTTGCGAGAGACTCTGGCGGCCGCCTTGCTGCTGCGTAGTGGATGGCCGGACATTGCCGCGCGCGGAGGCGCGTTTCTGGACCCGATGTGTGGTGCAGGTACGTTGGCCATTGAGGCCGCACTCATGGCCACGGACGGCGCCCCAGGTCTGCTTTGGGCAAGCCAGAGCCCGCGGGGGTGGCGGGGCCACGACTTGAAGTCATGGCACGGTTTGGTGGTCGAGGCGGCGGACCGCATGGAGCAGGGCATGGAAAGCCTACCGCCGATTCACGGATCGGACCGCGATCCTCGCGTAATCGAGATCGCCAAGCGCAATGCCAAACGAGCCGGCGTTGGGAAGCACATCCATTTTTCGGTGGCAGAAGCCACTACGGTAAGTCCGCCAGCTGCAACAGGGCTATTGGTCACCAATCCTCCGTACGGGGAAAGGATTGCCCATGACACCATGCTGGTCCCGCTGTATGCGGGGCTAGGCCAGCGGCTCAGGGATGCATTCGAAGGCTGGCATGCAGCCATTCTCACGCCGACGCCTGAGCTTGGATTCCACCTTGGCTTGCGTTCCCATCGCCAAGGCACATTCTGGAATGGTCCGATTGAGTGCCAGCTGCTCGAATTCGAAGTCCTACCAGAGCGGGCGCGGGTTCCCCATGGTCAGGTCGAGCCCGCGCCAGATTTCGCCAACCGTCTACGGAAGAACCTGAAAGCATTGTCGAAATGGGCTACTCGCGAAGGGGTGGAATGTTTCCGGGTCTATGACGCGGACCTGCCGGAATACGCCCTGGCCATCGACCTGTATGGGCATTTCGTTCATGTGCAGGAATACGCGCCCCCGAAAACCATTGATCCTGACAAGGCGCGAAAACGGCTGGATGCCGCATTGGCGGCTTTGCCAGGCGTCCTAGGCGTGGATGCTGCCGACATCTACCTGAAACAACGACAGCGAGGAAAAGGGGGTGCCCGTTACGGCAAACTCGCAGAGGGCGGTCGCAACCACGAAGTGAGCGAGGGTCCGGCCCGGTTTTGGGTGAACTTCACCGACCATCTCGATACTGGCGTGTTCTTGGACCATAGGCCAGTCAGAGAATATATAAGAAAAACAGCTAGTAACAAGACATTTCTAAACCTTTACTGTTATACTGCGACGGCCACCGTTCATGCCGCTCTGGGCGGCGCCAAGTCCAGCACCTCGGTGGATATGTCCCGCACCTATCTGGACTGGGCGCGCCGCAACTTCTTGTTGAACGGGGTGGACCAAAAGGCGCACGAACTGATCCAGGCAGATTGCACCAAGTGGTTGGAGGTGTGTACGGCCAAATACGACCTCATCTTCCTGGATCCACCCACCTTCTCGAGTTCCAAGCGTATGGAGGGCGTGCTGGATGTGCAGCGCGACCATGTCACCATGATTCGTCAGGCGGTGGCGTGCCTCGCTGCGGGCGGAGAACTGTTGTTCTCGACCAACCACCAGAAGTTCAAGCTGGATGCGGACGCGCTCACGGACCTGCAGCTTGAGGACCTCTCCCCCAAGATGCTTCCCGAAGACTTCAAGCGCACCCCTAGGATTCACCGCGTCTGGCGCATCACCACCCCTACCTGATTTCCTCCTCGCTCGGTCCTGGAAAATCCCAAACGCGCCGCCTCGCTCACCGGCGTACGCGCGCTGAGCGACCGAAGCGGGTTGCGTGCCAGGAGCGCGCTGAGCGGGAGTCGGGGAGTCCCGGTGAAGGGCAGGGGCGCAGTAGGCGGCGCACCCAGACCTGCCGCGACACCAATGGCTAATGCCGCAGCGAAGGGTGCGAGCTGGCGCGTTCAACCCCGGAGGGAGCCGAGCACAAAAACGCTCGAATCAAAGGAACAGGTCAGGAGCGAGCGGAGCGCCAGGCTTGACCGCGTACTGTTCGAAATCCATGACACCCGCTTCTCGCAGGACATCCTCGTCAATCAGGAACTGGCCGGAGCCTTGTTGACTGTTCCGGGTGAGAACGGCGTGCGCGGCGTCGGCCATGATTTCCGGCTTGCGGCAGTTGTCGGGGTTCACCATGCCTCCCAGCATGGCCAGCGCCGCCGTAGCAATCACGGTCTTGGGCCACAGGGCGTTGACTGCGATACCGGCTGGGGCAAACTCCGCGGCCATCCCCAGTACGCACATGCTCATCCCGTACTTGGAGATTGTGTAAGCCGTATGGTGGCGGAACCACTTGGGATCCAGATTGATCGGTGGTGACAATACCAGCACGTGGGGGTTGTCGGACTTGATCAACCACGGCAGGCAGGCTTGGGTCACGCAGAACGTGCCCCTCGTGTTGACACCTTGCATCAGGTCGTACCGTCGCATGGGCGTTTCGGCGGTCTTGGTGAGATTGATGGCACTTGCGTTGTTAATGACCGCATCAATCCCACCGAAGTGTTCTGCGGCTTGCGTGACCGCCGCAGCGACCTGAAGTTCGTCACGAATATCCACTTCCAGTGCGAGCGCTTTCCCTCCAGCGGCCTCCACCTGCTCCGCGGCCGTGAAGATGGTTCCTGGCAACTTGGGGTGTGGCTTGGTCGTTTTCGCTGCTATGACGATATTCGCGCCATCTGTAGCAGCCCGCAGGGCTATGGCCAGACCAATCCCCCGGCTGGCCCCGGAGATGAACAGCGTTTTACCCTTCAGCGTGGTCATTGATGGCTCCCATGGTGACCTGTGCTATAACTTTACCGTACTGCAACGAGGGAACGAAGATGTCCAACGAAGGTTACCACGAGCCATATGAGGAGCTGTCCGATGATACCCGCGACATGCATCGCGCCATCATTTCTCTTATGGAGGAGCTTGAGGCCGTGGATTGGTACCAGCAGCGCGTAGATGCTTGCAAGGACCCCGAATTGAAAAAGATCCTCGCGCACAACCGCGACGAGGAGATTGAGCATGCAGCAATGGTTCTAGAGTGGATTCGTCGACACAACAGTACTTTCGACAAGGAGCTCAAGGAACGCTTGTTCAGCGATGACAAAATCGTGGACCATGATTGACTATTGATGGGGGGCGGGCATGGATAAAACCATGAAGATTGTGGAAGTAGGGGAGCCGGAAGAGGGCAAGAGGACATCGCCCATCTGGGTAGAGGGTGGCGATGTCGAGAAGACCGGGCAGCCGATCTGCTGGTTCAATGACCAAGAGTTCGCAGAGGACGAAATGGTCTATAGCGGCGCGGAAATCCTGCGCTGCGACGCAGGAGTCTGGGTCCGTTCAGGTCAACGCCAAGGCTAATCGGAACTCAAGCTGCCAGCTGGCGAAGTACGTAGTGCAGGATGCCGCCGTGCTGGAAGTACTCCACTTCCTTGGGGGTATCGATACGCACCTTCGCCTCAAATTCCGTCACTTGACCCGTCGCGGAGGTTGCCTTTACTTGGACAGATTTCGCTCTCCCTTCGTCCAACCCGACAATATCGAAGGTTTCGGTGCCGTCCAGGCTCAAAGTCGCCGCGGTTTCACCATCACGGAACTGCAAGGGCAATACGCCCATGCCGACCAGATTGGAGCGGTGGATACGCTCATAGCTTTCGGCAATGACAGCGCGGACTCCGAGGAGGCGGGTACCCTTGGCGGCCCAGTCGCGGGACGAGCCAGCGCCGTACTCCTTACCAGCAAGAATGACGAGTGGGACCTTGTCCTTCTGGTATCGCATGGAGGCGTCATAGATGAACATCTGCTCGCCGCTGGGCTGGTGAACAGTCCAACCGCCTTCGGTCCCAGGGGCCATCAGGTTTCGGAGCCGAATATTGGCGAAGGTACCCCGCATCATGACCTCATGGTTTCCGCGGCGTGAGCCGTAGGAATTGAAGTCGTTCTTCTTCACGCCGTTCTCCAAAAGGTACTTACCCGCCGGACTGTCTGCCTTGATGGAACCAGCTGGGGAAATGTGATCGGTTGTAATCATGTCGCCGAGCACCGCGAGTGCGCGAGCATTGCGAATGTCATCAATCTTGTCCGGTGTCTTCGTCATTCCCTCGAAATACGGTGGGTTCTGGATGTAGGTTGAGCGGTTATCCCATGTGAACAGATCACCTTCTGGAACCGTCAATCCATTCCAGTTGCTGTCGCCCTTGAACACACTCTCGTAACTGCTTTTGAACATCTCGGAATCGACTGACTGCACCGCATCGTGAATTTCCTTTTGCGTAGGCCAGATGTCCTTGAGGAACACCGGACCTTCGGTACCTTCTCCCAATGGTTCCAGATACGGGTCGAAGTCCATGCGTCCTGCCAGCGCGTAAGCAACCACGAGTGGCGGCGAGGCAAGGTAATTCATCTTCACATCCGGATGGATGCGACCCTCGAAGTTCCGGTTTCCAGACAGGACGGCCACCGCGGCCAGATCGTGTTCTTGGATTGCCTTGCTGATGGGTTCCTGTAGCGGACCGGAGTTGCCGATGCAGGTGGTGCAACCATACCCAACCAGGTGGAATCCGATGGCAGCAAGATCATCGAGTACCCCTGCTTTCTTCAGATACTCAGTAACGACCAGCGAACCGGGGGCCAGCGAGGTCTTCACCCAGGGCTTGCGATTCAAGCCCTTTTCCCGTGCCTTGCGTGCAACCAAGCCGGCACCCAGCATCACTGCCGGATTCGAGGTGTTGGTACAGCTGGTGATGGCAGCAATCACGACCGACCCGTCCCGCAGCGTGAAGGTATCTGCATCGAGTGTGACATTAGCTGAGCCGTTTGCACCGGACTGATGCGAACCAACTGCTGTGCCTCCGCCTTCGCCTTCAAAACGCGATTCGAGTGCACTTTGCGGCTTGCGTCCTTCGACCATCGGAACGACAGATTTCTGGAAGTCTGCCTTCGCTTCTGTCAGCGCAACACGGTCTTGGGGCCTGCGGGGCCCTGCGATGCTCGGCACCACAGTGCCTAGGTCAAGCTCGAGCACATCGGTGTATTCTGCCGGCTTCGCGCCGTCTTCGCGCCACAGGCCCTGCGCCTTTGCGTAGGCCTCGACCAAGGCTACCTGGTCATCACTGCGCCCCGTCAACTTGAGATAACGGGTTGTCTCGCCATCAATGGGGAAGATGGCGCAGGTTGATCCGAATTCTGGCGACATGTTCCCGAGGGTGGCACGGTCTGCGAGTGGCAGATGCTTCAAACCATCGCCGAAGAACTCAACAAATTTCCCGACTACACCCTTCTTGCGCAACATCTGCGTGACAGTGAGTACGAGGTCTGTTGCGGTCGCGCCCTCCGGCAGGTTGCCGATCAACTTGAAGCCAACGACCTGGGGGATAAGCATCGTGACCGGTTGACCAAGCATGGCGGCTTCGGCTTCGATTCCGCCAACACCCCAACCCAGAACACCCAGCCCGTTCACCATGGTCGTGTGGGAATCGGTGCCAACGACGGTATCGGGCCACGCGGTTAGGGTCCCATCCTTGTCCTCGCCGAAGACTACGCGGGCGAGATACTCGATGTTCACCTGGTGAACGATGCCGGTATTCGGGGGGACCACCTTGAAATTGGAAAACGCGCTTTGTCCCCAGCGCAGGAAACTATAACGTTCCTGATTACGACCGAACTCGATTTCGGTATTTTGGAACAAGGACTTTGCAGTGCCAAAGGTATCCACCTGGACCGAGTGATCAATGACCAGTTCAGCAGGGGATAGCGGGTTGATTCTTGCGGCGTCACCGCCCAAAGCGCGCATCGCATCGCGCATGGCGGCAAGGTCGACCACCGCCGGTACACCTGTGAAGTCCTGCAGGATGACGCGTGCCGGCGTGAAGGAAATCTCCTTGTCTGGCACTGCTTGCGGATCCCAGCCAGCCAAGGCCTCGACATCGCTTGCCGTGACATTGGCACCATCCTGATGACGTAACAGGTTCTCAAGCAGGATCTTCAGTGAAAAAGGCAAGCGCGAGAGGTCGAACTTGTCCTTCAGGACATTTAGGTCGTAAATGGTGTAGGACTTGTCGCCGACTTTGAGGGTCGTGCGGGCCTGGTAGCTGTCCGACATGGGCGCTCCTGCTGGATTGGGCTTGGAAAAAGCCGATTATACCAGTGCGCGCGCCTCGGAAAGCATGCCGCGACGACCGAATAGCAGCGACCACCGTGACGCACCCAGTTGGCGCCAAAGCACCGCGGACCGGATGCCAGCGAGCAAGAGCGCACGAATCAGCGCCGCCGTACGCGGGTCACGAAGGTGCAAGGACTCTCCCTCGACCATGATGCGCGGGCCTGCGGGGCTGATGTGGTCTGCATACAGTGCTGCAAGGGCGGCAACCGTATTCTCGTGTTCCAGGCCGAAACTGTTCGCCTGCCGTTGGGCCAATTGCAGGCCCTCGTGCAGTGCACGCCAGACCCCATCCCGCGCATCTACGCAGCGCTCCAGGTGAATCAGCCCCAAGACATAGCGCATCACGGGCGCATCATCCGGGCTGGCCTCGCCAGAGAGGTGGGCAACCAAGGCGTTGAGCCCGGGCCGAATGTCGCCCAGCTCCCCGTAAACCGCCATCGTGTCCTGAGTATCAAACCGGAAGAGGCTACCGAGGCTGGCTTCCAGCCCACGGTTCGGGCCGAGCCCATGCCACGCCAGTCGGTGTACCAAAGCGGACGCCTGAAAAACTCCGGCCAGTGCCAATGTCCTGTCGCGTCTAGCAGTCACACACATCCTCGCTCACGGATTGCGCCGCCACCCAGGCAGCGGTCGCCATCGTACAGGACCACATACTGGCCAGGTGTCACCGCACGCTGCGGGCTGTCGAAACGCACTGCCATCCGCTCCTCGTCCATATGCTCGATGGTGCAACCCTGGTCAGCTTGTCGGTACCTGACTTTAGCCATGTAATGTCGACCCACTGCTGGAGCTGCACCAATCCAGGATAAAGCATCTGCCTCCAGCCAGTTGCTTTGCAGGCGAGGGTGCTCCTGCCCTTGAACGACGACAAGGCGGTTGGATTCCATGTCCTTCTCAGCAACGAACCATGGCAGGTCCTCCCGACCTTCGACACCTCCGATTCCCAGTCCAGAGCGTTGACCCAGCGTGTAGTACATCAGCCCATGGTGTCTGCCGACGACCAGCCCGTCGTCGGTAACGATGTCGCCTGGTTGTGCTGGCAGGAACTTCTGGAGGAACTCGCGGAACGGCCTTTCACCGATAAAACAGATTCCCGTGGAGTCCTTCTTCGAGAAGTTGTCAAACCCGGCCTCGCGAGCAATGTTGCGCACTTCATGTTTTTCCAAATCCCCAACAGGGAACACGGCTTTCGCAAGCGAGGTCTGGTCGACCTGATGCAGGAAGTAACTTTGATCCTTGCTGCGGTCGAGACCTTTGTGCAGCTCAGATTCCCCATCCCGCCTGATGATGCGGGCATAGTGGCCTGTAGCGATTTTTTCCGCGCCGAGCCGGGTAGCGTATTCAAGCAGTGCACCAAATTTGATCTCGCGGTTGCACAATACGTCAGGGTTCGGTGTCCGGCCGGCGCGGTACTCGTCGAGGAAATGCGCGAACACCCGATCGCGGTACTCCTCAGCGAAGCTGGCTCTGTGAAGTGGAATGCCAAGCTCTTTGCAGACCTGGCGCGCATCCTGATAATCCTGGGCGGCAGTGCAATAGCCGTCTTCATCCTCGGCCCAGTTGTCCATGAACAGGCCCTCTACCCGATGTCCCTCCCTGAGTAGCTGCCAGGCAGCCACGGCTGAATCGACACCGCCGGACATGCCGACGATTGTAAGTGGAGTTGGCATTTCAGAGGTCGATGATCAGTGACAGGCAGTGACGCTTGCCGGCGAGGAAGTCATCAAAGCAACGGGTAACCAAAGGGCTTCTCAATGACCAGTCGCCGTTTGCCAGTTGGCCGGGCGTCAACCAATGTGTGCCGAGTATCGCCGAGTCCGGAGGTGTTGGGTTCCGCTGCACTCCCAGAGTCCCAGAGAAGCTTGCACGGATGAATGTTTCGCCGTTTGCAGGATGTCGCCAACGGTACAAGCCGACTAGCGCATCTGGTTCGAACTCCCAGCCGGTCTCCTCCAGCGCTTCCCTTCTAACGGCATCAATCAATGACTCGCGGTCATCGACGTGGCCGGCAGGTTGATTGATGACACGCTTGCCGCCGACGATTTCCTCGACCACAAGGAAGTGTCCATCCCGTTCGATGATTGCTGCCACAGTCAGGTGAGGCTGAAACTCCATTTCAGATTCCGAGCCTGCGCATGTCCGGATCCGGTGTCGCTCTAGACCAGATATCGTCGAATTCCTTCAGTTTCTGCCTGGCTTCGAACGGGTTATCCGTATCAGCAAATCCCTCATAGCGGTCAGCCTGTTTGCGGTACAGCAACCCACGCTCATCGGCAATGAGATAGGTTTCGATGATCTTGCTGTGCTCGTGGTGAGGATTGCGAATCTCGATGAAACTCGACAGGCGTCTCTTGGTTTCAATGATGCGGTGTCCCTCGCGGACGGCGCGCCGCGAGTCCTGAACCAGGATTCGTACCTTCGCGTATCGTCCTGATGTGGCGACCAACCGTATTGCCTCGATGAAATCGTCGGAATTGTAGATTTGAGGTTCCAGGTCGTAACTCAGTAGGGCAATGCTACGGCGGGCCAAGCGCGCAATCTCGATTGCAGCCTCTTGGTTGGCGGCCCAACTATCCAGCTCGCGTCGTGTGTCCTGATTTTCACTCATGTTCCAACTCCAGTTCCATTTCACGGTGGGGGATGTCGGCTTCCATGAACTCCGGCCCATGGGCGACAAAGCCGTGCTGCGCATAAAAGCCCAGGGCATGGGTCTGGCTGTGCAGATAACAGCGGTGCATGCCAGCCTCCTTGGCGGCACTGACCAGCAGCGCGAGGATGCCGTCACCTATACCGCGCCCACGCCAAGTTGCCAATACCGCCATTCGCCCGATCTTGCCATCTGCGGCAATGCGCCCGGTTCCAATTGCCTCACCTGTCGCCGATTCAGCCAGCGCGTGGATGCAACGCTCATCTTCGCCGTCCCATTCCAGATCGGCAGGGACTGACTGTTCGTGCACGAAAACCAACTCACGCACATGGCGGATACCCGGCTCATCCGCCGGCCAGATGGCACGCCTAACCCTGTAATCAATGGTTGTGTTCATCGTTCAATTCCACCAGCTGGCCGCCTTGAAGTAGCCAGTGCAGCACCTCCCGCGCATCCTCATCCTCAAGATAACGCGTGAGGCGCTCGAGAGGAAACTCCCTGTCAGTACACAGCCATGCCAACAATGGCGCAAGGTGCGTGGGAACATCCATGGAATTCCCGTCCGCGAACAGGCAGAGGCCGCGTTCCGGCAATGGCAACCAGGCCAAACGCGCCCTCGGGTCACGTTGCAGTCCATGCACGCCCAGTTCGGCAATGCGGTCTGGGGGTTCGCACTGCACCCATGCCTTGGGGGAGGTAACCATCTCCCCGAACCATCGCGGCAAGGCATTGCGTCCTTGCATCCAGGCATCGTCCAACAACTTGGCTGCACGGTCTACGGCCGCAGGTGAAATCTGTCCACCTGCAGACTCATCGATGCCTAGATCCGCGTCGGCATAACGAAGCGAGGAACCGACCACCTCGGCAAGCGTGTCCGCAAAGTCGTTTACGAGTTCCTGTTGGGAAGGCGCGCGAAAGCCGACCGACCAGGTCATGCACGCTCCCTCAGCAATCCCCCAATGTGGAATGCCCGGGGGAAGGTACAGCATGTCTCCTGGCTCAAGCACCCACTCTTCCGTAACAGCAAACTCGGCAAGCACCTTGAGTTCGTGGTCTGGCAGAAATTTGGGCTCTGCACTCGGCTCCCCGATCCGCCAACGTCGCCGCCCTTCGGTTTGCAGCAGGAAGACATCGTACTGGTCGACATGAGGCCCGACCGAGCCCCCATCCGCGGCCCACGACACCATCAAGTCATCCATGCGCCAGGCGGGTATGAAGGAGAAGTGGTCTAGGAATGATGCGAACCCGTCGAGTTGCTTGTCGATATCCTGGACCAGCAGACTCCATCCGGTATTTCCCAAACCAGCGAAGTCAGCTTCCTTGAACGGGCCGCGCCGCAGTTCGTAGCGTGGACCAGGTGCAGTGACGACCATCCTGCTTTCAATGTCCTCTTCGCAGGCGAGGCCAGCCAGCTCATCGCCGTCCAGTGGATTACTGAACCCCGGAAACGCATTGCGAATCAGCAAAGGTCGCCTTTGCCAGTAGTTCGCAAGGAAGTCGGAGTGAGAAATGTCGCCGAGCGGCGCCATCACTCAGATCTCTGAGGCAAGTCGCGACGCGAGGCCGATGTAACTGGCGGGGGACATCGCAAGCAACTCAGTCTTGGCATCTGCAGGAATGTCCAACTCGGCAATGAAGGTGTGCAGCGCTTCACGGTCTAGACGTCTGCCGCGAGTGAGCGCCTTGAGCTTCTCGTAGGGCTGCTCGATGCCGTAGCGGCGCATGACTGTCTGGATAGGTTCGGCCAGTACTTCCCAGCTCTGGTCGAGGTCTGCAGCCATGCGGCCTTCGTCCGCCTCCAACTTTCCGAGGCCCTTGAGGCAAGCTTCAATGCCGAGCAACGAATACGCCAGAGAGACACCGAGATTCCGAAGGACGGTCGAATCCGTCAGATCACGCTGCAAGCGTGAGACCGGAAGTTTGGCCGAGAAATGTCCCAGCATCGCATTGGCAATGCCAAAGTTTCCTTCGGCGTTCTCGAAATCGATGGGATTGACCTTGTGCGGCATGGTGGACGAACCGACCTCTCCCTCGACCGTACGCTGCTTGAAGTATCCAATCGAGATGTAGGCCCAGCAGTCACGACATAGGTCAATCAGGATGGTGTCGATGCGCGCGAGCGCATCGCAATACTCGGCAATGCAGTCGTGGGGTTCAATCTGTGTTGTGTAAGGGTTCCAGGTCAGGCCCAGCCCTTCAACGAGTCCGCGAGAAAGCGCCTGCCAATCAACATCCGGGTACGCCGCTAGGTGTGCATTGAAGTTCCCGACCGCTCCATTGAGTTTTCCCATGAGTTCCACGCTGGCGAACCGCTGCCGCTGTATGCGCAAGCGGTGTACGACATTCGCAAACTCCTTGCCCAGAGTGGTCGGGGAGGCTGGCTGCCCATGGGTGCGCGACAGCATAGGAAGGTGTGCATGCTCATGGGCGGTGCTGGTCAGAACAGCAATCATCCGGTCGATTGCCGGAAGCATCACCTCAGTGCGGGCGCGGTCGAGCATCAACGCGTAGGAAAGGTTATTGATGTCCTCGGAGGTACAGGCAAAGTGGACGAACTCCGATACGGCGGCCAGCTCCGGATGGCTGGCAAGCCGTTCCTTGATGAAGTACTCAACGGCCTTGACATCGTGGTTGGTGCTGGCCTCTATTTCCTTGACCCGTCGTGCATCGTTATCGGTGAAGCCGAGGTCAAGGCCGTTCAGGATCTCCAGTGCCCCTTTCGAGAGGGTCGGGACTTCCTTGATGCCTGGAGTGCCCGCCAACGCCTGCAACCAAGCCAGCTCAACCTTGAGGCGGTGGTGTATCAGGCCGAACTCACTGAACAGGGGCCGCAGTGGTGCCGCTTTGCCCGCATACCGTCCGTCGGTCGGTGACAAAGCCGTCAATGCGGTCGAATCCATGCCTGCTCCAGAGGAAAAATGATAGGATTTGCTGATTATAAAGGAGATTTGCATGTCTAAGCAGTCGTTTCGTACCGAGCGGGACAGCATGGGCGAATTGCAGGTACCTGCGGATGCCCTGTGGGGTGCCCAGACTCAACGTGCTGTGCAGAATTTTCCCTTGAGTGGTCTGCCAATGCCGAGGGCTTTCATAGAGGCCCTGGGACTGGTCAAGGCGTCCGCCGCGGAGGCGAATCTTGAGCTCGGCCTACTGGACTCGGCGACTGCTGGAGCCATTGTCAAAGCGGCACTGGAGGTCGCCGACGGCGCCCACGACGTGCATTTCCCGATTGATGTGTTCCAGACCGGATCTGGCACGTCCAGCAACATGAATGCCAACGAGGTCATCGCGACGCTGGCCAGTAGCCAGTCCGGCCGGAAAGTCCACCCGAATGACCATGTCAACATGGGCCAGTCGAGCAATGATGTCATCCCGACCGCAATCCATGTCAGCGCTGCCATGCGTATGGAGCGCCACCTGCTACCCTCGTTGGGGCATTTGGCGCAGACCATCGAAGCCCGGGCGTCTGAGTTGGATGCCGTGGTTAAGACAGGGCGAACCCATTTGATGGATGCCATGCCTGTTCGATTCAGTCAGGAGCTGGGCGGATGGGCGGCGCAGGTACGGAGTGGCATTGCACGGCTGGAGGCGACCAGGCCGCGTCTTCATGCCGTAGCGCAGGGTGGCACTGCGGTAGGTACCGGCATCAATGCTCACCCGGATTTTGGCCGCTTGTTCGCATCGAAACTCAGTGCAAGAACAGGCTTGCCGTTCACTGCGAACCATAACTACTTCGAGAGCCTCTCCAGTCAGGACACCGCGGTCGAAGTTTCCGGACAGCTGAAGGTGGTTGCAGTCAGCTTGATGAAGATCGCAAATGACCTCAGATGGATGAACTCCGGTCCGCTTGCCGGCCTCTCCGAAATCGCGCTGCCATCGCTACAACCTGGTTCGTCAATCATGCCCGGCAAGGTCAACCCGGTCATCCCGGAAGCGGTAACCATGATTGCAGCGCAGGTCATCGGTAACGATGCCACCATCACCATTGGCGGGCAGGCAGGCAACTTCCAGTTGAATGTCATGTTGCCCGTGATTGCATACAACCTCATCCAGAGCATAGAGATACTCGGTAGTGGATCCCGTGCTCTGGCAGATTCGGCCATCGCGGGGTTCACGGTGAATGAGGCACAGGTCAAAGAAGCCCTGGACAAGAACCCCATTTTGGTCACCGCGTTGAATCCGGTCATCGGGTACGAGCTGGGCGCCGCGACTGCCAAGAAGGCCTATGCGGATGGACGCCCGATCCGCGAAGTAGCGGCAGAGATGACCGACCTCTCAGATGACGATCTCGCGCGCTTGCTCGACCCCACGGAGCTGACCCGTGGCGGGATCAAGGAATAAACTTCGCGAGCTGGTGCTGAAGGGGCTGGCGTTGCCCTCCATCGAGCAGGGGGACTTGCCGTCTGCCTTCGAATTCGTCCGTAAGCTTCGGGCGCAACAGGATGCCGCGGTGCTGGTGGGCTTGGTCATGCACGCTGATGGACCGTCCGTCCTGCTTACCCGCCGGACTGACCACCTGACGGACCACGCAGGGCAAGTGAGTTTCCCGGGGGGTAGGATCGAACCCTACGATACAGACGCCGTGGCAGCGGCGCTCAGGGAAGCGGAGGAAGAAACTGGCCTACCACAATCTGCAGTGGAAGTTCTCGGTTCTCTGTCGGAGTACCGCACCATCACTAACTATCGGGTGACACCGGTGGTAGGCTTGGTGAACCCGGGCTTCGAGTACGTTCTGGATGCAAATGAAGTCGCGGAAGTGTTCGAAGTTCCATTGGAAATGATCCGGGACCCTGCCAAGCGCCAACGTCGTAGTCGGAACTTCATGGGTGCAACCGTCGAGTACTGGGCGTTCGAACACGACGGCCCCCTCATTTGGGGGGCAACCGCAGCCATCCTAGTTGAGCTTTGCGAACGCCTTGAGCGCGTCAGCACCATCACTCAGTGATGGTGGCCACCTGCGCCATGCACATGTCCGTGCTGGAGCTCTTCCGGGCTGGCAGTACGGATATCGGTGATCTCCACTTCGAAATGCAGGCGCTGACCAGCCAGAGGATGGTTGCCATCCAAGGTGACCTCCGCGTCGGTGACTTCCTTGATGATGAACACGACCGGGCCATTCGGGCCCTCGGCCATCACTTGAAGACCGGGCTGCAGATCCATCGCTGGATCAAATTGCTCGCGCGCGGCACCGATGACCATGTCTTCGCGGTAGTCGCCATACGCGTCGGCGGGCTCGATGGTGACCCTAGAGTTGAAGCCTGTGGCATTACCTTCCAGCGCTTTCTCCAAGCCGGGAATGATATTACCGTGGCCGTGGAGGTAACTCAGCGGTTCCCCGCCGATGGAGGAATCGAGAACCTGACCGTCATCGCCGGTCAGTGTGTAATGCATGGTGACAACCATGTCATGAGTGACTTGCATGGGAATACCTTGATTTCGGGGGGTGGAAAGTGAGCATTGTACCAGACGGATTGAGCCAGACAGAGCGACTGCTTGGAATCATGCAAAAATTGCGGGACCCGGAGCGCGGCTGTCCTTGGGACCGGGCGCAGGACTTCGCCTCCATTGCCCCGCATACGATCGAGGAGGCCTATGAGGTGGCTGAGGCCATAGCACTCGGTGACCTTGACGCGCTTCGACGCGAGCTCGGCGACCTTCTTTTCCAAGTGGTGTTCCATGCGCGTATGGCCGAGGAGCAGGGCGCCTTCGACTTTGGGCAGGTCGCTCAGGCGATAGCCGACAAACTCGAAAAGCGTCATCCGCATGTGTTCGGCGGGGACGCCATAGCCACGGCAGCCGATCAAAGTATCGCTTGGGAAGAGCAGAAGGCTCGCGAGCGTGCGGGCGCTGGACAGGCAGGTGCACTGGACGGCATTCCGCTTGCATTGCCGGCCCTGACTCGGGCGGCAAAGCTTGGGAAGCGCGCCGCCCGAGTGGGATTCGACTGGCCGAATGTTGAGGGTGTGCTTGAAAAGGTGCTTGAGGAGCGAGGCGAACTTCTGGAAGCCGTGGCCGGAGGTGATCGTGAGCGTATCCATCATGAGTTCGGTGACCTGCTGTTCGCGCTGGTCAATCTGGCGCGCCATATGGACCTTGATCCCGAGGCAGCGTTGCGTGGCGCGAACCGCCGGTTTGAACGCAGGTTCCGACACGTGGAGGCTGCGGCGGGCGCCCAGGATGCTGACCTGTCTCGTCTCAGTCTCGAGGAGTTGGAAGCTCTGTGGCAGGAGGCCAAAGGTCTGGAGTAGGCATTCAGGTCCGATTCAGCCCGGACGAAACATCATATGTCTCACCAACATCAGAGACAGGAGTGATGGCCATGAACAAGTTCACAACGCTGGGAATTGCGGGATTGATCGGTTTGGTCGCCGCGCCGGTGGCGTTGGCCAACTATCAGGGCTACGACTGGGCAAGAGTGACGAGTGTCCAGCCGATTGTCAGGACGGTACATGTTGAAGCGCCAATCCAGGAGTGCTGGGGAGAGGAGGTCACCCGCGTGCGGACCCGGAGTGATCCTGGTGCAGTATTCGTCGGGGCCTTGATCGGTGGCGCCATCGGAAACCAGATAGGAAGCGGTAGTGGCCGCCGTGCAGCGACCGCAGCTGGCATCCTGATTGGAAGCAAGGTCGGCCATGAGCGTACCCGCACCTCGGTGCCGGTGACCGCGTACGAGGAGCGTTGCACGGTCCAGACCGCCTACCGGGAAGAACGCAGGGTGGAGGGGTACCGGGTGACCTATCGTTACCGCGGAGCCACCTATGTCACGCGAACCCAGACACACCCGGGGGATCGCATTCGC
>CAZKFT010000007.1:0-6938 GCA_964552205.1 uncultured Gammaproteobacteria bacterium
CCGATGGCCATTATCTCGCTACATCAAGTTATAATGGGATAATGCAAGTGTGGGAAACTCATTCCTCTTTCGAGTCCCCGATCTGCACTTTGGAAAGCCTCTCAACCGAACCAATTCATTCTATGTGTTTTCTTTATTGGGAAAACTCGGAACTACATAAATAGGTGGCCCAATTAAACCTTTATTCTCTGCTGCATTGCAATTCTTTGAGGTATTCGCTGCCAATGTACGAGAGACGCCGAGTTGCTCCAGCAAAGGAATACACCTTACCAAAAGGGTCGATATCAGGACGAGCGGCAGTTTCGATGAATGAAATGACACCTACATAAAGCGAGCAATGAGTTACTGATTCCCAAATCTTGCTCATAAAAGGTCCAAGGGTTTCCTGTTTGATGCCAAACTCTCTTGCTTTTTCGATAGAGTCGATCGCTCTCAACCTTGCCTCGTCCAACACTTTGAGAGCACCGGCAGAAATGGAGCTCACTGCCTGTTTGGCAGGAACCCTGGCCAAGGACAGCAAATCATCGACTGGATACGAGCGGAGCATGCGAGCATCTTGCTCGTATTGTTTGCGGTCGTAATCGTTAGGGACTGTGCCTTTGGGATCCTGACGCAAATAGAGACGATAGCCAAAGGTCTCGTACCAAGAGAACTTTCCCTGAAGGATTCGGAGAATTAAAAAGTTGACATTCTTTTTGTTACATACAAGTTGCGAATCATCTTCCAAAAAAGCCTTTTGAAGACCAAGCCAACAGTAGATGCGGTCGGCTAGGTTGACCATCCATGCACCTGCTTCTTTGGATGGAATTTTGCAACTCACAGGTCCTCCAGACGAGCTTCGAGTTCGAACGAACGCGATTTTTCCAACCACGATATTGTTCTTCTCGACGATGCGGAGATCGAGACAGGGCTCGCTTGAGGTTTCGTAATTAGGGATTGTGATGCGGAGTGTGTCATTCCACCAACTGAAGGTGACCTGTGTTTGAACCCCACGAAACTTGAGAGGCACGGTCATTTCTTTTTTCTGGAAATTAACTTTGGTGAGGGGAACCTTGAGTCGGGACGCAACAAACACTCGGGCATTCTCGAGAGCATGGGCAAGGGAGTTGACAGGGTGTGTTTTTTCACTGCCCCATGCCAGCTTCTTGTGCTTCTTGTCCTTTGCTGCACGTTTCTGTTTGAGAAAAAGCACAATCGGTGTTTTAAAGGCTTGAGCGAATTTTGGAAGTGAATTCTTATTACCGAGGGCCGCGTTGATTTGTAGAGTTTGGATTTTTAGCCGTTTCTTTTGTTCCTCTTTTAATCGTTTCCAATTGGCTTGTGTGATGCGAATGATATCTTTTTCAGTAGGTCTTTTGTTCAGTATTTTTCGATGGTAGGCAACCGCTTCTTTCTTTTTGAGGATTGCAAACCATTCTTTAGGGGTTAGTTTACTCATGGAAATTTGCTTTGAAACCAAACTATCAAGTATATCACGAAAAAAAGAACCTTTCAACCAAAGTAGCATCTGTGCTTTTTCGCCTGATACTGATGATCTCGCTAAAGTGATTCCTCCCTCGAGTTTCCGATATGAAGCCTCTCTAGCAAACCAATTCTCTCTATGTGTTTTCTTTATTGGCAGAACTCGGAATAAACGTTGGTTTTATTATGTTATGAAACTCTAGTGAATTTTACACCACTCGTTGCTTCTTGATAGAGTTGCGGGAGATCGCGTCTCTTATGTTCCTCTTCTTTCAAGGTTTGGCGTGCTTCTATGATATCGTAAATATTGTTGATATGTCTTGCATGTTTGCACAGTACATATGACTGCAACAGTACGCTTGTTGCGAGAAGGGCTGATGCAAAGATATGCAATGAGTATTTAATATCCATGTTTGAATTTATGTAATTTGTTCAAGGTTTATTAGCGCTTAATCGTGCTAAAAGTAAACGACCCAAACACTAGCGATGCTTCCTCAGGATCTCTTTGTGTACGAGATTCTTTCTCGTGTTCTTGGGTGGGAAGAATTTGTGACCACAGTCAAAGCCCTTGGGTGTTATTATCTGGATCAAAAGAAGAATATTATTTCACCAATCCAAAAACTATATCATGTCAATTTTTTATATCTTGTCACGGTTTCTCGAAAAGAAATCGAATGCCGAACGTTTGACAATGACCAAGTGATTTATTCGATTTCACATCCTCCTCCAAACTTGAATCATTCTGGGAAATTCTCAAAAGACCACACCATGTTCGCATATAAATCGAAAGATGGAGTTGTCGCTATTTTAAAAAATCAAGAGAACTACTATGCGGAACATTCCTATGTTAACAACTTTGAAGTGTCCCCTGATGGACAATATGTGGGACTGTATGACTTTCCTGATCAACATATTCGAATACACAAGATAGATTCGCTTTCCAAACTTGCTGGTATCATACGCCTTGACATCAAACCTACTTTATTTTGCTTCTCGCACATTAGCCAATATATTGCCACTTGGGATACCAAATATGGAGTTCGAGTCTGGAACATCGACCTTGAATGCACATTCATAACAATCAAATGCAAAAATCCTATCAATGAACTCATATTTTCACCCAATGATCGTTTTCTGGTTTTTCAAAACAGAAATGCTATTGATATCTGGGACATTCGTGAAAACCGCCTCTTTTACAAAATAACCCAAAATCCATACTATCCAAACCCCATTTTTTTTCGTGCGTGCTGCATTTCCCCAAACAGCAAATACCTTGCCTACAGCAACAGCGAATATGTGGTTGAGGTGTGGGACTTTGAAACCAAAACTGTCATACGACGATTGATCCACACAAAATTAATCGGACACCTCTCCTTTTCGCCTGATGGTTGCCATATCGTAACAAGTGATCATGACGAGATTATTATCTGGGACCTGTCCAGTGGAGAACCCAAGCACACCTCCCGCACAGAAAACGTGGAAAGAATTAGTTTTATTGAGGGCGATTTGCTTGAATCGCAGTCGAAAACGTTTGAACTCATACAATTGGTTTGGGCACAGCGGGAAGATTCGATTCGTCCTTCTACCACTCATGTCCCCTTTTTTCAAACACGCGGCAACCCCTTTGATGACTATCTTGCTTTTACGCACTTTGCCGAATAAACATCTTTATTTTACACAAGTTCTTGAGAGGGCTGAAAGTCATTGTCGATTTGTATATATTCATGAGGTTGTTGATTGTCCCAATCGATGGGGATGATGGAAAAGACGTTGGGGGTTGAGGATTCGCTGCAGCGTAAAGAAAGGGTGTCCCCAAAAGCAAAACTTTTTTGCAAGAGGATACTGTGAAAGATATCAGATAGATATTTTTCTTCTTCGCCTTCCTCCTCGCAATCACAGTGCTTACATGAGTGTGCCTCGAAAAGATACACGACCGCATTGATCTTTCGTTTGTCGGGCAAAATCCTTGAACCAAGAGCCACCCAACCTTTGTTTTCAAGAGGCGTTAATCTCTTGGCCTGAAATCGAATGTTTTTAACCGCTTTCTTGTCATCGAAAAGATGCTCGAAATATTGTGGATCTTGGTACTTTTCCATGACTTTTGTATTGAATTCTTTTAGGGAGAGATAATAGTTAAGCGCAAGGTATACTGGATAATAAATCGAATATTGATAATCATGGATCGGAAAAATATGAAACACGAATCATTTGCCTTCAGGATGTATTCTCCATGGATCGGTAACCTTACATATCCTGAGTGTGGGTGTGGCAGGCAACTGACTTCAGATGACATCTCAGACACTGTTCAGACAGAATATGGAACCCGCTATTTTGCCTTGTATCACGAGAATTTTGGGTTTGTGTGTGAAAAATGTTTCAACAATATTCCGATTGCTTCAGTTTGTCGTCACTGCCAAACCCACTTTGAATCACGCAATTTATTATTCAAACATCTAACTGCAACAAATCACTATAAATGATTCAATATTCATCAGATTCGCCATCATTTGTGAGATTGATGACTTTTTCCTTTTTCTCTGTCTTTTGTTTTTTCTGGGGTGGTTCGTACTTGAGCTTGGTTGAGGGGAGGTGTTTGACCTGGCTGATGGTGTACAGGGCGTTATCCAATTTCTCTTTTGCATTTTTTAATTGAATCTTGAGATCTTTGGTTTTCTGCTCGATTCGAGGATAGTTGAAATAAGCTTGGTCGGCCTTCAATGCTTGAACGAGTTTTGTGTTGGGTCGTTTGTTAATAGGAGGAGAAAAATTGACATATTGAGTCTGACGGTCTAAACCATGCTTTCTGCCAACCAACTCATAATAATCTGCCGTAAAAAATCCAAAATAATTGAGGATGTCAGATTCCCAGATGTAACAAATGGGTTTGTTGTCAATGTCAGCGACCACGCCCGACCAACGATAAATGCGAACATCAAAATCTTTCATGTTCCTTGTATTGTTCAAAGTCAGAACGTAATAAGGAAATCTTTGTGGTTGGTTTTCGTATGTGATTGGATAGCGATAATTAAAATGAGTTTTCAGAGACTCGATCAACCATTGGAGTCTTTCTTCTCGTGTGCGAGGAATGAGGAGAGGGACGGAGAAGGAGGGATCGTAGACATAGTAATAGGCAACTTTGCAGGTTTGAGCCACGTGGAGCCAGTCTTGGCGATCAAAAATCCAATTTTTTAACATGGAACGAAAATCACTGATCGCTAATATTTTCCCCAGCAACGTTTCATGAAAAGGATGTCTTTGATTTTTGGCGAGTTGAGCAGTTTCTTTACGCATTTCTAGTGTGAATGACATTTTTCGCTTTCACAAGAAATAATAAAAAAATGAAAAATGAAACCAAGTGCGGGCCCGATCATGGTCCGTACCAGGTCGCGAACAGATCGTGGGAAATCCCTCGGAAATTTTTTGTTGTGTGCACACAAACCTTTATTTAATCAAACCCAAAATATTCAGCCGAAATGTGTTGGGGTTGAATGATTGTAGAGTTGAAGAGGAATTCTTCTTCGCCCCATTGGTTTTTTCTGGTTTTGAGGCCTATCCTCTTGAGCTTTTCAAAAATTTTTGAATCGAGAGCAGGTTTTCGCATCCATTCACCATCAAATTTCTTTACAAATGCATTTCGAATATACTTGCCTGTATTAAATACATTTGGAGGTGTTGGAGGCGGTGCAATCATCTTGCGAGCAGGAGGCGGTGCAATCATTTTACGAGCAGGAGGAGGTGCAATCATCTTGCGAGCAGGGGGAGGTGCAATCGCTCGTTGATAAGGTGGAATCACAAGTGGCATCGCCTTTGAAGCGGCTCGGGTTGTTGCCTTTGTTTGCAATGCCAAATCACCAAACGTCGATTGGGTTTGGTTGATCGACTGTGGCTCAAAAAGGTCGGAAAGATTGCTCGACTGCACAGGCGGCTTGACAGCGGCAGGTGCTTTAGCCCCAAAGAAAAAGGCTTTGATTTGTTCAAGCGAGGACTGGAGAAATTCTACAATCTTTTGGAAATACTCGACGCTCGTGTTGAACATATTTTGGAGCACCTCGCCTACGTATTGGATCATCTGACTGCAGGTATCCCAGTACAGAGTTAAACAGGCAACCACAATGGCGAGCAACACCCAGGTGATTGGATTTTTCAAGATCCGCTTCAGCAAGCCTGGAAAGCCTGAGATTACCTGGGAGACCTTGGCTTTGGTTTTTCGGTAATATCGCTGAAACCAATAGAGATTCTTTTCTTCCTCTTCGAGTTGCTTTTGATTTTCCTTTTCAAGGGACTCGACCTTGTCCATGGTTTGTTGACTTGCCTTGGCAATGTCCTCGATCTCGAGTACGTCCTTGGTAGAGACTTGATCCTGGAGGAGAAGTTTGAGGAGTTGCTTGGTTTTGGCTCGGAGCTTTGCCGGCTTTTCCTTTCGCAGATACATCTCGTTGAGTTCCTGCATGAGTTCTTTTTGCTCCTTGGAGAGTCCCTTGCGTATCTGATAGAGACGAGATGTAATAGAAGCATTCTTGGGAGATTTGGCTTCCTCTTTGATCGCATGAGTAATCTCAACCTGGGCTAGATCTTCAGCGGCTTTGGCTGGTGATTTCCCTTTGCTGATTTCGGTCAGCTCCTTACGAACTTTGCCCTTGAAGAATCGAATTTCTTTGGAAGCCCGCTCACAAAGCTCCTCGGCAGAGAGGTTGGCAGCCTCTTTGAACCCGCTCTTTTTCGCAAAATCAAGCAAGTCCTTGCTCTTTTCCTCATTCACGCACATCTGCTGAATCTCCTTCCAAAACGATTCCTTGCGTCTTGGACTCGGACTTGGAGTTTTTTTCACTGTGGTTGTTTTTTTGCGTTTTGGTGGCATGCTTTCTAACTGCAAAAGGTAGAAATTATTAAAACCACAGTGTGAAAGGAACGCACAACAATATATTGTAGTCACTTTTTATATTCACTTAATAATAAATACAAATTGCCTATCGCTTCATTACATTTATCATTTTGTGCATCTCGAATCCATCTTGACTTGGGGGTTTTGTCATGGTCAACAAAACAAAATTTTGAAAAATCAATTAGAGAATCTTTCATAACTTGTTTCTTGTACACTTCTTGTTTGGTAAAAAACATGGTTGTCATGGTGTCAATTGTCTTATCACATGTGTCATCGCCACCATGTATAATACACGATCTAATACTTTGAAATCACGTTTGATAATGCTTTATCGTCTTGATTTTGACGTTGTTTCATCATAAAATAGATTGCTGTATCAACTCCTTCCATTCTTAACTTTGCAAAAAGAGATAGAAAAATAGTATTAATTCGCTGGGAAATATACTATATAATAGTAGATGAACAAAAATGCCTGGTTCACCGGAGATTAGTTTTTTTCAAAAAAATAAGCGAGTTATTATTTTTGGTTTAATTGTGGTCGTTGCTATCGCAATTATTGTTACTATTATCATCTTGATAAGCGTGAAAAGTTCAT
>CAZKFT010000007.1:7038-40959 GCA_964552205.1 uncultured Gammaproteobacteria bacterium
GTTGCTATCGCAATTATTGTTACTATTATCATCTTGATAAGCGTGAAAAGTTCATATTTAGTATTGGACAATCTTATGTACCTCGAAGAAACAAGTAGCATCCCCTCTAATTTTGTCGACAATTTAAACCCTTTTGTGATTGAAACACAAATACAGCCAACTTCAAAGGGTCCCATCTGTTCTATTTCTCGACAGTTTGTCTCGAACGAGCAACTTTTGTATTTTCCTTTGCTTGTAGTTTTTATTACCGATGATCTAGAACTTCGATTTTTACGTCAGAATATATCCATTCCTGGAGACTCTCCAATTTCTTTAGATACAAAGTACACGATAAAAGCTGTTTATGATGGTCAAAAAATGATTCTTTATCTAGATGGTATTGAAGTTGCTAGCATAAGCTCTGATCAAGTGATGAACGCCGGTACTTATGTTTTGAGGCTTGGTGCTCAACCAACATTTGGGGCTCCTGTAAACCCCAACGACGTGCTTAAAACAACGTTTTTTTATTTTAAAATGTGGAATAATGCAACTGGTTCGGGAAAGCCACATACATATTACGATTTTAAGAACAAAGATAAAACTCAAGTTGGAGATAAAATCATCAACCAAGGCACCCGAGATAGTCAACTGGAATTGAAGCAATATCAAACATAGCGCAATTCAACAACACTACCTTTGTCAAATCAATAAACACAATGAATCTATCTCGGGATCTCTTTTTTTACGAGTTGTTGCCTTGCATCGCAAGTCGAAGAAATTTTGTTCGGGCAGCAAAAGCCCTGCTCTCTGTCTTTTCTCCCCTGCGGGCGAACGAAATTGGCCACCTTCGGCAACTCTATTATTTTGGTGAGGATCATCTGCTATGTTTGGCATACAAGGATTTTGACAATTATGGCTTTCAAATATTTGATATATTACAGCGTCAAGTAGTACGCACCCTACCTTTGAACAGTTCTTTTTATGGATTTGCTTCTTCTGTAAACAAGCGTATTACAATATTTGATGGATCTTGGTTCGAAATCATGATGTTTGATCCAGAATCAAAACCTATAATGATCAGAACAAATCACATAGTTTTTTCTGCATGCTATTCTCCTTTGGGAAACTGTATTGCCACTGGCAGTGGTTCTGGGCTTATCGAAATATGGGATGCATCTGATGGTCGCTGGTTATCCACGTGGAGATTTCCTTACAGTCATCTCATTAACTGCATCACCTATTCGCATGATGGTCGTTACATTGCTTGTGGCAGCACCTTTAAAATTATTGCAATCTGGGATACCATTGAAAACAAAATGTTGTATTATTTTGAGGTTGGACTTGACGAATTTCGTCCACAAGCTATTATGTCAATTCGCTTCACAGCAAACAACCGCTTTCTTCTATTTTGGGCCAATAACACGGTCCATCGCTGGGATCTCAAGAAAAAGAAATTGGTTGCCCCACTGATGCGATCTGGCTTATCTATCCAATTTCTTGTATTTTCACCCGATGGTCGATACTTTGCTTGGACCTCACATAATGATAACGATGTTCGTTTGTTTGATGTAAGGCAAAGAATGGAACTTTACACTATCGAACATTCTTGTCACGTCACCTCGATCTGTTTCTCGTCCAACAGCTCACATCTTGTTCTCGGCGACAATGAAGGAGTCACAATATGGGACCGAAAAGATAAACGTTTATTAGAAACATATCCTATCGAAACGGAAGAAATTCTACAAGTTTCTTTTGGTACAATAAACATTTAAACACGATTTTGTTTATTTTCCTCAATGATGGTGGTAAATTCGCACATAAGTGTATCTGAAAAGGCCATAAAATCGTCCATGAAATCTTGGTTGTCACAAATCTTCATCAGTTGAACCTTGTTGTTGAACTGGCCAAACAGGTGAAACAAGGCTCCATCGCCAGAGGAGACTGTTTTACCGATGGAAACTTTTGTGATGGGGTGGTTTGGGAAATGTTTCTTGAAAAACCCTGGAGCGTGTTGTTGTACCAGGGCAAGAAATTTCTCATTGCCATCAGGGATGTTGTCCTCCTCAACAACCTTGGATACAGATTCTCTTAGACTTGAAATCGAATCTAAAATCCAATAGTAGAAATCTTGATACAGACTCGCCATTTTGTCTGTTTTTGTTTGAATAAAACCTTATAAAGTGCGCATCAAGGTTTATTTCTCAGACTCGTAAAACAGTAAAACATCGTTGACAGATTGGACAATGGTCCCCACCTATCAATTCCTTTTTCACATAAGTGTATTTTTTGCAGTTTTTCCAGCACAATTGTCGTTTTTCTTGTTCCATTTTGGTTTTTAATAAAGTGGCATTCATATCGTAAAGCTTTTTGTTTCCGCAATAGATTTCAACTGCATGCACCTCTTGTCGAAGCAGCCAGTCTTCTGCCTCTTCAATGGCATCGTAGAGATACTTGCTTTTTACAAGGTATCTCCTTTCAAATTCTCCATGCTCGTTTTCCCCTTGCAAATAGAAATTACTTTCTTCCATTGTGGAATAATACATCATTATTCTCTGTTATGTTCAGAATGACAAATGCGCTAAACAAAACACTTTGTTTCGTTACAACACACAACTATGGCTTTCCAATCTGTAACATTGTATTTACATCACATATCGACAATAGAACAAATTTCGGTAGGTGAGCATCGTTGTAGACTTTTTTCAAATGTGTTGGCATACAGCGACATTCCATTGTTGTAAAGATCCAAGGGATATCTTGTTGGTCCTAATTTCATTGCCCTTTCAAGAAAATATTGAAATATTTCTTCTTCGGTCTTGTTTTCAAAGAGGAGATATTTTTTGCAAAAGGAATCCATCGCCGAGACTTGTTCGTCTTTTGATACTGGGGTATTCATCAAAGACATGGTGTTTTGAAGGTCGCTGAAAAAAACTCGAAGATTTAGATCAGAAAAATCTTTGATAGGACATCGCTGTTCTGAGGATTTTAAATAGAGATACACAGTCATGTTTATATAATATGAAAAAGTTGCGTTTTTCAGGTGCGCGTTATAACTCGGTCATGATTAGGTCGTGAATTTTTTTGGAGGGTTGGGTTCCGATTGATGTTCTATAGTTCTTCCCGTCATTTCAAAATGCATTTTTCATATCATCGAGAGAGATGGGAGGCAGGTTTTGTTCGTTTTCGATTTATCAACTCGAAATCTCCCAAAAATGGTGAAGGTGAAGAATGGTCGAAAGATTTTGTTGAGCTCCTCTGCTCTGAAATCAATCGTGATATGGAGTTTGATATCGAAATTGATTCGATTTCAACTGTAATGATTCATCTTATCTCCAATTTCCCAAAAGATCCTGAATCTTTATTGCCATTTGTTCTGAATGAAACTCAATATTATCACATTTTTTGCTTTAGAAAAGAAACGATGGACATCCTGGTAAAATCTATCAATCTAGACGTTCCCAAACCAACGGTATCTCGTCGTTTTTTTAATTCTGACTATTTTCAGTCTTTTCGCCCTACCAATTTCTTTCATCTTCTTGTGTTAATGTATTTGGGACCTACTTTGAACCGCAAAAAAATTCCCTTTGAAGATCTTCTCCGCTTGACACCTCGGGAAAGAGAACGAGTCAAAACAGTTTACAATCAATTTTATTATCTACTGAAGGCTAGATTTCCAGCAGCACTAGAATCATTTCTTCCCGATTTCACAAGATTGCTCCCTCTCGTGTATCCTCCTGTAAAATTTGGGCATAACTTTATCACGCTTGGTATGGGTCTCATCAAAGTTCTTGTGGATAATTTCAAGGAGGAACATATTTTGTTGTTTTATCAAGATCATCCTTATTTGGTTCCTCGGCGTAAAATCTCGAGCGACGAAATCCGAATTCTTCAATCCATCTCAGAAATTGAGAATTTAAAAAAGATCTACTTCTTTTTAGATCATGAACTTGTCCTCTCTCTACCCGAAACTTATACTTCACAAGATTTTTATTATTGTTACTGTGGAAAATGGGAAAAATATCGTTTGGGGTCAATCCAACAAATTCCTTTGGGATTGGAATGCACCATCTATTGTATTCCAGATCCGCAAGACTTTGCTTCACTTTTAACAAACAAGAGAAAACAACCTGATCTACCCATCCCATCTGAACAACCCAAACCAAAAACCAAAACATTAATAACCTCATCACAAATTACTGAGAATACATAAAACATATCGACATCTCGTTGTCTTTTCCAACATCTCAAAATCAATCATTTATTCAACTTGTCAAAATGCGACAGTTACACCAGAAGAAGCAAGAATCTCAAACTTGTGCAATAGATGTTGAGATGTAAGGTTTGAATCGCAAGAATCCAGAACGATATTAGAACTTTTCAATTCTTGATAGATATCCTTGTGATTGTAATACAAATAGTGTAACGCTTTTGTTCGAGTTGGTCCCGAACTAAGATCATCAAGGACACTGGCCTCGGAAGAAGGCAGGCTCGCTGAGACACAGTATTGATTATCATTGATCCGAACCATGTCAACGCAAAACCCTTTTGGCTTTAGGTAGTAACGACGGAATAAAAAGGAAAATTTTGTTTCCAGTTTCAATGGGTCGCAGAACTGTTGAAAGGTGTCGTCGTCAAAAATATGGTCTTTCAAGTGTAACATCGTGCAATTTGATTCGCTTTCACTTTTTATGACTTGGCGGATCCGATATAGATAGGGCTCGTCTTCATCTTCAGATTTTCGCCTGCTGATCCAAATATTCTGTTTCATCCACGAGTTTGACTCATCGTCATAGAATGTGTCTTCAAAATCTTTTGCATTATAAGGAAAACCATTGATCACACTTGAAGGATCTTTCAGAGAAATGTAAATTTTGTCCCAATTCATCTCGTCAGACTTTTTTTTGATCTTTTTAATTGTGCAAGATTTTTCTCAAAGATCTGTTCCTCAATATTGATAAATGGTATTTATTGCTTTTCATCTAGATGACGACAGTCAAAGGAATAGTCGCCTTTGTACCATTCTTGTTCTCCATATTTCAATTCGGACAAACAGCGTTCGCAATTCACAAACGTTTTCAACTCTTCTAGAGAATGGTCTTCTCCATAACTGTGAGAGGCCATATACCCACCATCTGCATGTGCGACCAAAAGGTCCACTTCTCGTTTTGTCAAAGAAACGCTTCCCAATTCCCAACTAGATCTTCCACCAAAATCAAGCTTTTCCAATAACGATTCAAATTCCTCTTTGGTTTCTTTTTCGTACCCGCAATAAAAATGCCAGGTTTCTCCTTCCCAGTCATTTTTCTCGATAAGTTCGAAATACAACAAATTGTGTTTTGATTCTTCCACTTCTTCAATGATTTCATTAATAGTGTCCACATATTCTTTCCATTTCTTTAGTTCATTCTCGTCTTCTTTTAAGAGATCGGCACTTGGCAACACAAATGAAATTTCTTTCTCATCCTGCGAAATCTTTCTCTTTTTATTTTCCATGTTTTGTAACTGATCATCCAACAATCCAACTAAAAGCGCTTGTTATTGTAATTGTTTATTTTTCATTCCTCATTCTTCGAGCAAGCTCTACATTCAAATCATATGCAAGATGTTCAATTCGATCCATATGCAAAGGAGTTTTTGCTGCAAGAGAGTCCAGGTCCCAAGTGAACATTGTAAAGATTTCTTCTTTTTCTAGCTCTGAAAAATCTTTTATCAAGAGTCGATAATAATCATATACTTCTTCTTGTTTTAAAAAGAACAGTAGTTTCGGAATGTCCTCTGAGGAAAAATACTGTTCAAGGTCTTCCTCAAAATACGTAAGAATAAAGCTCTCGAGTTTTTGTTTTGGTTTTATATTCTTACTCTCGAGCCATTTATCTTGAGACTCAGGAGACCAGCCTTTCCATTTGAGATTATAAGACTTTTTCATCTTTTCTAAACAAAAAAGAAAGAAACATTTATTGGTGTTGTTCCCATAATTCTTGCAGGGCAGCAAAGTCCGGTTTGCAGTCACGAGCAAGCTTGGTGTCAAAGCCTTCCTCTTCCATGAAATTGAATAGAGCCACATGTTCATATCTCCATATATCTGTCTCTGCTTTCTCTTGAAACATAAAGGGGGTTTCCAGCTGTCCAATGGTGACTCGCATGCACTCTTCCAAGTGAGCATACATCTTTATCAACCTTTTGATGCGCTCCTTGTGTTTGTTCAGATGCTCCTCACTGATGGTGGGAAATGCTTTCTGGACCAACAAAGTATAGCTGCTAGCTTTTTTCAGTTTCTTGGGCATTTTTTAAGGATTGGGTTGATAAAAAAGACACAGGGAGCGCTCGACAAGATTTATTATGCATACTTTTCGAGGATCATCGCGAGAAGTGATAAAATAACAATATTTTTGGGGATTGATGTGCTCAAATAGTTATTGATGATTTCTGCAGCACAGGTTTTTGTTGTTGGATGAATTTGGTAGAGTGTAAAGCCATGAGTTTTGGCACAAGAGCAGAGATCCTCGATAAATGTAGTGAACAATGGAAACTTGACAATCATCATTTGGAAATCGTTGATGGTTGAAGAAAATCGAATAAAAAAGTCGGCAATAACACAAAAAGGATTTGCTTGGGCTTTTGCAAGATCAAGGTTGCATGATTGGGCATATTTCTCGTTAAAGATCTGCATGAGAGGATTCAAAAGCAGACCATACAATAATTCCCAACGAACTTCGTTCAAAAAAGTTTCCATAAACCCTATCTGTTCCACCATGTGTTCGTCCTTTTTTAAATCGCCCATTTGTTTGACCCAGCGATGCAAAGCAAACTCGAATGCCAAATCAATACAATTCTTGCCATTCTTTTGATAGGATAAATCTTCTTTGTACTTGCTAAGCAAACATTCAACAATGTCGTAGCTAAAGGCATGGTTTGCATTGGAGAGAAAGTCGGACAAAAGTTTTCCTCTTGGAAAAGGTTTTACAATATGTGGTTGCATCCTTTCAAGAATAGTAGAGACCTGGCTATTGTGAAACAAATCACTAGCCTCAAAGAGAATTTGAAAGAAATTAAAAGGATAATTCAAGGGTTGTTTGGTTGCTGGATGAACGCCCATTGCATAAGATATTGCAACATCGCTTACGATTTCTGTGGATATCACGCTGCGATGGTTGTGTTTCGAATGGATGATCTCGGTGAAAAAGCGATAGATGGGAAAGTTGGTCACTTGAAATTCTGGTTTGTGGATGGTACTTTGGTCCGAAAAACTGACGTAGAGGAGAGGATGAAAAACAGCCAATTTCTCAAAGAATTGGAGAACTACACTCTCAATGTCGTATTGACGACAGGCGTGAATACTAATGCTTTTGAGAGAGGGAAAAGAATCTGGAATATCAAGAACTTTGTCCAATATTTTCTTCATGGAAGAGAAAATTTCCGAATGGTTAAATACAACACTTTGCATTTTGGTTCCAAAGTACAACACCAAGTTTTCGACCAGAGGAAAATGTTTGAGAATTGGTAAAAATTCCACAGGATGCTTCATATCATTCGCTTTATATACAAAGATTTTGAGACAGAGTGTGTTGACAGAGGGATGGTCAACCCAATGGTTTATGAAATTTTTCGTTTTGTGAAGGTCGACCAGAACAACGCGTTTAGAAAGTTGCATATGATCAGTTTGAAAAACAGGTCGACAGATGGAGAGGACAGAAGAAACATATTCATGTTGGGCAGCCAAGTTCCAAAAGAAGCGACAAGTGTGACCAAGGTTGTTTTGATCTTCTGGCGAGAGATACTTGAAAACTTCAACCCAAAAATCACGACAAGAAGACATCTTTATCAGGATTTTTTATATTTGAAAATTGATTCGCGCACCAGGTAAAACAACACATGGAAACAACTTTTGTATTAAATTTTGGATAGAAATGAACAAATGCAAGCAACCATATTATTGTGATTGTTCCTTTTTTCGTTTGGCAATCAGATAAGAGACTTGAAGAGAAACATGGTCGCTGGCCGATTCGGCAGTTCTCATGTCATTGCTATGAAGATTTTCATAGATCATAAGATCAGGCTTATTTCCTGCTGCAGCCATTCTCTTGATCTCATTCAGAACTTCTTGACGCACCTCTTTTACGTTGGTGCTCGTGGGATCTGTGATTGGCAGATTTTTCACCTCTTCCTTGAGTTGTTCGAAAAGAGCTAGACTTTTTCTCTTCCTTTCCTTTTTTTCTTCCTGGATTTCCTTGTGGCGTTCTAAAGACTTTTCAAATCGTCGAAGTTGTTTAGCGGCATTGGCCGCACGTTTTTTGAGGTCTGATACATGTTCTTCCAAGCAATCAAGGCATAATTTTTGACTTTCTGAGGGATTTGATTCATTCACCACGAAATTCCCGAGATTCCATGAGCAAGAATGACAAAAGACTTTTTGACACGTTGATTTTTCGCATCTCGTAGAGGTTTTTGTGATTTGTTCTCGACAGGAATGACATTCGCTGTCTTGGAGATCTTGCAAGTTAGAAGTGATAAAAGGCATTGTGTTAGAATTTAAGCTGAAGAAAATTTTTTTTTGACTGATTTTATAAACTAGGTCTTGGCCCGCTTTTGAGTGAGCCACAAAGTGACCCGGTCATGACCGGGCGGTCATTAATCAAACCCAATTTTTATACACATTTTTGTCAACATTTCCTCCCTTTCTTTTTAGCCATGGCTTCTTCCATCAATAGAGATACTGTCAAAAGTGAACTTGTTCGCTATAACGCCAAAAACTCGACGAATCAATCTCGCCGCAATCAAAAAATCAACTCTTTGAAAAGCCGCCTCGATTCTCTCACCTCTGATATTGACAACCTTCGTGTCACTATTACTTCAAGAACCACTCAATTGCAAAGCAGTGTGAGCTTGCTTGCCAGAAGCACGGATGAAATTCGCACCAGCAGCAATCTTTCTCACCAATTGACCAAGGAAATGGATTGGTTGCAAAAACTTTTGCGAGAAGAGGAAACGATCTATTCTCAACTCTGGAATGCCCTCAAGCCTCGCTCTGAAAAAAGCAGCACTCAACGAAGAAGCAGCAGCTCTCGCTCCAACAGACAAGAAAACAATCCAGTTCCGACCTCCTATCGACCTGCTTCTCCCGCTTACGTTCCTCCTGCCTCCCCAGCCTATCGACCCAGATCTCCTGCGTATGCCCCTACTTCGCCTGCTTATGCACGTTCACCCTCTCCCGTTTCGGGGTCTAGTTCTTTTACACCTGAGCACGAGTCTCTTTGGGAGAATTATCCACGCTCCCCTTCTCCGACTTATGACGAGTGGTATTTTTATACACCGGTTTCACCGATTGGCTTTGTGGAGTCCCCGCCTCGAAACTTGGTGATGCCAAAGCCCGAGAAGAAAGAAGAAATCCCTGACGACTTGGCGTGCGGAGCCTGCTACGATGCCTATTCTTCTGTCTTTTATGTGTGCGGCCACAAGTTCTTTTGCGAACCCTGCAATGAACATTACATGCAAACCAAACCAAAGGTCTGCCCGATCTGCCGCACCCCTTTGGACTATTATTAATTGGGATTGTTTGAATACAGAGTTTGAATTCAGAATTGAGGTCAAGGGTCTTTGATTATTCTTGTTGTTACAGTGAAAGAAGACAAATATATTTTCCTATGTTGAGCCTAGATTTATTCCTTTACGAAATACTTTCTCGCATCAGAGCAAGGTCAGACTATATCAGCACCATCAAAGCTTTCTGGCCTTGTTTCTCTTTTCTTTCGCGAGAAATACAATATCTCTGCGACCTTTATAAGCGATACGAATATCTCTTTGTTTCTGGGGATTTTGAAACGATGCGAATATGGGGGTTGAAAAGCCAACGCGAACTTTATTCTTTTGGAGATAGAAAAGAATTTGAAAGCACGCACAATGTGCTCGTTTCCTGCTCTCCCGATGGTCGATCTGTTGCATGTGCTGGTAAAATAGGAAATCGGGTTTACATCTGGGATGCAGAAACCAAAGAATTGAAACACCAAATAATTGAAGTTGCTTCCGACAATTCACATGGCACCTCATCCATCTCTTATTGCCCCCAAGGACACTACCTCGTTTGGTTAACAACCAGCGGGCAAGTTGTTATCTGGGATTGCAAAAACAACAGCATTTATCACATGATCAATCCAGAGAATGACAACCCATTCAAATCCTTTTGTTATCTAATGGATGGCACACATTTGGCTCTGGCTGATAGCCAGCGAATTCGGATATGGAACATCAGAAAAAAATCGATGGTGAGAAAAATCAAAACAAAGAATAAAGCACAAATCCTGGCTTCTTCGCCTTGCGGCCAATATTTTGCAGCCGCTTATTATCGAGAAATCGAAATATGGGATATAAAAGCAAACTATCGCATCTTGGAAAATGTTACCTCCTTATATGTGGGACAGATCACAACTATGACCTTTTCTCCCGATGGACAATACCTTGCATGGGGAAGCAATAATATCAACCTTCCTCTTCCAATTGTGATCGTTAATACTCGAAATTGGACACCAGAATTTACAATCATGGCTCACAATAATCAAATCAATTCGATCAAATATTCACCGGATGGTCAAAAACTTGTATCGGCGAGCGAAGACCATACAATCACCATCACACAGGGGTTGGACAAAGATACATTTCATAACTTTATAACTATACCAATAGAATACCCCTATTCGATCGACTTTTTTCCGGATGCCTTTTTGTACGAATAAATCTATTCTTCAGGATCTTCTCTGTAGATAAAGTCCTCGTTCGAGGGATAAAAGGGCAGCCAAACTCTTTGACCAAAACCAATGCATTCAGTGTTGAAATATCTGGTCGAGACCAATCGGATAAAACACTTGGCCAGGCCATCCAATAGACTGTCTTCGTTGATAGCAGTGACTTCAATACATTTTGCCTGTTCCATACCTGGGTCGTTCTTGGTGGCATATTCGCTATCCCAGTTGATGAGAAACCCTTTCTTGTTAAAGGTCGTGGGCCTGTAATAGTTTGACTCCAGACAGGCGTGAATCACACATTCATCGGCAGAAGGGCAGCCAAAGTCTACATTGTATTCAATCGACAAAGGTTCATAGTCGCGTCTGCTGAAACTGTAACGATAGCAATAAAGTTCAATCTTTCCAAATGGACATTCGTACAATATCGTATTGGATTCATGTCGGTATTGGCTTTGAGGCAGATACTTGGCAAATGTTTCCAAGGAAAGCCCCCCACAAACAGACACTCGAAGATAGGTCATTTTGTCAAGTGTTTAGGATTCAATCCTCCAACTCTATTCTCGCGCACTTGAAAAGGTGATATCCAGTTGAAATCAAACTATGGATGATCTTTTTGTCTATGAACTGTTATTTCGTGTATCGACCAAAGAGGATTTTTATGAAGCAGTGAAAGCATTGGCTCCTTTGATACGTGCCAAGCACGAACAACATTTGGTAAACTTGGAAGCACGCTTTCGCGTCTATCTCGTTACAGGGGATAGAACAGGCGATATCAATGTTTATGACACTACAACAGCAAAAATAGAAAAGACTGTGATAAATTCCTCTGGCAAAGTAAAGAGGTTGTGCATTTCTCCTGATAATCGCTACCTGGCTTGCTCCTCGGGTGAAGATTGCGTGATTACACTATGGAATATGCATACCTGGAAAATCCTACACACACTTCAAGGGCACGCCAGACGTGTGAGTTGCCTGTGTTTTTCTCCGGATGGACGGCACCTTGTCTCTGGCGGTTATGATACAAAAGTAAATATATGGGATGTAGAAACTGGCAAAGCGATTGAAACCATTTCAGATATTTTTCAATCGGTAGATCATGTTGAATATTCGAGCGATGCTCGCTATCTTCTTTTTCGTGGTTTCAAGGAAGTACATGTATGGGATATCGAGAAGAAAACCTTTATAAAGTATGTGGTCAATCCGCATTTCAATATCCGCTGCAAATTTTCTTCCCCCAACAATCATTGTTATGTCTACGAATTTGAAGATTCGAGTGATACCAAAAAACACAAGTTTAGTATCCGAAATATGACAGATGGCACCATACGAGAACAAAGACTACCTCATTACCATTTGTCAAATGTAGCTTCTTTTTGGATTTCTCCCGACCATCGTTACCTCGCTTCTACAAGCTTTGACAATACTATCAAGATTGCAGAGTTGTCAGACTTTTCTGTGATCCTTACTCTACAATGCAAAGCTTATCGAGGCTGTTTTTCGCCTGATAGCAATCACTTTGCATTTTACGATGGAGAATTTCTGAATATTTGGGATCTCACCTTGCGAAAATGTCTTTATATTATGCATATGAAGTCCGAACCTATCTGTCTTCAATTCATGCCTTACAATGCCTTTCTTTAATAAAGCTTCTTGCTGATCAGAAATTATAGATTGCCCGCGAAACCATGAACTCGCGTTCTCAATATCCCTCATCCTTGGTGTTTTCATCCCATTTTCTCAAATGATGGAGCCAATTTGCAAAAGGATAAAGAAAGATGAATCGAGCCTTGTTTATATCACTGATGATATCATACGCACTATTTTCTCATATATCGAAGATCACCCAACGAAATTAGCTTGCAGGTATCTCCTTTTCGTATCCACATAGATTGACGATGTCCAAGACTTGTTTCTCACCGCTTTTACCGGCTTATTTGGGTTCAATATAAAATATTCCCCTCAATAATTTCGGGATCACGACTTTCTTCTTTTTTGAAATATTCACCTGCAGTTCCTTTCCTTAAACGCCTTGACATCACGAATCCTAGTTCCAATGATGTTGTTTGGGATCGATTGTCGTCTCTTTCTAGCTTGCAGACTCTTATACTCATGATTCCTTTGCCTACTGGTGTCTCGGTTAGGTTCCCGCCTATGCTTGAAACATTGTACATCCAAAACAGCACCTCTCCTTTGCTCTCCACCTCCTTGACCCAACTAAAAAACTTGACAATGAAAAAAGTTGACCTCTCGCCAAGTACGCTGCAATCCATGCCCAACACCTGTAATTTTATCAAGATGTATGAATGCACTCTTCCCAATCCTCAGTCACTCCCTTCCAATCTGGTCAGGTTTGAACATTTGGTGGAACTGTGGGCTGGAAACACCCCTATCGAACCATCCCATCTCCCAATGTTGGCTTGCTCTACGTCCCTCAGAGGTCTTACTTTGGAGGCGTCTCTCGTCCGCGATCCTTTTGTCTTTTCTCGCCTTCCCACGTCTTTGGAGATGTTGGAAATCTTCGTTTCCGACCCTGATTTGTCCCTGGAAGGGATTTTACCCCACCTTTCGCCTCGGCTTTTCGTTCGTCTGAGCAGCGACCCTTTTATAGGAACGAGACTCTTCTGGAGCATCCTAAAAAAACGCTGGGACTTGATGAACAACTTTCTCTTGGCCGGGGATGATGTCAATCTCACGACCTTGGATCTTTCTTATTATGTTATGATGAAGCAAAGAGGTAGATATGACCGGTTTTGCTTTGATTACAACACGCCCCTTCGCCTGGCTGCCCGCACTGGAAATTTTCAAGCTGTTCAAACGCTTGTAAATCACGGTGCCCAACCTCTCATTGAAGGTATTGTGGGGGCCTTTGAACATCGTGTTTTCGAAACTGTTTGGCCCATTCTTGATTTTCTGGTCGCTCGCGACTCTTCAATTCTCAACCAATACGCACGCCGAACGGAAAATTATTTCAAGGACGAAACAACTACCCCATTTCGCTTGGCTCTTGTTCAACGGGCAGAAGAAGCCGATGGAGATCCGCTTGAGGGACGAGAGTTTGTTCAATTATGTATTTCGCACGGTGCCAACCTCACACAACCTTCTCCTTTCTTGGGCAATCCACCCTGTGAAATGCACCCACTGTACCAATCTTCTTTTTGTGTTTATCTTCTAGACTTACTGCTTGCGAATCAATCAACAATACAACGAGCATTTTGGATATCCTGAATCGCCCTGACGCGGATCCACATGTCTCAGACCTATATGGAAACGTTTTGCACCGGCTTATGATGTGGAAGCAACACCAAAACGTAGCTTGTTTTATTGCGGCCCAGTTTATTCTTCGTAAGCTGATTTCCCATTTCTCGATCATACTTTGAGAACATGGCGTGGATGTCAACTTGCAAGCCCCTGCAATGCAAGAGTTGAACAATGGCGGTTCTACAGCACTTGAATCTGCTATAAATAACTCTGAGTGCGAAAGGTGTATCCATGTAAGCAAGCTGTCTTTTTTTCTAACTGTTCTTGCTCCTTCTGGAACATGGAGCACGGCTGGATCTTCTCTCTCCAGCAACCTCGGAAAAACTCGAACAAATGCTAGCCCAATAAAAGATAAAGAATGCTCGTTTATTAGACTTGATTCTCGCTCAAAGTACAGAGCAACTTTGCTGCAGACTCTTTGTTGATGTCTTGGGTGTTTTTCTTGTGAGGCTTGCTGATGGCTCGCATGTTTTGAGACTTTTTCTCTTTGGACTTGATGGTAAAGCTACAAGAGGCAGCAAGCATATGCTCCTTGTTTTCCACGTCAACGCCAATTAAAATAAGATAATAAGGGACTGAAGAAAGGTGCTTTTTTCGGTTGGTCGAATCGCGTTGCACCGGAGACAAAGGGAAGAAGAGTTGTCCTCGAAGGTGGTCAATAATAGGCTTTTCAGAGACATAACGAGGATTTGTGCTAACAGAGAGGGTGGTTTCGTCTTGGCAAGTATATAATCGGACGAGAATACGAGCATAGGGTTTGACCACTACTTCCTTGTCAAGAATAAGGCGAACAATGATATTGTCGGATTTTCCTTTACGAGCTTGAACATACACGATGCGAGAATCATTAAAATACTCTTCGCGACGTCGTTCTCCGCTAATATAGAATTTTGCCTTGGGTTGGAGGGCTTCTACTTCAGAAATCGTAAGAGGTGAAGACATGGTAGAGATGAGAGAGGAAATTTTTAATTTGTTTTTGTTTGTGAACCAGGTGTTGGCCCGATCATGACTGGGTCGCGGTGCGCATCTTGTGAAAAAGTGGTTGTAAGAAATTAGGAAAGAGAATGGGGATTGTCTATTCAGTGCAAGAGTATATAAAATCAGAAGAATCGGATGATGTTGTTGAATTTCTGGAAAAGATGATAGAGGATGGACTGATTAGTGCTCAAACAAAAATGTCCCCCGAAGAAGATTGTTATCAGGTTATTCTCTGGGAAAACGAGTATAGAGATAAGAAAACAAAAAGTAAATTCACTTCTCGCATCGATATGAACATCATTGATCAACCCGAACGCAGTTCCTACCGATACGACGTATCGATTGAAGAACATATTGGACAACATCATTCAACGTTTATCAACTACAAACCTGTTCGGGTTTACTTCCAAGGCAAATGCAAGCACTATTATCCCGAAAAAAGAAAACTGGTGGTAAAGGCACTCCAAGAAAAAAGAAAGAGGTTTGCCATATGGGTTCTCAAGCAATGGAGTGGCGGTAAAATTCCTGTGGAAATTCTAAAATACATTTTTTCTCTCCTTTATTCGCGTTTTATCATGTGAAAATGGAGGCTATTCTGTGAAAACCAATCCATTATCTGGTCTAGATTCTCTTGAGGAACTGAACTTCCATTTTCTGAGTACACCATTGCTTCCATGGTTTCAGGTCGTGTAAAGGAGACCTCGAAAGAAATATCAGTCTCAGAGAGCCACAACACAAAGGCATCTTTGTGAGCAACAGTCGCTGGACAAGCGTAAAACACATACATTTCACCTTGATCCATCCTCTATTCTACAATATCAAGGTATATTTTTATTACGCAAGCTCTCTGAGAGTGAAAAGCCCGCTTTTGAAATCGCATTTCGGGTTTAATCACAGCGGGAACTGGAACTAATGGAACCATCACAGGGCCCAATTTGCTAATCGCTAATGAAGAGTAATACGAGATCGCATCCCACGCACTCGCATCTCCACTCAGGGTTTTCGAAGCAAAGTCAACAGTTTCCTTGCCTTTGCATAAAAAATATAAAAACCATTTTAACCCTGCAGTGGCCAACCAAGAAAAGGAATGGCAGAGACCAAGAACCCAAGAAAAGCAATGCGCGACCTGGTCATGACCGGGTCGTGACTACATTTGGTCATCATATTTTCTCACTCTTTATTTTTTAAGAATCATGGATACATCTCTTGGAGCCAAGAAAACGATTCAAAAAATCAAGATCTCCCCGCCCAAAGGACTTTCCCAGTTGCGGACATTGGAAGAGGCACGAGACTTGGTCAGAACAGAAATGGAAAAGCATGAAGGACTCAAGGATTGGACGTTGGAATTCTCGGCTGCCAAATCTCGGGCTGGGTCTGCACGTTTTGAACAGAAAATGATTCGCATTGCGGCTGGATATGCAGTGCTGGTCGCAGAGGAAAAGTTACGAGATTGTGTTTTACACGAAATTGCTCATGCCTTGGTGGGCCCTGGCCACAACCATGACCAAGTGTGGAAACAGAAAGCATTGGAGATTGGTTGTAGTGGAGACCGATGTCATACTACTGCCTTTTCCACAGCCAAGTATCTGGTTCGATGTGCAAAGAACTGTTTTCCCCCGGCAGAGCGACACCGCCTGCCTCCGAGCTCTGTACGATGTTCCTTTTGTCAAGGAAAAATCGAATTTGCTTTGAATCAAGTGTAAATAAATGTATTAGTCTTTATTTTGAGGAACAAGTGCAGATCTAATCCACTGGTCCACATGCAAACCATCATCGTTGAGAAGAGGTGGGCGAGCTTGAAGAATGGCAGCTTGAATCTCGGGTCGAAAGCCGAGATGATGTAGGCGTTCTTCAAAAGTGTAATTCTCTTCTTGCATATCGAGAACACAATTCTCTTCGTCAGCATATCGCAATGCAAACAAAATAGGTTCCTCGTGACGAAATGATGAAACACGTTTGACATAATCTGCTACAGCGTCGTGAGAAAGATCGAAACCAGCTTTAAAAAGATAGGATTCAAGCTCCATTATATAAGGATCCATAATTGTTTGTTTTGATTTTCTATTCATAAATAATATGTTTGTATATTTTCAGATTTATACGAATTTTCTTCGAAAATGGCGGCGAAAGCGGGCATGATATTTGTCTTCGTTTTACTTGCGCTATGGATTATTTTTCTGATTGTGATGATTGTCCGAGCAATTATCCGGAAACACTATGTCGAGATTTATGAGGGAAGATATCTCAAATTGTCAAAACCTCGACCAAGATTTACCCCTGTGTCTCAATCATCCCTTCCGATACCATGCCTTTTCGCACTTGAGTTGCAAGCGACCCAGCAAGACGAGGGTGGTCATCTTATGACTATTGAAGGCGATGACGATGACGGTATTATAACTAGCAAAGTGACAATTGATTTGTCTATGGAAACAACCAAAACCGAGGCAAACAATGTTATTTCAATTGATCGAGATTTCACTGTCAAGTATACGAAAAAGACAGAAGATGACACCATTGAAGTCTCATTTACAACAAAGACCGAAACTGATGTCATCAAGATCATCCCGATCGAAAAATCCAGGTATTATGTTGCCTTTTTTCATCCTCTGGGAGGTGCTTTCGCCAACAATATTTCGTTTGAGAAATGGCAGATTGGAAGTGGGCTCAAAGATGACAAAACATGGTTTAGAGCTCGCTCTGTTGGAATTTGGTTTTCGATTGTTTACGACGACCTCCTCGACAAAAAGAAAGAACCGATTGCCAAGTATGATTTTCATAACCAGGCTAGCACTTTTAAAAACAAGGGAGGGGATGAAAAGTTTGAAAAGTTTGAACTTGTCAAATAAAGATATTATTTTATTTGATAAAGGAGGGTCCTGCTTTCAATGTCCCATATCTCATAGTTATAATTAGGTTCCATAAAGATAAACTTTCGAACAATAAGTAATGTGCTGTCAGGTGAAAAATCAGCAGTGTCATAATCTGTGCGGATTTGGTTGATATCAATTTCCAAGATGAGGGAAATTGTTGACAATTCATATACATAGATCTTGTAAAAATAGCTGACATAAAACATGTAACGATGATCCCTTGATAATTTCATTTCTACCAGGCCATTCGCAAGCATAAACCCATTCAGTTGTTTATGGTTGAACTTGACAATCTCATCAGGATTCGCACAAAGAAAGGTGTCGTTCATTGGTGTGATAACAGTAAAGATTATTTTGATTTCCAAAAGGGGCATCACCTTTCTCTTTTCGACATCCCAAACGACAGATTCGGTATTAGAGCTTGATACGAGCATACAACCATCATCAGAAAAGCAAAGTGCATTGATATTGGTATTGTGTTTTACCATCTGGGTGACTGACTCGTCCATATTTACAGAAATAAGAAATAGATCTTCTTTTGATGAAACAGCAAGAAGATGACGTTTGGAAATGGCAGAATGCTCCAACAATTGTGAACTGGTAAGTTCTTTGCGATGAGAACCAGTATTTGCATCCCAAATAGTAATGCAAAATTTGGAAAGACTGAATAAGAAGGGACTATTGAAAATATGTTCAAATCGAACAAATGGCATAGACATGCTACATATTTTGATCACAGATTGACGTTCAAGGCTCCAGATCATAAACTCAAAGTTATTTTCGTTTGTTGCGATAAGTAATAAGGTGTCGGATAAATACCGCATTGGAACTTGGTAATCAACAGCAAAGGGCAACTCCATAAAGTGATACAAGGCCATATCACAGACATACCACAGTGAAAGAGACTGTGTACATAACATGGTAAGAAACTGGCCATCCGGCGAAAAAATAATATCTCTTGCTTTATATTGTGATCTAAGCTCCTGGTTTTGTTTTCGTTGATTCAAAAGATTACTCAGGGAATCGTTAAAGGTTCGACACGATAAGGAAGCTGAAGCCAAATCCCTGTCGGTAAGCCAAACACCGACTCGTTGAATTTGGTCTCGATACATTCCAGTTTATCTAAAGATATACCAACCATAAAATGTCGCGCTTTATATAATAGAAAGGAAAGATGTCAGGTGTGTATGAAGCTAAAGTTACGATTCTTGCCTCAAGAGACCCCTCATTCTCTGAGCTTGGTGATAAAATGTGATGAAGTTGTATTATATGAAAAAGAGTGGCCAGAGTTGGCACTCGAAAATCCAAAAAAGTCAGCATGGCTCGAAGGAGATGTGTCCAAAACCAGTGTTCGAATTACTTCTAAAGGATTTGTGGAGAACATAGATGAAACCTTTGAACCGACAACATGCGATGGAAAACTCACTTTTGGTGTTGAAAGTACAGCACCACGCATTTTGTTTTACGCGGTTGCTGACATTGGCGTCGTCATTATCGTTTTTGTGTTTTTGGCCCTTTTTATATTAGCTATAGTGATTGGTGCTTATCAACATCGAAACAGGAGATGGAGATGATTTATTGAAATAGATCATAGTTCCATTGTAAGATTGTCCCATAGGGGTTTGGTTTCTCTCGTTTCTTGAGGGTAGCCAAAGGGATTGGCGTAGACGAGTGTGTTGCCAATCATAGCACTGGCTCGCTCGTGAGTGTGCCCACAACACCACAGTCTCAGAGTGGTCTGTTTCTGAATGAAAGTGTCGAGGGAAGTTGCATAGGGTGTATTGTCTTTGCCCAAGAATCTTGGGTGAACCATCTCAAAAGAGGGCAAATGGTGCGTGACAGCAACGCAAGGAGAGGTGCACTGTGAAATCTGCTCTTGAAGCCACTGTGAATGATCTTGATGAATGGCCAAATATTCCGAAACATCAAAATTGAACAATCTCTGGTCGTTCATCCCGTGAAAGCCAAGCAGGCTGATGTTTGACCACAGTGTGCATCCAAAAAAAGTAATGCCTTGGAGGGTGCACGACCCTTTTTGGAGAAAATGGATGCCCAATCGGTTGCACATGGAACTCATCACTTGATCTACATACGAAAAAGAGTGGCCTTTAAGATTGTAATATTCATGATTTCCTGGCACCAAAATGATGTGATCCCACTGAGATTTGAAGAGGGAGAGAAGCTCGACATAGGACTGGGATTCCTTTTGGTCTTGGTTGAGAGGATAGCCAATATCTCCAGCGAGAATGAGAATCTCGTCGGCTTTGTTTTCGACCTTGTCAAAATTCAATTTCTTCCACAACTTGAAAGGGTTGGGATAGAATTCGAGATGGAGATCAGAGATGAGGCGGATCTTCATTGTTTGCTGCTGTACTAGAAAGAGTTTTTGAAGGTGTCGTGAAACATGAGAATCTTTTATTTATAAATCTCGAAATGAAATGAGATGGAGATTGGGGTGTGTGTAGGCACATTGTTTTGTTTGCAAATCCCACAAGGTGATATTTTTTTGATAGCGTTCAAGAAATGCAAGAAATCGGTTGTCAAAAGAAAAGCGAATCATAGGGGTTGGTGAAGCAATAACAATAGTGAAATCGATTTGTCTTGTTTGTGTATCCACAACAATTATTTTGTTGCTGTACAAACATGCAATATACTTTCCATTTGGTGAAATGATCATATCGATCATCGATTCTATAGAACTGTTGAATGTCAACATTTCTCGCTTTTCTTTGTTGCAAGGATCGTGAAGATAAGCAAAAATGATGTGATTCCGATTGCCATACACAAAAAATGAGCTATCGGGAGAAATAACCACCAAACATGCTTTTTGGTATGGAAATGTTGATACAAAAAATTCTTCTTGTTTTTTGAAATCAATCACTGATATTTGGTTGGATTTTGAAACTATCAGATATTCGTTACAAGGCGAAAAATAAAAGGTCGCATAGGAGTTGTCTTTCGAAGTAAATAATACCGCGTTATTTCGCAGATCATAAACAGAATAATCAAACACAGACCAGGATAATGAAGGAGCAAAGGATTGCACGAGAATAAGATTCCCATCGGGCGAAAAAAAGGTGTTACGAGTTTTCGTGAAGGATACTACTATCTGCCAGGTGAATCGGTCCCAGATTTCCATATGATTCATTAGGTTGTTTCGTATCACAAAAAATTGTCCATTCAAGCATGTATAAAATACTGTGTATGCGTCAACAGGACATCTGACATTCAGAGTTCGAATAACGCATTCCTTTTCTATATCCCAGACAATAATTTGTGAGTTGGAATCCACAAGGATTACCAGAGAACTGGTAAGGAAATGGACATGTGGGGTTAATGATGTTGGCATCGATTTCGAAGACCGGGTGCCATCTTCCACGTGCCATAACGAAAAGGATGAATTTTCGTTTGATTCGTACGTTTTCCGACTAGAAATGATCATATACTTTGAGTCTGGTGAAAAATGAAATTCGTTGCATATCCCAAAAGTCTTAGAGGCAGCCGCTTTACGTTTCTCCATCAAATACACAAGTGAAGCTCGAGCAAAGGAAGAGCTCATCATCAACATTGCTAGATCTTGATCATCTAGCCAAATTCCTACATGAACCAGTCCCACAGAAGTCATCATCTTTTATGAATTATTCAAACAGAAACAAAGAAATCGCGCCATTATACAATAGATGAGAGAATTTATTATATAATGGATGCCTTGCGACAAGAGCTCATATCTGTCCATCAGAGCATGAATGAGATGATGGATGTTCTTCTTAAACACGCCGAAAAGAAACACTGTGTCGTGTATGGGGTACAGAATCCTACACTGCCCGAAAATCTAGAGTCCAAGTGGATTGAATCGTTTGGTGTCCCAACCAAGTGTGCGTCTTTGAAAAATATTGTTGAATGCTCACAAAAGTACGACACAATGGGCCTTGTGAAACATGGAGAACAAACTATGTTGGTGCCGCTTTGCACACCTTGCAATCGTCGGGCTGTCAAGGGCACTTGGCTTGTCTTTGAGAAGAACCAAACGTTTGTCCCTTTGAAATAAAATGATTTATTCGATGGTGATTTCTCGTAGAACAAATTCACGAATCAAAGATATTTCGCTCATGGTCAATTCAACTTGTTTGATTGTGCATTGAAACTTGTTGAGCTTGATACAGTTGGCAATACAGTTAGCGACAATGCAGTAGGTGCAGATACGTGGATGAAGAGAATAATGGTGTTTGTTGGTGGAAATGCGGCATGAAGAACATCTGTGGATGACATATTCTCTTTGAAGACAAGCGGCACACTTGTCAGCTTCGCACTTGTTTTGAAAGAGGTTTCTTATTAGCCGAAAGATATTGTAAAAGGTTGGCGAGGAAGGTATGAGTTGCCCATACAAGTAATAGGTCTTTTGTTTTTTTCTTTGTTGAGGTGGCACAATAATCAAAGGAGGAAGTAGTATGTCTGTCTGATGATCCAGTGCCAATAAGGGGGATGATTCCAATAATTGTTGAATTTCTTGGTCTGCCATGAGCGAAGATATAGACGCATCTTCAAAAGAAATGGGAGAATCAACCAGATCTGCAAAGGAAAATAATTCTTCTTGCATAGAGATGAATTTTATAGGAATTTTCAAGATTATGATTATTTTTTCGGCGCGTTAATTTCATTCGGGCGGAGAGGAGAATCACAGTTGACAATCATGGAAATCACATCGGGTGTTCCTAGATTTGATCCTTTGTCCTATGTTCGATCCTTGAAAGAAACTGAATGGGTCTCTACATTCAATTTGACAAACCAGCAACAGAAAAACTTTGAAGTGCGATTTGGCAACAGTATAGGAGACAATTCCTTGTATGCTATCCTCCCTCCCGACGAATATGATTCCACCTCTTGGAAGTATCTCATACACAAGACTCAACCATGGAGAATTCTCCTTGTATTCTTTCCGGATGAATTTTGCGGAGAAGCCTGGAACAAAAAGGAAGCCATCGACTATACCAACCAGACTGTTTCAGACCTTTTGAAAGAAATAGAGTTGGATCGTCAACTCAAGACAGCTATCGTCTCATGGGGGGCCCACCCTATTAAACATGTCATAAACATCCCTTTTTTTAATTACGAGATCAATGCGAAAAGATATAACATGCCCTTTTTTATTTCTGCAGAGATTGACATCTTGAATCGCCCAGTGGTGATCCCCGAAACAGATATGGACCAAACTCGAAAACTAGAACAAAGAGTCCATGCAGCGATTGATACTTATCTCAGCGAAACAACCCCAAATGCTCCCTCTTTTCACGCAAATTAATAAATGTTGGTGCATTTCTGTTTGTGAGTTTTCCAATCGAATTTTTGGCATTTGGTGGAACAATAGTATGCATTTGCACAGCGACTGCAAGATTTGATTTGTTCTGGAAACGTTTGAAGGCACCAAAAACAGGTGAAAGGACGCTTCTCTTTGGGGATCAGCGATTCTTGTGATTCTGTTGGTTTGTGTGTAAACATCTCTTTATGGACATCTGTGTCCACTTGGGACGCAGGACCATTGTTTTTCATATCTCGCAAAAAGTTTGTGCGTACAATGTCTTCCGCCTTATAGACAGTAAAGCCTTCATAAACATGATAGATATGAGTGACACGAGGTGAATCTGGTAATGGACTTGGATCTTTCTTCTTTATCTCGATTTCAAAGTCTTTCCATTTGTGCTCGTCCTCAGAGTGATAAAGCTCTGGATTCCATTCTTGAAATTGTTTGCGATTCACGAATAATAATTCATGTTTCTTCTTATACTCAAAAGGATAGAGCCGGAAATGAAGAGCATCGACGATTAATCGTTCGTACAAGTCGCCATCCAACAAATGAATTTGTGAAAGGATCATCGATCTTTCTTTGTCAGTAATCAGATGATTGGGGATCAGAAATTTTCTGCTGTGCGTTGGAAGATGATTTTCTCGAATCATTTCGATGAGAACACTGTACGAAGTTTCCTTTTCTTCCATCTTGTTTTGATGTTTTCAAAAAGATCTCGCAAATTTCTCGATCGCACACACACGCTTTTCGCGGACTTGGAATTGTTTATTTTAAAAAAACTACGTGATAGAAAAGTGTCTTATACCAAGCATAGTAATAGTTTATAGATTGAGGCACATAGGAAAAGCCAGGAATGATGGTTGTGTAAATTCCTGGTGTGGGTGCAGCAAATATCTACCAATGAATATCACAACATCTCTTTATTTCTCACATTTTCTTTGAAAAATTTGTGCTAGTGTAAGCGCAAGATGTCTTGAATTCAAGGTGGTATCTTTTTTCATTTTTCAAAAATCTTTTTCTTTTTCAAATGCCATTTCTCACAATCTTTTTTAAAGGTGGTGGTTTCTGTCAAGCACAGCACTCAACGATCGCCCCTTGGGACTACGATTACCAAAACAGCCAAGTCTTCTCAACTTTAAACACCGACATAGAAGATTTGACACAGTATGGGATAGGTCTTAAAAAGTGAACGTTGTTTGCACGTGCAAAAGTATCAAAATGTAACAAGTCACACCGAAACTAACGAGATGTTCGTTATTGTCAATAATGTTTATGTATTGGCAGTAATTAGTAATAGTAGTCAAGGAAGAAGACATGATGACAAGTTGAGGGGAAGAAAAGTGAAGGATTGAAATATGTGAACTTGGCCCAACCTGGGCTTGGCCCAATTTTGATCGGGTCGTGGGACGACCCCTCCTCGGTCGTTGTTTCGCGGACATGTTATGCCTCACATCATTCCACCTTTGAAATTTTATACCTCACATAATTTCACCTTTGAAACTTTTTCAAGATAAGATCTTTATTGTTTAGACTTCTTTGCATCTGGTTGAGAAGAACTCGAGAGGAGACGGCGTTTCTTGGGCTTTTCGGGTGGAAGGGCAAACAAGGCGGCCAACATAGGAGACTCGGATCCATACTCAAAGTTGCATTGTTTTAAAAACCACTTTCTGTCTGACAGCAAAGGATTCGGATGTTCTAATGCTTGGCGGATCTTTGTTTCTTCTTCTTGCGAGCCATTGAGCAATTTTTCCTTGTAAGCAGAGACAAAGGGCACATTGATTGGACCCATAGCAAAGCACAAGGCGTAGAGTTCGAGATCGTTTGAAACCAAGTCAAACACCCAGGCAGGTTGTTTTCCTTCGCAATAGGCTCTTTTGATCAAGGAAATGACGAGTTCACGACGAAAGTATAAAATATGATAATACGTTTCAAAAGATAAGGACTCTTGTTCGATTTGTTCCATGGTAGGGGTGTTGCGAACGAGATAATCAATCAGCGTGCCTCTTGGACCTATAGGACGCGAAAGAAGTTGAGGATTGCATGTGATTATGTTTTTCAAGCGTTGCTGATCTGATTCGAGCATCAAGTTATAGCTACGAGGTTTGGCAAAGAGGGTCAATGTAAAAGGGACGAGATGATTGGCAAAGGCACGAGACACGAGACGAAGGTTGTTGTGAGCTTTTTGATCGAGGAAATAGACGATTTGCTCCAAGAGAGAGCGAAATTCGGTAAAATTGGTCAAAGAAAGGGAAGAAGACATTGTTTGAGAAAGGTGAAAAAAGTTGATATGAACTCTCCTCAACCTAGAGTTGGCCCGATCAATACTGGGCCAGCGGACTATCGAAAACAGTACAAAAAAATTTATTCAAAGAGAGCTTCTTTTTCAACATTACTGTAATATTCCAAGCCTATCTCTACAAGATTCTCACCTTTCAAGAGTCTTCTCTGGTTTAAACTCTCATTAAGAAGCTCGAGCATTTTTGGATTATCCGACTTTTTAAAGTTTTTGCCGCCGTTGATTGCATATTTCAAGTGGGTGAGTTTGAGTTTTCCATCTGCTGTTTCACGAAGATAGTTATACTTTAAAGCACCATGCATCCATCCTTGGTTTTTCATGTCCTTATAGAGCTGTTCGATTTTGTCCTCCATATTCGTACCACTGGGTACGATGTAGGGGAGGTATTCCATCTCGATTAATAAATAACCTTCCTCTGGGACTATTTTGGATGCGATCACTTTCGGTCCCAAACCACTATTGCTTATCGCGATGTGAGTTTGCTGAATGTATTCCAGTGCTTGTTCATCCGTTTGGAAAATTTCCTTGTACAAAGGGAGATCTTTCCAGTGGGTTGGATAAATGACGCTGACAACAGTGAAATAATTTTCGAGTTGGAGTTGTTTAAAATAGAATGCTTTGATCTTGTTAACTATCTTCTCTTCGAGTATCTGATACCACAAATCATAATATTTTTCTTGCATTGTTTGATTATCTCTTCTCTCTGGTTTTCGTAGAACGGCAAGTTGGTTTGGGTATTTGCTGTAAATTTGGTCGGCGGTAAAGATGCCTTGGGTGTTGACATAGAGTTGATTTGGGGCTTGGCAGTAATACTCGGTCTGCTTGTTATCCACAAAGAGTACCATCAGATCCCATCTTAAATATTCGTCAAAAAAGCAGATGAACTCCTTTTTGGAGATAATTGGAACAAGTTCTCGATCAATGGGGGCAAACGTGCGAGGTTCAAATGGTTTTATCTCCAAATGGAATGTGTTGTCGAATCTGGCGACAATTTTACGACCGGGTAACCACCGCTCGATCTCTTGTTCAGTTGGAGCTTTTTCAGGGGTGTAATCAGCAGGATAATATCGACTGTGGACATAAATATAAGTCCTGTATCCCTTTTTCACATTGAAACACAAATTGTTGATATCAGTTGCACCAGAGATGTTTTCCAAAACGCAGGTAGTGGGGTTGAGACAGAAATTCATAGTCTGGCCAGGGTACATCCAGTCATACTTGACGAGTTTGCATGGGTACACTCCCTGATGACGCCAGCCATTGTATATGAAACGTTTGCCATCACAGGTAACGCCTGAAATTGCATGTCCAGAATCGCATACGACCCCTTCCTCTTCAAAATTAGTCAAGAGCAGCCCATCGATATAGTATTTTTGGCCTTTGTATACGAGAACTTTTTGCTCCAGATTGTGTTTGTGGATGCTTAATTTATGTTCTGATGCGAATTCTTTCCAATTTTGCACGACAGAAACAGTGATGATCGGAATGTCCTTTTCATCATCAAAATCGTATTTGCGTCCCTCATCATCTGGAATAAAGCCTTTCAAATTGTTATCCTTCTTTATCTCTTTAAAGTCAATATTGTCGAGCCGACTATATTTCATAAGGTATCCAGAACGGGGATCTCCTCCATCGCTAATCCACAAACTTGTAAAGACATTGTCTACCGAAAGCAGACTGAATAGATTTCGCAAATAAAATTCGGGCATGAGGCCAGTTTCTTCTCCACGTTTTCCTCGAAAAGGTTTTTTCGGGTTGTTTGTTGGTTCCAAGGCTGTTCCCACTGGAAATCGTTTTTCCTCGAGTTTGCCGAGCGTGAATAGAATTTTTTCTGGACTCAGATCATTGAAATAGTCATACGTGATTTTAGCATTATAGTCCTCTGGGAGGTTGTATTCCTTCATGTATTTTCTGAATATATCAAAAATCTCCTTCATATGATCGTTTTCGGTGTACCGCTCCCAGTTTTTCATGACAGTGGACATAACATAACGCATTCCTTGGCTATAAAAGATGCACATCAAAAGGGAGTTAAACCAGCAGATCCCCAATTTTTGAGGTAGAGTGAGGATGCGGTTGCAATAAGGATCTCGCTTTATGGTCATCTGTTGTAATTTCTGTTCAAAACGCTCCACTGTTTGTTTGTTGATCACCTCCGAGTCCACCACCGATCCTCGCTCATCCACAAGAAAACAGAAAAGTTCCCGATCCTTGTCCAGCTTTGAAAGCGTTTCTTTCAGATAGGTTTCATCCTTTGTAAATAATACAAAGGCAATTTGTTTCCTCTCGTTGCTGAAAACATTCCAGTCTTTAAGGGGGAACATGAATGGCCGAGTTGGCTCACACAAGTAGATTGTCGGCACATTCTCGTCAATCTCTTCTTTTTTGATATTTTTTGGCAAATAACGTTGTTTGAGCAACTGTTGAAGAGAGTCCACTGCTTCGTCCATCTCTGGCTTTTCCGATTGCAGAATAAAATGTATAATGGGGCGGTGCAGGTGTTCCTCAATCAGGTCATTGAGTTCATCCCCAAGTCGAGTTTCGACCAAACTTTTCAACGAACTGGGTATGAACTGGCCCAGCGTCGTCATCAAACCTTTTACACTGCCATTTACTAATGACTCGATGGTAGAAATGACTCTGGATCGATACTTTTCAAAGTACGCCTCAAGCAACAAAAGATCGCTCTGGTTTTGTTTCAATATCTTCCACTTTTCGCTGAGAGAATCATCTCTTTCAAATAAGTAAATTTGCTTTTGTTGTTGGAATTGGCGTAATTCAGGCGTGATTTCAGTGGATAAGGCAAAAACTAGAATTTGGATACGTTCTGGAGCTGACTTGGCAAAGTCATTCAACTCTTCAACATACTTTTTCGCTTCATTTGGCATACACACGAATATGATCGGCCCATTTTCATTCAAGCACGTTTCTTGGCCTTGGCAAGCCTTAAAGGTCCATGTTGTGAATTTTTCTCGCAGGTGAAGCACCACGACCTGCAAGAATTGCCGAGATACTTTTGATGACGCGAAATAAAAAATGCTCGGTTTCAAATAGTCACTTAGATAACTCATCCTATTCTTTCATGATTAAACATTAAAAAATTGAAGAAAGTGTCTTTATTGAAAAGGTAATCCTTTGAGTTCTTCAAACTGCTCTCGATCGATCTTGGGCAAATGTTGAGCGTCTTGTGTTATTTTCAAACAGCTTTCAAGTATTTTTGTGTTTGATCGAAGATCCTGCAAGAGTCTCTGGCGTTTGTTGATTTGTGCATAAAACATTTCATAGGCCTTGTCTTCTTTGACTTTGAGCTTCATGGTTTCAAATTCCTCGCCATACTTTCGTTTTTTGGAGATTGTTTTGTCAGGGTCCAAGAGGATAAACCGATCACGTTCCGAAAAGAGGTTGTATACTCCAACCAAAACAGCAATTTGACTTCTTGTAAGACATGCAAACTGGTTGAGAATGTTGGGATGCCAGATATAGCCTCTTGGTTCATCCAATCCGTTGGTGACAATCCCTGAATGATGATAGACTCGCACGTTGAGTACAGGATACTTGAGAGTATCAAAAAAATGAATGGAATAATAGGCTGATTCGGGTACTCTGGAAATATTCACCGCATAGACCAGTTCGTGATCGTTAAGCAGAGTCTCCACCAACCAATCCAGTTTTTCCGTGCGAGTGCGAGGTTTGACCAACGTTGTGGGAGAGGTCATCACAGACCGCAAGGCTTCCTTGTTGGAGAGGGCTACATTCAACCAATCGTCACGTGGAATATAACGAGAAATCAAATGGACGAGACTTGATGAGAATATTTTTCCAAGAATAGTGTCGTGAAAAGGAATGTGTCCTTCTTGTTCGAAAATCAGTTTTTTTGTGATGGGACAGAGGTCGAGATATGATTTTTCTTCGGCAATGTGAAAAGGTTGAACGATTTCCACCTCTTCTTTCGAAAGATCTTCCATGGTGGGAACTTGATGAAAAAAATTTGTGTTTGATGGGGCGATTGTTCTTGGCTCGGTCATGATCGGGTCGCGACGCGACCATGTGTGAAATTTGGATCCGCGAGGAAGCGAATTTTTTTCGGTGTAAAGTGGATAGACAAATTTTGCAAAGATGAGCGGTGTGAATATTTATGGATGTCAGCAAGTTTGTTTAAATTGCGATCCAAACTCAAATGCAGAGAAAGATTTGATTGCTGTGTGGAAAGTGATAGACACTGAAGAAAATCTGGAATACACAGCAGGAGAAGGGGTAAATACAATTGGCACCCCATGGGACAGTGTTCTCGATCGCCCGTTTAACTTGACATTTACGGATGAAAATGATTGGGTGGGTTCGCTTAGTAATACTGTGGTTTTTTTAGCAATTCAAAGTGATGGAAAATTTTTGGTTGCATTGAACGTCTCCCCTTATCTGATTCGCTTACATAACGACGGAAGTGTTGATGGCGACTTTCAGTTTCCGGGAGCAAATAATACTGTGAACGCTATAGCAATACAGCAAGATGCAAAGATTATTATTGGTGGAGGTTTTACATCTGTGGGTGGACAAACTCGTAATGGAATCGTTCGATTGAATGAAAACGGAACCATTGACTCTTCGTTTAATATTGGAAATGGATTCGATAATTTTGTAAATTCAATTGTTGTAATCCCATCAACCCAAAAAGTTCTCGTTGGTGGAGCTTTCTTATCATACAATGGAGTGATAAATTGGCGAGGTCTTGTCAGATTGAATAGTAATGGATCGTTAGACAATTCATTCAACAATGGTAGTTCTGGCCTTAACGGTAGCGTTGCAAGAATATTTCTCGACGTTGTTGAGAGAATAATGATCGCTGGTGATTTTACTACATATTCTAGTCAAAATCGAAATGGTATTGCACGTATACAAAGCAACGGAGTAATAGATACGTCATTCAATCCAGGAGCAGGTATCGGTGGAGGGGGTGTGTATTCATTTGCTATAAACAATTCGAATCAAATCGCCATAGGAGGTGATATTACTTCCTACAACAATGTTGCAATAAGTCATATTGCACTACTCAATGATAACGGAAGCCTCGTTTTGGATAGTTCGTTGCCTCGATATGGAACCGGATTCAATAGCATTGTTCTTCAAACAATTTTTCAACCTGATGGTAAACTGCTCGCTTGTGGTTTTTTTACGACCTATCAATCTCTCCCGGCAAATAGACTTATTCGGATAAACGTAGATGGTTCTCTGGATACAACATTCCGTATTGGAACTGGTCTCAGTAATTCTGCAACTGCTATGGTTTTACAACCTGACCAAAAAATAGTTGTGGGTGGTAGTTTTCAAACTTACAATAGTCGAACCGCCAATCGTATTGTACGGGTTAGACCTTACGCCCTGATTGACAACATTCCTCTGAACCAGTATGCTATCTTATCAAGTGAGCCCAATCAAGAAACTCTTGGACGTTACAAAATCCAAATTCAAATGATTGACGGTTACGAGTACATTCATAATGCACAAGTCGTGCCTTTTATTGCTACACCAGTTATTGACGTCAATATCACTCGATCGTCCAACTCTCTTGTGTATCTCTACGGTACTGACATTGAATGTAACGAGTTTCAATCAACCGAACCAATCCCACCTATTGCAGAGTATAATAATACTACGATTGAAATTTATCAAACCGAAACACTTCGATTCAGACCAGTCCACAGATCTCAAATATGCCCTTCTGAATTTTTGGTTTATACGAATGTTCTTCTAAGTGATATTTCGTACGAGATTGTCTATGCCGGCCCTGGTAGCTATACGGGGGATCTGGGTGAAATCTTTTTTGAAAATGTTTTACAAGATGGTCAAATCTGTTTCCGTTATCAGTTGGATTCGTTCCTTACCGAACCTCTAGAAATCCAAATCTTGTTAAGCTATACAACTTCATTTCTTGAATACAACGATTTTCTTGTACAAGAAGCTTCCAATATTGAAGACAATGAGACCGATATTATTTCCATTCGCATATTACCGGTTCTTGTCACTTTGTCTCGAGGAGTTTCTTCAAACCTATACGACAGTAATGGAGACCCTATTTCAATTAGCTGCTCGGACCCAACAAATCTTGTTGAAGTCACCGATCAAATCTTGGACGTTTCTGGGTGTCAACAACTTTGTTTGCAGTGTGACGTGGAAATCAAAGCCGCAAAAAAGGATTGGATTGCTGTTTGGAAAATAGTGGATACTGAAACAAACACAGAATACACAGCAGGCGTAGGGGTAGAAACAACTGGAACTCCGTGGAATAGCAACCCAAATCGCCCGTTTGACTTGACGTTTCCAAATCAAAATTGGGTAGGATCACTTGGCCCTGGTGTTGTCATAAATGTTGTTACACTTCAAGGAGATGGAAAATTTTTGGTTGGATTTACGGGTTCACCGTATCTTATTCGATTAAACCGTGATGGAAGTGCCGATAATACTTTTTCATTTGCTGGAACAACTGGTCTATCTACCAGTATAAATGCAATAGCCATTGAGCAAGATGGAAAGATTGTCATAGGTGGGAATTTTACGTCTATTGGGGGTCAAAGCCGCAACAGAATTGCTAGACTGAATGAAAATGGAACTCTAGATTCTACCTTTAGTGTTGGAACTGGATTTGGTCCGTCAGGTTCTCAAGTCAATGCCATTGTGATTCAGGAGACGCAAAAAATTGTTGTTGGTGGAAATTTCACTTCTTATCAAGGATTGGGATGGCAAGGACTTGCCAGACTAAATAATGATGGATCATTAGACACGACATTTAACAATGGCAGTTCGGGTCTCACTAGCACTGTTTTAAGAATATTCCTTGACAGTTTTGGAAGGATTTTGATATCAGGAAATTTTACCGCGTATTCTGGTCAAAGTCAAATAGGAATTGCACGCTTACAAAGCAATGGAGTATTAGATTCATCATTTAATTCAGGAACAGGCATTTCTGGAGGAGCTGTTAGTTCCTTTGCTGTCAACGAGTTTGATCAAATTATTCTGGGAGGTTCATTTACTTTATACAACAATGTTTCAACAAATAGAATTGTTCTGGTCAATGATGACGGTAGTATTGTTCTGGATAATTCGTTACCTCGATATAGAGCAGGATTTAACAATGACGTTCTTCGTCTTATTCTGCAACCTGATGGTAATCTGCTCGCATGTGGTTCATTCACGACGTACCAATCACTACCAGCAAACAGAATTATTCGAATTAGCCAAGATGGTTCTATGGACACATCATTCCGAACGGGCATTGGTTTCACTGACGTTGCAACCGCCATGGCTCTCCAACCCGATAAAAAAATAGTTATTGGGGGTTCGTTTTTGAGTTACAATGGGCAAACAACGAATCAACTTGTACGTTTAACCCCGTATGGCTCGATCGACACTATTTCTACCAATGAATATGCTATTCTTTCAAGCGATGCAACTCAAAATATCCTCGACCGATACAAACTCCACATAGAAATGATTGATGCCTACGAGTACCTTGACAATTCTCAAGTGGTACCATTCACTTACACACCACTCATCGACGTTGAAATTACAAAAGGTCCTTCGAGCCTTTCGTATCTCTATGCGGTGGATGAATTATGCTCTACGGTTGGCAATCCAAATACTACATTTGAGTACAGCAACAACTTTATTGAGATTTACCCTGGACAAACACTCCACTTCAAACCTGTTCGTAAATCTGAAGGCTGTTTGGGTTCCGAGTTCTTGGTATACAAAAATCCCATGACGACCGAAATAGAAACCGTGTTGATGCCTATGATTGACGCATATACTGGAGATCTTGGACAAATCTCACTTGAAAACCACGTCGCAGAGAATGATGTCTGTTTGTTTTATTCATTCCAGTCGGAGCTCACTCAACCACTCGAACTTCAAATTCTGATCTCCTATTCAGAATCGTTTCTCGATGGAAATAACCTCCTTCTCTCGGAAGCCCCAGACATGACCAACAACGAATATGATGTGATTCTTGTTCGAATTTTGCCCCTCTTACAAAATTTCACCCTGTATCAAGGATCTGCCGTCGAACAATATGACAATGTCGGCACAGAAAATGATCTTAGCTGTATCTATTCTGGTGACGCCTCTTCTACAACCTTGTTCAACCAAGCGGTTCCTTTTCAATCGAGTTCTTCCCAGTGTCAAACCTGCATCCCTAAAACACAAGTATTGACAGCAAGGAAACCAGCCACTGAATCACAGTCTTTTTCTCAAGCGTTGACAGCAAGGAAACCAACCCAACCTTTTCAACCATCCCGACCTCAACGAAATTTCTTGTCAAACATTCAGCCTTTTACTGCAAAAAAAGCATCCACTTCGGTCAAATCACGCTTTAGTTCATTTATCTATCAATAAACATTTATGATGATTTGGCTTCGATGTACACCAAGGGAATTCCCACCTCCATATCTTTGAGAGCGGTAACAGTAATTCGTCCAGCACCATTCACATTGAATTCACAGTTTGGTTCAT
>CAZKFT010000007.1:41059-55831 GCA_964552205.1 uncultured Gammaproteobacteria bacterium
GCGGTAACAGTAATTCGTCCAGCACCATTCACATTGAATTCACAGTTTGGTTCATTTGGGGTTTGAGCACGACTCATTCGTGAGGCATAGCAGTAAAGAAGTCGGGCATCTCGACAAATGATGGCGTGCTTTAAACGCATTGCAAGAGAGCCCATTCTCTGTCGTGTTTCTTCGTTTTTCTTTTGGTTGCTGAAACCGCTGAAGAGCTCTGCAGTTCTCTTGATTTGAGAATTGGACAATCTAGAGGGGGGAGTCTTAACCAAGATATCTTTCATCTTTTTGTCGATATTTTTTTGAAGAATATAGTCGACAAACACATGCTCCACAATGTTTACATTCATAAAAGACTCGTGAGGAATAAAGGCGATCACAGGATCTTCCACAATCAATTCTTCACCTTTGGTGATCGGTTTTACAGTTACGATATGATCATCGACAATATGGACCCCCTCATGAACTTGTTCAAAGCGTTGCTCTGTGACAGCAACAATGGGCTTTAACTTGTCCTTTTCAAAGTTGATAAAAATACCTTTGATGTTTGCAGAATCCATTGATTTACTTTGATAGTGAGCAATTCAGAGCAGAATGCGCCATCAGGTAGCAGCTTTTTCGGATCTCTGTTTCTTGTCCTTTCATATGATAGAGACAAAAAAAACGATCCGAAAAATTTTTATATATTTACGGCTTCTTTTTGCATTCGCGTTTGTGGACTTTCCAATCATACTTTTGACAGTCCTTGGTGCAGTAAAATGTTTCTCGGCATAGAGCACAACCTAGGAGTGGTTCGGTAAAACGATTGAGGCAGCATCGGCACGTTTTTGGGATGAGATCGGCGTAGCGAGGATCTGAGGGATCGACGATGTACATGCAATTCTTTCGTCGTTTAAAAGGACTTGTCGTCTCGGATCGTAAAGAGGAAGAGGAAAATGAACCATTGGGGTTTGGAAAAAGGATATCGACGACACTTTCGCCTGTCCCGTTTTGAAATTTAAATTGAGTGCCGCCATTGCCAAAAGGTGGAGGACCATCGCACGGAGTGACGTCAAACCAGGAGGCACTCTTCAGGTCACAGTAATAGACAATATCTTGTCCTGGATTGGATGGATTGACACAAGAACCTCGAGTTCGCTTCCAATGGATCGCACTATCAAAATCAAAGATATCTTTGAAAGGAATCTTGGTCTTTGCGGCTATTTCTTCGAGAAATTCGAGATGTCCAGGTTTGGCGTGCCAGCGAATAGAAGTATCTCGGATTTGAGATCGAGCAAACGTTTTACCAGTGAAATAAAGGTCAAAAGTATCAAATTTGCGAGCTTTTGAAACAAACAAATCAAAGATTTCGAGAGGGATATTCGACTGGAGACAATAATTTTTGAGGAACTGTTGATTGTTGGACAGAGTATGAAAATTCAACATGAACTCAAGAGGAATCCCAGAAGCAGCATTTTCAAGTCTTTTCGACATTTTTAACTTTTGGAAAAAAGACCACGACCTGGTCGTGTCGTGAAACTCCGCGAACCTTGGGAATTTTGACAAATCGTTGGGAGAGAAAGAAAAAGATAAGCAGTACACTTATAGAATGCAGATGAGATGTGGGATCAAATCGTAGGCTTTTCTACGATTGATCACAAGCATGCGATTCAAAACCTGTGTGAGCGAATTGAAGAAGAATGTCATGTAGGGTGTTATTGGTACCTGTGGCGATCAGAGAATCGAGTTTGTGTCCTGTATCCCGAGAGCCGACTCAACATTCGCTGCTCGCTCGACTTTTGGAAAAGAGGGGAAGACGAGTTTTATGTCCGCATCAAACACTATTCTTACACATACGACCCTTTACCTGCCAGAAAAAACATGCATTTGGAGTAAGAAATTCTATATACATAAAATACAAATATATACATAAGATTCTTAAGAAAGACGCTTAATCGAGCTTTTGGGATTCGGTTTCATCAGAGGATTCTTCGGTTCTTGTTTCCTTTGCTTGAATTTTTGTCATTTGTCGGTTGACGGCTTGTTTGAGTTCCTCTTGAAACTTGTCCATCAAGGATTGCTGGATACCAGAAGGCACTTCGTATTTGAACTTGAGAGAGACAGGCTTCGGCATTGTAGTAGTGCGAGAGCGAACAATTGGTTGGCGAATGGAAGAGTACAGAGCCATATGGTCAATCGTGTTGACGGGTTCGGTCTCAGAAGTATGTTTCAAATCTTTCAATACTGGAAGAATACCAAAAGAACAAACAGATACCTCGGAATAGGACCAATAGCTTTGCATGCGTTTACAAACCTCAACTCGATCGTTCTCACCCCGCTTCAAAACGTATCCGTTTACAATCTTTTTCAAAAGTTCAGGATTCTCAAGCTGATGGGGGATGAAATTATCGAGACCGATTTTGTTGATCACAAATTGTTCAGCACGCTGCACAAGAGCAGAGTCAGCGGCACTGCGGGTGAGGAATAATCCTCGGCAGGTTTGACTCATTGTGATAGCGTCTTGTTGATACACAGTATAAAACAACACTTCTTCCATGATTAAAATATGATACAAAAGGAATGATTTTAAATTACAAATCTATGTATTTCAACAACAAAAATTCTTGAAAAAGGTATGTCTTATCATTTTTATTCGAGTATCGTGTTGTCTCATTTCCTTTTAATTACAAAGGCAAGCACGAAGAGTGTCATGGTACGATGGTTGCAGTTTGAGTTTCCATTGCTCTACGACTTGTGGGATCTTGTCACCAAATAAATGGTTTAATGTCTCCAGGCCTACAGACACCACAAACACTGGATCGAGTGAGGGATGTTCATAAAAACAGAGCCTGTTCATTTGCACATCGGGTTCTTCCACGCTGACTCTCTCGAGCGAATATTTCCAGTTTTGATTTACAGTGTAACAAAAGTAAGCAACTGGCTGTTTCGGTTCGCCAAATGATAAACCAAAATACCACTCCAAGGTTGGTGGATACTCGAAAAGGTTGGTTCTTGATTGAAACGAAGCAAAACTATCATACAATTGGCCTGTGTAGATCTTTCCAGTATTTTGGTACTCGACAAAAAGTTGAGAAATAAGAGTTGTGTATTCGGGAAGATGTTGAGTTAAATATGTTTTCAAACTTTCTTGTCGCTGTTCTACACGGCATTTCTCTTCGTATTCTAAACTCTGTTCAGAGTTGGACAAAAGACGTTCCAATTCTTCACGATAGTCTTCCACAAACTGATTGGTACTATTGATAGACTCACATGAGGTGTTTGGTGAGCTCAACGTTACAAGAAATTCGCGAGCATTAATCATTTGTTTCTCCATCTTCTCATCTCAAAAGAAGTAATACTATTTTTAATAACTTGGGTTTTCATATATTCTGGCAGTTGAAAAAGAACGCCAGTTAAGATCAATAGTTACAAAAGATGGGTAATTTTACAATCAAAGACGCCAACGAGCAAATTACAATTCTCCGAAAATCAGGTTTTCGAGTTGGAAATTCTTACTATAGCAAACTCCGCAAAAAAGTCTTGCGACAATATCCTTGTAATTCACTTTACCATTTTTGTCTGACTATTCAGACATGTTGGATTTGGAACAATCGGCAGTTATTACCGATATCCGTTTTCCAGACAATCCAATTGTAGGCACCTTTGCTTGTAATCTCAAATTTAGGTGTATGCCAACGACGAATTTGTGAAACTCACAGGGTATCAAAAGTCAGATGTTCTTGGAAAGAATTGTCGATTCCTTCAAGGCGAACTGACCAATCAAGAAACCGTCCAAAAAATCCGTAAATGTATACAAGAAGGAACTGCGTCTGATATTCAAATTCTCAACTACCGAAAAGATGGCACTATGTTTTGGAACATCTTTCAATTATTGCCATTACGAAATCGAAAAGGACATATCACTCATTTTTGTGCCATCCAAAACGATATGAGTTATGTGACGATTGGAGCCAACCCTCTCCTCTGGTCACCAATTCAAGTAGCTTCGTGGCTCAAACTAAAAGGATTGCAAATGTTTTCTAAAAAGATGATTGACGAAAGGATTTCAGGGTCGGTTTTTATTGATCTCACCGCTTCAGATCTGGATAACATGAGAATCCCAGTCAATCAACAGCAAGAAATGGTGAATGCAATTGAAGAAGTAAGAAAGAAATGTCGAAGTGAGCACAAAATTATCAGTGATCAAGCAACCCATTTCAAAAGAAGGGTAACTCTTGGCATCCATCCAATGGACAGATGGTCAACCCAGGACGTGTGTTTGTTTTTGGAACTACATTCCCTTGACACATACCAACCTATCTTTATCAAGAGAAAGGTTTTAGGAAGTGAACTTGTAATGATGGACAATACCGATCTCCTGAAACTGGGGATGCGAAATCCAGAGGAAAGATACTTTTTATTGCACCAAATCGAGAAAACTTTGTACAGACAACAGATCGCAGTCTCTTTTACATCTCAAACTGTCAAAGGCAACTTTCAATGCGACCTTTCTATCAGCATTGCCGACTTGAGAAATCAACTGGTTCTCCAAAATCCAGAACTTGCCAACAAAAAGTTCCGCCTGGTTGCTCACTTTGAATAAAGTTTAAAAGGTGTTTATTAGACATGACGAACACGTTTGTGTTGGCCAGCAGACGCTGCAAACAAGCCTTGATAAAAGAGTTTGAATTCGCACAAGGTTTTACTGATTGATTCGCAAATGAAACTAATGCGTCCAGGGTCATTCATGTCTTCAAAGCGACGAGGGACAAGGTTTCCATGACCAACTTCATAAAATGGGATGGAATATTTAACGATGAGATTCCGCAAGATGTTTTCATTTTCTAACATGGGCTCTACTTGCCCTTCTTCCAACTGGAAATATTTTTCTGGGCGAGCCTCGTAAATGCTTCCAAGGGGAAAGCCAACAAAATGATTGTAGTGAAGTGCCTTTCCATAAAATCTTCCATTCATCTTGTCGATGGTGCAGAAAGGACGCAAAAGTTCAAAGATACTGTGATGACCCGATTGAACACGATCCACAAAAGTAGCAGTGTCTTGAGTTTCTTCTCGAGAAATATAAAGATAGAGAACTTCACTGGTTGAAAATCGTTCATAGAAACAGACACGCACGTTGAACTTGCGATTTAAACGCTGAACAAATCGTTGTAACAAAACAGCAAAGTTCTTTTGATGAAAGTCAATGTCCACAATCCCCATCTATGATTTCTTAGTCAGTGCTTATATAGAAGAGATGAAACCTTGGAACAATCGGCGAGTTTCTCCATGTCGTAGTGAGGCACAAGAATCGTGCGGAAATCCAAAGGAACCATCTGGAATGTATGCTCCTCGATGCGTTCCAATTGCTTTAACGAGTGATAGACTCGGCGGCTACAGAGACGAAAGGAACAATAGTCTCGATAATCAGTCAAGCCCAATGCAATTTGCTTTAAAATTTCACTTGGGATGCAGTCAAAACGTTCTTGGTTTTGTCGTTGTTGTTCCTCTTCTTCAAACAAACGCTTGACGCGGTTGGCAAGCTCGAGTACCCGATCTGCGGGAACTCCCAATATGGAGGCAACCATTTCCATAGTATTTTCTTGAGGAGGGGTTGAAATAATTGCTTCATCATCGCTGGTTTCAATGATTTCGTCGCTTAACGTAGCGATTACATAGTTATTGGGGATCAAAGTGGATTGCATGGTTGAAAATGTGAGTGCAAGAGGCATGTAAAGTGTTGAAAAAAGTTGATGTCCATGTTGACCCAGGTGGTCTCGGCCCGGTCATGTGTGGGTCGTGTAACCTTATGCGCGAAAATCCCCTGATAGATGATCGGGGTTGCATTTCGAAAAAAATGACAGATCAAGCCGAGGAAGATATTGGCACAATGAGCTTTTATGTCAAACAGATGATTAAATCAGAGCCCACCGAAGAAGAAATTGCACTTTTGGAGAAGAGCATGTACGTGCTTCCTTTCTTCAATTGGACAAGCTCCTATTTTGGCCGTGTCTGTGCTCTGGCTTGTGGAGCCCAACCGGATGGTGTCGATGAACGACCCTTTTCTTTGTTAGTGCTTGAAAAGTACATGGGATGGCTCAATGAACATCTGGATCCTCAAATGGCCATTTTCCTTGAAAGGTCTTATGAACAACTTCAAAAAATGCATGTGTATGTGCAAGAAAACCGAAATCGAATTATCCAAGAAAATGACTTTCGAGCTACGATGGCCAAAATCAAAGAGACTGCCAAATAAATCCTCTTTTTTCATAGTATATGGGTAGTTTTAATTGAATCATCATGAAGAAAAAGGGGTGGTTTATATTGGCGATTATTCTCTCCATATTGTTCATTGTGGGACTTGTTCTCCTTTTGGTATTTGTTTTGAGGGAGGATGATGAAGGAACGACCAGTGATCCACCTGAGGAAAGCACAGGAGAAGAGACATCCACACAAGAAGAGACTTCAACGGAAGAAACTTCCACTGAAGAAGACCTCGACATTACTTCTTTATTGCCAAAAGAAACTTTCGAGACAATGATGGGTTCTGGATCCACGATGGGCTTGTTTCGACTCTCGTCGCCGAGTGGAGCATTTGTGGGAACCCTGAACAACACAAACGTTCTTCCGAATGGCGTGACCGAATTTACGAGGGACGATTTGATTTCTCGTGGACTTGCAGACAAGCCATTTATTGAGTGGTATTATACGTATGACAACTTTGTTGCTGCTGTGAGGGAAAATCCTTTGTTTGCCAAGTTTGGATCTGCCGAAACCCGGAAAAAAGAGATTGCTGCGTTCTTTGCTCACTTTACACAAGAAACGGGGTCGGGAGGTGCATTCCAAGCAGGTAATTTTATTCAAGAATTGAATCGTCCTTATAATGATACCGCATATGGTGCAAACTCAAACGGTGTCGGTTTCTTTGGCCGAGGTCCTCTTCAACTGAGCTACGAGCACAACTATCGCAAATATGGTGAGGCTACATTCAATGGGGACTTGTATGTCAACGATCCTGAAATCCTCATTCGAAACCCCATTGATGGTATTGGTTCTGCCTTGTATTATTGGTGTGCCGAACAACGAGTTGAAGAAGGGTGCTCAGGGATCCCTGGAAATCCTGCTTTCAAACCCTCGTGTCACGAAGTGATCACAGGTCAGTGGACACCGACAGAAAACGACATTGATGCCAACCGAACCCTTGCTTCGGACTTTGGTGTTACAATCAACATTATCAATGGTGGCATAGAATGTGGGACAGAAGTGGAACAGGCTCTACAACAAGCTCAAAATCGTGTCAACTATTACAAGGCGTATCTACAACTCTTGGGCGTTGATGTCACTCTTCCTGACGACGCAATTTTAAATTGTTCTCAACAAAAGAACTTTTCAGAAAACCCTACATGTTGAAATTCAATAAATTATATTTATGCTTGGACAAGTTCGATTTGACTTATGCGTAAACCTTGATTCGTAAAGGTTGATCCAGGACCTGTGGTATCGGTCACTTTAAAATCGTAAAAGGTATCAGGAACTCCCGAACCAGTTGCGTTTGTCCATATTTTGAAGGAGAAAAGTGTTGCTTTCAAAAATAATCCAGGAAGTATGAAATTGTTAAAATCAACAAAGGCTCCAATCCTGATAGTTGGATTTATATTGTCAATGTTGTTTGTAGCATTCATCGTTCCTCTCAATGTATCATTTATGAATATCTTCATTGCATCACCATCATAAATAAACTTTAATTTGTTTCGAGTATCTTTCTCTATTGGTGTAGTTGAGATTAGTTCCGAGCCCTGTCTGCCAAATTGCAGGGTTGAATCTTCAAGGAGACCGATGGCTATCACTGTTTGATAGGTCGTAGTCGGAGGTAAACTGGAAGTTTTGGCTTGAACAAAAGAAAGGAGCGGTCCATTTGATTGGGGAACAAGATCAAATTCGATTGTGAAAGGTGATCGATCTTTAATAATTGCAGCATCTGAATTACTTTCCCGGAGATAGAGCCCCTCTTCTAACAAGAGATAATCTTCTGGATCTGGTTCTTCTGAGGCCGTTCCTTTTTTTGAGGAAACAACAATAATGACAACCACAAGAGCTATGGCAAATACAACAGCGGCAATAAAAATCCAGAGTTTGTACTTTTGAAAAAACGTTTGATTCTCACCAGGCATTCTTTATGGATGATTTTTTGTATTATACTATATTCTATACACACGAAAGATAAGCCAACCATTTTTCCAGGTTGCTGGGTATGACTTTTGGTTTGTTTTCCGCCAGTTTGCAAAGTAAAAGCTCTATTAAAACGACCGACATGTGGTCGAAGGAAAGTGGTCGGAAACAATTCAAAAGCATCAGCCAGTAATGAGGATGTTTGGGATATCCAAAGCGTTCGATATAACATACCATCGTGTTTAAAAAGCCGTGAAAAATTCGTATACTGGCAGGTCCATATATCTCAAGCAAACGAGTGGTTGAGAGTGTTTGGTGGGCGAAAATTGGGATCCAAAAACAACCCCCATCAAACTCAAACATAACATATTTCAAAAATCCACGAACCATAAAGTTGCTAAAGTATTCATAATGTTTGAGAGGAATGCCAGGTATCTGGAATAAAGACTTGATGTTTCTTTTCTCAAAAAGATAGTGTGTCATGATTTGCATTGTCTCATATTGTTGATATTGGGATTCCATTTTGAACCAGAGAAACATTAGAGCATCAAACTCGGACTGTTCACGTCCTGGCAATCGAAGTAAAAAACGAAACACTTCAATCGCTTTTGGATTGGTTGACTTGCGATTGTTGTAATAATCATTTCGACATAAATTTGCCAATTCTGAGACAGTTGTAACATCAACTCCATAAACTCGTTTACTTAATTTTGGGATTTCTTCTTTAAACGAATGATCCACATCCGATTTGATCCATTCTGGTTTCACATACGTACAAATCATTGTGAAAAAAATTCTTTGAAACAAAAGAAGAACGAAATAAAAAAATTATGTCAAGAATTCCAGCCCCGACAGATCGTGACCTGGTCGCGCTTTTTCGTGACCGGGTCATGACCTCCCTGTTCTCAGACCAAGTGCGGCCCGTGTGTTTGTTGGTCCCGCATGCGAGTCACAAGTATTCTGGAATTTGTGCTGGTGCTGCTTATCAAGTCTTGTTAAAGAATCCACCCAAAGAAGTTTATTTGATCGGCACCAATCATCAAGGAGACAACCAAAATTCAGTCTTTAATCCCACCGCACCGATCATACAAAATGAACACAGCATTCAAATCAATCTATCTTTTCTCCGGCACATTAGAGTGACCAATGTAAAAGTATGTTTGACAGGTACCAACACAAACTTGAAAGAATTTGCCGAAAAAATTCTTGTTCCTTGGTGGATGGAAAATCCAAATGAACGAGTGATTGTGTTTTCAAGCGATCTCACTCACGATGTCACCAACCAACAAACCATTCAGACAGAAGAAGAGGGTCTGCTTGAATTGTTGACCAACCACGATGGCAATTGGAAAACATTAGGAAAAACAATACAAGAAAAACTGAACCAAGGAGAACTACAAACCGTCTGTGGAAAAGCCCCTATCGTTTTGTTAGCACACGTTATGGAACTTCTCAAGTTATATGGCAAAGTTGTATGTTATGATGATTCAGCACAACGAAGACGCAAATGGTTGAATCGAACCAGTGAATCACGTTTAGTCTCTTATGTCTCTATGTTGTTCTATTTGTCGTTCAAACCTCCACTCAGCCCACTGGATTGGGTACATCCTCATGATGACCGGTTGTTGCTTGCTTTTGCTCGGTCGGTGGTCGCATCGGAAATTCTTTCTCTTCCCCAAGTGTCTTTTCCGTCGTGGTGCGTCTGGTCTCGACGAAAAAATGGGATCTTTGTGGGGATTCGAACTAGGAGTGGTCAACCTTTAGCGTGTATGGGTCGGTTTGAGAATGGAACTGAAACGACCTCTGAGTTTACCATCAAGGCAGCTTTAAATACAATTGAAGATGCGAAAAGTGGGAGACTGAGTGGAAGTCCTTTGGTATTGACCAAGGAAAACATTCGAGATTATCGTTTTTATGTGGAAATTCTGGACGAAAAAGAGACATGGAAAACAGCAAACGAACAGTATCTGAAAAAACTAAAACCTGAAGATCGATATGGCTTTTATTTGAAACTTGCAAATGGACGATCGGCAACATACCTGCCAGACGTGTGGGAAGAAAATATTTCTACTTGGGGCAGAAAGATTGAAAACGTTTTACAGAGTTTGTCTCAAAAAGCAGGTGGAAACAAAGATGATTGGAAACTCTCAGACTCGAGTGTCATGCTCTACAAGGCACGAATTGTTCAAGAATAAAGTTTATTGATATTTTTGCTTGAAAAAAGAAGAGCGTTTTTGATTATAAATGATTGGTTCATTGTATCTTTTTTGATTTGGCAAATTGCTGGAAGACGAGCAGTCCAAAACAACATTTTGTCCATTGTCTTCGACTTGGATTGTTGGGGCACTTCTCTGGATAGTAGAGAACGGGGCTGGCTCCACTGTGATATAAATTTCTTCTAATAGACTATCATCTTGTTGGAGGCTGTTTTGATCAAGGATATCCTGGCTGTAAACAACTAACAGTTTTATGTATCGAGGTGTCGTGAAGGTTTCGTTGACCGTGTCGTCGGTTGGGTGGCACGTATATTTGATTAAAACGTGACCAGGAGTGAATGAGATATCTTCTAACAGGACAACGGTGCCAAGCTCTTCAAAGGGATCCGAGAGTGAAGGAGTTGCGATACTGACCTGAATATCATTGGCGGGAAGGTTTGAAAACTCAAGGAACCGATAGATACAGCCAAGAGGTTTACAAACTAATTTGATATAAAGAGCCTCTCCTTGAACCATTACAATAGAATTATTGAAATCTGAAACGAGATGGCTGTACTCGAATTGAGTGGGTGAAGGATAGGGATCGATAATCTCGATGACTTCATTTGGCTCGTCCGACGTTATTTGATAAAGACCATCAACAGATGTATCCGGACGAAGAACATTCACGTCAATGATTGGAGAAAACCCAAGTACCGTGATTGTTTGATTGGTTTTATAGGCTTGGTAATCCAAAAAAGCAAGTTGAAATGCGTATCGATCACACATTGGACCTGAAAAGGATCCTTCAATTCCTTTGATCACAACATACTCGTTGCGAACCTCATATTCATCTAATGAACCATCCCAGATGAGTCTACGAGCAACAGCAGATCCAGCAACAATAATTTTTTGATCTTCTTGAATATGTAACGTTAACAACGCATTTGGAGGTCCATCATACTGATATGAAAGATCCAAGCTTCCGTTTTCAAATAACCGAAAACTATGAGGTGTTCCGTTTCCTACGCATACAATTTTTCCATCATTTTGCAGACCAATATCGAAAATTGTTCCAGAAGTCGGCGGAGAATTGAAAGATACATCAAATTGTAACTCTGTTCCAGATAGCACAACCCGAAAGATTCCAGAAAACGTTCCACCTAACAAAATTCCACCATTAGGTTGGATTGTTATGGCTTGCACCGCTCCATCGATAGATAGTGGATATCCGCCAACAGGCTCCAGAGAACCACTTTCTAATAATCGGACAAATCTCCAAGCAAATTCACCACCCACGAGAACTCGATTCGAAGCGTCAATCTTGACTTCATAAACCGTGTTATTGATCTCACTATTTGGTGTAAAAGTATTATCCGGGATTCCGTCTTGATCTAAGCGAGCTATATACCTATAGGATCCATCTACAAGCCTCCATCGCCCACCAACAACAATTTTTCCAGCATTGGGACCCGTTTGATGTACATCAATGCTATGAATGATTCCGTCAGGTGGGCTCCAAAATGAATACATCATAGTAAAAGACATCACCAGTGCACCATCTGCAGTTAATTTTGCCACAAACATTTCTGGCAATGTGAAATCACCCCCAATTAAAATTTGATCATCGGGAAGAATATATACAGACCGAACAGTCCCGTTAAAGGCATTGGTGAGGAAGCTTGTATCTCGTTGGCCGTTGGGGTGCAAACGGGCGACCCGGTAGCGAATACCGCCAATAAAAAAGTTTCCAACAAGGATCACTTTTCCATCACTTTGTATACCTATATCATACACGGTTCCAGCATGAACAATAACCCAATACCAAAGGGGATTATTGGGGTCATATTGATAAAATTGCACGTCAAAGCATTTTTCAGGAACAGCCGACCACTCGTCCACTTGTAATGAATTGTTGAAACGAAACAATTGATATGTGCTACTGTTTGTTTTGTCAATCACTCTCCATTCAGCAAACCAATTTTCGCCAATATCCGTGTCGGGCTTGACTCGTAGACACACTTTTTGACACGAGGATAACTCGACCTCCATTTTTCGAAAAAAAAATTCCTTCTAATACATCTATGATGCAACCTTTCTCCAATGATCTTGTGAATACAAATTTATTGAGAAATAAGAGGATGTTGTTGTGCACATAGAAGATCATAACGGGATTGAAAATAGACTGGCCAAGGCGTTGGTTCGGTCACCCAAAGATAAGGAATTTGTGAGGGAGGGGTTGGCAAAGGCATGTTTGGGGGTGTTTTTTGCACTTCCAAATGAAATCCAGTGGTTGCGGCGAAAAATTTTTGACTAATCACATCTTGAAATAAGATTATCGCCTTCCAGTGTTCCAACTTGACATTTTCAGTTTTCCGAGTTGCTTTGATATGGAAAAAGGCAGATCCATTGCGAACATACACAGGTTCGCTGACATAATTGAATGAAGGAGATTCGACCACCCATGTAGTTTTTTTGACTTGGTCATATTGTCGCACACATGCCTGCATTTTGCGACCATCCAACACTTTGTTGTGGAAACGGACTTTTACGTTGATCGTAAAGACTTTACCAGGCTCGGGGACACGATAGTGAGACTGAAGCCCAGTACAGTGAATTGATTTGGTTGCCTTTTCAAGGTCTTTGGTTAAAAAGGAACAACTAGGCATTGTAAAAAAAGTGAGGTTTATCGACTTTCAGTAGGTTTGGCCCGGTCATGACCGGGTCATTTTGCGCGAAGACTCTACAATTTTTTTAATCCAACAAGAAAAATGAAGCGTTCTCTTAGTAACGAAGCTCTGACAATTGGGGAATTGAATCTGAAAAAAAAGAGATTGCAAGAAGAGCTAGAATTGGTTGAAAAAGAGTTGGCAACACGTCACAATCAACACTTTTATGATCACTTAAAGGGACATTTGCAACAATTGACCTTGTCGGAAGAAGCTCTGAAATGGATTTCTTTGTGGACCGAGTGTGAATTTATAACATATGAACACGAAGGGAATCTGGAATCGTCAGAAACCTCTCAAGTGACGATTCATTGTCCGATTGGAAATATAACATTAGCGAAAACATCCGAACATATTACAAGTTCAGAATACACCAACTATACATTTGGGATTGGCGATATTGTGTGGGAGAAATACAAACTAACACAGGGAGATATGAAAGAACTCGTCGCCTACTTTCAAAAGAATAACATCCAAATCGAAAGCCAAGAGTTTCTTTACATCCTCAATTTAATCTTTTCGTACATGGAAGACAATTATGATGTATGTTTTCCAAGATTCTCGCTCGAATAAAACTCGGTGTTTTATATACATTTATTGAGCAGCATCAACACTTGTTTTTCGAGATCCAAGGAAATAGCTTCGTATTTGTGCCTCGAATGGATGGATTCGATGGCCATTTGAGCAAGTCGATGAATTCGACTCACTTCTATTTCAGTTTCGTTTATATGTGAATAAACAGAAAGAAAGTTCTTGATATAATACAATTTGTCATTAGCTGTCTGGATATAGGGTTGTAGAACAATAGGAACGTCTTCAAATTCAGTTTCAACAAAGTGTTCAACGTTTTGCACGAGTTCGGTCAAAAAAGGCTTGATCACTTCAAAGAAAACAATTTGCTCGTCGGGATCGATTTCAAAAGCGAATGACAATAAAAACATGATTCGCTTTCCACACCACAGAGTTCTAAAGATAGATCGTGTCCATGACAGTTCATTTGCCATAACCACGCATTTGGCAATTTCTCGCCAAGGCAGGTTGATATTTAAAGCCAAAAGTGCGGTAAGAAAGTTGATTTTTCGCATAGTGAATGACAACCATTTGTAATAATCACTCTGGACCATGGAGAGTATATAGTCACCAGCATAAGCAGGAGATTTCTTCATCTCATCCAAGATTGTTTCCAAAATCAGTCGATCATCCATTTTATATTCTTTCATGATTATATTGCAAAGGCGTACATTAAAAACACCAGAGGAAACATTCGTCAATCTTCGAAGTTCATCAAACTCAAAATAGGTAAGTTTCAGAGACATTTTCCAAAATTTTGGTCACACCAAAAAAGATAATCACAACCCATTTATCATCGGGCCCGAGAGGTGGGTGTCGGTCAATAATTTTTTGGGTGTAGCACTATATTGAATAGACAACCAAAGTCAGAGGCATATCGCCAAAGACCTTTACAAGCATTGATTTCACGACTGGCCATTGCAATTCATCTAGGCCACAGCCTAATCTTGGAATAGCAAGTTTTGTGATTTGATGAGAGATCATGTGTTCTTTCATGTCCCTCAGAGATTTTTCGAGGTTGTCATATGTTGGCTTATTCCAGTAGTTTTCCTTTGTGATTAAATAGTAGACATATCTGTTTTGACGAATCAAGCTTGCAGCTTGCCCAATTTTCTTCTTTTGTGCCTTGAGTTCTTCGACGC
>CAZKFT010000007.1:55931-62098 GCA_964552205.1 uncultured Gammaproteobacteria bacterium
ATCAAGCTTGCAGCTTGCCCAATTTTCTTCTTTTGTGCCTTGAGTTCTTCGACGCCACCAAATTTGATTTTGAAGAGAACTGCAATGCCCTTTCCCATCCTAACATCTCGACTTATACAATGGGCCAAGGAGAAGGAAGAGTCTGAGGAAAATAAATCTCCCCTTATCTCTTGGAAATTGAATACTGGATCTGAGACCGCTTCATCCATGTTGGAACATGATTGTTGAGGCCAGATCATACAAATCCTGCGCAAGAGACGTTTGACAGTGAGGATTTTTTCTCTTGGTAAATATATAGAGGAACAAGCATGATTACACGATCCAAGAAAAGCCAATACAAAACACGCTCCGAGTGGTACCGAACCGAGTTTCCTACTCGTGAAGTCAACACGTCCTTCTTTGATCCCAACAAAATGCAGCAATGGTCTCATGTGTTGGTCTCGCGCGATGAATTCTTCAACACCCTTCCCACCTTTGGCCCATGTTGTGGATATCCAAGAATTTGTGGGACTGAATAAATAGATACCATGCTTGCTGTGTATGTTGTGCTTTTGATTCTTCTTTTATTGGCGACCTACCTTCTCTCTGCTTTCAGCCTTCTCTACATTGGAATTTTCTACCTGGTGGCTTTCTTATTTGAACACACGACAGTCTTGTTTGAAACGAGTTTTTATTACATCGCTTTCAGTCTCGTGATGTTTCATGCACTGACAATTCAACCTCCTCGCGAACAGGACAACATTCTTCAAACCATAGTCCAAATACTACATCATTGGGATGAAATAGAAATTTTAATCACATTTTAACAAAGAAATTCGACCATCTTCACGGGAAAATAAATGTCCATTTTGTGACACGGCTCCTGAGATAGAGTTGGTTGGCGTTTTTGTGTTAAATTGATAGATTCCTGCCTTTTGAATGAGATCATAGATCTCTTGTGTAGAATAATCATCTAGATTCCTCTAAGAATTACAATCCATGTGAATACCTTTTTGTGCTTGCTTCATCACTTGCACTATTGCCAATGGCAGGGAGAGTGAACTTGTCTTTTTCTTCTTTTTTTGGGGAGACGCACTCGCAATCGTCACAACCTGATCCTCTTCTCGGTTGGTTGAGATGGTCAATGTGAGGAACCTTTCTTCCTCTGCTGATTTGCGTTTGCGAGATGTCCTTTTGGGCTCTTCTGTCTTTTGAGATGGACTATCAAACAATCTATCATTTGCGGGAATGGGTGTATTGTTGCTTATGTTGCTGTTGGATTGAAGAGCAAGAGAAATCTGTTGTTGGAGCTCTTTATATTGAAGAGCCCATTGTTCTTTTTCTTTTTGAAATTCGTCTTTCATTTCTTGCTTGAATTGTGCGAGATCGTCCAATTGTTTGGGGAGGGATTGTCCTTTGAGAGTGTGTAATTCTTTCTGGATTTCTTCGAGGCTGCTTTTGACTTGACTGACAGAATCTTGATCATGCCCAATATCAAAGACTGAACTTTCCAACTCGGTGAGCTTCCTGTAGTATTGGTTCCCAATCGTTTTTAACATGTTGAGTTCAGCATTCATTTTTTCAATGTTGTTCTTTTGTTTTTGAAGTTCTTGCTGTAATTCATTCTTTGTTTGAATCATTTGAGCAAGAGTCATCGAAGGAAAAAAGCCGTTCATCCTTGGTGAGGTTTCAGAAAATTTTCAGGTTTGATCCTTCACACGAATTTAAAATTTGTCTTCCGCCGAGCGCGAAGTGTGCGGAGATCTGTGGCCCGGTCATGAGTGGGTCATAGCTAGGTCAGACCCTCTTTCTCATTCAACCTTTATGACAATGATTTCTCTTACCTTTCGCATTAGCAGCACTGTCTCTCTCCCATACACTATGAAACGCACAGAACCTCTCTCGGTAGGCGTTAAAGCGATGTATCAACATATTCCGAGCCTTTCTACCATCTATGCATGCGAGCCCGAAGGCTGTGTTCTCGTCCACGAGAAAACTCACTTTTATGATGCCACCTTAACCCCAGCACAATTAAAGTTGCCCAATCACGCGGTTCTCTTTGTTCGACCTCCTCTTGCAAAAGAAAACACTCGCTTCAAGCTTCACTTTGCCCCCAAGTTGGCTGAAATTCACCGCATTTTGGGCATTGGATATGGAGAAGAACTCATCATTGCCATTCCCCCACCTCTTTCATCCGTGGATGCAGCGGAAGAGGAACCTGCTCCCAAGAAATGCAAAATCGAGTCCCCGAGCGACAACTTGGCAAATCTCTTCAAAGAAAACCCAGACATGTATGTGGTGGACCAGTTCAAGAACAAAGTCATCTTTGGCTTTACAAAAAAAAGTATCAAGTTGACTGGTGTTGAATTTGAAATTGCTGATATCAGAAAAGTCCCTGCTGTCGACGCCCTTTATCGCAAATGGTATAGAAATCCTGTGAATCCAAACTTGGTGGATTAAATAAAAGTATCTTTATTGGAGCAACGTGCATTCAGTCAAGTGAAAGGAAAACTGGAGATTATCGATAGACATGTTGCAGCGAAGTTGGAGGATAAGATAGTTGGAGGTAAGAGGTTGTTTAAAAATAGCATCCATTTGTTTGGCAGAGGGCCGGAATTCAATATAAGCTTGCCTCATTTCTTCGATGTAGCGATCAGTGATGGTTCCTGAGCACTTTTCAAGAATGTCACAGACCATATCCATATCATTCTGGAAGAAATAGTGCAAGTCTTTGCTGGCATAGGAATGGCCTTGTTGTATCTGAATTTGGTTGTGTTCACTTGCTTCTTCGAGAGAATGGGAGAGATCTTCAAGATCCACTACTTCCAACAGGCGACATGGGGACTCGGGCGTGATAGAAAAGGTCCCTGGCTTTTGCAAGAAGGAGAGATAGTAGGGCTTCCCCTCAAACCACACATCAGGAGTTTTCCAAAAAGATAAACACCAGTTCCACAGAGATCGAATCATTTCTGGTCCCTCATCCCCCAGTCCCTATTTTTTCGCGCAAAAGTTCATTCCCGCGAAGAAAGGTTTCATGACCCGATCATGACTGGGTCATGACCTCTTTGGGTCTGGATAGCAAAACAAATTTCATAATCTCAATTCTTTACTATGGGCCGAACCAATCCTATTCCTCGCAAAAACGCTCACCCCAAGAGACTTGGTGCTCAAAAAGCTCCTCGCAAGACTTTACCGAGTGGAATCAAGAAACCTCATCGCTTCCGACCTGGCACCGTTGCCTTGCGTGAAATTCGTCGCTATCAAAAGTCAAGTGAACTCTTAATCCGCAAATTGCCCTTTGGTAGATTGGTGCGTGAAATCGCTCAAGAGCGCAAAACAGATATTCGCTTTCAATCGAGTGCCATTGCCGCCTTGCAAGAAGCAGCAGAAGCTTATTTGGTGTCTTTGTTTGAAGATGCCAACCTCTGTGCCATCCATGGCCACCGAGTGACTGTGATGCCTCGAGACTTGGAGCTCGCTCGTCGCATTCGTGGAGAACAGAAATATTAAATAAACTCCTTTTTTTTTGTTTTTATTCCATGTACACAACACCATGTCCTTCCTGAAGCATTTGTTTGTTGATCGAGGGACTTGATTCTACACAAACTCCGAGAGGAAAGACTTCTCCAAGGATTCGACCATACTTGTCAAAATGATGACAATATAGTTGAACACAATGAGAAGGATGAGAACACAACAACTCTCGTAGACGATCGCGTGCTTTTTTGGCTTGTTCAATCACCTGCTCACGATTCTCTGTTTTCAAAGGAGGTCGAATCTCAGGAGAATTGTAGCCCAGACAACGAATGCGGTACTTGTAAGGGCGATTTTCATAGACAAACAGGGCAGTAAAAGTGTCTCCATCATAGACATCGACGACTCGGGCAATAAATCGCATCCCTCGAAAGGAAAACATAGGTATTGTTGAATGATCGAGCGAATGTAAATAAGAGAGATGGCTCTCGTCCATCTTTCAAGAAGATCTACTTTTCTTGACAATAAAAAATTTCACCTGCGTGCGCAGAAGATTCAAAAGTTAAAAACTCTCACAAACCTTTACAATGGAAGTAACGAACATGAATGAATCTCATTTCGGTAGACCTCGAAATGTTTGTGTCGAGTGTTTTGTGGATCTAGGTGATTCTCCTGAGCAGCTGTGTGGCAAGTATGAATGTGAGCAATACCATCGCTTGCAAATACGAGAATGGACGTGCGAGCAAGTCAATGTGTGGCTGCTGTGTCTTGGCATTCAACCTCGTTGTCCTATGGATGGTGTAGATCTCCTTCGATTCACTCGGCAAGACTTTTGGTCGGCTGGCTATACACTGAAGGAAACAGAGATCGTTCTGAAGCGACTGTAATCTATTTATTGTTTCAATACATAAAAGTAAATACGAGCTCCCTTATTGAGGAGGAAGCATTGATCCTGAGGTGTTTTTGATGTTGCTGCTTTCAATTGATCATTGTCGACACAAAAAGCTATCATTCCTCCCAATCTCAGCCAATCAAACTCTTTGACAGCACATGGCGGACGAGAGTCATTTTTTTTTCTTTGGCACCATGTGTTGTAAAGATACCGTTTTCCACGAATCGTGATTCCAGCGATAGCAGTGCCAGAAAGGTCACATTGATCCGTTTTTTGAAAGTTGCTATATTTAAAGGCATCAAGTCTGTATGTTCTTTGTTGAATCGTTATTTCTTCATCAGGAACTTTTTCAAGTCTTCCTAGGATACGAATTTCCACGCCATCCAGATTTGCAGTGCTACTACTAAAATTAATAGGGTAATCGACACACAAAAGAAGAATCTTTGCAGTGTTTAATGAGGAGGCTTCTGCGTATAAGTTGCTGGTCTGTGAGTTGTAGTAGCCGATTGCAATCTCTTTTTTCAGGCTTAACTTGTCGATAAAATCAAAAATGGGAAATGTGGTAGTATTTTCGTCAAGTTTAATGCCTAGTTTTTTCATGATTTGAGTAGTGCTTTCGGATTTTGTACTTTTGTTTGTTTGGATCTGAAGCAAATTGATGAAATATTCGTATCGAGATTGATTTGACCATTTTGTGACAGCATTATCGATGAAAAACTTTTTCATTTTTTCACTAAAAAAGAAAATCATCATAAGGGCATCAAACCAACAGAAATTGCCGCCAGGATTCACCTTGATCCAGCCTTTTTCCAACTTTGTTATGACATCACCATAAAACATTTCGATATAGTCTTGTAATTGTCGAACCTCTTCATCACCAAGACTTTGTGAATTGGGCACATAAATAATGTCTTTTTCCTTTTTTTTAGGATCACCAAGCACCACAAACTTGACACTTTTGCTAGAGTGCACCCATATAGGATTAGTTCTACATGAATCAATAATCGCATTTGTTTTGGGTGAATCCATCAAGAAAATAAAAGTAGGATACTCGAAAGACTGTTTGTCTTGACACACCTCTGTATTGATAGCCTTGAATTGAATCTGATTAAAAGTAGTTTCCATTGATTTCAAGAACGTTTTTCCATATGACTCTTTTGCTTTTGATGTGGATGTGAGATCATAGTAATAGACGATTGGCTTGTTCTTTTCTGCTTCTTGGCGTAAACGCTCGTCTGTTTCTTTTTTCGCTTCTTCGATTGTTTCTTTAAGAATTTCTTCGTCTGTTTTTGGTTGCTGGCTTTGTTGATTTTTTAATAAATCTTCGATCAGCTGCCATTCTTGAACTGGAGAAGTCTCAGTTCTTCGAGTGTACAGATTTTTATAGGTCTCGAATGAGAATTTTCCATCTCGAACATGTCGGAGAATCGTAGCAGTATCAGAGTCTTCCAAAAAGTGCATTCGGACAATGTTTTTTTCTTCCTCAGACAATGCAGTTTTGTCTAGGAACCTGTTGAGATGGTCTGCATTTTGATTGCTCTTGGTATAAATGGTAGCTATTGCATTCCATGAATTAGTGTCTTTAATGTATGATTCTTTGTCATTCTTTTTTTCAAAATATGTCAGGGAATCGTCAACCGACGGATTCGGGATAGACTGATATAATATTTGTTTTGTAGATTCTTTCAGTCTTTTTCTTTCTTCTTCTTCCAGTCTTTGTCTTTCCTCTTCCAGTCGCTTTTTTTCTTCCTCTTCCAGTCTTTGTCTTTCCTCTGCTTCCAGTCTTTGTCTTTCCTCTGCTTCCAGTCTTTGTCTTTCCTCT
>CAZKFT010000007.1:62198-74672 GCA_964552205.1 uncultured Gammaproteobacteria bacterium
TCTTCCTCTTCAAGCCTTTTCTGTTCTTCCTCTTCCAGTCTCTTCTTTTCTTCCTCTTCGAGCCTCTTCTTTTCTTCTTCCAGTCTTTTCTTTTCTTCCTCTTCAAGCCTTTTCTGTTCTTCCTCTTCGAGCCTCTTCTTTTCTTCCTCGAGTTTCTTCTTTTCTTCCTCTTCTTCAAGTCTCTTTTTTTCTTCCTGTTCCAGTCTCTTTTTTTCTTCTTTCAGTTTTTTCTTTTCTTCTTTGACAACCAGTTTCTTCTCGGGCTCTTCTTTTTTCTTTGCTTTTTCCTTTTTGCTTGCTGCAGATTCGACAGCTGTTTTTTTGCTAAACAGGGTGCCCAAGGGAGCGGCAGGAATCGCCCTTGATGAAACCGGAAGAGCGAGTTTCCATTCTCGATACACTTCGCGTTGCAGCTCTCTTTCTTTCTCTGCAAAACCCGAGATACCGAGAAGGGGTGATAACGAAATATCAAAGAATGACATTTTCTCTTGCTACTCTAATCAAAAACAAAATAATTTGATACACATTTATTCCGCACAATGTAATAATACACCATTTGCTACTACAGATCCAGACTGTGGTGGTTGGGTCTGTTTTTGCAAATAATACGTCGGCTTATTATAAATAACTCGGTTTACCGAAACGACCGTCGAATAATAACTCTTTTTCACCGTCTTTTCGAAATTGGACGCCTTGAAGAGAAGAGGATTGAAGCGAATCGCATTCAAGTCATGAACAGGAATTGTCAAATAACCAGATTCTACCATACTATATACACCCATCGTTTCCAACATTCGTTGAATGTCACTCACAAAATTTTCATTGTCAAAGAGAAAACGAACCGATTGATCCATCCATTGATGTTGAAAAATAACAAAATCCTTGTCCTCCAGTAACGCACAATCAAAAAGACCTTCTAAAAAGTTCTTTTTCCACGCAGCAGAAGCAACGCGAGGAATTGTGTGACGTTTCTGAACCAAAGACGCCTGAAAAAAGCAACGGAAATCAGAGCATTCGGCACACGACTCAACGTGGTCAAAACGAAGCCGCTTCTCAATCTTGGGCATCGCAGCATTTTCAACGTGAGCAATATATAACGAAGTTTTGGTGTCTTTTGGAATATCGCACAAATAGGAAAGATAGCCAAGAGTGTACGCATCCTCCTCTTCCTCAAACGACATTTCCACAGTGTCAGTATCAGGGTAGGTATAGTTCTTGAATAGAGACATTCCCTCTACTAGATCGGATGTCCTCACCAAACGATTCCGTCGTGAAGGCACGTCAAAGATAATCCACTTTTGATTCGATGTACAGATAACACTTCTTCCGTCGCTTAATGCCACTTCAAATACAGGTTTGGTTCTTGGTGAGCACTTTACTTTGGCAGGCATCCACGCACGTCCATCCCACACCACACATCGCTTATTCGATAAATCTCGAATCGGAAAATACCCAAGATGAGTCAAAACACGTGTGCTTTCGTGGAAGGACATTGCTGCTCAATTATTATCTATATAATCAAGATGCGATTTATCATTCACACAACACACCACACTGACAAAATTTGATTCTTAAAAACGAGAAAAATATGTATTCACATCAGCATTTCTTCAAAAGGAGAAAACCAATAGGCCCAGTCTTGAATTCTTCCGCTATTTCGGACAAGAGGCGGTTAGTAAAGTAACGAACAATATCTTCTGAATAGGGCGATTGTAACTTGTAGGCCTCGTCATCATTCATTAATTTTCTCCATGTAAGTTTGTATGGTTGAAGAGAAAGATCTTGATCCCATGAGATGGGAGCTTGGAATTTAAGACATGTGTTGTTGATTTTTTGTTTGACAATATCAGCAACCTCAATTGAGGGATCCACAATCATCAAAAGATATTCAGGCATGTTTGAAAATACGTTGAGGTTGAATCTCCAACACAGCGCTGACCCGGTCATGACTGGGTCGAGCCAGGGTAAGGCAACCTTTAACAAAATTCACCATGTCTACTCAAACTGACTTTTTGACCAAGTGTTTGAAAACGCAATTCTATCCTCGTGGCTTTGATAATGAACTTTCATTCTTCTTCACAAGTGGTGTGTTTGTCTGGAAATTGCCCAAGGTCCTTTTGGTGTGTGAAAAGGGCTACCTAACAAACGTATTTCAGAAGATGTATTCTGAAAATCCTCAAGCTACTTTGGAGGCACTTTCACCTAGCTTTGACTCTCTTTTTGAGGAATGGAAAGAATATGAAGAAAATCGTATTCGTCAGTTTATCGAATTTCGACGTTCGGATATCACCCATGCCGAAAAACAACTAGAAACAGAACGCAAGTCTCGAAAAAGAAAAAATCAACAAACAAAAGACGAACGCATTCGCCATGCGGCGTCCATGTTAGAATATCAACAGCGTAGTTTGGAAACATCCCAACAAGCCTTGTCCACCTTTTTAGAACAATCTCAAAATCGAGCCAAATTCGAGGCCTGGTGTGAAAATTACAAGTTCTTGTCCTATCCTTAATAAAATGTCGTGTTTTATACACTATTTTTTTCTTGGTAGGGCTTATCAAAAAATCACCCATTACAAAAAACCAAGATTTGGTGACCCGGTCATGACTGGGTCATGACATGGCCGGGAACTGGGAACAAACCATAATTTTTTCCGACAATGTTTGCTCACCCTGTCCCCTTGAAAAATATCGAAGCGTCCTTTTTTGGTTGGAAGATGGAGTTGGAACTAGGCTTTAACCTTCTTTTCACTGGCATTGGTGATAAACGACCCTTTTTGGACCATTTCAGAAAATATCTCAGCAACTTTGACCAACTCGTTGTGGAAGGTTCCAAAGTCACAGTTGCCAAATTGGGGCAAGCTTTGACTCAAAAAAAGAATGCCACAATACAAGAGATTGTTGCACATATCAAAAAACAATCATCCTATCGGTTGTTGATTTTCGTCTACGACATGCAACAAATCATTCAGCTGGATGTGCACGATCTCCTCTCCCAACTCGCAAAACTTGAACACGTTTCCATGCTCGCTTTCATGGATCACGTTGTCAACACTATATGTAATCTTTGTTTAACGCGGTTGTTCACGTCTTCTAGTTTGGTATCCTCGATTCTTGCATCGTTATTCGTGGGTTTGGTATCAAGCCAACACGTTTCATCCATATCCCGTCAACAAGACCGAATATCAAATGCCTTCGACCGAGACCCAAATGAACCAATCAACCCAAAAGGAGGTGGAATGTCTAATGGCTATTTTTCGATGCTTTTCTTCCGACTTTGCTCACAAGATCTTTCTATCAGCCATCGATCTCCAAATGGACCAGGACGTGTTTACTCTTGAAGAATTGTCACAAAACATTCGCCACCGTTTCCCGAAAGATGATGAAGTCACCTATCTTGGCTCTTATCTCGAGTTGTTTTGTCGCGATGGCATTTCCCTCTTTCGCAAGTGTGCAAATGGAACGTTTTATCTTCCTTATGATTTGGATATCTTGCATCACTATTCGGAATCGACCAAAGACCAGCCACCATACCCTCCTCAAGATGTGACCGTTGTGGATGAATTGGTGGGTCTTAAAGAACAACTTGAGCGGCTTGACACTCTTTGGCGTCACTGTGCTAATCAAAAAACCAGCAATAGTGCTATCCTGTATGGACTCCATGGATTGGGCAAGAGTTCGGTTTGTGAAAAAACTGTCTCCCGTCTTTCCCATCTTCCAAACCAATCGATTCTCCATCTCAACTGCATACGTGATATCACAACCAGCTCCCATTTTCTGACGCAAATTGTTTATCAGATCACGTCACAAAAGTCCACCTCTCCCCAAGATGCTCTCGATGTTCTCGAACAATATTTGAAAACCAACCCACAAACGACACACGTCTTATTCTTGGACGAAATTGATGGTCTTTCAAAACGAGATGCCAGATGGTTGCCAGCCATGTTTTGCCTCGCTGATGTAAACCGTCCTTTTTCATTTTTCATCGTGGGAATTACCAACACCTTGAATATGCCCGAGTTCTATCAGCCCAATGTCCAATGTCCCACCATGATTCCCTTTCCGATGTACAGTGCAAAGACACTGGAGAAAATTCTCCTAGCTCACATGGGCGACCGTCTTGGTGTTTATCCAGACAAATTTCGAGCCTTTATGTGCCGCAAAATATCAAGCATTTTCAATGGGGATGTTCGCAAAATGATTTCGCATGTGACAACGACCCTTTGTGAAATGGAAGCCGAGCACAAGACAAGCGTGGAAATGAAACACATTCATCAAGCGACGGACCGATTGAAGCAATACGAAATGCAACAGTTTGAATGGCTCGACTTGGATCTATTGATGATTTTGGGTGCCCTTCTCACCTTTGATACCCCAGCAACCACGGTGAAACTTGAACATCAGGCTGCCAACTTGAAAGACAAACTCTTGAAAAAAAGAACCATCTGTGACTTTGAACAGCGTATGAAACAACTCGAAAAACTCAATTTTATTGATTGCAAAACAAACCACATCAAATTGATGGTGGATGCAAAGCAACTCGAAGAAGCCATTGGCAAGAGATCTACACATTTGTTGGATCACATTAAAGAATTAAAGAAATAAAAGTTTATTTCAATATATTTTTGCAAGAAAGGCAATAGAATTTAGTTCCATAGCAGCGAGATGCAAAGGAGCACTTGAGATGAACCAAACCATGGCACATATCACACGGGCGAATAGCATCCAAACGGGACACTATTTTTTTGCACACCACACAGCCAGGATCTTGTTTTGATTTGGAACTTCGCTTTCGTTTTCGAATGATCACTCGAGGCACGGAAGGAACTGTGATAATCGTCGGTTGGCTTGAAGTGGTTGTCGGGGTTTCTGTGCCACCGTCGTTCTTACTCCATTTGCGGAAATCGTTCGTAAAGTTGCCAAGGACAGATTCGTCCGAGAGTTCAAGTGTGTGCACTGGTTGGCTCTCAAGAGGCGGATGTTCAAAGCGTTTCCAAATGGCACACGTATTCCAAGAGAATTCTTCCGTTTCTTCCAAGAGCACGTGAAAGCGACCATATTGCTCAGCGTGGTAACGCCCTGTGAGTCGGTGCTCGATCTGTTGTGCGTACACGTTGGGTAAGTTCCCAACAACGGCGGCCATGTAAATGAGATTTTGCTCGGCTGCCGACAGTTCGTCCCATGGAAGTTCGTAGGTCTTGCTTTGAAAACGAATGAGAGCGTGGGGCTTGTTGGTTCGGGGAGTGTACGGCAAACGAAAGGGCTCCAAGAATTCGGGAATAAGACGTGCAGCGGTTTTCATGTGAGAGATTTTCTTCTCATACATGGAGAGCAAATTAAAAGTGAAAGTGAAGATGTCTTCAAACTGAGATGGAGTGAGGGTAATCCGCTTGAAGGCACTCATTTGTGAGCACATTTCTTGAACGATGGGGTTTCGTCGCAACCAAGGCAATACTTTTTCCAACTGAACAAACAAGAGATGCATATGGTTCATCACAGTATATGCTTTCTTGCCCAAATGAAAGTGTTGAATGACATTGGGTCGACGTGAGTGATGATCTTCTTCGGGCACAAGAAACAACAATGCGAACAAGTGAAACAAATTTGTTTGGTTCCATGGAAGATGATGATAGGCCAAAGGAATGTAGGTTTGAACATAGGAAGTGATGTTGATTCGAAATCGGGTGTACAATTCGTGATGGTTGGTCTGTTTAAAAATCATACACAACACATTTTCAACGTTCAAAGACCGAACGGCAATTGTTTTCACTGACTCGACTAAACTGTCCATTAACGTGCATGTAGCCCAAAAAGATATCGAAGCGTTCGGGTAGTTGGATAAAAGCGGGATGGCCTTTTGTCTCAACCAGTTTTGTTGATCAGAATTGAGAAACGTACGGAGTTTGGTCTTGTCATCTTTTTCATTCTGGTAAACATCAGTAAAAGATTGAAATCCGTACATAAGTCAACGTCCATTTCGTTTGAACCCCATCAAACCAATTAAAAAAGTAGCAGTGGAGAGGAAACGACATTTCGAAAATCAGAAAATGTTTTTTAAAAAAAACCGTGCTCTTCTCGTTCCCGCGTAACCCCAACCCCCACATTTTTTTGGATATTTATTGATTTCTCAACATCGTGCTTGAAAAAAATAGGCGTGCATCACAGTCATAATATCAGAGAGTTGGATTGTCAGAGGGCCACGTGAAAAGAAGGTTTCGATTTGTTCGACAGATGCAGTATTTCCACTGCTCATTTGTTTCTTGAGATCACGATCTACCACTTCGCCCTTGAAAAAATTATCGAGCGGCGACCTATCGGTCAAAACTTTGTGCATCGCAAAATTTGCCGTGGTGAGCGGTTGAGTTTTATCGGGAAATGTGTTGCTTGTTCCCATCTGTGTGAGAGATGGACGAGGAACCTCCTTCAACAATGACATCAGATAAGGCACAGGTGCAAATTGGCTTCCAAAAAAGAAGAAATCCAACAATGGAAATGGGAAATCGTTGGGATTGATTTGGATGGGTTGATCAAGTTTTTGCAAAAGTTGTAACAGGTTGGTTACTTTGTCGACAAGAATCTTATCCGTGGTCTTTTGATTTCGAATCAACCACAGTCGTAATTCTTCCAAATTGACCGTCTTTTCGTGATAGAGAGGAATACGAGGAAAACATTTTTCAATCAGAGATTTGTAAAGCGAGTTGCTCTTGTCAAATTGTAACGACAGCACCAACAGATATTCGAGAGCATAAGGGTAGTGATTAGGATATTTATCAGGCTGTTGGATAATACTTGGCAAAACACGCAAGACACGAGGAATGTCATTGTCAGCAGAAACAAATTGGGAAAACATCACATCGGTGTAGTGAAAGACAGATTCCAAATCTGCAGCAGTAATCTCTTCATCTTTCGCAAGTTCAACGGGAGATGTTTTGTCGAGAAACCAAAAACGGTTGGACGATTCTTGAAGATATTGTCCAGGAGCCGTCCTTTCGATAACTGGATCGAGATTGTCCATCGCTTGTGGATTCGTTTGTATATACCATGACAATAGACACCGAGGAGAGACAGTGGTGGGCAATCGGAAAGGATTGTTTTGAAGGGTCTTAAATGTCTCCCCCGCCTTGTTGAATAATACAATCTCTTCGATGAATAGATAATCCATAGGGTTTTTTTGATCGGTGGCTAAAACACGGTAGACCGCTGGCATTTGAGATAATGCCCAATGTTGAAAACAGATTTGGCTTTTAATCGTGGTCTTTGCCTCGTTAAACAATATAATGACATTTGCATCAATTTCAAGTTTCTTTTCCGAGAGCTTATCATTCAATTGTCGTTTGATCTTGTCGTGAGCAATCGCATAGCGTCCGGATCTTTGCTGTGCCGACCACACAAGTGGAGGAAGGGGCTCTTGATGGAGTGGCAATCGCAAATTATTCCAGACAATATTGGAGAGGATGACGGGCATCTTTTTTGCGAAATGGCTGAGATACCAACCAAAGGACGTTTCGGTGTGGACAAGCGTCATATCGGGGCTTTGAATACGATATTGATCAATAGTTTCGAGCATTTCGGCAAAGCTGTCGAAGCGGTCTACTATGGACGTTTGTTTTTGCGACTTGATTTCTTGGAGTTTTGTTTGAATGTCTTGAATGGTTGCATCGGGGGAGAGACGAGGTATTTTCAAAGAATCTGATATTTCGTTCATACTTTCAAGCACAACTTGCAAGAGTTTCATGTAGGGTTCTTGGCTTTCGTCCAACGTTTGCAACACTTTTACTTGTTGATGATAACTTTTCCATTCTTCTACGCTTTCTAGGATCTGGGGCGTGATTTTAATTCCTTGTTTTGGTTTTTCGGTGTATGGTTTTTGTTTTACGTAGGCATAGGTTCTTGGTCCTCGGTTGATTTGGAAACAGACATTTGTTTTACTGAGGGTGTTGACAAGATTACATTCGCTTTCAGATATACAAAATGGCTGTGCAGAGTTGAACATCCAGTCATAGGACATTAATTGGCACGGATAATATTCAAACTTTTGAGAAGACACATTCACGGTGGATTTCGCTTTGTCTTGTGTATCGAACTTCCAACCGTTGTACATCATGCGATGTCCGTTGCAAGTAACACCACATATAACATGTCCGACATCACATTCATTGGTATTAAAATTACTCAATACGAGTGCGTCAACATGATATGACTGCTCCTTGATTTGTAACTCCTTGGGCAATAAAACACTCATAGCAGGCGGAGTTATCAGGATTAATTTTTCTTTGTTCGCTTTTAGGCTAGGATATTTGTCGAAAAAGTCATTAATGTTGTCAGTAATGATCAAGATTAACTCTTTATCGTTTGTAAACAGATGGGACAGTCCTGCTGGGTGGTTTATGATTTTATCCCAAACTTCATCATATTTTTGAGTATCCAGTTTATCTTCAATTGTACCATCTGGTAATAAAACGTTATTCAAATAAGGAAATTGGCTTGGGAACAAATAACCGTTTTTCGGTTGGTAATCAAGAATGAGCACTTTTTCTTCAATCTTCAAAAAACGAAGAAGATGTGGCAAAATAAATCTCTCATCACCACCGGTCTTACCGCCTTTCTTTAAACTAATCAGGTTTGTCTTTTCGTCCAGAATGTAGGCTTGTCCTTTTGGAAATTGAATTGGGTCATACTGTGATAACCAATACAAGACATGTTCGACCGACAACTTTTTGAATTTCTCATAAAGAGATGATTTCCTGTCCAAATCCGGGACCAGATAGAATTCATCCGTCAAATAAAAGATAAACAGTTCGTACAAGAACATTTCAGCTTTTTCTTTTGGTATATTTGAAAGCTTGATCTCTTTCATTCTATCTTTCCATTTCGGAAGAGCATGTTCCAGCAGGACTTGGCGTGTGCCTTCACTATAGAATAAAAACGTCAACAATGAGTTCATCCAACAGATGCCAGAATTCTGAGGAAGTGTAGCAACGTCTTTGCACGTCCGTTCTTTAATCGCAAAGGTATTGACATACTGAAGCAATTTTTGTTTGTATAGATTGTTGTCTTCTTTTGTGATAATGATCTGATTCTCATTCACTACAGGTTTCCAGTTTTCGTCTTCACAATAAAAAATACTCATTACATAGATATGGTCCGTGTTCCACATAGGAGTCGTAAACATACATTCCCGATTCATCGCTGCGGCATCTTTATCGGTACAGATGTAAAAGGTAGGCGTTTCGGGATCTAAATTGGCAATCCGTTCCATATTGACCTTTAAAAAGTTGTGATTCGGAAGCCATCGTTTCAAAACGTCCAACACAAACTTTTCTAGTTTTGCGTCATTCGTGAAGTTGGCAATATAGTCAATCGTATAAGTGGCTTGGTTTTTTGGTTGGACTTGACTCGTAATCTTGTCGAACGATGAGCGATAGGACTTGTACAAATCATCATAAACATTCAAAAGAGCGGCCATCGATTGAATCCACGGAGCATTTCGTTCTACCTTAACATAGTACACATAACCCGTGTCTTCATCTAAGGAAATTCGTTGAATCCACAGTAATTCTTGAGTCTGGGGACGATAGATCATGTCGTACGAAACTGCTTGTTCACAGGCTTCAAACAAACTGAGATAGACCCGATTCAAAAAGATGTCGTTCATCTCTGTTTTCGACAGGCTCGGAAAATTTCGTAAATGAACACACATCTCTACAGATCGGTCTATCTTGAGCGACTGAGATCTCTCCATATCAAAGATTGGTTTTGCTTCGGGACCTTTGATCTGTTCCAACACCTTTACTACAGGCATGCATGCTTGAACAAAATTCATCTTTTCCCACGGGATTTTCGTTGGAGTCAGATGTTTTCTCATGAGATAGTTGGTGTAGCCATGAAAGATATCCACTTCACCATTGTCCACGTTTTTGGACTCGGGAAACCCAAGAATAAAAAGGAATTTCTTTTCGTACGTGTCAATTCGATCCAGCACATAGAGAGGCATCCGAAATTCTGTACCATACTGATCTGCTTCTTCATAGACAGAGGCAAATGCTTTTGAGATCATATCCAAGGCAATTTCTCGTTCATCAAGGCTTAGGAGGACGCTGCCTCGTGTTGTTGAACCTTCCAAGGAAGATACAACCATTGTTTGAAACTTTTCACGAAAGGATAGAGTCAATTGTGACTCGAATAGATAGTACATCGATTCCAATTTTTTCAAGGTACGTTGCCGGATGAGTTGGTCAATCATGTCCTGCCATTTCTCATACACATCTCGGATCGATTGGTCAATGTCTTTTAGTTTTTCAGATAGTTCGTTGAGAAACAAATCGAACACATACCAAAATCCAAGTTCTACCGTTTTCTTTTGCTCGATACTTGCATTGCTTTGTTGTCCAGGAATAACAAGATCTGGATAAAAACAGATGGCATTCTCTCGATCGTCAATTTGTAGAGGATAATACCCCAGAAAATCATAGCATATTTTGTCATACTTCTGTAAGAAAACGGTTTTGGGTGCGGGTGGTAGACTTATCACTTTTCCTGCTAATTCTGCTCTTATATTGTCTTCACTGCTCATGACGGTTACATGGTCCGTGGGAATGAGAAATTGAAAATTGCGGAAATCTCTGTTTCGTAGATGAATTGCGATTTTGGTCTTGAGTGCAGTGAGATCTTCGAGTTGTTGGTCCAATTTTTTAAACTCGTCTTCCTTCACATTGATGGTGGGCCATTGAAATACTTTTGTAGGTGGTGGTTGGCTCGGTTTGGGTTGCTGATCAGAAATGGGAGTTGGTTCTTGAGCCGTCGCCTCCTCAATACTCTCTTTCATAATTCTCGATCCTGAGATACCCATGGTTTTTTTCTTCTACTAAAAATTACAATTCTGATAAGACTAGGACTTTATTTTTGTTTGACCAAAAGACGTTGCTTTCTTGATGCAAAAACAAGATCCTGTTTATTTTCATTTTCCCACGAGTCTGCCACAACACCTTCAGCGGCTCGGCGAACACGAAGTTCTGCATACGGCATTGCTTTTTGTATGTCTTTTTCTGACTTTCCTGCGAGAGGGCTTTTATCTTGTGATTGTGGAAGATCGATTAATTTTTCACCAATGTCAAAGACCTTGTCTAGGTCGCTGGACGAAGATTTGTCCAATATCTTTTCCTCGTGTTTGGAAAACATTCGGAAATAGTACAACAAGGTGCTCCAGCGACTTCCCTGAGCATCAGCCATGTAAGGAGTCACTCCAGGAATTTCTTGTCCTCGCTTGATATCGGTCTTTTTGCCGCCAGGAAGGTATTTCAACAGCTCCATAATAAGTGAGACTTTGATCAGCACACAAAAGGCGGAAAAGGCAGAGATGATACCGCTACCGGGGAGACTATAGTTGGATTCTTTCAGACCGTTGACGAAACGAATTTGGTCATCGGCAGATAATCTTCGAAGGTCTATTTGAGGTTGTGGTTTTAGCGATGACGGAGGAGGCATGATCAATGTAGGAAGTCTTGGTGTGGAAGAAATCGAATAAGGGGAGTACATAACACGTGCAATGCTTTCCGATGTTTCGGAAAGAAAATAATAAGGAATAATGTTTGTTGCCAACTCAAAAAAGGGCATAACATTCGAATAGATTGTTGGACTTGCATATAGATCGACAAGTAGCATGGTCCAGAATAAACCTTCCATAGAAAGAATTGTTTTCGCGTACGTAACAAACAAATACGTTGATACTTGACCAGTCAAACGAAAAGGTTTTAAAAATTTTTTGGCCTCCAAGGCACTGGGTTGACTTGGTAGTTGTTCTTGTGTCGGTGGTGCTTGAAGTAGCCGAAAGTCAAGCTTAGGTTGGGGTGGGGCAGCTACTTTTGGTTTATTTTTGGTAACGGTTTGAAGGAATCGATCGGTATAGTTGACGTTGCTATTATTTCGAAACTTGTTTTCAAGGGCAAATGTTTGGCCTGTTTGAAATTGTCGTTTCTTGAGTTCGAGTTCGCTTTGATCGAGGGCAATCAACAATTCGAGTTGGTATGGGGATGTTGGTTTTTTTTCTCTTTGTACAATATCAGATTCTGTTTGTTTTTCGGAGATCATTTTCAAAATGGACACGTTTTTAACAAACTTGTATATAAATTTGGAAACTATCTTTAATGATACCAAAAAACTCAATGTCCAACAAAATCCTGTTGTTGCCTATGCGAACTATCTCAGCATTTACAAAACCTGTGAGTATATAGCTAAACAATCACTTGATATACCAATCGAAACCCAAAAATTTATCCAGGATCTTAACATTCCACCAAAAAACCAACCAAGCCTCAGAAGACAGACCAAAATCACAGAAGGAAGACAGAACGACTTTAAAAATCTGATGGAAAAAGTAAAACCTGAACTGTATATGGTGGCTCGTTACTTTCATGAAATGTCTACGGCCTTACCTTCATCCTCCACGCCATTGTTGGGCAGTTCAGACACACCAAGCGA
>CAZKFT010000008.1:0-71908 GCA_964552205.1 uncultured Gammaproteobacteria bacterium
ATCGAGCGCGTCGGTTTCTTCAACCCGGTTGCTGTGGGTCAGGAAGAGCCGCTCCGTATCGACCGCGCACGCGTCGAGCATTGGGTCTCGAAGGGTGCCAAGCCCTCTGATCGCGTCGCCTCATTGCTGAAGCAGTCTGCTGCCTGAGCAGTCAGAATTAGTTTTGGTTGGACGCATTGCCGGACTGTTCGGCGTGCGTGGTTGGGTCAAGATCTTTTCGCACACAGAGCCCCGGGAGAACATCCTCGGTTACCAGCCATGGCTGGTGGAGCGTGCTGGTAGCTGGCAGGAAATGACGGTCATCGATGGGCGCGTCCACGGTAAGGGTGTTGTCGCACATCTGGAAGGCATTGACGACCGCGATGCTGCTGCGGCGATGGTAGACGCAAAAATCGCGATCACGCGTGGACAGCTTGGCCCGTTGGAGCAGGGCGAGTACTACCACGCGGACTTGCTTGGTTTGGATGTAATGACAGTTGACGGTGTGGCGCTCGGACAGGTGAGTCACCTGTTTTCCACAGGCGCGAACCAAGTCATGGTGGTGCAGGGAGAGCGCGAGCGTTTGTTGCCTTTCCTGCAGGGATCGGTCATCCGAAAGGTTGATCTCGTTGCCCGGTGCATCACCGTGGATTGGGATCCGGAGTTCTGAACGATGCGTGTTGATGTCGTCACGCTGTTCCCGGAACTGGTGGCGGCCATCGGTGGATGTGGTGTGGTGGGACGCGCGGTGGAACGCGGGCTACTGGATTTGGTGACATGGAATCCGCGTGATTTCACCAGAGACCGGCACCGCACTGTGGATGACCGACCGTATGGCGGTGGACCGGGGATGGTCATGAAGGTTGAGCCCTTGCGTGACGCGATTCGCGCAGCAAAGGTAGCTGACCCTAGGCCGGTACGGGTCGTGTACCTCAGCCCGCAGGGCCGCCGGTTGGACCAGCGGTGGCTGGCAGATGCGGCAAGGGCGGAACGAGTGATGTTGGTGGCCGGCCGCTACGAGGGCATTGACGAACGCCTGGTCGGCACGGACATAGATGAAGAGTTGTCAATCGGTGACTATGTGCTGAGCGGTGGAGAGCCGGCAGCCATGGTGGTGGTCGACGGGGTAGCCAGGCTGTTGCCGGGCGTACTCGGTGATGAGGATTCCGCAGTCCAGGATTCCTTTGTGGATGGGTTGTTCGACCACCCGCATTACACACGACCGGAAGTTTTGGATGGCATCGCAGTACCGGATGTGCTGCTTGGTGGTGACCATGCAGCGATTCGCCGGTGGCGACTGAAGCAGGCACTTGGTCGAACCTGGGAGCGACGCCCGGATTTGATCGAAGCACGGAATTTGAGTGACGAGGAGCGTATGCTCCTCGACGAATATCTCGCCGAGAGGCGTGGCGCATGTTGAGGACAGTGAAATGAGCAAAATCATCGAGCAGATTGAAGCTGAGCAGATGCAGAAAGAGATTCCGGATTTCGCCCCGGGCGACACCGTTGTGGTTCAGGTGAAGGTGACCGAAGGTAACCGCGAGCGCCTACAGGCATTCGAAGGTGTAGTCATCGGCAAGCGCAACCGCGGCCTCAACAGTGCGTTCACTGTTCGCAAGGTCTCGCATGGTGAGGGCGTAGAGCGCGTTTTCCAGACTTGGAGCCCGCTGGTGGCCAGTATTGAAGTGAAGCGCCGTGGTGATGTCCGTCGTGCAAAGCTTTACTACCTGCGAGATCGTCAGGGCAAGTCTGCGCGTATCCGCGAGAAGCTCTGATCGGATAAAAGCAGTACACTGAACGGGCGCCTCTGGCGCCCGTTTCTTTTTGGACTGTCTATGCTAGCGCTCTGCCTGACACTGCTGTTGCTTTCTGCCCCCGCCCCGCTCGAGGAGATTACCTCGTTGGCGCGTAGTGGTGCGCCCGGCTTGGCGTTGCAGCTGCTTGATGAGTACCAGCAGGAGGCAACCGGCACGGAATGGCAGGACGCCGAGCGGGAGCGTATCCATATTCTCGCGACGCGCGCTGATTGGGAAACGATTCTGGATCGATTTCCGCATTACCCCGCTGATTTGCCACAGTCATTCCTGGATTGGGTGGGGGAGAGGCGGGCAGAAGCGTGGTTGCATGTAGGCGAGCCACGCCAGGCGGCGGCGGCCGTGCGTAGCATCATTTGGTCTACTGGCGCACCCGATGAGGATAGTCTCCGCCGTTTGCGCATCCTACTGATCCGAAGCCACCTCATGGAAGATGATCTGGACTCCGCCTTGATCGGGCTTCGTCGCTATGTCCAAGATTACGGCTATACCTCATCGAACCAACGCATCCTTCACGGGGAGGCGTTATTGCGCGCGGACAGGGCACAGGATGCCATTGAGGTATTGGCCGATGCAGATGGTGGTCTCGCAGCGAGTCTACGATGGCTGGCGCAGTTGGAAGTGGACGCGGGTAGCGCTGGGGAAGTGCTGGAGCATGCAGTACGTGCGGGTAGCGCGCGGGAGACCAGCTCCATCGAACGCCGAGCAGCATGGGCAGTTGCAGCGGTCGCAGCTTCGCGCTTGGGCAATCGGGCTATCCAGGTTGCCGCGATGGAGCGCAGTCTGTTGCTGTCGCAGACCGAGGAACCTGTACCTGCACTTCTTCAGGTGGATGCCACCCGGATTTGGCAGGCTTATGTCGAATGGGGCAGGACGCTCGGGAACAGCGCTCAACTCATCATGGGCATCGACCAAGACTGGCTTGAGGCTGCGGAAGCCAAAGCGGGCACCGAGTCCGCAGAGGCGCGGGCTCTGTATTCGGTTTTGGTAGAACACAGCCATTCACCAACCGTGGCGCAGTATGCATTTTTCCATTTCGCGCGCTTGTTGCTGATGGAGCAGTCCGGCGAGCGCCTGTTGATGGAGTTCGCGCTGAACGCAGGTGTTTACGATGTGCCGGAGGACCTCCCGGTTGCGGTCCGTTACAGTTTGGTGGATGAGGTCCTGCGGCATGGTGACATCGCACTCGCTTCACGTCTGATTGCTGATCTGGCCAACCCGCCACAGGATGTGGACTTGGAGGACTGGGTATTGCGCCGGGCGAGGGTCTTGGTGCTGGCGGGCAGGCCGGGTGATGCCCATGAGGCTCTGTCCGGATTCATGGAATTCTCCGATGACTACGATGTGGACAGGCTGCTACAGGTCCTCTTTGACATGCAGAAGGCCGATGCCCACGCCTACGCGTATGACCTGTTTGGTGCGGTGTTCGAACGGGAAGACCTCCCGGCTCAGGTCCGACGCGAGTTACTTTACTGGATGGCGGATTCGCAGCGAGCCATGGGTGAGTTCGCACAGAGTGCGCGACTGTACCTTCGGTCAGCGACGCTGGAGGAAGCCTATGCAATGGATCCTTGGGCGCAGACGGCACGCTTTCAGGCGGCGGAAGTGCTGGAACGGGCTGGCTTGAGGGAAGATGCGGTGGCGATTCTCCAGACGCTCCTCAATGCGACAGAGGATGCCGGACGGCGGGCAGCGCTGCAGACCAGGATTGACCAACTTTCTAGATAGAGAAATCCTATCGAATAGATAAATATATATCATTGGATTAATACCTCTCCTCACGGTGTAATGGGCGTCAACCCGAATTGAGGAGAGAATCATGTTGTCAGTAGGCAAGCAGTTCCCAGCGTTCAATCTCAAGGGTGTCGTGTCGAACGACATCAACACCGCATTCCGTGATTTCACGGACCGCGATGCAGCCGGCCAGTGGCAGGTGCTCTTTTTCTGGCCCAAGGATTTCACCTTTGTATGCCCGACGGAAATTGCCGCTTTCGGCAAGCTCAACCGTGAGTTCGCTGACCGTGACGCAACTGTTTACGGCGTAAGCGTGGATTCTGAATTTGTCCACTTGGCCTGGCGCCAACAGAAGGACGAGCTTCGTGACCTGCCGTTCCCCATGCTCGCGGACATCAAGCGTGAGCTGTCGACTTCGCTCGGCATCCTCGACGAAGCTGAAGGCGTCGCCCAGCGCGCAACCTTCATTGTCGACCCGGAGGGTGTCATCCGCTTTGTATCGGTCACCGACATGAATGTCGGCCGCAACGTCGAGGAAGTGCTCCGCGTGCTGGACGCACTTCAGACAGACGAGTTGTGTCCTTGCAACTGGAAACAGGGTGAAGAAACCCTGAAGGTGGCCTGACCATGACCGTAGAACGCATTCGCGATTTGTTGCCGGAATCCGCGCGGGATCTCCGGCTGAACCTCGGCACCGTCCTGACGGAGCAAGGCGCACCTGGCCTGACGACGGCTCAGCGTTGGGGTGCAGCCATCACGGCTGCGATGACCTCTCGGTCATCCGACCTGTTGCAATCCTTTATTGAGGATGCACGAGCCGTTGGAGTGGATTCAGCAACGATTGAGGCGGCGCAGGCGGCAGCCGCCATCATGGGCATGAACAATGTCTACTACCGGTTCACCCATCTCGTCAGCGACCCGGAGTATCGCACCATGCCTGCGCGGCTTCGTATGAACGTGATTGGCAAGCCTGGTGTGCCAGCAGAGGATTTTGAGCTTTACGCTCTGGTTGCGTCGGCCATCAATGGCTGCGGTGCCTGTATGGACAGCCACGAGCACGAGCTCCGGAAGCGTGGCCTGAATCGCGAGGGTATCCAGAGTGGCATTCGGATTGCAGCGGTAGTGAACGCGGTCGCGGTCGTGATGGCTACCTTGGAATTCGATCTGTCCCGTCAGGCAGCCTGATTTTCCTCCCCCCAGACTGTCGGGTTGCCTCAGCCCGGTGCATTGAGCACCGGGCTTTTTTTGTGGACTGTCCCTTTACAGGGGTAGGTGATGGGAATAGTATCCCATCATAAAGACGCCACCCCTTCCGGCGTCAGGAGGCGAAAAGCATGAATATCTTCGAAAAAACCCTAGTTGTGGTCGCAGCCATAGGCTTTCTGACAGCCGCTGGAGCGGTAAGTGCGGATCCAGCTCGATGTGGCGCCGGGGTGGATGTGGTTGGGGCCAATGGCATCATCGGCATTGGCCAGCAGGGCATCATCGGCATTGGCCAGCAGGGCATCATCGGCATTGGCCAGCAGGGCATCATCGGTATCGGCCAGGACGGCATCATCGGCATTGGCCAGCAGGGCATTATCGGTATTGGCCAGGAGGGCATCATCGGTATTGGCCAGGAAGGCATCATCGGGATTGGTGAGGCCGGTAGCTGCGACGGGACAGGTCTGCCGTTGGGTTGAACGGGTCGCAACCTGGGGTCTGAAGCAGGGCCAAGGGGTTTGCTATTCCATTTTTCCCAAATTGCCCTAATATCCCAAACATGGTGACAGACACCCAGCGCCTCATTGCGGAATCTCTGGTCAAGATTCTGCGTCCATTAATCCGGATTCTTCTGAGGAACGGCGTGACCTACCGAGCCTTCACGGAGACCGCCAAGTCCGTCTACGTGGAGGTCGCCTCAGAGGAATTCAGGATTCCCGGGCGCAAGCAGACCGATTCGCGGATTTCGGTCATCACCGGGCTGTCGCGCAAGGAGGTGAAGCGCGTCAAGTCCATGCCCCCGTCCAGCGATGAGGACAACCTCGCACGGTACAACCGTGCGTCGAGGGTCATCAGCGGCTGGACTCAGGACCCGGATTTTATTGATGAGCAGGGCAATCCTGCGGACCTGTCTCTGGACGAAACCGGCAACGCCTTCGGCGAGCTGGTTCGTCGCTACAGCGGTGATGCCCCACCCCGGGCCGTGTTGGATGAGCTTGAGAACGTCGGGGCAGTCCAGCGTCTGGATAACGGTCAACTGTGCTTGGTTACCCGCGGCTACATTCCACACACTGACAGCCCGGAGCGACTGGGTATTTTTGGCATCATGGCCGCAGATCTGCTCAACAGCAGCAACCACAATCTCATGGACACCACGGGCAAGCCGTATTTCCAGCGCATTGTCGCCAACGAGCGCATCCCCGAGACCGCCACCGATCAGTTCCAGCTCGTCACGCGCCGCTACTGCCAGCAGTTTCTGGAAAAACTCGACCAGTGGCTGACCGAGAACGAGGTAAAGGGTGCCGCGCCAGGCGTCGAAGTCAGGCGAATCGGTGTCGGCGTCTACTACTTCGAGGCCGAGGATGACGAGAACCGCTGAGGCGGCACTCTTGATTGGCCTGTTGACCAGCCTGCTGGCCGCGTGTTCCAGCGACCGGTTGCAGTTGGATACCCTCCGTGTGCCATCTGGGTTCGCCATAGAAATATTCGCGGCCGATGTTCCTGGTGCCCGCTCACTCGCGTTGGGCGACAACGGAACGGTATTCGTATCCACCCGTGGCCAGGGGGTGGTTTATGCGATTACTGATGGTCGTGTGCTGACGCTGGCGAACGGCATGAATATGCCCAACGGCATCGCCTTTCGGGACGGTGACTTGTTCGTGGCGGAAGTCAATCGGGTGTGGAGGTTTCGCGACATCGAATCGCGCCTTCAGGATCCGCCGGAACCTGAACTTGTCAGTGACGCATTCCCATCCGATTCGCACCACGGATGGAAGTTCATCGCCTTTGCCCCCGATGGACGTCTGGTGGTGCCGGTAGGCGCACCATGCAATATCTGCGACGAAGAGGGGTATGCCCGCATCACCTTGTTGGACGTCGACACTGGCGCGGTTGAGGTGTTCGCGCATGGAGTGCGAAATACGGTCGGATTCGATTTCCACCCGCAGACGGGTGAGTTGTGGTTCACCGACAATGGGCGCGATTGGTTGGGTGATGACTCCCCACCGGACGAACTGAACCATGCACCGCGTGCAGGCATGCACTTTGGCTACCCTTATTGCCACGGCAACTCCGTCCAGGATCCTGATTTCCCTGGGCGGGCTTGCGAAGAATTCACACCGCCTGTTCAGGAGCTGGGTCCGCACGTCGCTGCGCTTGGTATGCGCTTCTACGATGGAGGGATGTTTCCGGACGCGTATCGCGGTCAGGTGTTCATCGCTGAACATGGGTCGTGGAACCGCACGACAAAGATTGGTTACCGGGTGACCATGGTCACGTTGGAAAATGGCCGTGCCGTGTCCTACCAACCGTTCGTTGACGGTTGGTTGCGTCCCGGAGGGTCGGCCTGGGGAAGGCCTGTTGATGTATTGGTGATGCCGGATGGAGCCATGCTGGTGTCGGATGATCACGCGGGAGCCGTGTACCGGGTGACCTGGCGTGGTCGCTGAGACCCGTGCGTCGCATATCGGCAGTCTGGCCGATGAACTATCGCGTCTGCAGAAGCCGGTTCGCGTATTGCATGCGTTGAGTTGGGACGATGCGATTGCCAACGCATTCTTGTCGAAAGGTGCCCGTGAGCTACCCGCGGTGGACCGCGGTTGGTATCTTCGTGAGCGTGCCCTGTCGTTCGATGCGCAGGCGCTGGCCGATGAGTTTGAGGGCTACGCATCGAGGGTGCGGGCCACGTTGGGCAATGACCCGGTGGCGGAGATTCTGGTCAGGAACGCCGGTGAATATCGACGGGTTGTGCAAATGCTCGAGGCACGCGGAACCCCGGCGTTCCATGAACACTCCTCGGCTTTGTACGGAAGCCCGGGGCAGCCATTCGACGGACAGACTCTCACGCTTCGCGAACTGGGCTCGACTCTGGCCACAATACTTGACGGAATGAGCCCGAATCTTGGCCCAGCTCCGGCCGACTTGGTGGAGATGAACTCGCACCAAGTCGTAGAGGAACTGGATCGCAGATTCCGAGCCTATTTCCATGACGACACGCCGCACGTAAAACTCGACGACGGAATCGTCGCTGATGCCGCAGCGGGAAGCGACTACGTCAAGATCCGGATGGGTGCACGGTTCACCCAACGCGACGTGGATCAACTGGAAGTGCATGAAGGTTGGGTACACATCGGCACCACCTTGAACGGGCAGGACCAGACCACCGCACGTTGGCTGGCGAAAGGCCCGCCATGCACTGTCGAAATCCAGGAGGGTCTGGCGGTATTGATGGAAATGCTCACTTTCCGCATGACACCCGGGCGTGCTCGAAAATTGAACAACCGCATCGTTGCGTGTGACATGGCGGAGCAGGGCTCAGACTTTCGTGAGGTGTTTGCCTACTTCAGGGATCAAGGCTTGGGCGAGCAGGATGCTTACCGCCAGACGCAACGCATCTTCCGTGGTGGCATGGTAGAGGGTGGTGTTCCCTTCACCAAGGACATCGTTTACATCAGAGGCTTCGTGCGGATTTATAACTTTCTCCGTAGCGCGGTGCGGCTTGGCCGCCCTGACTTGGTGCCTTTCCTGTTCGCGGGAAAGGTCATGCTGGAGGACCTTCCGGTCCTTGCTCGCCTGCACGGGGATGGGTTGGTGCAGGCGCCCAAGCACGTACCTCCGCCATTCTCTGACCCGCATGGCTTGGTAAGCTGGCTGGCGTATTCGAACTTTTTCAACAGGGTGGAGCTCGGGAAGGTGACCGAACGCTACCGTTCATTGATTGCCGGAGAAACGACATGAGCGAAGTTTCATTCCCGAGAAGGGTGGTGCGAGGGGCCTTCCGTGTTTTAGACACCACGCGACGGGTTTTCGTCAACCTGTTATTCCTGGTGCTCGTCATTTTCCTGATTGCGCTGATTGCCGGCGGGGACAAGCCAGTGCGTGTGGATGACGGTGTTGCGCTGGTGTTCAACCCGTCTGGTTTGGTGGTCGAAGAATTTGACGCCAGCCCCGTGGACCGCGCAATGAACCGGCTGTTGGGGACGGATATTCCCCAAGTCCGCCTCCGCGACTTGAAGGCTGCGCTGGAGCTCGCTGCGGCCGACCGTCGGATTAATACCATCGTGCTGGACCTGTCCGACCTCGCGCCTGTGAATTTGAGCAAGCTTGAGGAACTCATTGAGCCTCTGGCCACTGCGCGCGCCAACGGCAAGCGTATCCTTGCCTACGCGGAATATTTCGGACAATCCCAGTACTTGCTGGCTGCGCATGCCGATGAGATTCACATGCACCCTATGGGTATGGTTGCCATTGATGGGTTTGCAACGTTCCGGACATACAGGCGCGACGCCCTGGACAAGCTTTCTATCGATTGGCACGTTTTCAAGGCGGGAGATTACAAGTCGTTCGGCGAAGTATACGAGCGCGACAGTATGTCGCCGCAGGTCCGTGAGGAAACGGCAGAGTGGATCGGTGCGATGTGGTCGCGGTATCAGGACCTGGTTGAAGATGCTCGCGGGCTGGATGACGGTGATGTAAAGGCCTATATCGACGGCATCATCGCGGGTGTGACCGAGACCGGCGGGGACTTTGCGAGATATGCCACCCAGGCCGGGTTTGTGGATGGTCTGATGAGTCGTGATCAGTTCGAGAGCTTGGTCGCCGAACATGTGGGTGAGAACTCGCACGGCTATCGTGGCATCAACTGGCAGTCCTATCTGGGCGCTCGCCGAACCGAGCGTTTTGCACTGATGTCCCAGAGAGACCGAATCGGCTTGCTTGTCGCACGCGGTAGCATCGTGGAAGGGGATCCCGGGCTCCAGTTCATCGGGTCGACCCGCATGGTTAACCTGATTCAGCAGGCGGCCGAGGATGACGCGATCAAAGCCTTGGTGCTGAGGATTGACAGCGGCGGTGGCAGCCCATTGGCATCCGAGGAAATTCTGGTTGCACTACGACACTTCAGAGAGACGGGTAAGCCGCTTGTCGTTTCCATGGGCAGCGTCGCGGCCTCCGGTGGATATTGGATCTCGCTGGCTGCAGACGAGATCTGGGCGACACCAACCACCATCACAGGCTCCATCGGGGTGGTTGGAATGTTCCCGACCATTCCCCGAGCAATGGAACGTTTGGGTCTGCGTACCGATGGAGTTGCGACGACACCGTTTGCCGGTGCATTTCGCATTGACCGGCCCCTGAACGAAGAAGTCAGCCAAATCATCCGTCTCAGCATTGATGGCATCTATGCCGACTTCCTCAGACGTGTTGCGGCCGCCAGAGAGATGGAGATTGCGGAAGTGGACGCGCTTGGGGGTGGTCGTGTGTATACGGGCATGGACGCGCAGCAGGTCGGGTTGGTGGATGAGCTGGGCGGTCTGGACGATGCCATAGAGGCAGCGGCCAAACACGCTGGGCTGGACAGTTATGCGGTGACGGTGCTTGAGCGCGAACCGACATTCCAGGAGCGGATATTCATTTCAATGCTGGATGCAAAAGTAATGGCACCCGTGGCGAGGATGATGGCACGCGCCGGTGATCGACCGTTGCTGCGATGGGTGGAACGCGTAGAGCGTGAACTGGGCTTCCTGACAACCTTGCGCGACCCGCGGCACGCGTACCTGCATTGCCTTTGCGAAGCGCCGTAAGGTCGCGACTCAGTCCTCGATGTGCCGCTGCACAAAGGGGATGATGACCAATGCGATGAGGGTTGCCAGCAAGTAGTCCCGGTTGATGTTGAGGCTGGTGGCGACGGATTCCGGGAGGTTGGCACCGACCAGACACAACATCATCACAAAGATCAGCCCAATTCTGCGATAGGCAATCATGCCAGTGAGGGCTATTGCAGCTAGCGCAATTGTGAGAAAGTTCGCGTTCACGCCGTAACGCGCGAGCATGTTGTCCGGCATGTTGATGCCGACCGCGAGCAGAACGACCAAGAAAACCACAGCCCACTTCATCATATTTAGATCCTCCTGATCAGAATACGCCTTCCGCACTTACCACCAAGGTTCTGATAGTCCTGAGTTCCAACTCCCCTGCACTCAGCTCGATGTCCGTGGTTGCAAAGACTGTCCGCCTGTCTGGCTGGACTGTACCGCGCAGAGTCAGCTCCCGCTGCTGGATGGTGCGCCCGCGCTCATCCAGCCAAGTCAGGCGCACCACGATTCTGCGCGCGGGCAGAGAACCTGAATTCTCTACCGCGAGAACGAGTCTGCCATCTGCGTTAATTGTTGGTGTGACGGAAATCACAGTTCTGGCATTCGTCCCGAACTCGATACGGGACAGATTTTGCCGGGCGGACTGCCCATCTGGACCGCTGGAGAGAGCAGCTGCACGGAAATGTCCGACAGCGACCTCCCTTTGCCCGACAGAAACTGCAAGTTCACCCAGTGCGTTGTTTGCCGCAGCCGTGGGTAACAAGGCATTGCTCGCCTGGAGGTCGCGAATGGCGGCGTCACGATTGCCGAGCTCACGATGCACAAGTCCGCGCCCCAATAGAAAACCGAAATACCTGGGATTGGTGCGAATGGCGCTGTTGAAATGGGGCAGGGCAGCCCGCGGGCCTCGGGACCGGTTTGCATCTGCCAGCAGGCCGTAGAAATGCGCCTCTCTCGGTTCGTGCCGTATGGCGCGCTCCGCATGCACGATCGCCTCCGCGGGTTTGTTGGCCGCCAAGGCCTTACGGCCCTCGTCGTACGCGTCGTACGCGACTTTGCTTTCACGAAGCCAGGCGATGCGAGCATGGTAGCGCTCCCGCCCGGTCTCCAAGCCGTCATGACCCAATTCCGACGCGTACAGCCGGTTTGCTTCAACGCGTTCGCGCGATGGTGGGTGGGATGCAAACAAACCCTCCAGCCAGTTGGCCTGGCGCCCCTCGGCCAGTCGGACAAAGGTTTCCTGCAACTCGATGGCTGCTCTCGGGTCATATCCGGCGCGATGCATGTACAACATTCCGTAGCGGTCAGCTTCCAGCTCGGCATCGCGACCATATCGTTGGGTCAGCAGGATGGCACCGATGTTGGCTACGCCACCGATGAGCCCGGCATTGCGACTGTCCTGTGTGCCGATTGCTACTGCCGCAAGTCCAATCTGTGTGAACATGCCGCGCTCCAGACGTTGCGCACTGTGACGAGCTGCTGCATGGACAATCTCGTGTCCGAGTACTGCAGCGAGTTCCGCCTCACTATCCATTTCCAGTAGTAGCCCACGGTTGATGCCAATCTTACCGCCGGGAAGTGCCCACGCGTTGGGTACGGAGTTGTTTACGACCACAAATTCGTAGGGCAAGTCCGGTCTGTCGCTGACCCGGGCAACTCTCTGGCCTACCTGGTTCACATAAGCAGTGAGTTCTCGGTCAATCTCCAGGTCACCCCCTTCTGCCTGCCGCATCGGCGCGAAGTTTTCCTCTCCCAACTGGATTTCCTGGCTCTCCGAAATGAGACGTAGCTCGCTGCGACCCGTGACCGGGTTTGTCGCACATCCCGCCAAGAAGGCGAGCAGCAGGACAAAAACTGAAAGGTGCTTCATGGGCGGTCTCCTTATCAGCGCCAATCCAGGATGACTTTGCCGGACTTTCCGGAGCGCATCGTTTCAAAGCCCTGTTGGTACTCCGCCACCGGCATACTGTGGGTGAGTATCGGCGTGAGATCCAGGCCGCTCTGCAACATCGCTGACATCTTGTACCAAGTCTCGAACATCTCCCGTCCATAGATGCCCTTGAGATGAAGGCCCTTGAAGATCACCTGGTTCCAGTCAATGGCCGTGTCACTGGGTGGAATACCCAGCAGTGCGACGTTGCCACCGTGGCGCATTGCCGTCAGAAGGTCACGAAACGCGTGGGGGTTACCTGACATTTCCAAGCCAACGTCGAAACCCTCGGTCATGCCGAGCTGTGCTTCTGTTTCATTGATGCTCACTCGGGATACATTGATGGCCCGTGTGGCGCCCATTCTGGCCGCGAGTTCCAGTCGGTAATCGTTCACATCCGTGACCACAATGTGGCGCGCACCTGCGTGGCGACAGATAGCTGCTGCCATGATGCCGATAGGGCCGGCCCCAGTGATCAGGACGTCTTCCCCGACCAAATCGAACGATAGTGCGGTGTGGGTTGCGTTACCAAATGGATCCATGATGGACGCGATGTCATCGCTCACGGAGTCCGGAAGCGGGAACGCATTCAGCGCGGGAATCACCAGAAACTCAGCGAAACACCCGGGCCTGTTGACACCGACGCCGACGGTATTTCGGCAAAGATGACGCTGGCCGGCACGGCAATTCCTGCAATGGCCGCAGGTGATGTGCCCCTCACCGGAGACACGATCGCCAATGCGGAATCCCTCAACCTCGCTGCCTACTGCTGCGACTTCGCCTACGAACTCATGCCCTACGACCATCGGAACCGGTATCGTTTTCTGTGACCACTCATCCCAGTTATAGATATGTATGTCCGTGCCGCAGATGGCGGTCTTACGAACGCGGATGAGCAGGTCGTTCGGCCCGTACTCCGGCTCGGGCACTTCCTGCATCCAGATGCCGGGTTCAGCTTTCGCTTTCACTAAAGCCTTCATTGAATGACTCCGAGTGCTCTGCCGACTTTCTCGAAGGCGGCGATGGCAGTGTCCAGGTGGGCTTGGGTATGGGCTGCGGACATCTGCGTACGGATGCGTGCCTTCCCCATCGGCACCACCGGGTAAGAAAAGCCGATCACGTACAGGCCTTCGTCCAGCAAGGCATCTGCCATGCGTTTGGCCAAGTTCGCATCTCCGAGCATCACCGGGATGATCGGGTGTTCACCCGGTACCAAGGTGAAGCCCAGTGCTGCCATTCGTTTGCGAAAGTAGCGAGCATTGTCGAGCAGGCGGTCGCGGAGTCCTGTGTCCTTCTCCAGCAGATCCAGCACCTTGAGTGATGCGGCGGCGATGGGCGGTGCCAGCGAGTTGGAGAACAGGTAAGGGCGGGATCGCTGGCGCAGCCAGCGGATGATTTCCTTGCGACCGGAGGTGTAACCACCCATCGCGCCGCCCAGCGCCTTGCCCAACGTACCGGTGATGATGTCAACACGATGCATCACGCCACAGTGTTCATGTGTACCCCGTCCTGTTGCGCCCATGAAGCCGACCGCATGGGAGTCGTCGACCATCACAAGAGCGTCATAGCGGTCGGCCAGGTCGCAGATGCCCTTTAGGTCGGCAATGATGCCGTCCATGGAGAACACACCATCGGTGACAATCAAGCGAAAACGCGCACCGGAGGCTTCTTTGAGTTTGGCTTCAAGGTCACCGAGGTCGTTGTTGCGGTAGCGGAAGCGACGCGCTTTGCACAGGCGGATGCCATCAATGATGGACGCATGGTTGAGCTCGTCCGAAATGACGGCATCGTTTTCTCCAAGGATGGTCTCGAACAATCCGCCGTTGGCATCAAAGCACGAGGAATAGAGAATCGTGTCTTCCGTGCCGAGAAAGCCCGAGAGCCTGCATTCGAGTTCGCGATGGGGCATCTGCGTGCCGCAAATGAATCGTACCGATGCCATGCCGTAGCCGAAGCGGTCCAACGCCTCATGGGCGGCAGCTATGACATCCGGGTTGTTGGCAAGGCCAAGGTAATTGTTCGCACAGAGGTTGAGAACCTGCTGGTCCTTGCCGACCGTAATCGATGCCTGTTGGGGGCCGGTCAGGACCCGTTCTTCCTTGAAAAGGCCTTGTTCCTTGAGCGCCTCGGTTTCGGTGTCGAGATGGGCGAGCAGGCTCTTTGTCACGGCAGAACTCCCTGGCTAGGACGACAGATTGGACATTGTATACTTTCCGCATGAAACGTTTGATTGCCGGTCTATGTATCGTTGTCTTCAGCACCGTGGCCTTGGCCCGGACTACGCCTCCCGAGCTGCCAGCACGCGTGGTGGACGCGCAGCCCGCGCTTGCCTTGGTTGGCAGTGGCACGCTGACATTCTTCGTTTTCCGGGTTTACGATGCTTGGCTGTGGGCGCCAGATGGTGAGTGGTCGTCGACCGAGCCCTTCGTACTGGATCTGCGGTATTCCCGCGCGTTGGTCGGGGTCCAGATTGCTGACCGAAGTGTGGAAGAGATCAGAAAGCAGGGTCGCGGCAGTGATGCCCAGTTGGAGTCTTGGGGGGCGTTCATGCGCCAGGCATTTCCGGATGTCACAGAAGGGGACCGCCTGACTGGTGAGTTCACGCCAGGCGGCGCAACACGCTTCTATTTCAACGGGGAGCTACAGGCGGAAATCGAGGATCCTGAATTTGGACCGGCATTTGCTGCCATCTGGCTCGCGCCGGAGACCAGCGAACCTCGTTTGCGTCGCGCGCTGCTCGGTCGATCCTGATGGGGCGTCCTGTCACGCCCGCCTTGGCGGTGGATGTGATAGTGGAACTCCCCGATCTTCCGGAACGACCCATTGTGCTGATCGAGCGGGGCAATCCTCCCCACGGCTGGGCCATCCCGGGCGGCTTCGTTGAAGTGGGGGAGTCGGTGGAGGATGCCGCACGCAGGGAAATTCTCGAAGAGACCGGTTTGACCGTTACGCTCACCTGCCTGTTGGGGGTCTATTCGGATCCTGAGCGGGACCCGCGAGGTCATACGGTCACGCCCGTCTTTGTCGGGCAGGCCAGCGGTATGCCGGTAGGCGGGGATGACGCCAAAACCGCCAAGGCATTCCCTGTGATGTCATTGCCGTCGCCGCTGGCGTTCGACCACGCCGAGATTCTGGCCGACTACCGCCGTTGGCGGGAGCTCGGCGTTTTTCCTTCCCCGCGTTGATTCCTTGCTCCCTCCGGGGTTGAACGCACCAGCTCGCACCCCTCTCTGTGGGAGCGGCCACGCTGCCGTCGCTTTCGTCGCGACGCGTACGCGACGGTCGCTCATCTGGCGCTAATTGCTCATCCCGTGTCGCATACGCTCATTGCTCCTCAAGCGCGCCACCGTGGCAGTTGGCGAGCGAGGCGCCATGATCCGATTTGCGACCGCAGCGGGTTGCGTGCCAGGTGCGCCCTGAGCGGGAGTCGGGGAGCCCTAGTGAAGGGCACACACGCGGTAGGCGGCGCACTCATCCCTGCCGCGACACCAGTCGCAGATGCCGCAGCGAAGGGCGCGAGCTGGTGCGTTCAACCCCGGAGGGAGCAAACGATTAGCCGGCCAGTATTCGCGGCCACCTGCCTGCGCTGACGCTTCGGCAGGCAGGGAGGGCCGCTCCCACACTGGTATAATCGGTGGATTCAAAAAGGGGAGTACTTCATGTCCTACCAGCACATCCGCCTGCCGGAAGCAGGAACCAAGGTCACCATTCAGGACGGCAAGCTGAATGTTCCAGACAATCCCATCCTCGGCTATGTGGAGGGGGACGGCATTGGTGCGGATATCACGCCCGCCTGTTTGCGCATCTGGGATGCCGCAGTGGAGAAGGCCTACGGCGGCAAGCGCAAGGTGCATTGGTGTGAGATCTATCTGGGCGAGAAGGCACAGAAGCTGTACGACGGAAACTTCTTCCCCGATGAAACCCTCACCGCCATCAAGGATTTGGTCGTCAGCATCAAGGGGCCCCTGACAACGCCGGTCGGTGGCGGCTTCCGTTCACTCAATGTCACCCTGCGACAGGACCTCGACCTGTATGCCTGTGTGCGTCCGGTCAAACATTATAGTGGTGTGCCTTCGCCGCTGAAAAAACCGGAAGAAGTCGATGTGGTGATTTTCCGTGAGAACACCGAGGACGTCTACGCAGGTATCGAATATGCCTCCGGGTCCCCCGAAAACAAAAAGCTCGCCAAATTCCTGCGCGAGGAAATGGGTGCGAAGTTCTTCGAGGATGCAGGGCTCGGTGTGAAGCCGATTTCTCCGTTCGGATCCAAACGCCTGGTACGCAAAGCCATCGAGTACGCGATTGCCTATGACCGGGAGTCGGTGACCTTGGTGCACAAGGGCAACATCATGAAGTTCACCGAGGGTGCATTCCGCTCCTGGGGATATGAGCTTGCGAAGGAAGAGTTCGGCGCGGAGCTTCTGGACGGTGGCCCGTGGATGCACTTCAAGAACCCGAAAACCGGAAAGACCATCGTCATCAAGGATGAAATCGCGGACATCATGTTCCAGAAGCTGCTGCTACGGCCAGGTGAGTTTGACGTGCTGGCCACGCCCAATCTCAATGGCGACTACCTGTCCGACGCTGTCGCGGCAGAGGTGGGTGGTGTGGGGATCGCGCCCGGTGGCAACATCGGTGACCACTTGGCGGTGTTCGAGGCCACCCATGGAACCGCGCCCAAGCATGCCGGTCTGGACAAAGCGAATCCTGGTTCGTTGTTGTTCTCTGGCGTGATGATGTTGGAGTACATCGGCTGGCACGAGGCGGCTCAGCTGGTTCAGTCCGGTTACGAGAAGGCAGTGGCTTCCAAGGTTGTCACCTACGATTTTGCTCGCCAGATGGACGGCGCGACCGAAGTCAGCACCAGCAAATTCGCCGACGAAGTCATCAAGCGCCTCTGAGAGAAACATGAGCAAGAAAGTCGAACGCGGCCTGTCCGCTCTGTGGCTCGCTGACGAGAGCGAGTGCGTCCGTTCCCTGTTGGAACAGGCGCGCCTTGAAGATGATGCAAGGCAACGCATCACCGGAAGGGCGATGTTGTTGGTCGAGCGCGTGCGTGAGGCGGCCGCTGATAAGGGTGGCGTAGAGGCGCTGATGCAACAGTACGACCTGTCCTCGGAGGAGGGCGTGGTCCTGATGTGCATGGCAGAAGCGCTGTTGCGCATTCCGGACGCAGATACGGCGGACAAGCTGATAGCGGACAAACTCGCTGACGGTGACTGGGCGGCACACCGCGGTCAAAGCCGGTCCCTGTTTGTGAATGCCTCCACATGGGGGCTGATGCTGACGGGTAAGGTCGTCCTAGTGGACGATGAAACGCAAAAGGATCCTGCCGGATTCGTTAAAAACATGGTCGCGCGTCTGGGCGAACCCGTCATTCGAACCGCCGTGCGGCAGGCGATGCGCATCATGGGCTTCCAATTTGTCATGGGTCGCACTATCGAGGAGGCCTTGGAGCGCGCCGACACCAAGGCGCATAAGCCCTACCGTCACTCCTACGACATGCTCGGCGAAGCGGCGCTGACGGCCAAGGACGCGACCCGCTACCTTGACGCTTATCGTTCGGCAATCCGAGCCATCTCCGCGAAAGTGAAAGCGGGTGAGTCCGTGTTCGCTGCGCCGAGTATCTCGGTGAAGCTGTCCGCATTACACCCGAGATATGAATTCGCACAGCGCGAGCGCGTCATGCAAGAGTTGGTGCCACGGGTACTCGAGTTGGCAATGCAAGCGAAGCAGGGCGGCATCGCTTTGACCATTGATGCCGAAGAGGCGGACCGTCTCGAGCTTTCTCTGGATGTCATTGAAGCGGTGTACCGCTCCCCGGAACTGGAAGGATGGGAGGGTTTCGGGCTTGCCGTGCAGGCCTATCAGAAGCGTGCCATCAAACTGGTGGAGTGGGTTGTCACGCTGGCCCGCGAGGTTGGCCGGCGAATGCCCGTTCGGCTTGTGAAGGGCGCGTATTGGGATTCGGAAATCAAGCGCGCCCAGGAGCGCGGTCTTGCGGGTTACCCGGTGTTCACGCGCAAGGCATCGACTGATGTTTCCTATCTGGCCTGTGCCCGCAAGTTGCTCGCTGCCAGCGAGGTCATCTATCCCCAGTTCGCTACCCACAACGCCCACACTTTGTCGTCTATTCTTGAAATGGCCGGCGAGGATGTTGAGTTCGAGTTCCAGCGTCTGCATGGCATGGGCATGGACCTCTACGCACAAGTTGAGCGGCCATGTCGCGTGTATGCACCGGTCGGAAGCCACGAGGACTTGCTTCCATACCTGGTTCGTCGCTTGCTCGAGAATGGCGCCAACTCCAGCTTCGTGAACCGCATTTCCGATGAACGAATTCCTGTCGCTGAAATCGTGGCGGACCCGGTGGCGGAGGTCGAGAAACTGACAGTCATCCCACACCCTCGAATTCCGCTTCCGCGGGACTTGTATGGCGAAGGACGAACGAATTCCTCCGGCCTCAACCTGTGGGACGATGCAGTGGTCTCGCGTATTTCCGGAGAGATGAAGCGTGAAGCAAGCGACATTCGACATGCGGCGCCCATCGTTTCAGGGGAACGCATCGAGCGTGGTAGTCAGCGGGAGGTCAGGAACCCTGCATTTCTCGACCGAGTTGTCGGCTACGCCTATGACATTGATGAGCAGGGCTTGGACGCTGCGCTGGACGCCGCACACCGGGCACAAGTTGGCTGGGACAAGACGCCAGCGGCAGACCGTGCAGCCGCACTTGAGCGGGCAGCCGACCTGTTCGAGGACCACACAGCTGAGTTGATGGCGCTGTGTACCAATGAGGCCGGGAAGTCTCTACCCGACGGCATCGCGGAGGTTCGTGAGGCGGTCGACTTCCTGCGTTATTACGCCCAGTGCGCACGCCGTGACTTCGGTGAGCCGATGGTCATGCCGGGACCGACCGGTGAAAGCAATGAGTTGTCCTTGCACGGTCGTGGCGTGTTTCTCGCCATCAGCCCATGGAATTTCCCCCTGGCAATTTTTACAGGGCAGGTTGCGGCGGCACTTGCGGCGGGCAACACCGTGTTGGCCAAGCCCGCTGAAACCACCACACTCATCGGCGCGCGCGCCGTCGAGCTCATGCATCAGGCAGGTATTCCTGCAGACACGCTGCATCTGATTCCCGGGCGTGGAAGCGTTATTGGCAAGCGACTGATCCCGGATCCGCGTATCGCAGGCGTCGTGTTCACCGGTTCCACAGAAGTGGCACAGACCATCAATCGGCAACTGGCAGCGCGCGATGGGGCCATCCCGGTCTTGATTGCCGAAACCGGTGGGCAAAACGCCATGCTGGTGGATAGCTCCGCGCTACCGGAGCAAGTGGTTCTGGATGTAGTCGCTTCGGCGTTCAACTCGGCTGGCCAGCGCTGCTCGGCACTACGCGTTCTCTGTCTGCAGGAGGACATCGCGGCCAAGGTTCTTGACTTGCTGTCCGGATACATGGACGAGTTGCGCATCGGTGACCCATCGGACCTCAGCACGGATGTTGGACCTGTGATTGACAAGCCCTCTCTCGACACGCTCAACGCGCATGCAGAAAAGATCGCGGGCTTGGGCAAGGTGGTCAAGCGCATCCCCGTTCCTGCGGATGCCAACGGGCATTTCTTTTCCCCGATGGCGGTGGAAATCAGCGGAATCGATGTACTGGAGCGTGAGGTGTTCGGGCCGGTACTGCACATCGTTCGCTGGAAAGGCAATGAACTGGGCAAGGTCATTGAGGCCATCAACCGCACGGGATACGGACTCACGCTCGGCGTACATTCCCGCATCGAGGCGACCCAGCGCAAGGTTCAACGCAATGTGCGTGTGGGCAATACCTATATCAACCGCAACATGATCGGTGCGGTTGTGGGTGTGCAACCCTTCGGCGGGCAGGGGCTGTCTGGAACGGGACCCAAAGCCGGAGGCCCACACTACCTGCATCGCTTCGCCACCGAGCGCACTCTTACTATCAACACCGCTGCGGTAGGCGGCAATGCAAGTCTGCTATCGTTGTCCGACTGACGTCGAGAACCCGGGGAGGTGGAAATATGAGCCTAAAGGACAGCTACGAGAAAAAACTGCGGGCACAGCTGGATGAGTGGAAACTCGAGATAAATGTGCTCAAGGCGAAAGCTGACAAGGCCGATGCCGAGGCCCAACTCGAATTTTACAAGCAGGTCGAACAACTCAGGGAGATGCAGGAACGTGCAAGGAATCGTCTCGACACGCTACGCGATGCGAGTGACGATGCTTGGGAGGATATGAAAGCCGGCATGGAAAGTGCCTGGTTGTCGCTCGGTACTGCGATCAAGTCGGCAAAGTCCCGCTTCAAATGAGCAAAGAAGAACAACATCAGCCTGGGCAGGGTATGTCCACCCGCGCGGTCTGGAGCGGGGAGGCCGCGCTAGGCCCCGATGGCGTCACGGTCACACCGGTCTATCACGGCGTCACCTTCGGCTTCGAGAACATGGAGGCGTGGCTTGAGGTCGCCACCATGCGGCGACCCGGTCATATCTATTCTCGGAATACCAATCCCACCGTCGCGGTATTCGAAGCGAAGGTGCGCGACCTGGAAGGCGCGGAAGACGCGACGAGTTTCGCCACCGGTATGGCCGCGGTCAGCAACACCTTGTTCACGCTGCTGTCACCGGGAGACCGCGTGGTGAGCGTGACCGACACCTATGGCGGGACCAACAAGATTTTCGTCGAATTCCTGCCCAGATTCGGCATCGAAGCCACCTTGTGCGATACCGAAGATGCTGAAGCCATCGAAGCTGCCGTCGCACCGGGTTGCAAGGTTTTGTATCTCGAGACGCCAACCAACCCGACCCTGAAGGTCTTGGATATCCAGCGTCTCTCACGGGCAGCGCACAAGGTTGGTGCGATTGTGGTGGTTGACAATACTTTCGCCACTCCAATCAACCAGACACCTCTGGCATTGGGGGCAGACCTTGTCCTCCATAGCGCGACGAAATTTCTCGGCGGTCACTCCGATGCGATGGGGGGCGTGGTATGCGGTTCGGCTGCGCTGGTCAGGCCCATCTACCATTTCCGCGAGATCAATGGCGCATCCCTCGATGCGATGTCCGCCTTCCTGCTTACCCGTGGCATCAAGACGCTCGAGATTCGTGTCGAGCGGCAGAATGCGAGTGCCTTGCGCATCGCGGAGTGGTTGTCCCGGCATCCCGCTGTGGAGGCGGTGCACTATCCCGGACTCCAGTCGCATCCTGGTCACGCGATTGCGCAGTCGCAGATGCGTGGATTCGGGGGTGTTCTCGCGTTCTCACTTCGAGGTGGCTACGACGCGATGCAACGCTTCGTCGATCGCGTGAAGATCGGACACCGGGCGGCAAGTCTAGGCTCCGTGGGCACGCTTGTCGGTCCGCCGGCGGCCACCAGCCATGTCGAGTTGAACGCGGAGGAACGCGCAGCCGCTGGCATCCCGGAGGGATTGGTGCGTTACTCGGTCGGCATCGAGAATGCTGACGACCTGATCGCGGATCTCGACCAAGCGCTGGCATGACACCACAAGAGAGAGATGTCCTTGCCGCCGTGGATACCGCGGGGTTGGTTGAAACGCTCCGCGGGTTGATTCGCTTTCGGAGTGACCGGGGTGACGAGGTGCCAGTGCAGGAGCACATGGCCGGATTGCTCTCCGGTCTCGGAATGGATACCGACATTTGGGAAATCGACCTCGACACGCTTCGCCAACACCCTTCCTATGGCGCCGAAATCGAGCGCGACCGTGCATTGGGTGTCGTTGGGCGGTGGGGGCAGGGCAAGGGACCATGCTTGATACTGAACGGGCATGTGGATGTGGTTCCAGCCGGTGAACTGGATCGCTGGACCGTGCCACCCTTCGACGGCACCGTGCGGGATGGTCGGGTCTACGGCCGCGGTACTGCCGACATGAAAGGGGGCGTCTGTTGCGCTCTGTACGCGGTCAAGGCACTGCGAGATGCAGGCATCCAGCTCAAAGGAAGCGTGATGATCCAGTCTGTCGCCGGTGAGGAAGACGGCGGCATGGGAACGCTCGCCGCCATCGAGCGCGGCCATACAGCGGATGCAGCAATCATTCTGGAGCCCACGCAACTGGTGGTGGCGCCAGCCCAGGCCGGTGCCCTGAGTTTCCGGATTGCCATCCCCGGGCGCGCCGCGCATGGCGCATTGCGCGCGGAGGGGGTCGACCCACTGGACAGGTTCCCGGTGATGCTTGCTGCACTGCGGAATCTGGAGGCGCGTCGCAATGAACGCCTCCGGCATCCTTTATATTCTGACTATGCGATCCCTTTCGCTATTTGCGTGGGCAAGTTGCGCGGTGGAATCTGGGCGTCGACGGTTGCGGAGACACTCGTACTGGAAGGTCGTTATGGCATCGGGATTGGTGAGGATCCGGAGTCCGCACGCGCAGAGCTTGAGGAAGCGGTAGCACAGGTGGCAGCTGAAGACGCGTGGTTAAGAGCCAACCCACCCCAGGTGGAGTGGTGGGGTGCGAGGTATCTTCCGGCAGACATCCCCGCTGATCACAAGTTGGTGACGACCATCACGGGCGCATTTCAGGATGCGAACAGCCGGGCGACATCAATCCAGGGCATGCCCTACGGGGCGGATATGCATCTGCTCGTACATCAGGGCAGTACCCCCACGGTGATATTCGGTCCGGGCGACGTCCGCCTCGCACACGCACCGGACGAGTCGATTCCCATCGCCGAACTCACCGAGGCCACCCGCACACTTGCACTCGCCATACTTCGGTTTTGCGGTCCGGCTCCCAACGCTTGAAAGCGTTCCAGTCGGAGAGCAACAATTGTCATCAATTGGGGGCACCACTATGAGCATGAATCCGGTTGGATGGTTCGAAATTTATGTTGGCAATATGGCGCGCGCGAAGGCGTTTTACGAGAATGTCTTGGGGGTTGTTTTGGAACCCATGGCTGTCGATGCGCTGGAGATGATGGCGTTTCCGTCCGACCCCGAGGGAGGCGGCACCACCGGGGCCTTGGTGTGTACGGAGCACGTCAAACCCGGAGGCAATAGCACGGTCGTCTATTTCAATTGCCGTGATTGCGAGGAAGAGGCAGCCAGGGTCGAACCGGCAGGCGGCAAGCTGTTAAGGGCGAAATTCAGTATCGGCGACTTTGGCTTCGTTGCGCTCGCCTATGATACCGAGGGCAATCTCATCGGTTTGCATTCTTGGACTTGAGAGGTATCTTGCACACATGCACTCCGCCCTCGACGCACTCAACGAACTCAAAGAAGGCAACGCGCGGTTCCTGTCCGGTATCCAGCGCCGCGGCACATTCCTTTCCCAGGCGCGCCGCAAGGAACTCTGCGATGGGCAGGCGCCGTTTGCCGTGATTCTTGGCTGTTCCGATTCACGTGTGCCGGTGGAGTTGATATTTGATCAGGGCTTGGGCGACTTGTTCGTCATCCGCGTTGCCGGCAATATTGTCGCGCCCTCAGGTATCGGAAGCATCGAGTTTGCCACGGCGATGTTCGGTACCCGGCTGGTGGTTGTCATGGGCCATACGCAATGCGGAGCCGTTGCAGCGACCCTTGCTGAAATGCAGAGACCTACGGACCTGCAGTCGCGCAACCTCCAATTTATCGTCAATCGCATCAAGCCCAACATCGAGGGACTCACGCACATTGACGAGGCCGTGCATGCCAATGTGCACGCCTCTGTGCTGGCCCTTCGCCATGGGTCCGAAGTACTGGAGAATATGGTCCAGAACGAAGGGCTGCTGATTGTTGGTGCGGAATATTCCCTTGAAACCGGCAAGGTCGATTTCTTCGACGAGCCTGCCGGGCAATGATCAAGGTAGAAGCACTCGCAAAGAAGTACGCCAACGGCCAGGTCGCGTTGCACCCGGTCAATCTTGAAGTGCGGCGGGGCGAGATATTCGCGTTGCTCGGCCCCAATGGCGCCGGCAAGACCACCCTGATCAGCATCATCTGCGGCATCGTCACCCCAAGCGCCGGGCAGGTCTTGGTTGACGGCTTCGACATCATCACCCAATACCGCGAGACTCGGCGTCGTATCGGCCTCGTGCCCCAAGAATTGCATACCGACATGTTCGTGACGGTTGGCGACACCGTGCGGTTCAGTCGCGGACTATACGGTTTGCCGCCCGATCCCGCGCGTATCGAGAAGGTGCTGCGAGATCTGTCGCTGTGGGACCGTAGGAAGGACCGGATCATGACGCTGTCCGGTGGCATGAAGCGTCGCGTCATGATCGCGAAGGCACTCGCACATGAGCCCACGGTATTGTTTCTGGACGAGCCGACTGCGGGCGTGGATGTTGAGTTGCGTCGTGACATGTGGGCGCTGGTGCGTGGACTTCGCGACCAGGGAGTTACAGTGGTTCTTACAACCCACTACATTGAGGAGGCCGAGGAGATGGCCGACCGTGTCGGCGTCATTCGCAAGGGCGAGTTGATATTGGTCGAAGAAACCCGCGCACTGATGAAGACGCTTGGTCGCAAACATTTGACATTGCACCTGGTGACCCCGCTTGCATCCGTACCGGATTCATTATCCAACTGGACCTTGTCGTTGACAGGCGATGGTCAGGAGCTGGTCTATACCTTCGATGCAAGTGTAGAACACCGTGCCGTGCCAGCGTTGCTCACCGCGTTGCGGGACGCAGGAATCGATTTTGTGGACCTGAACACCCGGCAGAGCTCTCTCGAGGAGATCTTCGTGGATCTTGTCAGCGAGCGGAGTCCGGCATGAGGTTCAACTATCATGGTGTTATCGCCATCTTCAGGTTCGAACTCGACCGGTTCCGCCGTACGCTTTGGCAGTCACTCGCCACACCTGTCATCACCACTGCCCTGTATTTCATTGTTTTCGGTGGTGCCATCGGGTCCAGGGTCGGCAACATTGATGGCGTCAGCTACGCAGCATTTATCGTACCGGGCCTCATTCTGCTCTCGGTGTTCACCGAAAGTCTCAGCAACGCATCATTCGGAATCTACATGCCGAAGTTCACCGGAACAATCTACGAACTTTTGTCCGCGCCAGTTTCGGCGTTTGAGACAGTTCTAGCGTATGTCGGCGCAGCGACGGTGAAGTCGGTCATTCTTGGCTTGGTCATCCTGGCGACAGCGAGCCTGTTTGTTCCGCTCCAGATACAGCACCCCGTGCTGATGGTGGTGTTCCTCGTGCTGGTCGCAGCCACCTTTTGCCTGTTCGGATTCATACTTGGTGTCTGGGCGGAGGGATTCGAGCAAATACAGTTTGTGCCAATGCTGGTGATAACACCGTTGACCTTCCTTGGTGGCGCGTTCTATTCGATTGAGATGTTGCCGGGTATCTGGAGGACAATCAGCCTTTTCAACCCGGTGGTATATCTGGTCAGCGGCTTTCGCTGGGCATTCTATGGCACCGGCGATGTTTCAATCGGGGTCAGTCTTGCCGCCCTGGGCTCGTTCCTGCTTGCCTGCATGGGCGTTGTCTGGTGGATGTTCCGGACGGGGTATCGACTCAAACATTGACCCGGGCACGGGTTCCGGCGGATGCTATGGCCGTGAAACTCATACCCATCGGAGCTGACGCGAAACCGGAGTCACCGATTCCGGATTCGGCCATGGCCAGTGAGATGGCCAAAAGTTTTGTCGAGTTTTACAAGCTGGTGGGCTATGAGCCGCCCTGGGTGGGTTACATCGCGGTGGAGCAGGACCAGTGCGTTGGAACTTGCAGTTTCAAGGGTCCACCGTCTGGTGACCGTGTGGAAATCGCCTATTTCACCTTCCCCGAGTTCGAAGGTATTGGCGTAGCAACCCGCATGGCGAAGGCGCTGGTGCGCATCGCGCTCACCACAGACCCCGATTTACTCGTCGCCGCGCAGACGCTCCCGCAGGAAGGCCCATCCACCGCCGTACTCCGCAAACTGGGGTTTGAACGCAGTGGGACCGTGCAACACCCCGATGACGGGGCCGTATGGGAATGGCACCTGGAGGACCGCTGACCACGGGAGGCAGTGTATCCTTGGGGACATGAATGTCTCCGTTTTCGATATGTTCAAAATTGGTATAGGCCCGTCCAGCTCGCACACGGTTGGACCTATGCGCGCTGCCCGGCAGTTCCTGCTCGATCTTGAAGCCAACAACCTGCTGGAAACGTGTACCCGGGTCCAAGCCGACCTGTTCGGTTCACTTGCGCTGACCGGCGCAGGTCACGGTACGGATCGCGCCATCTTGCTTGGCCTGCTGGGTGAAGCGCCCGACACAATCGACCCGGACTCCATAGACACCAAGCTCGCTGACATCAGGTCAAGCGGCCGCCTGCAACTGTTGGGCCGGCACGAGATAGATTTCGTCGAGGGTTCGGATGTTGTCTTGAACAAGTTCGATGTACTTCCGCGACACTCGAACGGCATGCGGTTCCGCGCGTTCGCAGCAAATGAATGCGTGTTGGAGCAGGAGTATTACTCGGTGGGGGGCGGCTTCATCATCCGTGGGGACCAGGAAACCGAGGGTGGTGCCGACAACAGCGATGTCCCGTACGCTTTCTCTTCAGCTGACGAGCTGCTCAGACTGTGTCGTGAGCATGGGCTCAGTATTTCGGAATTGATGATGGTGAATGAATGCGTATCCAGAAGCGAAAAGGAGATCAGGGACGGTATCCATGCCATCTGGGATGTCATGAAAGCCTGCGTGGAAAGAGGGCTACGAAATGAGGGATTTCTGCCAGGTGGGTTGAATGTCCGCCGTCGGGCTGCCAAATTGTTCCGCGATGTGCAGTCCCAGGAAAAATCTGGCCCATTGGACATCATGGATTGGGTGAACCTGTTTGCCCTGGCGGTGAACGAGGAAAATGCTGCTGGAGGACGTGTGGTGACTGCACCAACCAATGGTGCTGCAGGCATTATCCCCGCAGTTCTGCACTATTATGATCGCTTCCTCAAGGAGTCCGAAGAGGAGGGAATCGTCCGCTTCATGCTAACCGCGGCTGCCATCGGCATCCTTTACAAAAAGAATGCGTCCATCTCCGGCGCAGAAATGGGTTGTCAGGGTGAGGTCGGGGTAGCGTGTTCGATGGCGGCAGGTGGGCTGGTCGCAGCCATGGGTGGAAGCAACGAGCAGGTCGAGAACGCGGCGGAAATCGGCATGGAGCACAACCTGGGCTTGACCTGTGACCCGGTGGGTGGACTGGTCCAGATCCCCTGCATCGAGCGTAATGCCATGGGTGCCCTGAAGGCCATAAATGCAGCCCGAATGGCATTGAGAGGAGACGGGCAGCACCGCGTATCTCTGGATCAGGTCATCAACACCATGCGTCAGACCGGCAAGGATATGCAGAGCATCTACAAGGAAACCTCTCTGGGTGGACTCGCAGTAAACGTCATCGAGTGCTGAACGGTTGGCCAATCGATCGCTGAAGCTGTGGTGGTTGCGCCTCCGTCGGAGGACGGGTAGCCCACAGTCTGTTGTCCGAGGCTTCGCAGTGCTGGTTCTATTGGTGGGGCTGGCCATTTCTGCGATGACAGCCTCGGTTGTCGCAGAATACGAGCGCGAACAGAGCGAAGCAGAGTTCAACCACCGCATACAGCAAGCGACCAATACCATTGCTGCGCGCTTGTCGCTCTATATCGCGGTGGTGCAGGGCGCTCAGGGTCTATACGCTGCCTCTGACGAAGTCACGGCCGAGGATTGGGGGGAGTTCTCAGAGGTCTGGCGCGATTCGTCGACCCTGTACCCCGGCCTCGGTCCGCTGTTGTACCTCCGCTATTTTGGTCCCGGTGAAAAACCGACGTTAGACATCGATCCACCAGGGGAACGGAGTCATTACTGTCCGGTTGTCTATGTCCACCCGACCCCCGTACACCCGCCCTTCGTCGGCTTTGATCTGTGCACTAGGCCTATTTCCACGGTTGCGATGATGATGGCCAAGGAGCAGGGCAGGGTTGTAATGACCGGTCGCGTGCTGGTCGCCGATCAAGTTTCCGGAGAACTCCACCCAGGTGTGGTGATTTACGGGCCGGTGTACACGAAGAGTGGCGCACTTCACGGCTGGACGGGTCTGCCTCTGTTCATCGACGACATCGTGGTGGATGTACTGCCTGCCGGCACCATGTTGTCGCTCCGTCTGTACGACGGCGCAATCGATCAAGAGCAGTTGCTGTACGCCATCGGGACACCACCCGCGGAACAGCAGGAAAAGACCGAGGAGATCAGACTTGCGGGGCGCAACTGGACTCTAGTGTTCACGGAGCCAGCGGTCAATCATGACATTACCTGGTTGGTACTGGTCGCTGGGTTCATCATCACACTGCTACTTGCTTTGCTCCTGTGGCGCGCAGGGGGGATTCACGCGCGCGCTCTGGTCATGGCAGAGCGCATGACAACCGCGTTTCGATCCAGTGAAGAACGCTATCGCACCATCATCTCTTCTCTGGAAGATGCCTATTTCGAAACCGACTTGGCGGGGAATCTGCAGTTCTTCAACGAAGCACTGGTGCGTTTGCTCGGCTACGGTACGCGTGAGCTGCAGGGCATGAATAACCGGGACTACATGGATGCGACGAACGCTGAGAAGGTGTTCGCGGCATTCAACCGAGTCTATGAGACTGGAGATTCGGAGCGGGGCGTGCAATGGGAGGTGACATGCAAGAACGGGGACAAGCGCTTTGTTGAGGCATCCATTTCCGTCATGCGCGACGATGAGGGCAACGCCACGGGGTTCCGTGGGATTGCACGCGACATCACCGAACGCCGCCGGGCAGACGAGCGCATCCACTATCTCGCGCACTACGATGCGCTGACCGGATTGCCGAACCGCAGCCTGTTTGAGGATCGATTGAGCCAGGCGCTCAAACGACGGTGGCGTGGGAACGATAGCGCGGCGCTCCTGTTTCTCGATTTGGACCGCTTCAAGACCGTCAATGACTCCCTAGGACACCACACCGGTGACCGGTTGCTGCAATTGGTGGCGCAGCGCATCCAGGAAAGCGTACGCGAGGGTGATACTGTGTGCCGCCCGGGTGGTGACGAGTTCATGGTGTTGCTACCGGACTTGGGTCAACCCTCAGATGCTGCACAGGTGGCCGGTAAAATCCTGCAGGCGGTCGCCCATCCCTACAACATTGATGAGTGGGAGTTGAGTGTCACCCCGAGTATCGGCATCGCCGTGATTCCGCGAGACGGGGACGACATCGACACCTTGACCAGGAATGCGGACACGGCCATGTACCATGCCAAGGAGTCCGGAAGGAACAACTTCCAGTTCTTCACGGCAGGGATGAACGAAGATGCCGACAAGCGTCTGGCCCTTGAACATGGGTTGCGACAGGCACTGGAACGCGATGAATTCGAGTTGCACTACCAGCCCATCGTCGAGGCACAAAGCGGGCGCATCACCGGTGCGGAAGCACTGCTGCGGTGGAATCGTCCCGGGCATGGGACGCTGCCCGCCGGGGTTTTCATTGACGTCATCGAACAAAGTGGTCTCATTCTCAGTGTCGGTGAGTGGGTGCTGGAAACCGCTTGTCGGAAGGCCAAGTCCTGGGGTATTCCCATCGCCGTGAACCTGTCGGGGTTGCAGTTTCGTCAACATGGCTTGCGCGATACCATCACCCGCGTGTTGCAGCGTACTGGCCTGGAGCCCTCTGGTCTGGAACTGGAGATGACGGAGAGCGTGCTGATCCAGGATGCCATGCAGACCATCGATACGGTGAACGAGCTCCACAATCTAGGTATCCGTTTCTCGGTGGACGATTTCGGCACGGGCTATTCATCGCTCAGTTACTTGAAGCGCTTCCCGATTGACCGCGTGAAGATTGACCGATCTTTCGTGCGGGACCTCACTACCGACCCCGATGACGCGGCCATCGTGGATGCCATCGTCAGCATGGCGCGCAGCTTGCGCATGGAGGTGGTGGCGGAGGGTGTCGAAACCGTGGAACAGAGGGACTACTTGCGGGAGCAGGGTTGCCATTTCATGCAGGGCTACCTGTTCAGTCGCCCAGTGTCCGCCGCCGAGTTCGAGCGCCTGCTCAAAGCCTGACCTCCCTCTTGCGGCCGCCCGGCCATAGGTGTATATATATCCAGTAATGGATGTATCACCAGTCATCAGGCATCCAGCCATGACTTATCTTATTACAAGAGGTTTATCGTGCAATTAACTGATAGACAAAAAGAAATATTAGATATGATTCGAGGTAAGATGGAAGCCGAGGGTGTGCCTCCAACCCGCGCAGAGATTGCTGCCGCACTCGGTTTTCGTTCGCCGAATGCTGCCGAACAGCATCTCAAGGCTCTGGCGAAGAAGGGCGCTATCGAACTGGTGCCCGGTTCCTCACGTGGTATCCGCTTGCCCGAGCCCCCGGGCCTGCCCGTGGTCGGGCGGGTCGCCGCCGGTCATCCCATCCTCGCCGAGCAAAATGTCGAGCGCCGCGTGAACATGGACCCCGGCTTGTTCCGACCCCGCGCCGACTACCTGCTCAAGGTGGTCGGTATGAGTATGCGCGATGCCGGTATTCACGACGGCGACATGGTGGTGGTACACCGCTCGCCTGAGGTACGCAACGGCCAGGTCGTGGTGGCGCGCTTGGATGACGAGGTCACGGTCAAGCGGTACCGCCAACGGGCCAGCGAGGTATGGCTGTTGCCGGAGAACCCGGATTTTGAACCCATTCACTTCGACATGCGTGAGCGGGCGATGGTCATCGAGGGCGTTGTCATCGGCGTAATCCGTAACGACATACCCATCGCCAACCGGGTGTGATCGCCACAGCATGGCCGGCGCTGGATGCCGTGCTGCCGGGCGGAGGGTGGCCGAGCGGGGCGCTGACTGAAATTTTCATCCACCGATATGGAATCGGGGAAATACGACTTCTGCTGCCAGCACTGGTCCGGATTGCCAGGGAAGGTGATCCGCAGTCTTGGGTTGCACCACCGTTGATGCCCTACGCGCCCGCGCTCATGGCGGCAGGCTTGGATCTCAACCGCCTGTTGGTGGTGCGGCCGCCCAAGCGTACAGAACTTGCCTGGTCCATCGAGGCCTGCCTTCGTGCCGAGGGCTGCGGGGCAGTGCTGGCCTGGCCACCCACGCTTTCCATGCTGCAACTCCGCCGCTTGCAGTTGGCTGCCGCATCCAGTGGTGCCTGCGCCTTCCTGTTCCGTGCAGGACAGAGTCGGAAACAGCCTTCGCCCGCGGCCTTACGCATGGAAATGACACCGACGGATCAAGGCCTGATGTTGGACCTGTTCAAGGTGCGTGGCGGAAAGCCCTGCCGGGTGGCGCTCACATGGGCGTGACCAAACCCCTTTGGCTCTGTTGCCGGGTGCCGGGCATGGCGCCGGCCCGCCTGGCATTACAGGCACTGGAGTGGAGTTCACGGGTCAGCCTTGAAGGTGATGACGCGGTGTTGGTCGAGGTGGGGGGTAGTGTGCGGTTGTTCGGAGGGGTGAACGCCATCACTCGCAAGTTGCCGGAGGACGCATGTTGGGCGCTGGCCCCGACGCCACTCGGCGCTTTGTGGTTGATGCGCGGGGCGCCGGGAACGGTTGTTGTGGATAGCGGGCGCCTGCCCAGTACACTCGGTGCCTTGCCGTTGACCGCACTGGCCCTGCCGCCCAAGTTGCATGAACGCTTGCATGGTTTCGGGTTACGACATGTACATGGCTTGTTGAGACTGTCACGCGCATCACTCGCCCGACGTGTCGGGCAGACGCTACTTGATGCATTGCGAAAGGCGCTGGGGGAACTCGCGGATCCCCGCCCCGAGTGGCATCCTGCGCCACGGTTCCGCGGACATCGCGAACTCGAGTACGAGACCGGGTCAGATGCAGCATTGCTCAGGGCTATGGAACCTCTGTTCACCGACCTGATGGCCTTGTTGCGTGCGACCGGGCGTGGCATCAGGCGTTGTACGGTTGTGATGTCACATCGTGACCAGGCACCGACCCGGATTCGTATCGGCCTGCTGGAGGCCGTGCGATCCCCTGACCGATTGCTTGAACAACTGGCCATCCACCTCAGTCGTACGCCATTGCCAGCGCCCGTGGTGGCCTTGGCCCTGCATGCACCGCGGCTGGAGCTGGTGACGGAAAGTGCCCGCGACCTGTTCGCGACCCGAGCCAGTGGTGAGAGTTGGGTAGGCTTGCTCGAGCGTCTGCGGGCACGCTTGGGTGATGCAGCCCTGTTCCAGGTACAGGTTCATGCCGACCATCGCCCTGAGCGCGCATTCCACGCTCGTGTGCCGTGGGAGCAGACCCCCTCTCCAATCGCAATCGAGTGTAGTCCACATCATCCCTTGTGGTTGCTACCCGCACCGGAGCCCGTCACCGACACGAATCGCTATCGCCTGGAACGTGGGCCGGAGCGCATCGAGTACGGTTGGTGGGATGGTGGGGATGTGCAACGCGATTACTTTGTCGCGCGCGATGACCACGGTGCCAGACACTGGATATTCCAGGAGCGCCGCCCGCCATACCGCTGGTATTTGCATGGACTGTTCGGTTGAGCTACGCAGAGCTCCACTGTATCAGCAACTACAGTTTTCTCAGGGGTGCATCCCATCCTGAGGAGTTGGTGCGGCGCGCGCATGAACTGGGATACCGCGCACTGGCCATCACGGATGAATGCTCGGTAGCCGGTCTGGTACGCGCACATCTTGCTGCCCGCGACTGTGGCTTGCATCTCATATGCGGCAGTGAGTTCCTGCTCGAATGCGGCACTCGCCTGGTGGCATTGGTGACCGACCGCACGGCGTGGGCCGAACTGTGCACCTTGATTACCCGTGGTCGGCGCGCGGCGGAGAAGGGTAGCTACCGGTTGGCGCGGGAGGAAATTTCCGACGGCCTGCAGCGATGCATGGTGCTGGTGTGCCCCGAATCACGGCAGGACTTGCCAGCTTCCACACTGGAGTGGGCAACACAGGCATTCCCCGGGCGCGTGTGGTTGGCGGTTGAGCTGCTGGCTGGTCCTGATGATATGGACCGCTTGGAGGTCTTGGTGCAAGCGGCAGCCCGTCACGGTCTTCCCCTGGTGGCAGCCGGGGATGTGCACATGCATGTGCGATCACGGCGGGCATTGCAGGACCTTTTGACTGCCACCCGTCACCGGTGCGCGTTGTCGGATGCTGGACCGCATCTTTTCCCCAGCGGAGAGCGTCACCTGCGCCCCTTGGCGCGGATACTGCACTGGTACCCCGAAGCCATGGTCATGGAAACAATGGCGATTGCTGCGCGTTGCAGTTTTTCCTTGGACGAACTGCGCTACGAGTACCCGGAGGAGATTGTCCCATCCGGCCATACCCCGGCCAGCTGGTTGAGGGATCTGACTGAGACGGGTATCCGGCGTCGTTGGCCACAAGGGGTGAACCGCACGGTGCGGGCACAGATTGAGGAAGAGCTCCTTCTCATCGCCGAGCTCGGGTATGAACCTTACTTCCTGACGGTGTATGACATTGTCAGTTTCGCGCGCGAGCGCGGCATTCTTTGCCAAGGGCGGGGTTCAGCCGCGAACTCAGCTGTCTGCTACTGCCTGGGTATCACGGAAGTGGATCCGGCGCGCATCAACATGTTGTTCGGACGCTTCATCTCGCGAGAGCGTGCCGAGCCGCCAGATATTGATGTGGATTTCGAGCATGAGCGTCGTGAGGAGGTCATCCAGTACATCTATCGTCGCTATGGTCGCGACCGTGCAGCATTGGCGGCAACCGTCATCACCTATCGCAGTCGCAGCGCGCGCCGTGACATCGAGCGGGCGCTGGGGCGGGAGGCACCGCAGACCATAGTCGATACGCTGAAGGGTTTTCCGCGGCATCTCTCCCAGCATGTGGGTGGTTTCGTGATATCGAGAGGACCCTTGCATGAGATGGTGCCCATCGAGAATGCGGCCATGGCGGACCGTACGGTCATCCAGTGGGACAAGGATGATATCGACGCGCTCGGCTTGCTCAAAGTGGATGTGCTTGCGCTCGGGATGTTGAGCGCCATCCGCAAGTCACTGGAGATGCTTGGCTTGGACATGCAGGACATTCCTGCGGATGACCTGCCTACCTGGCGGATGATCCAACGCGGCGACACCATGGGTGTTTTCCAGATTGAGTCACGGGCGCAGATGGCGATGTTGCCCCGCTTGAAGCCCGCGTGTTTTTACGATCTGGTCATCGAGGTGGCCATTGTCCGGCCAGGTCCGATCCAGGGTGACATGGTGCATCCCTATCTGGCGCGACGCGCGGCAGAGGAACACATCGAGTATCCAAGCCCGGACCTTGAGAAGGTGCTGGCACGCACACTGGGCGTTCCCATTTTCCAGGAACAGGTGATGGAACTGGCGATGGTTGCCGCTGGTTTCAGCGCTGGGGAGGCAGATCAGCTGCGTCGGGCCATGGCCGCATGGCGGCGCAAGGGTGGGCTTGAACCATTTGAGCAGAAGCTGAAGGACGGCATGCAGGCACGGGGCTACAAGGAGGAATTCGCCGACCGTGTCTATCGGCAGATATGCGGTTTCGGCGAGTACGGATTCCCCGAGTCACATGCTGCCAGTTTTGCGTTATTGGTGTGGGTCTCCTGCTGGCTCAAATGCAATCACCCTGCGGTGTTCACCGCGGCGCTACTGAACAGCCAGCCCATGGGGTTCTACGGAGCATCGCAGCTGGTGCAGGATCTCAAGCGTCATGGTGTTGAGGTGCGCCCGGTCTGTGTGCAGCGTAGTGGGTGGGATTGCGTGGAGGAAGAAGGCGCCATGCGCCTCGGTCTACGCATGGTCAAGGGATTATCGGAGCGGGTAGGGCGGCGTATTGCCCTGACGCGACCCTTTGATTCGGTGGAGGACCTCGTGCTGCGTGCGGGCTTGCGACGTGATGAGGTCGAACGCCTGGCCCATGCCGATGCACTCACAGCACTATCAGGTCATCGTCACCGTGCGGCCTGGGCTGTGGCCGGTGTGGAACCCGAACGTGCGCTGGCACCCGCCATCGCTGATGGACCCGCAATTCCGCTATTACCCGTACCGCGTGAGGCAGATGACATCCTTGCTGACTATGCCCATCTGGGGTTCACGCTGCGCCGCCACCCTCTGGCGCTGCTGCGTGGGCAACTGCAACGCCAGCGATGGGTAACCGCAGAGGGCTTGTGGGCCATGGCCAACGGTAGTCATGTCAGTGCCGTTGGTCTGGTCATCAACCGGCAACGTCCGGGGACAGCCAGTGGGGTCACCTTCATGACCCTGGAGGATGAGACAGGCCATATCAATGTCATCGTCTGGCGGCAGGTTGCTGAGCGTTTCGAGGAGGCTTTGCTGGGCGCACGCCTGCTTGGGGTCCGCGGTGTGGTACAGCGGGAGGGAGATGTGTTGCACCTGATTGCCAGGCGCCTGGAAGACCACTCCCCACTGATTGGTGGCCTGACAGTCCATTCCCGCGACTTCCATTAACCAAACTGTAACAATCGGTTCACAGAGTCGACACGCTTGCTGGCCAGAATGCGCGCCAAGGACGGGATGAGCCCGCCGATGACGACAATCCTCTGAGGAGCCATTAAAGAAATGAACAACCAACTGAAATACGGCGTGATCGGTGCAGCCGCCGTGGCCATCCTGGCCGCTGCTATGCCGGCAGACGCCCAGCCGCAACTGCGCGGTCGCATCCATCTGGACTACGCGTTCTACGACGAGGATGCGACCGTCCTGAACGACACCATTCGCGTCCGTAGAGCCCGTTTGGGTGCCACCGGACGACTGGATGACAACTGGTCATATACATCGGAAATTGATTTCGCCGAGAACGGTGTGGACTACAAGGACATGTACTTGCGTCACAACAATATCGGTGGCGGCCGCCTTTCCATTGGGCAGCTGAAAGTGCCTTTCTCCTTGGAAGAGCTGACCAGCTCGAACAACATCACCTTCATGGAGCGTTCGTCTCCAAACCTGTTCTCCTTGTCGCGCCGCATTGGTGTGCATTACAGCACCTCCGGTGACAACTACACCTTCGCAGCTATGGGCTTCGGCCAGGCAATCGGTGGGGGTGATGGTGGTGACGAGGGACTGGGTATCGGTGCGCGGGTGACCTTCACTCCGATGAAGGGTGAAAACAGCGTGTTTCACCTCGGTGCAGGATTCCAGAACTACGACACCACCAATTCGAACACGACAACCATGCGTTTCCGTCAGCGCCCAGAGTCGCGCCCGGATGGTAGCCGTCTGATTGACACGGGCAACATCACCGCAGTGGACTCGGTGTTTGCCTGGAACCTGGAAGGTGCTTGGCAGTCTGGTCCTTTCTCGGTACAGGGCGAGTACTTCTCCAATCGGGTCAAGCGTGACGCCCAGCCGAATGCAACCTTTGACGGCTACTACATCTACGGTAGCTATTTCCTGACGGGTGAAAATCGCCGCTACTCGGGCGGCACGTTCAGTGGCCCGCGTGTTGGTGAGAAAGGCGCATGGGAATTGGCTGCCCGTTACAGCAGCACCAATCTGGATGACGCAGGTGCGGCGATTCTCGGTGGTGAAATGAACAACTTCACCATCGGCGTCAACTGGTACCCACGCAACAATGTCCGCTTCATGTTCAACTACATCAACGTGAACGCGACGGTGGCCGGTGTCGACAACGACCCGTCGATCCTCCAGTTCCGTACCCAGGTCAGCTTCTGATTCTGAAAGCGACGTTTCAATCGGTACGCAGGGCCCCGAAGCAGCAAGTCGGGGCCCTTTTTTCATCAATCTGCAATATACGAAATGAGTTGCTGTAACAATCGGGGGTGAGAATACGCCCCAAGATGAACGGACAGACGATATCCCCTGAAGATGTTGGAATGGTGACTCAAGCCGCCCGCAAGGGCGGCTTTTTTTTCCGGGTTTTAGTGGTGACCGAGACCTACCCGCCCGAGGTCAACGGGGTCGCCTTGACAGTCCAAGGCTACGTCAGCGGGCTTGCATCGAGAGGCGTTGATGTCCACCTGCTCCGACCTCGACTCATCGGAGAGCGGGGTGCCAGCACTGATCCATCACTTCACCTGGTGGGGGCAGTGCGAATTCCCCAATACCCGATGTTGCAAATTGGAGTGCCGCGGCCGGGGCGGTTGCGTGGGTTGTTGCGCGAGCTCAACCCGGACGCGATATACATTGCTACGGAGGGTCCACTCGGTCTTGCAGCATTGCGGGCTGCGCGCAAGGAAGGAATACCCACCGCAACCGGATATCACACCAACTTCGACCAATACATGACCCACTATGGTCTTGCCTGGCTGAGGGGACTTGCCGCCTCCTACTTGCGCTGGTTCCACAACCGCGCAACCAGCACGCTGGTTGGTACAGATGAACTCAAGGACGACCTGGCTTACCGTGGATACGGGAATGTACGTTATCTCCCCCGCGGCGTGGATACGACGAAATTCACCCCCGCACGTCGGGAGGTTTCTCTGCGCACGGAGTGGGGCGCCAGCGAGACCACACCGGTGCTCATTTGCGTGGGCCGTCTCGCCGCAGAGAAAAACCTCGACATGGTCATCCGCGCTTGGCAGGCCTTTCGCACCATTCGTCCCGACGCTGTCCTGGTGTTGGTCGGGGACGGGCCGTTGCGCGGTGAACTTGAGCGTTCTCACCCCGATATCCTTTTTACCGGTATGCAGACGGGTGAACGGCTGGCCGCACATTACGCTTCTGCCGACATCCTGCTATTTCCAAGTGTCACGGAGACCTTCGGGAACATCACCGTCGAAGGGCTGGCTAGCGGGTTGGCGCTGGTTGCCTACGATTATGCCGCCGCCCGCCAGCACGTCGTGGACGGGCACAACGGCTTGCTCGCTCCCTTCGGGGACGAGCCGGCCTATGTCCGGGCGGTGGTGCGTCTCGCAGAACAACCGAACCTGATCAATAGCCTTCGTCTACAGGCGAGGATGACCGCGGAAGCCATCACGCCTGAGCGCGTGCACAAAGAACTGGAGGATTTGCTGCGTGACCATGCTGCGCGCCCTGCAGTCGCTTGACCTACACGCCTGCCAGCGCATGAACCATGCGTCGTCTCACGATCTGGTGCGCTGGTTCTTCGCGGCCGTCAGCCGTCTTGGCGACGGGGTCATATGGTACGCATTGATGTTGGCACTCCCGTTTGCATTCGGACTGGAGGGCTTGGAGACATCGCTACGCATGGCGGTTGCCGGCATTTTTGGGCTATGGGTCTACAAGGCCATCAAGGGTCGTACCACACGCTTGCGCCCATTCATGGTCCACCCCACGATTCTTGCCAGGGTTCGGCCACTGGATATGTACAGCTTTCCCTCCGGCCATACACTGCAGGCCGTCTCGTTCACCACGGTTGCCTGCGTTCATCTGCCAGCGCTGGCCTGGGCACTGGTCCCATTCACAGTTCTTGTAGGGCTGTCGCGGCCGGTTCTTGGCCTGCATTTCCCCTCGGATGTCGTTGTCGGCGCCGCCTTTGGTTGGATCATCGCGATGTTGGTGCTTGCCATCCCGCTGTAATTGTTAAGCTGACCTCCTTGAACGGGAGGTGAATCGTGGGCATCGAACTCGTCGTGGATATCACCGGGTGGATTGGGGCGGCTTGTCTGCTCGCGGCATATGGATTGGTGTCGAGCGGGCGTCTGCAAGGGCGATCCTGGGCATTTCAGAGTCTCAACATCACAGGTGCCGTCCTGCTGAGCGTCAACTCGGCCTACTACGGCGCGTTCCCATCGGTCGGGCTGAATGCCGTCTGGATTGCCGTCGGCCTCTACACTTTGTGGATGCTTGCGAGGGGAGATCGAACCCGTGCTAGCTGAGAAAGCGTAGTGTCAGGGAGTGCACGGAAGAGGGATCCCCATCCACCGCAAGATTGATTTCCACGCCGTCATCCGCCTTGAAAATGGTGGCGGGCGGGAACTCGCCGTTGACGACTGCCAACAACGATTGGCCACCTTCGGGGTGGGGCGCCGCACTCACGACGATGGCAGCGGGGGTGCCGTCCACTTTCAGTACTTCCGCGGGTTTAAGCGGCCGTTTCGAGGGGGTGGCGCCAACTGCCGGCAGGCGTTTCACTTTACCCAGATAGCGCGCACGCGCGATGATTTCCTGACCCGTATAACAGCCCTTGTCGAAATCCACTGCGCCCAAGCCGTCGAGCTGCAACATTTGCGCGACAAACTTGTCCTGGGTTACGGGAAGGATTTCCGGCAGCTTCGCGAGGATGTCATGCAGCCTCCACGAGTGAAGGTCACCGAGCGGAAGGTCGGGTAAGCTGGTGAAGAGCTGCTCGACCACTTTGGTATTTCCAGCGATTAGTATTCTCGGGAAGTCTCCTGGAACGCGCCACGCCACCCACTGGTCCCGCACTGCGGATGCCCAATCTGTTTGTAGCGTGCCTCCGCCCAGCTTCTCCAGCGCTTCGTTTGCGTGCGGTCCAGCAATGCCGATGCACGCGAGGCTTGGATCCACCGCAAGCGATACCTTTGCCCGCAAGATGAACTTGGTCAATGTATCGACAATGTTTTGGGCGATGGGCAGCGCCATTACCATCAGCACATCGTTCTCAAGCCGGGCAAGGTGTGGAATCGCAAGAACCCGGCCCTTTGCGGAGTTGATGCTGCTCAACTGGGCGCGCATGTTCGTCAATTGGCGCAGGTCGCTACTGACCTGACCCTGCAGGAATGCGTTGCACTGCTCTCCGGTCACCCTGACCACTGCAAGTTGCTTGAGCCGGTATCGGCGTGTTTCTTCCATGCATCGAATCATAGCAGTCCTGCTGGACCGTTGCCGCCCCTAGGCGGTATAGTTCCGCCTGTCATGAACGATGCAGAAAAGGCGGAAAAGTCCGTCGAACAGGCACCGGAACCAGCGATTCTGCCGCCGGAAATCGGGGGGCGTGAGGGCCCGGAGCCCACGCGTTACGGCGACTGGGAAAAGAACGGCCGCTGCATCGACTTCTGAATCCACTTGCGAGGACGCCCGAAGATGTCCCGATCCAATCGGCCGTTGTCCCCCCACCTACAGATTTACCGGTGGGAGTTGACAATGGTGTTGTCCATACTGCACCGGGCGACGGGGCTTGCGTTGTCGGCCGGGCTGTTGCTGCTGGGTTACTGGCTGTTGGCTGTCGCGGCCGGGCCGGACCGCTTCGCGGCTTTGCACGAATTTCTGGCGAGTGGCGTAGGCGTCGCTCTGCTCTTAGCCTGGACCTTCGCGTTGTTCCTGCACCTTGGGAACGGCATCCGCCACCTCTTCTGGGACTTTGGCATGGGTTTCGAACTGAAGCGTGCCCACGCATCCGGGTTGGCAGTCGTCCTATTCGCCGTCTTTGCGACCATCGTGGTATGGATACTTGGCGTCGGGGGTGAGGCATGAGCCACTTACGCAGTCCGATTGCCCGCGCTCGCGGGCTGGGGTCGGCCAAGGACGGAACCGGCCATTTCTGGGCACAGCGCCTGACGGCCATCGCACTGGTACCCCTGCTTGTCTGGTTCGTTGCTTCCGTGATCGGGCTGTCAGATATGGAGTACGCCGAGGTGGTGACATGGTTCCAGAAGCCGTGGAATGCCATTTTGTTCATTGCGCTGTTTTCGAGTCTGGCTTGGCATTCGATGCTCGGCCTGCAGGTCATCGTTGAGGATTACCTTCATCATGCCGGGCTCAAGCTGGCTGTTCTGATTACCCTGAAATTCGCGCATATCTTGCTGGCGGTGACTGCCATCTACGCAGTCCTGCGCATAGGCATTGGAGTCTGACATGAGCGCGGCCTATCAAATTATCGATCACGAATACGATGTTGTGGTGGTGGGGGCCGGCGGGGCGGGCTTGCGCGCAACCTTCGGGCTAGCCGAGAAAGGACTTACAACTGCCTGTCTTACAAAGGTTTTTCCAACTCGTTCACATACTGTGGCGGCGCAGGGCGGCATGAGCGCGGCGCTGGCCAACATGGGTGAGGACGACTGGCGTTGGCATATGTATGACACGGTCAAGGGCTCGGATTGGCTTGGAGACCAAGATGCCATCGAATACATGTGCCGGGAGGCCATCCCCGCCGTGATCGAACTGGAGCATTTCGGCGTGCCGTTCTCCAGGACCGAGGAGGGGAGAATCTACCAGCGGCCCTTTGGTGGCATGACGACGCACTTCGGCAAGGGGACGGCACAGCGAACCTGCGCCGCCGCCGACCGTACCGGCCATGCCATTCTGCACACGCTGTACCAACAGGCCCTCAAGCACAACGCGGAATTCTTCATCGAGTACTTCGCGCTCGACCTCATCATGGACGACGGTGTTTGCAGGGGGGTCATGGCCTGGAATCTCGTGGACGGTACCTTGCACCGTTTCAGGGCTCATTCGGTGGTGCTTGCAACGGGTGGCTATGGCCGTGCCTATTTCTCTGCGACGTCCGCGCATACCTGTACCGGTGACGGCAACGCGATGGTCCTTAGGGCAGGGCTACCCTTGCAGGACATGGAGTTCGTTCAGTTTCACCCGACAGGAATCTACGGAGCGGGCTGCCTCATCACCGAAGGTGTACGCGGGGAGGGTGGATATCTGACCAACGCTGACGGCGACCGATTCATGGAGCGCTACGCGCCAAACGCGAAAGATCTTGCCTCGCGCGATGTGGTCAGTCGGGCCATGACAGTGGAAATCCGTGAGGGCCGCGGCGTTGGCCCAGAGAAAGACCATATCTTCCTGCACCTTGAACATTTGGGAGGCGAGGTCATCCACGAGCGCTTGCCGGGCATCGCGGAGAGCGCGAGGATTTTCGCGGGCGTGGATGTGACCAAGCAACCCATTCCCGTGTTGCCGACGGTTCACTACAACATGGGTGGCATACCGACCAACTACCATGGCGAGGTCGTCACGCTGAAGGACGGGAACCCGGATGCAGTGGTCCCGGGGCTGTTTGCCATTGGCGAGGCTGCCTGCGTTTCCGTTCATGGAGCGAACCGCCTGGGCTCGAACTCCTTGCTGGACATCGTGGTCTTTGGCCGCGCTGCAGCCTTGCGGTGTGCAGAGGTCATCACTTCGGGAGCGCGCCACAAGCCGCTCACCCCGGCGCTTGCTGAAACGGGCATCGAGCGCTTTGACCGTTTGCGTCACTCCGATGGCAGGACGTCGACGGCAGACCTGCGTTTGCGGATGCAGCGGACCATGCAGGACCACGCTGCGGTATTCCGGACTGGTGAGACCCTGGACGAGGGCTGCTCCAAGATTAGCGATGTGTTCGGTGCGTTCGGCGACATCAAGGTGACCGACCGCTCCATGGTCTGGAACTCGGACCTGGTTGAAACGCTGGAACTGGATAACCTTCGTGGTCAGGCCATGGTGACCATGTTCTCAGCCGCCAATCGGCAAGAGAGTCGTGGTGCCCACGCGCGCGAGGACTTCCCGGAGCGCGATGATGACCAGTGGATGAAGCACACGCTGGCTTGGCTGGATGAAAGCGGCAAAGTGGCAATCGACTACCGGCCAGTTCACCTCTATACGCTGTCTGATGATGTGGAAGTCGTTCCGCCAAAGCCGAGGGTTTACTGATGGCCGCGTTCAGCCTGCCCAAGAACTCCAGAATCAAGAAGGGAAAGACTTTTTCCGCGCCGGCCGGTGCGAGCAATGTGCGGAAATTCACGATATACCGCTGGACACCGGACTCCGGTGAAAACCCGCGCATGGACACCTATGAGGTGGACATGGATTCCTGTGGCCCGATGGTTCTGGATGCGCTCATCAAGATCAAGAACGAAATCGATCCGACGCTGACTTTCCGACGGTCATGCCGTGAGGGGATCTGCGGCTCGTGCGCGATGAATATTGATGGCAAGAACACGCTCGCATGCACCAAGTCCTGTGATGAAGTAAAGGACGAGGTGAAGGTGTATCCGTTGCCACATATGGAAGTGGTCAAGGATCTGGTCCCGGATATGACACATTTCTACGCACAGTACGCATCCATCCAGCCTTGGATGAAAACCCAGACCCCGGCACCACCTGATCGTGAAAGACTTCAATCAAAAGAGGACCGCGCCAAGCTCGACGGTCTGTATGAGTGCATCATGTGTGCCTGCTGTTCTACCTCTTGCCCGAGCTATTGGTGGAATTCGGACCGTTACCTAGGACCGGCCATCCTGTTGTCGGCCTACCGTTGGATTGTGGACAGTCGCGACGAAGCTACGGGTGAGCGGCTCGACAATCTTGAGGATCCCTTCCGACTGTATCGCTGCCACACCATCATGAACTGCACCAGCGCCTGCCCCAAGGGCCTCAATCCGGCCAAGGCAATCGCCGAAACCAAGAAGTTGATGGTCGAGCGCAAGGTTTGACCCAAGGGACATTCATTAGCGGCTAGACTGCCCGGATGGAAGAGGCGCAGGTGAGGTGGAAATCCCGCCGCGGGATGAAAGAACTCGACGTGATGCTCGGGCGTTACTTGGATGAGCGCTGGCCGCATGCACCTGCGACAGAGCGCGCTGCGTACCTGACCCTGTTGGACATGCAGGACCCCGATCTTTGGGATCTGCTACTTGTCCGCACCACAGCCGACAACGAGGCAACGGGCGATGTTGTCGCACGGATTCGTACGCTTTCCGGTCTTTGAGCCAAACCGCTCCCGTGTTCTCCCGCGCGTGACCATCGCGGTTGCAGCAGTAGCCAGCTTGGCCATGGTGCTTAGCCAAGCACCGACCTGGTTGACCGCACTTTTCGGATTGCTCGCAGCAGCGATTGTGCTTCGCATGCCCTCACTGCGGGTTGCAAGCGTCCGACGGCGATACGATGGACGGTGGGTGGTAACGGTTGGCGATGGCCGACGCTTCATCGGGCATTTGGCGCCTTCCTGTGTCATCCACCGCTGGCTCGCGGTACTCGTCATTCAGGATGGCTGGCGGCGCACTGCGATTGCGCTACCGCGGGACACCCTCTCGGAAGATGCGCATCGACGGTTGCGTGTTTCCCTGCGTTGGATGGCGGATGGTCAGTCTGGTCGCAGTACGGTGTTCACTGGTGGCCGGCCATTGTCTGGCTCCGGGTAATCCAAGGTGTAGTGCAGGCCACGGCTCTCCTTGCGAGTCATGGCGGAGCGGATAATCAGGTCTGCCACCAAGGCGAGGTTGCGCAGTTCAATCAGGTCCGCAGTAATCCGGAAGTTTGCGTAATACTCCTCGATTTCCCTCAATAGCAATCTGGCGCGATTGTGCGCGCGCTGCAGGCGTTTGTTGGTGCGTACGATGCCGACATAGTCCCACATGAACTGCCTGAGTTCATGCCAGTTGTGTGTTACCACCACCTCCTCGTCAGAGTCGGTAACTCGGCTCTCGTCCCAGTCAGGCAGCTTTATGGTATGCATGAACGCTTCGTCGTCGGTCAGCAAGTCGTCTGCAGCAGCCCCTGCGAACACCAGGCACTCCAACAGAGAGTTGGAAGCCATCCTGTTTGCGCCATGCAGACCTGTATGCGCACATTCTCCAATGGCATAGAGGTGGCCGACATCCGTGCGCCCAGTCAGGTCCGTCACGATCCCGCCACAGGTGTAATGTGCGGCAGGCACTACCGGAATGGGTTGCCGCGTCATGTCGAAACCAAACTCAAGACACTTGGCGTGGACGGTTGGGAAATGCTCTCGAATGAAAGCAGCACCCAAGTGGGTGACATCCAGCATGACATGTGACGCACCAAGCCGCTTCATCTCATGGTCAATGGCACGCGCGACAACATCGCGGGGCGCCAGCTCCGCCCGCGGGTCGAACTTTCCCAGGAATGGCGTGCCGTCGGGTAGCAACAGGCGCCCGCCCTCTCCGCGCAGCGCTTCGGTGATGAGGTAGGAGCGTGCTTCGGGGTGATAAAGACAGGTCGGATGGAACTGCATGAACTCCATGTTCGCCACCCTGCAGCCGGCCCGCCACGCCATCGCAACGCCGTCACCGGTAGCACCATCAGGGTTACTGGTGTACAGGTAGGCCTTGCTCGCGCCCCCCGTGGCCAGGACGACCCGCGCCGCGGCAATCGGCACTACCTTGTCCGCCCGAATATCCAGCGCGTATGCCCCTAACACCACATTTCCCTTCAAACCGAGCTTGGCGGCAGTGATGAGGTCCACTGCCATATGGTGTTCAAGCAGGGTGATGTTGGAATTGGCGCGAGCGAGACCCTCGAGGGTGGTTTCAATTGCTCTCCCTGTGGCGTCTGCGGCATGAACCACGCGGCGGTGGGTGTGCCCCCCTTCCCGGGTCAGGTGCAATGCGCGGGTCCCCTCGGGGCTATCCGTTTCGGTGAAGGGGACCCCAGCATGTTGCAGCCACTCGATTGCCGCGCGGCCCCGCTCTACCACGAAGCGGACCACCGCCGGGTCGCACAGGCCAGCGCCGGCGATTAGGGTGTCCTCGACATGGGAATCGACGGAGTCCGAGGCATCCAAGACCGCAGATACCCCTCCCTGGGCATAGAGGGTGCTTCCCTCCACCAAGGTGCCCTTGGACAGTACCGCGACCCGGCGATAGGGGGCGAGACGCAGGGCCAGAGTCAGGCCCGCAGCGCCGCTTCCGATGATGAGTACTTCAAATCCTGCTGGGTCCTGCATGGCTGGACGGGTCCACGGTTGCTAGAATGGCGCCGCAAGTCTCGCATAATCGGCCGCCGCCGCGAACTCTCGGCGGGTAAGGCTGTCACACCAACAGGCGCAGGGGTGCCCCGGATGGGCAATCAAACAGCTGACCAGGCACTGGTCGAACGCGTCCAGCGAGGAGACCGCGCGGCGTTCGATGTACTGGTCCTGAAGTACCAGCACAAGATCATCAAGCTGGTCTCGCGCTACGTGTATGACGGCTCGGAGGCGCAGGATGTGGCACAAGAGGCATTTATCAAAGCGTGGCGGGCACTCCCGACTTTCCGCGGGGATAGCGCTTTCTACACTTGGTTGTACCGTATTGCCATCAACACCGCCAAGAACCACCTCGTTGCGCAGGCGCGCCGTCCCTTTGTCCCTGGCCTTGACCCGTCGGATGAGGATCAGGTGGGCCTTGCAGGCAGAATGTCGGACAACGACACGCCGGAGAGGCTCTTGCTGACGGAGGAAATTCGTCAGACCGTCATGCGGGCGATAGACGATCTTCCGGATGAGTTGCGGACCGCCATCATGCTCCGCGAGCTCGATGGTATGAGTTATGAAGAAATCGCGCAGGCGATGGATTGCCCCATCGGTACTGTGCGGTCACGTATTTTCCGTGCGCGCGAAGCCGTGGATGAGAAAATCAAGCCATTGATGGACAGATGAGAGCAGGTCATAGCCATGAGTGACAAAATCAGGGAACAATTATCGGCCAGTGCCGATGATGAACTGGAGGGTAGCGAGTACGAGTTCGTGCTACGCAGGCTCGCGTCCGACCCCGCACTGCGAGAGCAATGGGCACGCTACCATCTGATTGGCGATGCAATCCGCGGCGGCAGCCAGGTATCGGTAGATGCCGGTTTCGCGGCAAGGGTGGCGGCAAGCATTGCCGATGAACAGCCGTCGGTGGCCGCAGCGCGGACTCGCTGGATGAAGCCGGTTGCAGGCCTTGCCGTGGCAGCATCTGTGACCGCACTGGCCTTGCTCAGTTTGCAGCCGGAGATTACCGTGCCCTCAGATGAGCCCACCGTGGTGGTGCCAGTCACGGCGAATCCCCAAGTCGCAGGCGGCGCCCGGTTCGCATCTGGTCCAGTGGTGCAGTGGGACGCCGCGCGTCCTGAAGTGCAAGCCCAGTTGAATCAGTTCCTGCTCAACCACGCGGACGAGGCAGTCGAGGGCGAAGAAACGGAAACGAAAACGGACAGGGAAGATGAGGGTGGCCGATGATGCGGGCACTGTTTGCCATGGCCGCCATGATATTCGCAGTTGCCGCCACTGCGCAGCCCGCACTGGATAACGCGGGTTACTGGATGACCCGCATGTTGAGCGCCGCGGAAGGCGTGAGTTTCCACGGAGACCTGGTTCACGCCCAAGGTGGCCACCGAGTGCGCGCAATGCAGTTGGTTCGTCGCAACGGGCCCGATGGCTACCAGGAGCGGCTCCTGACCCTGGATGGTGTTCCTACCGAAGTGTTTCGTGACGGCAAGTCGGTTACTTGCGTGTTGCCACATGGGCGGGCAAGTCTCGCCGGCCAGCGTGTACCGCGCAATCCATTCCCGATATCGCACTGGCGCTACTCGGATGCGCTACACCAACACTACGACTTTCTGGACCTTGGTGACGGACGAGTGGCGGGAAGGTCGTGCCAGGTGATTGGTGTGCAGCCGAAGCAACCGGACCGCTATGGATACCGTTTGTGGGTGGATCGTGAGACAGGCATGCTTTTGAAGGCTGACATCATAGACCATCAGGGCGAAACTCTGGAGCAGGTCGCGTTTACACGTGTTGATGTAGGTGTCGCCATTCCCGACGACCTGCTGGCGGCCACGGTAGAAGGGGAGACCATCAGTTGGCGGGTGGTACCAAGAAGCGAGGGCTCTATTGCCGACGCTTGGGTGGCTGCAGGCCTCCCGCCCGGGTTCGAGTTCCGCGGCGAGCGTGAGCGGAACGAGGGAGTTACACAGCAGGTCTACAGCGATGGACTCGCGTCCTTCTCGATTTTTGTGTCCGCGCCGGGTGTTTCAACGAGTGGTCTGAGAGGGACATCGCATATGGGTGCCATCAGCGCATTCGGGACCGTCATTGATGGGCGCCAAGTGACGGTGGTTGGCGAACTTCCCGTCAGGACCATAGAAGCCGTGGGTGCCAACCTGACACTGCGACGTTGAACAATGCTAGAGGAGCAGGCTGAAGTCACGGCAATCGATGGTCCACACGCCTGGGTGGCGTGCCGGGCCCAGCAGGATTGCGTGCGTTGCGCAGAGGGCAAGGGTTGCGGGGGCGGCATCTTGGGGCGCTGGCTTGGTGACCGACTTCACCGCGTACGCGTCACTTTCCAGGGGGACCTGCGGGTTGGAGATTGCGTCATCATCGGGTTGGATGAGCGCGTACTTTTCTCATTGGCGCTACTCGTCTATGGATTACCCCTCGTCCTTTTGTTCGTCGGCGCCGTACTGGGCAACTGGTGGTTCGGGGGTGATGCTGCCACAGGCCTGGGCATGTTGGTGGGGCTTTCTGCGGGATTCGCGTGGGTACATGGATTTTCGCGTAAAATGCGCCAAGTGAGACATTTCCAGCCGACTGTCATGCGGCGGGTGTTTTCCGCGGAGTCAAAATGAAGCTCGCCAGAAATTCCATATTCCTGATGCTTTTGTTGGTTGTCCCAACTCTGCATGCTCAAGTATTGCCGGATTTCGCATCCGTCGTAGAGGATGCCAGCCCTGTGGTGGTGAACATCGCCACACTCAACAATGTCCCGCAGCGGGCCAGCGCACCGCCTCCGGCGGAAGGCGACGATGAGAGGCGGCCATTCGATGAGTTGTTCCGGCGTTTCTTCGGTGATGACGAGGGTAGGCCCCCTGCGCCTGGTCAGTTTGATACTACCTCGATGGGCTCGGGGTTCCTGATTTCGTCCGATGGATTCGTTGTCACCAACTACCATGTCGTCAGAAGCGCGCGTGAAATCATTGTGACGCTCTCTGACAGGCGTCAGTTTGTGGCACGCGTGGTTGGTCATGACGAGGACAGTGATCTGGCGGTCCTGAAACTGGAAAGCACGAACTTGCCGGTTGCGCGCTCAGGCAGTTCCGAGGACCTGCGCGTCGGGGAGTGGGTGCTGGCCATAGGTTCACCATTTGGTTTTGAGCACTCGGTAACAGCAGGCATCGTGTCAGCAAAGGGAAGGGCGTTGCGAAGTGAGCGCTTCGTGCCCTTCATCCAGACCGATGTCGCCATCAATCCGGGCAATTCCGGGGGGCCGCTGTTCAACCTTCAGGGCGAGGTCGTTGGCATCAACTCTCAGATTTATTCCCGCAGTGGCGGTTTCCAGGGTGTCTCCTTTGCTATCCCCATTGAGGTCGCTCTCGATGTGGTCGAGCAGCTGCGAGCCAGCGGGCGTGTGAGCCGTGGATGGCTGGGCGTCAATATCCAGGATGTTTCCCGGGAACTGGCTGAGTCCTTCGGTATGGGTCGACCGGAGGGAGCGCTGGTGGCCGGTGTCCGCCCGGATAGCCCTGCTGGACGGGCGGGTATTCAGGTCGGTGATGTCATCGTGGAGTTCGACGGCAAGCCGGTTGTCCGGTCCTCGACTTTGCCGCAGTTGGTGGGTGGACTTCGCGCCAATGCGACTGTCCCGGTAAGAGTCCTGCGTGATGGTAGGCGAAGGAGCTTGCAGGTGACACTGGCGGAACTTCCGCGGACTGCGCGCTTGGCAGAAGCCCCGGTCATGCCGAGGAGTGAGCGCGGCCGACTTGGCCTGCTGGTCCGTGACCTGACTGAGCAGCAACGCCAAGCGCTGGAACTCGCTGACAACGGTGTCATGGTTTCCGAGGTCCATGACGGTGCCGCCAATCGGGGCGGCATACGCGCCGGTGACATCGTTTTGAAAATCAATCGCACTTGGGTGCGCGATAAAGCACATTTCGACGCTTTGGTGGATGCCCTCGATCAAACGCGCCCGATTGCCGTTCTTGTGCAGCGCAGTGGGACCCCGGTCTTCCTCGCTGTAAGGGTCGGGGATACCGAGTGACCCAGCAGTTGCACCTATACGGCCGCAGGGACTGTCACCTCTGCGCCGAGATGAGAGATGCGCTTTTAATGCATGTCGGCGGAGTTACCTTGGTCGAATTTGATGTCGACGAGGATTCCGAATTGGTCCGCCTTTACGGCGCACGTGTCCCCGTACTGACCTTCCCGGATGGCACCGAGATTTGCCAGTACTTCCTCGACGAGGACGCGTTATTCCGCGCGATGGGTCTGGCATGAGTTTCCCCTTGGAGCGCATTCGGAACTTCTCAATCATCGCGCATATCGACCACGGTAAGTCGACGCTGGCTGACCGGTTCATACAGATTTGCGGTGGTTTGGAGGCGCGTGAGATGTCGGCTCAGGTCCTGGATTCCATGGACATCGAGCGGGAGCGCGGCATCACCATCAAGGCGCAAAGCGTGTCATTGGTCTACCGCGCGGCAGATGGCCATGATTACCAGCTGAATTTCATTGACACGCCTGGCCACGTCGACTTCTCTTACGAGGTTTCGCGTTCATTGGCTGCCTGTGAGGGAGCGCTGTTGGTTGTGGATGCCGGCCAGGGTGTGGAGGCTCAGAGCGTAGCCAATTGCTACACCGCAATTGATGAAGGATTGGAAGTTGTCCCGGTACTGAACAAGATGGATTTGCCCCAAGCTGACCCGGAGCGGGTAGCAAACGAAATCGAAGAGATTATCGGAATTGGGGCAAGCGACGCGGTTCGATGCAGCGCAAAGTCCGGGGAAGGTGTACCGGAGGTCATCGAGGAGATGATTCGTCGTGTGCCGCATCCACAGGGGGACAGGGATGCGCCACTGCAGGCATTGATCATCGACTCATGGTTTGATCCCTATGTGGGTGTCATTTCCTTGGTGCGCGTCATGCAGGGCACACTGACACCCAAGCAAAAGATGAAAGTGTGGTCCACGGGGCGGTCTCACCAAGTGGACAAGGTCGGCATCTTCACACCGAAGCGCACCGAGCGAAACCAGCTCACGGCCGGGGAAGTTGGATTCGTGATTGCGGGTATCAAGGAAATCGATGGTGCTCCGGTCGGTGACACTTTGACCTCGGAAAATCAACCTTGCGCTGCGCCATTGCCCGGCTTCAAGCAAGTGCAGCCAAGGGTGTTCGCGGGCATGTTCCCGATATCATCCGATGATTACGAGGACTTCCGGGAGGCGTTGCAAAAGCTCCGATTGAATGACGCGGCATTGAATTATGAGCCCGAGTCTTCCACTGCGTTGGGCTTCGGTTTCCGCTGCGGATTCCTTGGCATGCTGCACATGGAGATTGTCCAAGAGCGGCTGGAACGAGAGTACGACCTCGAACTGATCACGACGGCCCCGACAGTGATATACGAGGTCGAGTCGACGGATGGGGCGATACTCAAGGTTGATAACCCATCCAAGCTCCCGGCGGTGAATTACATCAAGGAAATTCGGGAGCCCATCATTGTTGCGAACATCTTGGTCCCCCAAGAACACCTCGGGGCGGTCATTGCCCTCTGTGTGGAAAAGCGTGGCGTGCAGAAGCGTATGCAGTTCCTCGGGCGTCAGGTTTCGATAGCATGGGAATTGCCCTTGAGCGAAGTGGTTCTGGACTTCTTCGACCGCCTCAAGTCATCCAGCCGTGGATACGCATCGTTTGATTATCATTTCGAACGTTTCCAGGCAGCACCCCTAGTCAAACTTGACGTGCTTATCAACGGCGAAAAGGTGGACGCGCTCGCGGTCATCATCCACCGTGAAGCAGCCCAGTATCGTGGAAGAGAACTCGTGGACCGCATGAAGGACCTTATACCGCGCCAGATGTTCGAAGTCGCTATCCAGGCGGCCATAGGGTCGCATGTCATCGCGCGAAGTTCTGTCAAGGCCCTGCGCAAGAATGTTACCGCCAAATGTTACGGTGGTGATGCATCCAGAAAACGGAAGCTGCTGGAAAAGCAGAAGGCAGGTAAGAAGCGCATGAAGCAGGTAGGAAGTGTGGAAATCCCCCAGGAGGCTTTCCTGGCAGTTCTCAAGGTGGACAACAAATGATGCACTTCGATTTCGCGACAGCTCTGGTGATCGCCGCCCTTGTCACCGGCGTCATCTGGTTGTTGGACGTCCTTTGGTGGCGCAAGAGGCGGGACCTTGCAGCGGGCGCCAGGGAACCGGTGATTGTGGATTACGCCCGTTCGTTCTTCCCGCTCATCGTGTTGGTCCTGGTGCTGAGGTCGTTCCTGGGGGAGCCATTCCGGATACCATCCGGATCCATGCAACCCACCCTCGAGATTGGCGACTTCATTCTTGTGAACAAGTTCGCCTACGGGCTGCGCCTTCCAGTCACTCATTGGAAGTTCATGGACATAGGTGCGCCACGGCGTGGTGATGTGGCGGTATTCAGATACCCGCTAGACACCCGGGTGGACTTCATCAAGCGCGTAGTCGGACTCCCGGGGGATCACATCGTTTACCGTGACAAGCAACTGTATATCAACGGGGAATTAGTCCCGCAGTCGGTTCTGGGTGCGTATGGCGCGTTCCCGCTGAGCGTCATTCAGCGCCGGGAGGAAGTGATTGGCGAAGTCCCCCACGAATTGCTGGTCATGCCAGGTCGGGATACCCCTGAACTTGAGTTTTATGTCCCGGAGGGCCGATACTTCGTCATGGGAGACAACCGCGACAACAGCAACGATAGTCGGGAGTGGGGTATGGTCCCGGAAGACAACTTGGTGGGTCGTGCGGTGGTGGTCTGGATGAGCTGGGCCCCGGGCCGTGGACCGGTGTGGAGCCGATTCGGTACGCGTATCAACTGACGCAGGAGTATGAGCAATGATGAGCCGACACAGACAACGGGGCATGACCTTCATAGGCTGGATGGTGCTGCTGGGAATGATTGGCTTTCTGGTCATGATCGGACTCAAGCTCATGCCGCCCTACATGGAGTTCTTCAAGGTGCGATCCACATTGGATTCGGTTGCCTCCGAGATCAACAATGAGACCACTACTGCCGAGATCCGGCAGATGGTCGGTGCACGATTCCAGGTGAACGACGTCCGCACAATCAATAACCGCGATATTGTCATCAACAGGGATGGCGGCATTCTCACGTTGACCGTCAACTACGAGTACCGTACTCCAATGTTCGCCAATGTGGATGCGGTGGTCATGTTCGAGAAGTCCGTCGAGGCGGGGGCGCGTTGAACGACGGGCGCATAGCGCTCGAACAACGCATTGGCCATGTCTTCACCGACCAGTCCCTTCTGGATGGTGCACTCACCCACCGCAGTGCCAGGGGGCGGCACAACGAGCGCCTCGAGTTTCTTGGTGATGCCGTTCTTGGTCTCGTAGTTGCAGAGGCGCTTTACCGCGGCAATCCCGAACTGCAGGAAGGCGATTTGAGTCGTATGCGTGCGGCCTTGGTCAGGGCAGAGACACTTGCTGAGGTCGCGTCTGAGTTGGGTCTTGGTGAGTTGGTGATCCTCGGCCCAGGAGAAATGAAGAGTGGGGGGCATCGGCGAGGATCAATCCTCGGTGACGCGGTCGAGGCGATTGTCGGGGCGGTGTACCTCGACGGCGGGTTTGCCGCCGCGAGGGACGTGGTGTTGAGGATGTTGGCAACGCGACTGGCATCCCCACCGGATCCGGACACCCTCAAGGATTCCAAGACCAGGTTGCAGGAGTTGCTGCAGGGACAGCAGATGCAGTTACCTACTTACGACCTCATTGAATCCTCAGGTCCACCGCACGAGCAGCTTTTCAAGGTTTCCTGTGCTGTCCCCGAAATGGAATTGCATGGGGAGGGCGTGGCCTCGAGTCGACGAGCAGCGGAGCAGGCTGCTGCAGCAATGGTGCTTGACCTCCTGGACGCGAACGGCGGTGAGTGAGTTTCGCTGCGGTCTGGTTGCGCTGGTCGGGCGCCCGAATGTCGGAAAATCCACCTTGCTCAACCGCATACTGGGTCAAAAGGTGTCCATCGTTACACCACGCCCACAAACTACCCGCCATACAGTGACTGGAATTCTGACAGAGGGTCGCGGCCAAGTGGTTTTCATCGACACGCCAGGCATGCACCAGGATGGCAAGCAGGCCATTAACCGGTACATGAACCGGGCTGCCGCTGGTGCTTTGGCGGATGCCGATATCGTGGTGGTCATTGTCGAAGCGCTCAAGCTAACGGACGAGGATGAAGCGGTGTTGGAGCGTGCCCGTACGGCAAGTGCTCCCGTGGGGCTTGTCATCAACAAGGTGGATCGCGTCAAGGACAAGGCAAAGTTGCTGCCATTTATTAAAAATATCCAGGGCAAGGCAGATTTTGCGTTCATCATTCCGCTGTCAGCAAGTCAGGGGGAGAACCTGCCATCCCTCGTGGATGAACTGTTCGAGCGTCTGCCCGTTTCCGGGCCGCTGTATCCCGAGGACCAGGTCACGGACCGCAGTATGAGGTTCATTGCGGCAGAGCTCATTCGGGAGAAGCTCATGATGCGTTTGCAGCAGGAGGTCCCTTATGGGGTCACCGTCGAGATTGAGCGATATGAAGAGGCGGAGCGACGCACTGAGATTGATGCGGTCATTTGGGTTGGACGTGACAGCCACAAGGGAATGGTCATAGGCAAAGGTGGTGGTCTGCTTCGCGACATCGGTTCCGCGGTGCGACAAGAGCTGAAAAGCATGCTCGAGAGGCCTGTCCATCTGCAGCTATGGGTGAAGGTCCGCGATGGATGGGCAGATGATGAGAAAGCATTGCACCGCTTCGGTTACGAATGAGTCGAGTTTCGCTTGAGCCGACATGGGTGCTTCATACCCGTCCTTGGCGGGATACGAGCCTGATGCTGGAAGCGCTGAGCCGCGATCATGGACGGGTTGGGCTGATTGCCCGTGGTGTACGCGGGCCTCGCGCAAGGTGGCGAGGCCTGTTGCAACCCTTGCAGCCGCTGGTCTTGTCTTGGTCGGGAAAGGGTGAATTGTCAACATTGTCAGGGTGCGAGGCGGATGGTCCAGCCGTCCCGCTACGTGACGAGGCACTGATGTCCGCGTGGTATCTGCACGAAGTTCTGCTAAGACTGTTGCAACGCAACGACCCGCATCCGCCCTTGTATGCTGCCTACGGAACAGCCTTGCGAGGCTTGGCATCGGGGAACCCTTCTGCTTTGCGTGTGTTCGAGAAGCGACTGCTCGACGAGTTGGGGTGGGGGCCAAGTTATGACCACGCCAGTGATGATGGCACACCAGTGGATCCCCAGCGCACCTATGGATTCTCCCCCGACCGCGGCGTCCTGGCGCAGTCAAATGGCGACATCCAGGTCCGTGGGGCGGTGCTATTGGCACTTGCCCATGAACAGTTTCCCGACGCGCAATTGGTGAAGGAGGCACGGCGCGTGCTGCAGCTTGCGATTGAGCCTCACCTTGGCGGGCGTCCACTGGAGAGCAGGGCACTGCTCCGGCAGTGGCGGGACCGCCGAGGTCCCCCGGTATAATCCCCCAATGACTGGAATCCTGTTGGGCGTGAATGTGGACCATGTGGCTACCTTGCGGCAGGCAAGGCGCACCCCGTACCCGGACCCGGTTGCCGCCGCTTTGATTGCAGAGTCAGCTGGCGCTGACAGCATCACCGTCCATTTGCGCGAGGATCGCCGCCACATCCAGGAACGAGACGTCACCGTTTTGCGCGAACGACTCCGGTCGCGCCTGAATCTGGAAATGGCAGTGACTTCAGAGATGCTGATGTTTGCAGCCGAAGTCCGGCCTGCAGAATGCTGCTTGGTCCCGGAGAGACGGGAGGAGCTGACCACGGAGGGTGGTTTGGACGTCATTTCGATGATGCAGAGCATTGCCGCGGCCTGTGAACAACTCTCGAGCGTTGGAACACGGACAGCCTTGTTCATCGACCCTGACCATGACCAGATTAAAGCCGCCGCAGAGGCCGGGGCACCAGTCATCGAGCTGCACACGGGTTCCTATGCGGATGCGGACAGCGACGATAATCGCCAACGGGAACTGGAGCGCATCCGCTCTGCCAATGTGTTCGCGCAATCGCTGGGACTGGAAGTCCATGCCGGCCATGGCCTCACGCATGACAATGTAGGGGCAATTGCGGCCATGCCCGGAATCACTGAGTTGAACATCGGTCATGCCATCATTGCAGATGCGGTCTTTATCGGTTTGGCGGCAGCAGTGACGAGAATGAAACGAGCAATGGTAGAGGCGAGGGGCGCGTGATTTTTGGCATTGGCAGTGATGTCATTGAGCTGGCGCGGATTGCCGCGGCTTGGGAGCGGTTTGGGATGCGTTTTGCTCGCCGTATCCTGACCCCCCACGAGTTGCACGCATTTGAAGGAGCGAAGGACCGGCCGCGTTTCCTCGCCCGTAGGTTCGCCGCCAAGGAGGCCATGTGCAAGGCGCTTGGAACCGGCTTCGCACATGGAATATCGGCAAGAAGGCTTGGCGTAGTGGCAGATGCGTGGGGCAAGCCACAGGTCGCGCTGGAGCCGGAAGCCGCGGCTATTGCAGGGCGCCTGGGTGCTGGAAGAGGATTTCTCACGCTCACCGATGAGCGTGATGTTGTCATCGCTTTTGCGGTTTTCGAACGCGCTTAAGGCGCAGCCAAGAGGGTGGCGCGCGTTCTGTCGGCCCTCTCGACCAGTGCAGGAATACCAGATTCCTGAAGCGCCCGAAGCAGGTCCGCAATCCCGTCGGGTCTACTGGCAGCGGATTCGAACTCAACGGTAAACCGGCACGCGGTCGCGCGGCATTCGATGGTGTGGAGTTTCCCATCGTGCGCAGTGAGGACATCCTCCACTCGTCCGACCAAAAGTGCTGCGGCCTGGCGACCCCAGGTCAGGTTGGCCCGTTCTTGCTCGAAACGCGCAATGAGGTCCGAGCCAGCACCCATGTTGTCAGGCTGACCAGCGGTCGCGGTCGCCTCAAGCTCCACGGTGGTGATTGTCGGCCGTGCCGGTTCTTCGCCCAAATCAACAATTCTGGCCGTGGCGGCCGGAGCCGTTTCGCTCTCCACGGGCAATCGCGGATCCCAGGCCAGAAACGCCAGCGCAACAATCACAATCCCGACTGCGATCAATAGGTGCCGTCTTTCCACTCAGGCCATGTCTCCGCTCGGATAAGGGCAAGTTCCATGTAGAGGCCCATCATACCTCGTACCGTGTCCGGTGAGGTCTCGTCGGCCGCTGCACCCAAGCCGCCCAGCTTGCAGGCGCCGGCGATGCCTTTGATGTCATGAAGAACAGAATGGAATGTGGCTGTGTTCCGAGTTGCGTACGCTCCGAGCAGTGCGTACGCCAGCGGCGGAAGGTCCTCAGCCACCATCGTTCGGATCTCGGCTGTAAGCAAGGAGAGTTGTCGACCAACTGCCCGCCGCCTGTTGAGTAAATCACAAATCGTATGATAGAGCGTGTCTGTACTGATTGGCTTCACCAGGAGCGTCGCAATACCTGCCTGAAAGGTGTCGATGTCCAGTTCGGCGGTGGCATCCGCTGTGATTGCTACCAGGACAGGGCGCCTGTTCGGGTGTCGGGAGAGCGTGCTTGCGAGTTCCATCCCGCTCATTCCGGGCATCTGCAAATCGACCAGCGCCACAGCTATCTTGGTAGTGTCGATTGCAAGTGCCGTTGTCCCACTTGCAGCTTGAAGGACTTCAGCGCCAAGGTTTTCCAACTGGTGTGCGACTAGAGTGCGGTTGATGCGGCTATCATCCACAACAAGCACGGAGGTGTCTTCAAGATCGGTGCCGTGCTGGGCAGATTCGCCAACATCTTGGCGTTCCAGTGCCCGCTGGAGCGCAGCCATTCCTGCGACCCGGGGGAGGTATACCACGCCATCAGAGTGTTCGCGCCCTAGTTCGTCCAGAAGTACAAGCAATCGATGGTGGTCAGATGCGGCTTCGAGAGATGCGCTATCGTCACCGTTCACGATACATGCATCACATTCCATCGGGTTGTCGAACTGAACTTCATAGCCCAGCCGCGCCAACAGCTGGACCAGATGTGATTTCGTGAGTGGTTCCGGCTCCAGGACACACACCGTCCCGGACATCACTTGGTGTGAGCTGCTTTCCTCCGTGGTCTCAAACATGAGCGTTACCGCGAATGTGCTGCCCTTACCTGGGGTAGACTCCAGCCTGATGTCACCTCCCATGGCTTCTACGAGGCGGTTGCAAATGACCAGCCCCAAGCCCGTGCCTGGGTACTTTGCAGTGCTGGGCGCAGACAGGCCAAATGCCTGGAATAGCTGCCGTTGCGTGGGTTCGTCCATTCCGCGACCGGTGTCGGCCACAGAAATCTCGAGGGTGATACCCCGCGAAGTCGCTTGCCCCGATACTGTTACCTGTACGGCAATCGTTCCCTCATCGGTGAACTTGATGGCGTTGCTCACCAGATTGGTGATGATTTCCTGAACTCTTGTCTGGTCACCGACCAGTACCCAAGGTACGTCGTCCCGGACGCACCGGTTGATCACTAGACGCTTTTCGTAGGCGAGTGGTGCAACCAGATTCAGCACATCATCCACACAGGAACGGATATCAAACGGCTCACGTGCCAGCGTCAATTTTCCAGCCTCAATCCTTGAGAGATCCAGAATGCTGTTGATGATCCGCATCAGGGATACTGCGGACTGTTCGATGGTCAAGACATGCTCCCGTTGTTCTGGTGCAAGCTTGGTTCGCGAGAGAAGGTGCGTGAAGCCAATGATGCCGGACATGGGAGTGCGGATATCGTGGCTCATGGCAGCCAAGAACTCACTCTTCAGGTGACTGGACTCCAGAGCTCTCTTGCGAGCAAGATCCAGTTCGACGTTGCTGATTTCCAGTGCTTCGACGGTTTCACGGATTTCGCGTGTGGCTTGGGCTATTTGCTCCTCCAGACTCTGTTGAGTCTTTGAAACCTCATCCGCCATGCGATTCATACCGGATTCAAGCATGCCCAGCTCGTTGTTTGAGGTCTCCGGGACCCTTACACCTGCTTCGCCTCGTTGAACCCTTGCCATGGCATCTGCAAGTTGCTCGATAGGACCGGCTATGCGGCGGCCAAGTCGCTGTGCGTGGAACACACTGATAATTACCCCCAGCAGAAGAATCGCGATTCCGGCAACCACGGCACGCAATTGCTGGGCGAGTTCCGGTGCAAGGGGCACCTCGATTTCCACACTGCCAAGACTGGGAATCTCATCGTCCGGCAATAAGACCAACTCACCCAGACCGACATCCAACTGTTTGACCTCGGCCCTGAACACGCGGGACGCATCTGGACCTGCAAGGCGGTTGGCGAGACGTGTACTCCAATCCCAGCGGTCCAATTCAACAATTCTGGGGTTCGCAGCTCTCGCCAACAGGCGACCACTTTGGTCCCGGATGGTGACGGATCGCAGGTCTGCCTGGTTCAGAGCTACCTCAGAGAGGCGTTGTAGTACAGCCGTGTTGCGTGAAAATACGCCGTACTCGGCAGCGGGTGCCAGTTGGCTGACCACTGCCCGCCCCAAGTTCTCCTGATGCAAGCGTAAGTCCACGATTCGAAGGCCAACCATCCATGAGACCAAGATAAACGCGACCACTGCCGCGGGGAGGGTGCCTGCAATCAGCAACTGCCTGCTGATGCGTTGCGGCTTCATGGTCGACCCCCTGCGCCATCGACAATACGCTGAAGAAACTCGTCCGTTGGGGCGTTGATTCCGAGCGCAAACGCGACCTGCCGGTTTACGGCAATGCTGAACCTTACAGGGCTGCGCGGGGCTGGAATGCTGTGGGGGTCGTCCAACCAGGCGTGCAACATGTCGGCAAGGTCTGCCCCCACCTGCACAGGGGTGGAGAACACGGCGGCGACGGCGCCCGCCTGGACCCATGCCTCGGAAAAGCCGAAAAGCGGTCGGCGCATCCGGAAACTGGTGACAAGCACACCGCGCACCGAGGATCGATTGTAGACAGTCGGATCGGGCACCGCCAGCAATGCGTCGCTGCGACGCAAAACGCTTGAGGCAGCGGGAATGATGTCCTCAGGAGTGGCCGGGCGCGCCGCGTGTATACGCAGGCCAAGCTCGTTTGCCGCAGCGCTTATGGCCTCATCCTCCGCCATGGATACCGGACCAAGCAGGACGCCCACATCCCGGGCAGCCGGCAGGACAGCCTCAATAAGCGCAAGTTGCCTTAAGAACGGCTGATCCAGGAAGACCGCAGTCCGTGGGAGATGACTTTGATTCGCAACAATGACCCTCCAACTACTGGCTGGAATCATTACCGCGAAACTTGGACGCTTATCTCCCGATTCTGCCACCAGTCGAGTGGCGGCCACGCCCACGGTAACAATGGCATCAGCGTTCTCTGGGAGACCGCCATCAGTAGCCACACTCACGGAAGCACGCGCACCCAGACTTTCGCGAATGGATTCCAGTACTGTCACATAGTGGGCGTCCTCCGACGGCAGAACGACATGAATGGTGACGGCCCCTACATTCAGCGACGCGAGCGCCGCCACGCCTGTCAGCGCAAGCGAAACGAATGTTCTGGTGAGCCGTCGAGTCACAAGCCTCAGAAACGGTAGGCCACATCTACGAACCAACGCCGGTGAAACTCATTGCGGGTGCGGAAATCCCGTAAATCGCCAATCGGCTCCTGAAGCGTGAAAGAGACCCGGGCGGGCCTATCTCCGATATGAAACAGGCGTGAAATCTTGATGTCTGCGCGCTCGGTCCGTTTGGCGAAGTTGCCTGTGTTGAGGCCCTGCATTGCCCCGATGCGATACCAGATGAGTGAGACAGTGGTGAGGTTCTCGAACTGGTACTCGCCAAAAACTGACCAGACATGCCGCGGTCCTGAGGCCGAGTAGAGTTCATCGACGTCAGTTGCGGAGATGTCCGCAAGGGAGTAGTTGAGTACCACGCGTGCCCGCTGTACAGGACGCCATGTAGCCTGTGTCTCGAAGCCGCGGATAGTCATCGCGTCGAAGTTGCGAAAGTCCTGTACTTGCCCATCGAGATCCGGGAACGGGGTGAAGTAGTAAGTGATGAGACGGTCGATACGATCCCATGAAATGCGGGTGTCAAGCGTGAGGTTCAGCGATGGACTTTGCAACAGCCAGCCAATTTCTCGTGAACGGATTCGCTCGGACCTCAGCCCTCCTGAAGACAGTAGCAGTTGGTCCTGCACCGGACCGAAGTCTAGGACATGGTTGGCGCTTTCCTCGACAATCGTCGGGGTTCGGGTGGCGGTGCCGTAGCTTAGCCTGACGACCTGTCCGGGGGCATAAGACCAGCTCAACGCTGCACGTGGTGCGACTTCTGTCCCCGCATTGCTGTCGTGCTCCACCATTAGTCCAAGATTGGCGACAAGTTGGCTGGAGATCCGCCATTCATGGTGAGTAAAAGCACGATATAGCGTCTTTTCCAACGTATCTGGGGTGCCCAGATAACCAGGCGCCTGCATCCGGTCCAGCCGGGCAGCCGCACCCCACACGCTGCGCAGGCCATCTCTCGGCTGAATGACGCGGCTGTATTCGAATTCGCCACGCTCACCGCGCACAGACAGGTGCCACCGGCCTTGGAGCCCACCCAATTGTGGCAGGGGGGTCGTCAGGTAATCCTGGCTCCAGCTATCCAGGGTCCAGAAGGCTTTGAAGTTGTGATGATCATCAAGATTGTCCTGAGAGCGCCAATCCAGCTGTGCGTAACCATTTCGTGAATAGATGTAATGAGGAGGGCGCAACGGGCTGTTCGTGCCACCATGCTCCAGTCTTGCGCGTGCAAAACCGACGTGTACGCCCCACAAACCACCTCTATCATCCAGCCAATTAGCCCTTCCCGAAATTAATTTGGGATGCTTGTCGTCGTTGTCGAGGAAAGGGCCGTTGAGTCCATCATCGCCGAGTGCTTGCACCGTGACCCGCCAGTCGAAGTCATCGATCTGGCCACCAACGATTCCTTGTGCGCGGTAGATTCCATTGTTGCCCCGGCTCAGGGTGACACTCGCTCCCTTGGCAACATGTGGGAGCCGTGTGGTGATGCTGATGACACCCAAGAACGCGTTCGCTCCGTAGGTGGCGGCATTGGGCCCGCGGAACACCTCGATCCGCTCTATATCCTCGAGTGTCAACGGCAACATCGCCCAGTTCACCGAACTGATGACCGGCGAGTAGGCAGCCCGGCCGTCAATGAGAACGAGTATTCTGCGTGGATAGGGATCGGAGAGTGCCCGGTACGAAGTGATCGCGTGGTGCCCATTGTCGTTATGTACAAGCATGCCGGGCACCAGACGCAACAACTCGTGGACTTCGCGGACCCCGGAGACCTCGATCATTGCGCGGTCAATAACCGCGATGGCACCTGGTGCGTCCAGAGCGGTCTGCGCCAGGCGGCTGCCAGAGAGCGCCACCGGGAGGTCCTCCAGCCAGTCGGCCTCGGTGACCATCGGTGGATCCGCGAAAAGGATAGGAGCAAGTAAACACAGCACGCTGGAGACTCCAGCCAACAATAGCCTTCGCATCAGTATTCCTCCCTGGGCATGCACCCCTGCCGCCCCCGGGACATGGTGCGCGAAAATACCTCCAAGCGTCAAAATCTCCAGCATGCGGGTGACCCACTGTTTCGCTAAACTGGGACCCTATGACGACCCTCGTGTTCGATATTGAGACTGTCCCTGATGTGGCTGGATACAGTCGTCTTCATAGCCTGGACGAGGTCGCAGATGATGATGTCGCCCGTATCATGTTGCACCAGCGGCGGCAGGAGGCTGGGACCGAGTTTGTTCGACTGCACCTGCACCGAGTGGTGGCCGTGTCCTGCGTTCTCAGGCGTGGGGACGAGCTTACGGTCTGGTCGCTTGGGGAGGTTGACTCTGATGAGCAGGAGTTGCTATCCCGTTTTTTCGATGGCATCAGCAGGCTCACACCCACCCTGGTGTCCTGGAACGGGTCTGGTTTCGATCTTCCTGTCATGCACTATCGCGCACTGATGCATGGTGTCCAGGCTACCCGGTATTGGGAGACAGGGGATTCCGACCAAGCCTTCAAATGGAGCAATTATCTGTCCCGGTTCCACTGGCGGCACATAGACCTCATGGACGTGCTGGCCGGATTCCAAGCCAGGGCAAACGCACCTCTCGATGAGATTGCCAAGCTGGTTGGCGCTCCAGGCAAGCTCGGGATGGATGGGTCCAGGGTCTGGGACGCATGGCAAGCGGGCGAAATTGCTGGCATCCGGGACTATTGTGAAACCGATGCGCTCAACACTTGGTTGGTTCACCTACGCTTCGAGTTTATGCGAGGACATTTCGATGCCGCGCACCTCGAGGCCGAAGCACAAAAAGTGGCGGACTTCCTTCGCGAGTCCGACAAGGCACATTTCAGAGAATTTCTTGAGGCATGGGACCGCGAGCGGTTCCTCGCTGTGGCGAACTGAAGATGGGGAAACCAGCTTCCCGTTCCTCGGAGCCCGAAACCTTCATCATTGAGTCCGCTGCCCACGACGGACGCGGTATCTCTCATTCTGACGGTAAGGTCGTTTTCGTTTCCGGCGCCTTGCCTGGAGAACAGGTGAAGGCACTGAGGCGTCGCCGGAGGGGTGGGTTTGATGAGGCCGAGACTGTGCAGGTGCTTACCCCTTCCGGCCATCGTGTCGAGCCGGAGTGTGCACATTTTGGTACCTGTGGTGGCTGTGCGATGCAGCATGCCAGCATCCCGATGCAGCTGGAAATCAAGCAGCAGGCATTGGCAGACAACCTTGAGCGAATAGGTCGCGTCTTTCCAGCTCGGTGGTTGACTCCATTGCATTCGGCCCCATGGCACTATCGTCGTAGGGCCAGACTCTCGTGCAGATACGTCGACAAGAAAGGGCGGTCGCTGGTGGGATTCCGGGAAAGAGGGAGCCCCTATGTTGCCGACTTGAAGCGTTGCGAGATATTGGCACCTCCGGTTGGTCAGCTGCTCGAGCCATTGGCGGCGCTAATCGGGAGCCTGCAAGCTGGAAGGTCTTGCGCACAGATTGAAGTCGCAGTCGGCGATGACGAAACGGCACTCGTTCTTCGTCACCTGTCACCGCTTGCGGACGGCGATCTCGATGCCTTGCGCCTGTTCGCGACCACTCACCGGATCAGATTCTACCTCCAGCCCGGAGGGTATGACTCCATTCATCCGCTCGATGCCAATAGTGGCCAGTTGGTGTTCCGGCTCCCAGCGCACCAGATCGAAATCGGGTTCCAACCAACCGATTTCATTCAAGTCAATGGCGCGGTCAATCGGGCGATGGTGGATCTTGCTCTGGAACTGCTGGCTCCTGAAGCGCAAGAGCATCATCTGGACCTGTTCTGTGGGCTTGGGAACTTCACCTTGCCGCTGGCGCGGAACTGCAGGGCGGTCACTGGCGTTGAAGGCGATGATGACCTGGTCGCACGGGCGCGCACGAACGCAATGCACAACGAAATCGACAATTGTGACTTTCATGTTGCCAACCTGTTCGAGCCTGCCGGCACGGAACCTTGGTACGCCCGCCGTTATGACGGGGTGCTGCTCGATCCGCCCAGGGCTGGGGCCAAGGAAATCCTGCCGTGGATCCCGAGATGGGATCCCTCGCGGGTCTTGTATGTTTCCTGTCATCCGGGGACATTGGCACGGGATGCGGGCGAGCTGGTGCACACCCATGGATATCGGCTTGTGGCAGCCGGAATCATGGATATGTTCCCGCACACGGCCCATGTGGAGTCCATTGCGTTGTTTGAGCGTTGATTGATGTCCACACGCGTCGATATCAGCATTCCCAACCAGCGTTTACGCCTGACACAGGCTGGAGGAATCACAACGGAATGGCCGATATCCACCGCAGCCAAGGGCGTCGGCCAGCAGTCGGGTTCGGAGTGCACCCCCCAGGGCCGCCATCAGATTCGTGCACGGATAGGCCATGGGTTGCCCTTGGGGGCCGTTTTGGTAGGTCGGCGATGGACGGGTGAGGTGTGGACACCAGAGCTGGAAGCCCGTTTCCCTGGCCGGGATTGGATTCTGACGCGAATAATGTGGCTCAGCGGCTTGGAGCCAGGCAAAAATCGCCTTGGGAATGTGGATACCATGCGTAGGTACATATACATCCATGGATGTCCTGACACGACACCGATGGGGATTGTCGGCTCACACGGGTGTGTCCGGATGCGGAACATCGATGTCGTGTCGTTATTTGACCAAGTAGCGGCGGGGACGGAGGTGGTGATCCATGCTTGAGTTTTCCGGGCCGGTCATCATGGATATCGACGGTATCGCCATCACCGGTGAAGAACGAGATCTACTCTCACATCCTGCGGTGGGTGGCATCATCCTGTTCAGTCGCAATTACAGCGACCCCGACCAACTTCTCGCGTTGTGTGCCGAGCTCAAGGCGCTACCGCGCCCAGTACCGCTGGTCATCTCTGTTGACCACGAGGGTGGCCGAGTGCAACGGTTCCGCGACGGCTTCACGACCCTGCCAGCGGCTGTCACGTTCGGCAATCGGTATTTGGATGATGTGGAGGGCGGGATCGCGGCTGCGCGGGCACAAGGGGCGACACTCGCGTTGGAGCTCAGGGCGCGGGGCGTCGATCTGAGCTTTGCGCCGGTGCTCGATTTGGGGCGGGGTTTGGGTTCCGTCATCGGGGACAGGGCATTCAGCGCAGACCCAGAGGTGGTGTCGGTCTTGGGGCGGGCATGGATGGAAGGAATGCGTGCGCACGGCATGCCGGCCTGCGGCAAGCATTTTCCGGGGCACGGCGGTGTCGAGGGAGATTCCCATCATGAGTTGCCTGTGGACCCGCGGCCACTGGATGCCATCCTGTCGGAAGATGTCCTTCCATTCCGCCATGCTATCGACGCGGGATTGGAGTCGATCATGATGGCGCATGTATTGTTTCCAGAGGTCGATGATGCCCCTGCCAGCATGTCCTACAGATGGATCAGTGAAATCCTGCGGCGACGACTCGGATTTCGTGGCACCGTGTATTGTGATGATTTGAGCATGGTAGGCGCCGCCGGATTCGGAACCTACCCCGATCGTGCCAAAGCAGCCCTGGCTGCAGGGTGCGATGTCCTGCCGGTGTGCAATCACCGGGCAGGGGTAATCGCAATCCTGGATGACCTCCCACACTGATGGACAGAGATCGCCACGTGATGCCCGCAGGTGCTACGCGGATCTTCACCGCTCAGCAGATTGACGCGGCAATTGACCACATCGGGATGCAGGTGACCGAGCGCTGTGGGGGAACGGATCCCTTGGTCATAGCAGTGATGCTGGGTGCGCTACCTTTTGCATCGGCGCTTCTACGGCGATTGCCGTTTCCCCTGCAGTTGGACTATGCGCAAGTATCGCGCTACCGGGGCGGTGAACACGGCGGTTGCCTGGAGTGGTTGCGAAAACCGATGGTGCCTTTGCAGGGGAGGGTGGTTGTGCTGGTGGATGATGTCATGGACGACGGTGAGACGATTCGTGAGTTGACGGAATGGTGTCACGATGAAGGCGCAACCATCGTTGTATCAACCGTTCTCGTGCGCAAGCAATCCAGACGTAGGCCAGGAGACATAAACGCCGACATAGTGGGTCTTGAAGCAGGAGAAGAGTTCCTGTTCGGGTTCGGTATGGATTATGGTGAACATTATCGGAACCTGCCTGATATCTGGGCCTTATCTGGGAGTGCAGTGCATGAGTGACATCGCAATCATTGGGGGCTCGGGGTTCAATTCGCTTACCGGACTCGAGGTGACCCGACGCGAGGTCGTCTATACGCCCCATGGAGCACCCAGCGGGCCAATTACGCATGGTCGCTTGTTCGGGCGTGAGATCGCCTTTCTTGCACGGCATGGCTATGGCCATACCATTCCCCCACACAAGGTGAACTACCGTGCGAATCTGTGGGCCTTGAACCATTTGGAGATTAAGCGTGTTATTGCGGTGGCATCGGTGGGTGGCATTTCCGAGAGTCTCCAGCCCGGGACCATTGCCTTGCCCGAACAGATCATTGATTACACCTGGGGCAGGGCAGCCACGTTTTTCGAGCAAGACCTCGAGCGCGTTACCCACATTGACTTCACCCATCCGTATGATCCAAGTCTCCGTGAGAAAATTGCCGTGGCTGCGGGAAGGTCAGGGGTCAACTTTACGCAGGGAGGTGTGTACGCGGCGGTGCAAGGTCCCCGTCTGGAAACTGCGGCGGAGATTGACAAGCTGGAACGGGATGGGGCCAGCATGGTCGGTATGACTGGGATGCCAGAGGCTGCACTCGCGCGGGAGCTTGGAATGCAGTACGCGTGTATTGCAGTGGTATCAAATCGCGCAGCCGGACGTGGCAAGGCCACCATACACGAGGAAATCAATCAGTACCTGAGGGAGGCGTTACAGGATGTACTCAAGGTTCTGGAGAACCTGCTTCCCTCGATGTAGCGTCAGGATTCGCGGTCGGCTCGCTTGAGGGCTCAAGTATCTGGCCCCGAGCCTCGATATCCTCCGCCGGAATCGGTGTCACGGTGACAATGACCCCGAATCGCGGGTGGTCCAGATAATGGACTTCACCTGACCGCACCCTTCGGCTTTCCTGTAAACGCCAAGAAAGGAATCGCGGCACGGTACTCAGTGACTCCAGTCTGGACCTGGCCTCATCTGCGCTGATCAGTCCACTGTCAAAGTCGTCGAGGATGACAGCCCGCTGGGTATGCCAATCATGTTCTTCCTGGAACGGGAGTGGCTCGTCGGAGGTTAGGGTCAGATCCACTTCGACGTGAAGGAAACGCTGCAACGATAGCCTGACCGTTCCAGCAAGGCGTTGAGGCGCTGGAGGTTCAGCAAACTCCGACCGCAAGTCCTCATGCGCATCCCAAAAAGAATCATGTTCTTCCAGCCCGGATTCCCGGGGCTCCTCCGTCGTGGATGGCTCAATGGCAGGAGTCTCGAACGCCAGTACCTCAACCGCGAGCGGTATGGCGACATCGTCATGAATGCGGACAGGTATCGAGAGTTCCGGCGGACGTCCGATTTGACGCCAGCCAACATGCATCAATGCCTGGTATCTCGATGAGCGGCCGAGCACACGAAAAGTGTCGCTCAGCCGCAACTGGTTGGCGGGCACTTGCTCATACTCGCGAACGCTCAGTGGTTCTGTCGGCGGCACCACCTCGGCTACTGCAGTCATGTTGGCAGCGCCGGGGTCGTGTGGGAAGCGCTCTAGGTCGCTCGACGCATCCTCACGATGCTGGAATACGATGACTTCCACCACGAACCAGTCGTCAGCAACGGCTGGCGACAGCGACAGCATCATGGCTATGGTTGTGACAATGCGGAATACCATACCGTCATGATGCCTCAAGTGCCGGGATTGCGCACCTGCAGCCGTTGCAGCAGACCAGCTACAAACTCAATCCGGTCCGTGGGCGTGGGAAGTTGGGTGTCACAGCGCAGCGTCTGTTGCCCATCGAAGCGGTATTCGCGCGGGAGTTCCTGGACAAGGTGAATCAAGGTGAGTGGGTCGACCGAGGGGCGCGCACTGAAGAGTACGCGGCACCCCGAAGGGCCGGCCTCGAGTCTCCGAATCCCGAGCTCGGCTGCAGCAATCCGGAACTCTCCTAGACGGAACAAGTGTTTGGCCGGCTGCGGGAGTAGCCCGAACCGGTCGATCAGTTCGACCTGTAGCTGGTACAGGCCTTCTCCAGTCCGCGCGGAGGCGATCCGCTTGTACAGGATAAGTCGGGTATGCACGTCATCAATGTAGTCTTCAGGTAGCAGAGCCGGCAGTCGCAGGTCGATCTCAGTGGAGTCTGCGTCGTCGGCATCGATGTCCGGGATTTCTCCTTTACGGAGTGCCACCACTGCTCGGCTCAACAACTCGTTGTAAAGAGTGAACCCTATTTCCTCAATCTGGCCACTCTGTTCATCTCCGAGCAGTTCGCCAGCGCCCCGGATTTCGAGGTCATGCGTCGCCAGAGTGAAACCGGCACCCAGATCCTCGAGGGACTCTATCGCTTCGAGACGCTTAATGGCGTCGGCGGTCATCGCCTGCTGATCTGGTGTCAGCAGATAGGCATAGGCCCGGTGATGCGATCGCCCCACGCGACCGCGGAGTTGGTGCAACTGCGCAAGTCCGAGCTTGTCAGCGCGATTCACGATGATGGTGTTTGCGCTGGGCACGTCAATGCCGGACTCGATGATAGTCGTGCACACCAGCAGGTTGAAGCGCCGATGATAGAAGTCGACCATGACCTGTTCCAGGTCGCGTTCCCTCATCTGTCCGTGAGCGACTCGAACACTTGCTTCCGGTACCAGATCGCGTACACGCTTTGCCATCCGCTCGATGGAATCCACCTCGTTGTGCAAGAAGTAGACTTGTCCGCCGCGGCGTATCTCCCGCATGCATGCTTCCCTGAGGAGCGCGTCGTTCCACCCGCTGACAAAGGTCTTTATCGCCAAGCGTCCCTCTGGAGGCGTTGCGATGATTGACAGGTCGCGGAGTCCTGCCAATGTCATGTTGAGCGTGCGTGGGATCGGTGTGGCGGTCAGGGTCAACAGATCAACTTCTGCTCGCAGCTTCTTGAGTTGCTCCTTGTGCCGTACCCCGAACCGGTGTTCTTCATCCACGATGACGAGGCCCAGACGGGCAAGCTTCACCTTGGGCGAGAGCAGTGCATGTGTTCCTATCAGGATGTCCACCTTGCCGGCTGCGGCATCCACCAGTGTCTTGGCCTGTTGCTTGCTGCTACGTAATCTCGACAGCAGCTCAATCCGCACGGGCCAATCAGCGAAGCGGTCGCTGAAAGTCTGCCAGTGTTGCTGTGCCAGCAGCGTGGTTGGGACAAGGACGACAACCTGCTTTCCGCCCTGGACGGCGATGAACGCCGCTCGTAGCGCAACCTCTGTCTTTCCAAATCCGACATCACCGCAAACCACCCGATCCATGGGTTGGCTGGCAGCGAGGTCCGAGACGACAGCGTCTATGGCCTGTTGCTGGTCCTGCGTTGCCTCAAAGGGGAACCCAGCAGCGAACGCTTCGTATTCATGCATGTCGATACGGAAGGAGTGGCCCTGCCTGGCAGCGCGGCGCGCCTGCACCTCCAGGAGTTCAGCAGCGACATCCCGCAGTTTCTCAGCGGCTTTGCGTCTGGCCTTGTGCCACTGGTCGCTGCCAAGTCTGTGGAGCGGAGCATGCTCGGGTGCAGCGCCGGTGTAGCGGGTGACTCGATGCAGAGAGGCAACCGGCACATATAGTTTGTCCCCTCCCGCGTAGGCTAGGGTCAGGAACTCATTGGTCAAACCGTCTACTAAAAGTGTCTGAAGCCCGATGTATCGCCCTACACCATGCTCCGCGTGGACCACGGGCGAACCCTCCCTGAGGTCGGTGAGGTCCCTGATGATGGCATCCGGGTCGCGAACCGCTTTCCTGCGTCGCTCCTGCCGCACACGTTCGCCGTACAACTGTGCTTCGGCGATGAGGGAGATTGGCGGCTCCGTGGACAGGAGCCCATCCTCCAACGGCGCCACGGTGATGGCGAGCCGCGCTGTTCCTTCGGCAAAGTCTTCCCACCGGTCGATGACTTCCGGGCGGAGCCCGTGTGACATCAATTGCTCTAGCAGCATTTCTCGGCGACCCGGTGACTCGGCAGCAATCAGTACCCGGCCATCGAAGTTCTCGATATGGCTACGCAATGCTGCCGTTGGTTCTTCTGCCCTTGGGTCGATGATCAGGCGAGGTGCCGATGAGGTCCCGAAATCGACCCCACCGCTTGTCAACTCGAAGGACTGAAGCTTGACCGCGGTTCGGGCCGACTTCTTCTGTGCGAATTCCTCAATTGTAAGCAGGAGCTGATCGGGTGGCAGCAAGGGTCGTTGCAGGTCATGTCCCAGTTGGTCGAACCGCTCTCGGCTTTCGTTCCAGGCATCGCCATAGGCTTCTGCTGTACCCATCAGTTCGACGAGAGTAGATCCCTGGGGCAGGTAGTCCATTACCGATGCCATCTCGTCGAAGAACAATGGCTGCCAGTATTCGATTCCACCTGGACAGTTTCCTGCCGAGACCTCGCGGTAAATCTGGGCACATTGCGGGTCGCCTTCGAAAGTCTGCCGCCATCGCTGCCGGAAGTCGCGGATGGCATCTTCGTCATACGGGAATTCCTTGGCTGGAAGAATATCTACACGTTCGATGGTGCCACTGGACAACTGAGTGTCCTGGTCGAACGTTCGCAACGATTCAATCTCGTCATCAAACAGGTCAATACGGAAGGGTGCAGCGGATCCCATGGGAAATATGTCAAACAGTGCACCGCGGACCGCAAACTCTCCATGCTCAGATACCTGCGAGACGCAGGTGTAGCCAGCCGCCTCCAGCCGCGCGCGCATGTCGGTCGGGTCGAATCGATCTCCCTTGCGAAGTAACAGGGTATGTGAGTCAAGAAACGCCGGCGGGACCACCCGCTGCAACAAGGTTGGGGCAGCAATCAGAACAACAGCGCGCTTGAGACCACGCAGTGCAGCCAAGGTCCGCAAGCGCTCCGAGGTGATGTCCTGGTGCGGAGAGAACGCGTCATACGCGAGTGTTTCCCAATCCGGAAAACGCAGGACGGGAACCGATTCATTCAGGAAGAACTCAAGCTCAGCAGAAAGGCGCTCAAGTTCTGCGGCACCCCGGGCCACGACCACAAGGGGCGCAACGGCCGTGCGGGCTGCGTTGGCGATTGCCAGTGGTGCTGCGGCCCCGTACAAGCGGCCCCACTCCACACTCGTTCCGGACTCACTCGGCAGTGGTGGTCGCAGGAGCGGAGAATTTGTATAGGTCACTACTGGCGTCAGTCGCGGTACCGGAGCACCAGATCTTCGTAAGCGTCGATACGCCGGTCACGCAGGAACGGCCAGATGCGTCGGACCTTCTCCGACCTGGCGAGATCGATATCAGCCACCAGAACCTCAGGACCTTCCCCGCATCGTGCGATGAATTCACCTTGCGGGCCTGTCACAAAGCTTGAACCCCAGAACTGGATCCCACCGGTAACGCCACTAGGGTCGGGCTCATGGCCCACGCGGTTGCAGGCGAGCACCGGCAGCCCATTGGCGACGGCGTGGCCACGTTGGATTGTGATCCAAGCTTCCCGTTGCCTCTGTTGCTCTTCCTCCGCATCACTGGGCACCCATCCAATAGCTG
>CAZKFT010000009.1:0-5136 GCA_964552205.1 uncultured Gammaproteobacteria bacterium
GATGTGTAAAATTCGCGCCTTTCCACGCAGTTACAGAATTCAGGAGCAGTAAACAGTGGCCAATACAGCACAAGCCAAGAAGCGCGCCCGTCAGGCGGAGAAGCACCGCCAGCACAACGCGAGCCTGCGCTCCATGATGCGCACCCAGATCAAGAAAGTCGTGAAGGCGACTTCCGAGGGTCGTAAGGAAGATGCGCAGAAGCATTATGCCGAGGCCGTCCCCGTCATCGACCGCATGGCGCGCAAGGGTCTCATCCACAAGAACAAGGCTGCTCGTCACAAGAGCCGCATGAACGCACACCTCAAGCCCTGAGCTTGGGATGATGTGAAAAGCCGGCCTTGAGCCGGCTTTTTTCTTTATCATTCAGGCATGACCCGCTCTCTGCTCAAATCCGCGTCGGTCGTCAGTGGCATGACGCTGCTGTCGCGGATTCTGGGCTTCGTGCGTGACATCGTCTTCGCACAGCTGGGTGGCGCCAAGCCGTTCATGGACGCGTTCTTCGTCGCGTTCAAGATTCCGAATTTCCTGCGTCGTTTGTTTGCGGAAGGGGCCTTCGCGCAGTCCTTCGTCCCGGTTCTCGGTGAGTACCGCGCCAAGCACTCCCATGAAGAGGTCCGTGATCTCGTCGACCGGGTCACCGGCACGCTGGGCGCGGTGCTCATTGTCATCACGCTGGTCGGCGTGTTGGCGGCACCGGTCCTCATCATGATCTTCGCGCCGGGCTTTTATTTCCGAGCAGACGCCGAGCGTTTTGCCATGGCGGCAGAGATGCTGCGGTGGACCTTTCCTTACATTCTCTTCATCTCACTGACTGCGTTGGCAGGCGGCATCCTCAACACCTGGGGGCGATTCGGCGTCCCTGCGTTCACGCCTGTGTTCCTAAACCTGTCGCTGATTGCAGCGGCGTTGTGGATTGCACCGGGAATGGAAAACCCGGGTGTTGGTCTCGCCATTGGTGTGTTGATTGCGGGCATCGTGCAGCTGGCGTTCCAACTGCCGTTTCTGGCGCGGTTGAAGTTGTTGCCGAGGCCGAAGTTGATTCGATTATCGCGGTCCGTGGGACCGCCCCCACAGGACAAAAATCGGGCCGCTGCCACGGTGGGGGAGGCGGGCGTACGCAAGATTTTCAAGTTGATGTTGCCTGCGATTTTCGGGTCGTCGGTTGCCCAGATCAATCTGCTGTTCGATACCTTGATCGCGTCCTTTCTCATCAGCGGTAGCGTGGCGTGGTTGTACTACTCGGACCGCCTGATGGAGTTTCCCCTGGGCTTGTTCGGTATAGCCTTGGCGACGGTTCTGCTGCCGCGGCTGTCCAGTCAACACGCGACGCAATCGACAGCGGGTTTTTCCGCCACCATCGACTGGTCGCTGCGGTGGGTCTGGGTGATTTCCTTGCCAGCGGCGGTGGGATTGTTTGTCCTGGCGGGTCCGTTGCTCACCACCATGTTCGAGCGCGGCGCTTTCACCAGCGCAGATACGGACATGGCGCGACTCAGCCTCATGGCGTACGCCTTCGGGTTGATCGGGTTCTCACTGGTCAAGGTCTTGGCACCGGGATTCTTCGCCCGCCAGGACACCAGAACCCCGGTGCGAATCGGCATCATCGCGCTCATGGCGAATATGGCGCTGAATGTGGTGTTTGTGGTGCCCTGGGTCTTGCTGGGCTTCGTCGGGCCGCACGCAGGCCTTGCACTGGCCACTTCCGTTGGAGCCTTCATCAACGCCGGTCTTCTGTTCCGGGCGCTGAAGCGCGAAGGGGTCTTGATGCCCATGACGGGTTGGGGCACGTTCCTGCTGCGGATCGTCGCGGCCTCCGTGGTGATGGCGGTGGCGGTATGGTTTGTCGCAGGACCGCTATCGTCCTGGCAGGCCTTGGGCGTGATGGCACAGATTGCCCGACTTTTAATGGTGATTTCGCTCGGAGCGGCGGTGTATGCGGCGACTCTGTGGCTGGCAGGTCTGCGCCCCAACGACCTGAAGTTGAGTCCCGTATAATGGCGGCCTCCCGCGCGGCAGTTGCCATCGGCAGTTTCGATGGCGTTCATCGCGGCCACCAGGCTGTAGTGGCGGCGCTATTGAACCACGCGCGAGCGGAAGGATTGGCACCCTGGGTGGTGACCTTCGAGCCCCTGCCGAAAGAGTATTTCGCAGGGTCGGCGGCGCCGTTGCGCATACAGGGTTTGCGGGACAGGGTGGTTGCACTGAGGGCTGCTGGCGTTCCGAATGTGCGATGTTTGCGCTTCAATGGGCAACTCGCTGCCGAGTCTGCCGAAGATTTTGTGCAACGGGTGTTGGTTGATGATTTGTCAGCCGCGCGCGTAGTGGTCGGCGAGGACTTCCGCTTCGGTCATGGGCGCAAGGGTGATGTGGCGATGCTCGCACAACTCGGAAAGCAGGCAGGGTTCGCTACCGATGTGGCACCCACTGAATTGTCTGGTGGCGAAAGGATAAGTAGCACCCGCATTCGCGATTTGCTGGCGAGCGCACAACTGGATGAAGCAGCCGCACTTATGGGTCGGCCGTACAGCGTTAGTGGACGGGTGCGACGAGGTGATGCGCGGGGACGCGAGATTGGCTACCCGACCGCGAATCTAGTGCCGGTGCGCGCCCTGGCTTTGGCTGAAGGTGTGTACGCAGTCGAGGCGACTTGTGAATCAGGCAAGCGACACGCAGGCGCAGCCCACTGGGGTCGAAGGTCGTGGTTGGGGGGCGGCGAACACCGCCTCGAGGTGCACATTCTGGACTTTGCGGGTGACCTGTATGGACAGCTCCTGCAAGTGGAATTCAAACGCTTCGTGCGTGCCGACAGGGCTTTCGAGAGTCTCGACGCGATGCGGGAGCAGATTGAACAGGACATTGGATTGATACGTGGCGGACTATAAACACACATTGAATCTCCCGCAGACGGAGTTCCCGATGCGCGCGAACCTGGCGCAGCGCGAGCCCGAGCGCATTCGCAAGTGGCAGGCCATGGATGTGCATGGCAAGTTGCTGGCTTCCCGCAAGAACGCGCCGCCGTTTGTGTTCGTGGATGGTCCGCCGTATGCCAACGGTGATATCCACATCGGTCATGCGGTGAACAAGGTTCTCAAAGACATCGTCTGCAAGTCGCGTTCACTCTCGGGCCATCACGCGCCCTTCATCCCGGGTTGGGACTGCCATGGGCTGCCCATCGAGTTGGTGGTCGAGAAGAAGCATGGAAAACCGGGTGACAAGGTCACCCCTCGCGAATTCCGGGATGCGTGCCGCAAGTACGCGCGCGAACAGATGGAACGCCAGCGTGAGGATTTCATCCGTCTGGGCGTGATCGCGGACTGGGCGCATCCGTATCTGACCATGGACCCAGCTTACGAGGCGGACCAACTGCGTGCGCTCGCCCGCATCATCGAGCGCGGTGCGCTGGTGAAGGGTGCAAAGCCGGTGCACTGGTGTCTGGATTGCGGTTCGGCATTGGCAGAGGCCGAAGTGGAGTACGAAGAGAGAACCTCTCCTGCCGTTGACGTGAAGTTTGAGCTTGTTGGCGGTGGGGACGCGCTGTGCAGCAGCGCGTCTACATATGTCGTCATCTGGACCACGACGCCGTGGACCCTGCCTGCCAACCGCGCGGTCGCCGTGCATCCAGCGCTCGAGTACGCGTTCGTAGAGGCTGGAGACGAAGTGCTGGTACTGGCATCGGGCCTGGTGGAGTCGGTCATGCAGCGCGCGAACATCACCGATTATCGCGTCGTGAAAACCGTCGTGGGGGCTGATCTTGAACATGTAAAGCTCAAGCATCCGTTCTATGAGCTCGAAGTCCCGGTCATTCTCGGTGACCATGTGACATTGGAGAGTGGCACCGGAGCGGTACACACGGCGCCCGGCCATGGTCAGGAAGACTTTGTTGCCGGTCAGGTCTACGGGTTGGAGGTCTACAACCCGGTTGGTCCCAACGGCGTATTCTTGCCGGGAACGGAGTTGTTTGAAGGCCAGTTCGTATTCAAGGCGAATGACGCCATCGTGGAAGTCTTGCGCGAACGCAACCGGCTTCTTCATCACGAGAAGTACAAGCACAGCTACCCGCATTGCTGGCGACACAAGACGCCCGTCATTTTCCGGGCCACACCCCAGTGGTTCATCTCCATGGACGCACGCGCGGGTGATGGCCAGGCCAGTCTCAGAGAAACCGCATTGCAGGAGATCACCAGGGTGAAGTGGTTGCCGTCTTGGGGTGAGCGACGCATCCACAACATGGTGGCGGGGCGACCGGATTGGTGCATCTCAAGGCAACGGACTTGGGGCGTGCCAATAGCGCTGTTCGTACATCATGTCACCGGCGAGTTGCATCCTGATTCGCCGGCCTTGCTGGAGAAGGTGGCGCAACGGGTTGAGAAGGATGGCATCGATGCCTGGTTCGACTTGGAGGCCGAAGACCTGTTGGGTGCGGAGGCATCCAACTGGGAGAAGGTCAACGATGTCATGGATGTATGGCTGGACTCCGGGGTCGTGCATGCGTGTGTGCAGGAGCGTCGCGAAGGCCTTGCCGTACCTGCGGATCTTTATCTCGAGGGCTCCGACCAGCACCGGGGCTGGTTCCAGTCCTCCCTGTTGACCTCGGTCGCCATGCGTGGCGCCGCACCCTATCGCAGCGTGTTGACCCATGGATTCACCGTGGACGCGCAGGGTCGCAAGATGTCCAAGTCGGTGGGCAACGTGGTGGCACCTCAGAAGGTGGTCGGATCGCTGGGCGCTGACATTCTTCGTTTGTGGGTAGCTGCCACCGACTACCGCGGCGAGATGAGTGTGTCAGACGAAATTCTGAACCGCATGGCGGATTCCTATCGCCGTCTGCGCAACACCTCACGCTTCCTGCTCGCCAACCTCGCGGGATTTGACCCTGTCCAGCATGCGCTCGAGCCGGCCGACATGCTGGCGCTGGACTGTTGGTTGCTCAAGCGGGCCGAAGACATTCAAGCTCAGGTCGTCGCGGCCTACGACAGTTACGAGTTCCACCAGATCTATCAGCGCGTGCACAACTTCTGCGTAGTGGATCTCGGAAGCTTCTATCTCGACATCATCAAGGACCGCCAGTACACCACCCAAGCCGACAGTCGCGCACGGCGTTCCGCGCAGACTGCAATGTTTCATGTGGCAGAGGC
>CAZKFT010000009.1:5236-26957 GCA_964552205.1 uncultured Gammaproteobacteria bacterium
TGGCCGCGAAGCCCGTGGACTGGGCCACGGTCAGGCAGGTCAGGGAGGCAGTTTCACATCAACTCGAGGCCTTGCGCGCCGCTGACAAGATTGGTTCCTCTCTGGATGCCGAAGTGGACCTGTATTGCACTCCGGCAATGCGGCAGCTTCTGGCCCCGTTGAGCGATGAGCTGCGTTTCGTGCTGATTACCTCTGACGCGCGTCTGCATGATGCGGATGCACGCCCTGCCGATGCACTGCCTGCGGAGGAGGTCGAGGGCCTTTGGATCGCAGCTGCCCCAAGTGTCCACGCAAAGTGCGTGAGGTGCTGGCACCATCGTCCGGACATTGGCCAGCATGCCCAGCATCCGGAGCTCTGCGGCCGCTGCGTTGACAATGTCGACGGTAGCGGGGAGAGTCGTGAGTACGCATGAGTGACCGCCTGACAATCTGGTTGGAACGCGTGGTCGGGCCCGGCCATGTGAAATGGTTATGGCTGTCGGTCGTGGTGTTGGTCTCAGACCAACTCACCAAGCTCTGGGCGGTGCTCCATTTCGGATCCTACGACTCCTTGGGGGGTTTCCTGGCGCATATCGCCGATGGCAACTACCCGCAGGGGATGTTCCGAAAAATTGAGGTGCTGCCGGTTCTTGACATCACCTTGATGGTCAACACCGGCGCTGCGTTCAGCATCCTTGCTGATGCCGGTGGCTGGCAACGCTGGTTCTTCGTCGTGCTCGCTGTGGCTGTCATCGGTTTTATCCTCTACTGGATGCGCAAACTTCCGGCAGATGGTCACAACTTTGTAGCCATCGGCTTGTCACTCGTCCTCGGTGGCGCGTTCGGCAATCTCATCGATCGTGCCGCCTACGGCTGGGTCATCGATTTCATCCACCTGCATTGGCAGGACTGGTACTGGCCAGCGTTCAACCTTGCCGATTCTGCCATCACCATCGGTGCGGTAATTCTCGTCATCGACGCATTTTTCCTTTCCGAGCGTAAAGAGTGATGCAGATACTGCTTGCCAATCCCCGTGGGTTTTGTGCCGGAGTGGACCGCGCCATCGATATCGTCGAGCGGGCGCTGGAGTTGTTCGGAGCGCCCATTTATGTCCGTCACGAAGTGGTGCACAACCGTTTCGTGGTGGATGGATTGCGTGAGAAAGGGGCCATCTTCGTTGAGGAACTCTCCGAAGTCCCCGAAGGTGCCACGGTCATTTTCTCAGCACACGGGGTGGCGCAAGCGGTCCGGCGTGAGGCCGACGATCGCGGTTTGCGCGTGTTCGACGCGACCTGCCCACTGGTGACCAAGGTGCATATGGAGGTTGTACGCTACGCGCGTGAAGGTCTGGAAGTCATCCTCATCGGCCATGCTGGCCACCCGGAAGTCGAGGGCACGATGGGGCAGTTCGAGCGGAACGACGGGGGCACCATGCATCTCGTGGAAGACCCTGAGGATGTCGCGCAGCTTGAGGTGAATGACCCGACACGCCTGGCATTCGTGACCCAGACCACACTGTCCATGGACGATACTGCGCGCGTTATCGACGCACTGCGACAACGCTTTCCCGAGATTAATGGGCCGCGCAAAGATGACATCTGTTACGCAACCCAGAATCGTCAGGATGCTGTGCGGACCATGGCGGCGCAGGTGGAGGTCATGATTGTAGTGGGTTCACGCAACAGTTCGAATTCCAATCGTTTGCGTGAACTGGCTGAGTCGGAGGGTTGCAGAGCCTGGTTGGTGGACGGCGCAGACGACCTTCAGGCGAAGTGGTTCGAAGGTGTGCTGCGCGTGGGTGTGACCGCAGGTGCCTCTGCCCCGGAATTATTGGTCGGCCAGGTTGTTGATCGCCTGAAGTCTTGGGGTGGCGTCACCGCTGCCGAAGTACCGGGCCGCGAGGAGACCGTGGTTTTCTCGTTGCCTAAAGACCTGCTGAGGGCCATGCGGCAGGGTTGACGCGGATTTCTACCAGCAATCGGCGGGCTTGGTCCCGGAAGCCGTTTTCTGGCCCGCGCGATTGATTGCCAAAGTGCCACAATCCGTATCCCGCGTCGCGTGCCCGCCCTGCGGGACGGCCTGCATGACATAGTCCCGGTTGGTCGCGGACACAATCACGATGTTGTAGAGCACATCCGGCGAACCGGCCGCAGCGGGCCCTCCGTCCGAGCCAACGGGTAGCGGATTGGCTGGATACCCCAACTGCGTCATTGCTGTCGCATAGGTGCGGTTGTCGATGAAGAACTGCTCCTGCCTGTTGGCCGCTTGGGTAAGCATGGATTGGCCGACACTGCGATTCGCCTTGGTCACATAGTTTGTGTACGCCGGATAGGCAATCGAGGCCAGGATGCCGAGGATGACCACGACTATCATCAACTCAATCAAGGTGACGCCGGTCTGCTGCTTCATCGCAATGCCCTCAATGATGGATGCCCGTCCCAAGTGTACCTCAGGTGTCCGGCCGCTCGTTCTCATACCAGAAGGTGCGCCAGCGCATGCTGCCAGGGATAGCTTCTGTGGACAGGTCTGGAAGCAGAATCCGGTTTGGCGGCAGTGACACCACCTCTGCCGGAATGCCGCCCGAACGTAGCGCGCGGGTGCGGTCAGCACGGGTGGTCGCCTGTCCCGGGTTGTCCGGGTCGTCGTCTGTGGTGTCGAAGTTGATGACCGAACGCGCATCCGCCAGCGCCACGGCGTAGAGCACACCGCCTCCCTCGGAAGGACCACAGGTCGCCGCCTCCATGTCGCCCGGCGGCAGGTAGGTGGTGAAGAACACCGTACCCGCAATGGTGAACGGGACCGCCAGACTCTTTTCGCCGGTGGTCTCCTCCAGCCGCAGGCGCCAGCCGTTGGTGAGGTCCGGGTCCGCGCCATCACAGGTGTTGAGCTGCAGACAGTTGTTGGTGACATTACCGAAGGAGAGGTGATTGTAGGCGATCGGTGCGGGATCCGGCATCGGCCCGCTGACGACGCGGCGATCCTTGATCATGTAGAAGTAGTTGTCTGTGACATCGCCAGGCCCCCGGTCCAGGGGGTTTTCGCGGTTGCCGCTACCAATGATGACCGCGTCAAAGGGACCGTAATCGTCGCGTGAGAGCACCACATCCGGGGCATGGAAAAAGCGCCGGTCATTGACATTGTCGGAGATGAAATGACGCCCCAGGTATGCCAGCGGTGCAGCGTGCCAAGCGGAAGGATCATTTCCATGCATGTCCACCCGCCAGACAGTACCGCCACTGTCACCGACATAGATGCGGTCTATGAATCCATCGCCTGATGTGTCCACTGCGGTGGGGTCGGACGGGAAGCTGTCTACCATGCCGGCGTGCTGGAATATGCTTGCCGACACCGGACCGGTGCTGGCACCGTTCCGGACCTTCCAGATCAGTGCACCAGTCAGCGCATTGACCACGAAAATCGCGCGACCCTGACTGTCATTCGTGCCGGCCCCAGCCAGGCGCTGGTCCTTGTTCGGGTCATAGCCGCCCGTGAAAATCAGCACCGGGGTAGGAGTGGTCCCGAGCAATACGCGACCCACCTGGGGTGTTGAATAGCTCAGGCCGAGCTCGGCGAAATTCGTGTCAGCCGAGGTGATGCGCCAACGCATGCGCGGGGCGTCCGGGTCGGTGGCGTCGATAGCGTAATACGCTCGGCCCCCTCGACGTAGCCCGGTATAGACGATGACGGTATCGCCGGCTTCGATGGTGCCGTTACCGTTGACGTCGTTCACATACACCACTGGCGCCCCATCTACCGTGTACGGGTGTGGCGGTGTACCCGCAGGAAGCGGTTCGTCATCCTTGAGGATGGGCATCTTGTCCATCACGGCGCGCGGCATGAATGCCCAGGTCTCTACACCGCGTTCCTCAGCGTCAGCAGGGTCCACGGCTGGGCCGGTGTTCTGGATCATGCGCAGGTAGCCATCGTTGGACCCGATGACGATTCGGATGTCCGGGTTCTGGTTTGAGAATCCGGGGCGAGCGCCGTAGTTGATGGGCAAGGGGCGTGAATGCAGTGGGTCACCCAACAACCAAGGCCGCGCGAGATGGCGCACGGTTGTATCGGGGTTGTACTCGTCACGGCCGCGCATCCAACGCAACATGCGTTCAGCTTCGACCGCATCCGGGGCGCCGATGGCGCCCTGCAACACTGTTGCGGTAGTGGCGTCGGCATTCAGCGGACGCATGAAGGTCGGGATGCCGTTGACAAAGGCATCTGGTTCCGTGAACAGCGTGCGTGCGCCCGCAGCGCCATTGGTCAGACCGGGGCCGGCGGCACCGACAAAGCCCGGGATGCGCTGGCCAGCCCCACCACGGGCCACGGAGCGCCCGTCACGACCGGCCAGTTCGCTCTCAGCCGGATCCGGCGGTGGCAAGGTGTCCGGGTTCGTCCAGAACGTCAGGGCGTTGAAGTTGATGCGCCCGTCGGCGGCAACCGCGTCGATGCCATTGGCATCAATCAGTCGGACCACATTGCCGTCCTGCTCGATCTTGAGTTTTTTCAGACTGCCGGGCCAGGATGGGCGACGGTCCGCATCGGCCTGGAACAGGGCGATGTACACGTTGTCCACGATTTCCGAACGATTGAACACGTTCACTGGCACCGATGCCGCGACGAAGGTGGTCGAGACGGAAAGAATCTGCTGGAAGATGGAATTGATGGTCTCGACGAGGAGCTGCGGGTTACCCAACACATTGAGCGCGTTACGGGTGCCCATCGCGTCCGCAATCTGGTCGCGGTTCGGGTTGTCCTGGTCGGTGATCAACCAGCCCATGATGTTTTGCTTGCCGGAGATTTCCGGGATGGAGCCAAATTGGCCGTTACCGAGGTCACCGTCATACAGGAATTTCAGGACATTGGTGAAGCTGCCTTGCTGGCCGGACATGTTCATGCCCAAGCCGCCGTTCGCAGGCGAGGCGCCGATGGCAGCGTCCGAGTTGGAGTCCTGGTTGTTCACGCCGAAGGCAAAGTTGATGGTGAAGATGCGGGTGCACTCAGTAGCGGCGCTCAGCGGCGATGTGTACCGGTATATCGGGTAGGAATTCGCGCCGGCACCGACGGTGCGGTCGAACACCATGATGTCCGGATCCCAGGAAATGGCCGGGAAATTCACATCCAGATTCTGGCTGTTGCTGGACCCAGGCGCGCCCGAGTAGCTGGTAAAACCGTTCCGGCCATTGTATACCTCGCCACCCGTCAGGTAGCGGAACAGTTCGAACCACATTTCCTTGCCCTGCCAGGAATGCGACAAACCACCCTGTGGTTGCGGCATCGCCCCGAGGATGTTCAAAAAGCGTGCCTTGGCACCGTTGGCGTCGTCACGCGTCACGGACTGGAAGCCCATGGCGATGTAGCCGCCGTTGGCGCAGTTAGGCTTGGAATTTGACGGACCCGCACAATTGTTCGAATAGTTGTGCGGCAGCAGAAGGCCGATCTTCACACCTGAAAGATCCTTGAAAACCACCGTCAGTGCCAGGCGGAGGACGCTGAAATAGGTCTGTGCCGCACCCGGGTCATAGCCCAGCTCATCCTGAAAGAACGCCCTGTCTGCCGCGCTTAGATTGAAGTTGGAGCCCAGATTGGAACGGTAGTCGAGCGTGAACATGACCAATGGTTCGCCACCCAATGGAGGGGATGGGTCCATGTAAATCTCGATGTCTTCGGCATAGACCATCAGCGGAAGTGCGGTGACGACCAGTAGGAGTGCGATGCGCTTGAGTGTTTTCATTGGCTTTTAGGTACCACGATGAGTACCCCCTGTGTGATTTCCGAATTGCCACGACCGATTTCGGTCAGGTCGTAGGTGGCGTCAATCTGGAACGCCGCAGCAGTCAACATGCGCGCCGAGGTACCTAGTCCGCGCGGCGGTGGGCGAAATGCCGGGCCCAAACGCTCAACCCGGACCTGAACGAGCCCCTCGTTCACGAATTCCGTATACAGGCCCGCAGGCAGGGTAAGGTTGGTCTGGTCGCAACCATCCCAATTGCCGCTACAAACGGTATAGCCGACATCGCCGACCACCGGCATGTTGGCTGGGCTGTCGAGTACTGAATCAATGACTGCCTGGGCGCCCTCGAAGGCGGCAATCCGAATTTCGTCGTTCGAGGCCTGTCGAAGTTCCAGCATGCTGGAGCGCATGGAGGACAGGCTCAACATGGTGATGATGACGAGAAAGATTAGCGCGGTGATGAGCGCTGCACCTTCCTGCTTGTCGTGAAAGGAGTTCATGGTCAGTTACTTAGGTTGCGAAGGTTGGACGGATTGCGCAGCACTATGGTCGTCGTCGCTGAGCGTCGGTAGAACGAATCATTGGGTGTGAACGTCACGTCGCCCAGCAAATAGGTCTTGTCGTTGGTGTAGGCCTGTTGCGGCAGGCGGCTACGCGCCAACAGATGGACGCGGATGCTGGCGACCTGTGTGAACTCCAAGGCATTCGGAGCGGCGATGTACTGGTTGGCCACGCCATTGCCGTCGATGTCGATGCCATACTCGATTTGCATCTGCTCGATGCCTTCAACCATGCATTCAGTCACCATGGTCGGTGTCGCTCCCATCTGCAGGGATTTCCGACACAGCGTCGGAATCCCATCATCCGCCCGTACCGAAAAGTTTCTGATGTAGTAGACCACCGGCATGAGTTGCCGGTTCTCCACACAACCACCCACTGCGAAAGTACCGGAAGCGGGGTGCAGGAAAAGCATGCCGGTCACACCGTTCTCCGCCAGGTACACGACACCGTTCTGAAGAGTCTGACCACCGCCGAAGGTGGATGCGCATAGATTGGGGTTGTCGGGGATAGCGTTACCCATGACCCGCTTAATTGAAAGAACATCGGTGCCCGCCTGCAGTTCGGTGATACCGATGCAGGAGTGGGCTGCCACGGCACTTCCAGGCGTCGCGTTGTTCACGCCAGCCAGTGGCGGGAGGGGGTTGTAGACCCAGCCGACCCCGGACGGGCCACAATCGGTAGCCACGTTAAGAGTCGAGTCCATGAACACGCCTTGCGGATTCAGCAGTCCGCCCCAAAAGCCGGCCATGGTGACATCGTTCATGATGGTTTCCATCGCGAACCGTAGGTTGGCCTGCATATTGGCCACCTGCTCATCCTGCGCAAAGCTCGTCCGCGTCTGGATGAACAATGTCCCGATGCCCAACGTGAGCATCAAGCCCAGCGCCATGGCAATCATGAGTTCAGCCAGCGACATACCTTGTTGGAGTTTGGTCATCATTGCGTCGGCGTAATGTAGGTTTCGATGACGAGGATGCGACGGAATTCGTTGTCGTCGCCGTAGCGCCCGGTGTCATCTCCACAGGGGTGGATGATGGGGTTGGAAAGAGCGGTGACACCACGCCAGGCAATGGCCACGGTGTACAGACCTCCTATGCCGCCGAACGGGCCGCTGATACAGGCCGTCGGCTCGACCAAGCCACCGGTGAAGTTGCCATCCACGAGTTCGCTCGCACCGTCGAGGGCGCGTTCCCAATCGAAGAGGTCGCGGTTGGCTAGCTGGATCGGGTTGCAAGGATTGTTCACGCAGTCGGGGTTTGGTGCGGCTTGTGTCGCGCCCCCGAGCTGCAGGCCGTTGCCGCCGATATAAATCGCCAGTTCACGCGGGTTGGCACGCATACGCTCCACGAGGTCGTGGGCGAGCAAGCTGGCAGTAGTGCGTTGCAAGGCGTCGAAGTTGGCCTTCTTGGAAATGGTCTGCAGTCCTGCAACCGCCAACAAACCAATCGAAAAGATGACCAGCGTGATCAGCACCTCAATCAAGGTGAAACCGCGGTGTGCGTTCATGTCGTGCAGTTCCCTGCGCCACCGCCGATGACCTCAGTGTCGACACGCGGACGCCCGGTGCGTTCGATGATGATGACGCGGGTGGCTTCTGCTTCCGTTCCCTCGCAAAGCAACATCTCGCCGAAGTTGTCACCACTCGCTGCGCGGACGCGCCCGCTGGGCTGGAAGGTCATATGGGAGGTGAACTCGCTGGAGGTCATGTTGAAGTTGCCGCGCAGCGGCCCCCCGGTAGAGAGAATCTCGTCATCACCGTTGATAGCCCCATTACCGTCGAAATCCGAGAATACAAGCCAGCCGTGTCGCCAACCGCCGGCCGCGCCTGCGCAGGCAGTTCGGGTTGCGTTTGACCTGCACACGGATACGCGCTGGCCGCGGGTGATGGCCTCCGAGCGGGCGATGTGCATGCTGGCCAGAAAATCATTCACCGACGACACGCGCCGGTTGTTCTGGACCATTTCATTGAATGCCGGTAGCGCAATCATCGCCATGACTCCCATGACGGCGACCACGAGCATCAGCTCGATGACGGTGAAGCCCTTGTCGGAATATTGGGACATGGGAGCACTGTAGCCGCAAGAGAACCCGATTTCTGCCGTCTGCTGACAAACGGCGCGCCTTCAGCGACAGGCGGCGTCTGACCAGGCCGGGGTCTCCCGGCTGCTGCGGACCCGCCCGGTCGGAGCGACCACTACGGCGCTCCCATCGGCACCTCGGTCTCGGCGGCAGATAACCCATGTGCCGTTGGTGGCCCGCCGTCGGTCCGGACGAAATCGGAACCGAGCACGGTTTCCCATCACCAGCAGGGATGGGTGGGGGCCAGAGTGGTGTTGAATCAGCTGGCTGGTGGGCACCTTATCGGTTTCCTGCCAGCCACTGGGCTCGAGGAATACCATCCACCCGGTCTGCCAGTCAGACCCGCAGTGTTCGCCGTCATGGCTGGCGCACAGTAGCACCGGGCGCCTGTGGGTGATGGCGGTGTGCCTGGCCAGATTGGCCGCGCTCACCAGGTCGTTCACGGTGCTCACGCGCCGATGCTCGGCCAACAGGTGTTGAAAGGAGGGGAGCGCCACGCCCAATAGCAACATGGCCACCGCCAGGGTGGTCAGCAGTTCGATCAGCGTCATTCCATTCGCGGTGCGGGGCATTTCATGCAAGCTTTGCGTGGCGTTACCTGCCCCTTCAATGGGCCGTGACACACCGGTCCGCCACATCGCCCTGCTTGATGATTAGACACATTCCAGTCTCATGCCTATACTGCGCAAGTGACTGAAACCATGAACAACCTGCTTCTGGACACGGACGTGGCGGTCGCCCGTCTCCAGCACGCCGGCATCAAGCCGACCGCGCAGCGTGTCGAGATTGCTCGTGTGCTTCTTTCCCACCCGCAACATATTTCTGCTGACCAGTTACTTGCGCGCCTGCAGGCCGTCGGACACGACTGCTCGCGTGCGACCGTCTACAACACCCTGGGGCTGTTCCAACGCCGAGGGCTGGTCCGTGAGGTTGTAGTGGACCCCACCCGCGTTTTCTTCGATTCCACGCCGGGACCACACCATCATTTCTACAATGTGGACACCGGTGAGATCTCCGATATCGAGGAATCTGCCGTGTCCTTAAGCAGCCTTCCTGAACTCCCGGAAGGGACGGTGCTCGACGGGACGGACATCATCGTCCGTATTCGCAAAGCCCGCTGAACTCCCCTATAATTCCGCCCGCCTTCAGCGCCCAGATAGCTCAGTTGGTAGAGCAACTGATTCGTAATCAGTAGGTCGGAGGTTCGATTCCTCTTCTGGGCACCATTCAAACGATGTTTGAATGGTAATCGCATGACCTAGGTCAAACTCCCACTGTTACAAAGCTTTTGCGTTTTCTGGGTGGCTTCATTAAAGTCATCCGACAGCACACTCGACGGCAAGGACTCCCCGTCAAGTGTTGCGTCCCGGATAACTACAAGCTGTTTCGATCACCAGACATGGGTACGACGACATGCAAAAGCAGTTGCTGATTTCACTTCTGACCGCCTCCGCCCTGCTCGTGGGTTGTGGTGGCACCGAGGACTCCAGGGCGGTTGAGGTTGTATACCCCACGAATCCTGATGGTTCCCCAATCACCGGCGTTTTGACTGCGAACTTCGACCCCAGTGTCGGAATCGTGCCGACACCGAACAACCTCGTGTATGCGGGTTCGGCAGACGGCACCTTGAACCTGCCGGTTGCCAATCCTGCGAACTTCGGTGATCCCTTGGTTGCCATCAACACGCTGGACGGTTGGTCCACCGTGGCGCCGATGACCACGACTTTCTCAGCGGGTGTGAACCCTGCAACAATCGTGCCTGGTCAGACGGTGCGCGTTTTCCGCGTCTCGCTGTCTGGCGTCGGTGGCGGCGTGACTGCCATCCAGGCCGAATTGACCCCGGGTGCCCAGTTCGTGGCATTTATCAACCCGGGTGATGCGACTCAGCGTCAACTCGTCATCATGCCGACGCAGCCGCTGATGGAGAAGTCTCACTACTTGGTGCTGATTACCAATGGTGTCACGGACAACTCCGGCAACGTCGCCACCCCATCGTCCATCTATAGCATTACCAAGCGACCAAATCCCTTGGTGGATGGCAGCGGTAACAGCACGGACCCGCTGCTCCCGAACGCCAGCGCGCAAGCGCTGGAGCCACTGCGCCAGCTGACCAACGCTGCTGAGCTGAACCTTGCCGCCACGACCGGCTTGCCTCGCTCGAGCATGGTGCTTACCTGGACGGTGAGCACGCAGTCGGTTACCGATGTCATCGACTTTGTCGCTGCGAATGTTGCACCTGCAGCCAACAACTTTGCGCCGACTGGATTGACGACGGCAGCAGTGGGCGGTGCCGGTGCAGCGGACATCTGGTTCGGCTACATCGACCTGCCGTACGGCTTGCAGTCACCTGCGGATGGTGGTGCCAACAACCCCACCCGCGTTCTCAGCGGTCACTGGACCGGGGCAGGTGGCAGCAACCTGACGCGCTTCAACCCGGCGGTCGTCTGGCGTAGTACGCAGCGCGTGCCAGCCCTCCTGACCACTCCGGCAGGCGCAGCAACGCCACCGGCGGGCTTCCCGGTCGTCATTTTCCAACACGGCATCACCGGCAACCGCACTCAGGCCTTGGGTATGGCGGACGCCGCTGCCATGGCGGGGTTTGCGGTCATTTCCATCGACCAGCCGCTGCACGGCCTGACCTCGTCGTCCGGCCCGACCGGCCCCTTGTACGCGGGTAACCCGGCAGGGGTGCATGCAACCCCGGGCTTCGCCGCGACCGAGCGCACCTTCGATGTTGACCTCGTCAACAACACCACGGGTGCGCCTGGCCCGGATGGTGTCATCGACGGTTCGGGTACCCACACCATCAATCTGGCTAGCTTGCTCACGGCGCGTGACAACCTGCGCCAGGCGGCGGCGGATTTGTTGACGGTGCGTGCCACTATCGGGTCGCTAACCACTGTGAATCCGGCGGTGACCTTCGATGGCAGCAATGTGCACTTTGTCGGGCATTCACTCGGCGCCATCGTAGGCACGAGCATGCTCGGTGCGACCAATAATGTGGCCACTGCAACCCTCGGCATGCCGGGCGGCGGTATCGCTCGCTTGCTGGATGCTTCGGTGTCCTTCGGGCCACGCATCCGTGCTGGCTTGGCGGCGGCAGGCGTTCCCCACCCCTCGGCGGCCTACGACCAGTTCATGTTCGCAGCACAGACGGTCATCGATTCCGCAGACCCAATCAACCACGCGGTACGCGCTTCTGCCAACTCCCCGGTCTACATGATTTCGGTGGTGGGCGACGGTGGAGCCAACCTGCCTGATCAGGTTGTACCGAACGCCGTGGCGACCGCGCCATTGTCCGGCACCAACCCGTTGGCAGCGATGATGGGTCTCGCATCAGTCTCGCAGACGACCATGGATGCGGCGGGTGTGAGAGGCATCGTGAGGTTCACTGCGGGCGACCACGGGTCGCTGCTCAGCCCGGCGGCATCGCCGGCTGCATTCATGGAAATGCAGACGCAGATGGCGACCTTCATGGGCTCGTTCGGAACAGTTCTGCCGGTGAACGACGCAACCGTCGTCCAGCAGCCGTGACATTCAGGGGGATGATGAAAATGAAACTGAAGAACAACATTCGTCCGGCTGCAGCCTTGCGCAAAGCCGTCTGTGCCGCGATTGCCGGGTCTGCCCTGGCGGTTGCGCCGCAGGCAGCTGCAATCGATTTCAACTGGGGTGAGGTCCAAGGCAGCTTCGACACCACCATCTCATGGGGTCTGCAGTGGCGTGTGACCGACCGTGACAATCGCCTAATCGGCAAATCCAGCCTCGACCCGACGCTGGCTGCACAGCCGGTCGCAGCGTTTCTCGCCGCGCCGGGCGCTTTCTCGGCAAACGGCGACCGCGGCAACCTTCTCTACGACAGTGGTGACCTGATTAGCAACACGCTCAAGGTCAACCATGACCTGTCGCTGCGGTACGGCAACATTGGCTTCTTCGGCCGTGCGTTCTACTTCCAGGACTTCGAGAGCAACTCGAACGAGAACATCCCGGCAGCGGCGCGTGAGCGGGTAGGGCGCCACGGCGACCTGTTGGACGCATTCGTGTTCGGTGACTGGACATTCGGTGAGAACGACCAGCAGTTTTCCCTGCGAGTCGGTCGTCAGGTCGTAAGTTGGGGCGAAAGCACTTTCATCCAGGGTGGCATCAATGTCATCAACCCGGTAGACCTGTCGCGCTTGCGCGTACCGGGCGCCGAGCTGAAGGAAGCGCTGTTGCCGGTGAACTCGATCTGGAGCTCCATCAGCTTCACCGACGACCTGTCCTTGGAGCTGTTCCTGCAGGCCAAATGGAAGGGCGTCATCGTCGACCCTGCCGGGACGTACTGGAGCACCAGCAACTTCGTCGGTCGCGGTCATGATCCTGTGTTGCTAGGTTTCGGGCAGTTAACACTGGCGCAAGCGCAGGGTGCAGGCGTGGCCGTCAGCCGGGCCCCGACGCCGGATGTCAGTGATTCGGGCCAGTATGGTCTGGCGTTGCGCTGGTTCAACCCGGACCTCGACACCGAGTTCGGGTTCTTCGCCCTCCGCTACCACAGCCGCTTGCCGGTACTCAGTGGCATCGGCGTAACTGGTCTTTCACCCAGTACCGGTCGCTACTTCACGGAGTTCCCGGAGGGCATCCGCCTGTTCGGCGTGAGCTTCAATACGGTTGTGCGCGGCATCGCCTTACAGGGTGAATACTCCTACCGGCCCAACGCGCCGTTGCAGGTGGATGACGTGGAGTTGTTGTTCGCTGCCTTGTCGCCACTCAACCCGTTACAGCCGCCGGCGCAGCAGTTCCTGTCGCAGCTTGGATCCTACGCCGCGGGCGAAGTGGTGCCAGGTTATGTCCGTCACAAAGTTGGCCAGTTGCAGTTCACTGCTACCTACCTGTTTGGTCAGGACAATCCCTTCGGCGGTTCCAATATGGTGCTGCTGGGTGAGGTCGGTGTGACCCGCGTCTTCGATATGCCAAGCAAGTCGGTCCTCCGTTACGAAGGCCCGGGTACTTCCACCGGTGGTGGCAATGCCATCGCGGATGGGTACCTGCGCAACCCTGTTCGGCAGACGGACGGGTTCCCGGATGCGACATCCTGGGGCTACCGCATCGTCACACGCGTGGACTACAACAACGTCATCGGTGCGTGGAACATGTCACCGCGCTTGTCGTTCCAGCATGATGTGAGCGGGACGTCGCCGGGACCGGGCGGGAACTTCATCGAAGGGCGGAAGTCAGTATCCATAGGCGTGAACGCGAATTACCTGGAACAGTGGGCCATCGACCTGAGCTACACCAATTACTCGGGCGGCGGCACCTTCAACCAGATTCGCGACCGTGACTTCGTCGCTATCGACTTTAAATACTCGTTCTGATTCCAAGGGGTTCCAACATGCGTAACATGAAAAAAGTACTTCTTGCCGCAGCCTTGGCACTGCCCTTGGCCGGTGGACAGGCTTTCGCCCAAGTGTCTGCTGAACAGGCAGCCCGACTCGGTAGCGAGCTGACGCCGTTCGGATCGCCGCGTGCGGGTAATGCCGACGGCACCATCCCCGCTTGGACCGGTGGCATTACCCAGCCGCCCGCAGGCTATGTACCCGGCACATTCCATCTGGACCCGTTTGCCAACGATGCGGTGCTGTTCACCATCACCGGCGAGAATGTGGACCAGTACGCTGACCGTTTGTCGGAAGGGCAGATTGCGATGCTGCGCCAGTACCCGACCTACCGCATGAATGTGTACCCGAGTCGTCGTTCGACCTCGGCTCCTGAGTGGGTGTACGACGCAACCCGTCGTAACGCGACCACGGGCCGCTTGATTGCGGACGGTGAGGGCGTCGCCGATGTCGTCATTGGTGTGCCGTTCCCGTTCCCGACCGATGCCAAGCAGATCATGTGGAACCACAAGCTGAAGTTCCGTGGTCCCTCGGGCGTCCGTCGTATGTGGAACCAGGCCGCCCCGACCACCACCGGTGCCTACACACTCATCCGCATTGTCGAGGAGTTGATTACCCCGTATTCGCAGCCGGATGCGCGTTACGAAGACCTGAACAACATCCACTTCTATTACCTGCAGGAAGTGCTGTCGCCCGCGCGTCTGGCGGGGTCTGTGTTGTTGGTCCACGAAACGCTGGAGCAGATTTCCGCACCTCGTAGTGCCTGGACCTACAACCCCGGCCAGCGTCGCGTACGTCGTGCACCGAACGTTGCCTACGACAACCCGGGTACTGCGTCAGATGGACTGCGCACCAACGACCAGACCGACATGTTCAACGGTGCCATGGACCGCTACAACTGGCGCATCGTCGGCCAGCGCGAAATGTTCGTGCCGTACAACTCCTATAAGTTGCACAGCGGTAGCCTGTCGCCAGATGACATCATCCGTCCGTATCACATCAACCCGGACCTGCCACGCTACGAGCTGCAGCGCGTCTGGGTGGTGGATGCGACCCTCAAGGAAGGTTTCCGCAACATCTACAAGCGCCGCACCTTCTACATCGAGGCGGACAGCTGGCAGATTGTGATGGTTGACCACTACGACAACCGCGACCAGCTATGGCGTGTGGGCGAGGCCCATCCGATCAACTACTACGAAGTGCCGGCAATTTGGACGACTCTGGAGGTCATCCACGACCTGCAGTCGGGTCGCTATATCGCCAACGGCCTGAACAACGATGACGCAGTGCACGATTTCAGTTTCCGTGCTCCGCCAAGCGCGTTCACGCCCGCCGCACTTCGTGCCCGCGGTACACGCTAAACGAATCACAGCGCTGCTCTTGGGAGTAGCGCTGTGTCTTCCCGCTTTTGCGGAAATCGCCCCGGAGCCTGCGCTGCAGGCTCCGCTGGCAAACCGAGCACTTCTTCTGGATGCCAAGCCCGCCGGTGACCACATGGTCGCCGTGGGTGCTTACGGGCATATCCTCCGCATAGGGCCAGATGGGAGCTGGCAGCAGATGCCATCCCCTGTACGCACGCAATTGACCGCTGTCCATTTCGTTGATGAGAACCTCGGCTGGGCGGTTGGACATGATGCCGCCATCCTGCGCACTGCTGATGGTGGCCGCACCTGGGCTCTCCAGCACTTTGCGCCGGACCTGGAGCAACCACTTTTTGATGTCCTCTTCCTGGATGCCTCACGCGGATTTGCTGTCGGTGCCTACGGGCTGATGCTGGGCACCGAAGACGGCGGCGAGACCTGGGAAGAGGTGTATTACTCCGATGAAGTGGAGTACCACCTGAACGCGCTGGTGTCTCCCGCTGACGGGGTCATCGTTGTAGTGGGAGAGGCCGGTACGGCTTTCCGGTCTCTGGACGGCGGGCAGGAGTGGGAGGAGATTGACTTCCCCTATGCCGGATCCATGTTCGGCATTGTCAGCGCTGCGTCGGGCGGGCAATTGGTGACCTTCGGTTTGCGTGGACGCGTGTTTTCAAGCGACGACCAGGGCGAATCCTGGGGGCAGCTGGAAACCAGCGCCGACCTCTCGCTGATGGGCGGTGCTGTACTACGGGATGGACGCATCGTTCTGGCCGGCATGAACGGATTGGTGTTGGTCTCCAGCGACCGCGGTGGGACCTTCGAACGATATCGCCACCCGGATGGTGACGCGCTGTCCGGAGCATTCGAGTCTGCGGATGGCCGACTGTTTGTCATCGGAGAGTCAGGCTTTGCTGAGCTGGACCTCTCCCAGGCGGCGGTGCGCTGATGAAGGATTTCCTCGAGAACCTCGTTTTCCGCTTCCGAGGCATCATTCTCGTGCTGTTCGTGATTGCCACGGCCTTCATGCTGAATTCTGCCATGCAGCTGAAAGTGGACGCAGGTTTCCACAAACTGCTGCCGCTGTCGCACCCGTACATGCAGACCTTCGTCGATTATGAGTCGGAGTTTGGCGGCGCGAACCGAATCTTGGTGGCACTCATTCGTCATGACGGCGAGGACATATTCGAGCCGGAGTTCTTCGAGACGCTGAGACAGGTCACTGACGAAGTCTTCTTCATCCCGGGCATCGACCGCGCGCGGGTGACATCGTTGTTCACCCCGAATGTGCGCTTCATCGAGATCGTCGAGGACGGGTTCGCCGGTGGCAATGTCATCCCGGACAATTTCGCGCCAACGCCGGAGATGTTCGAGCGTGTCCGCGGCAATGTGGTCAAGTCCGGGCAGGTCGGGCGACTTGTCACCGAGGATTTCCAGGGTGCGATGGTCTCCGCCGAAGTGCTGGAGGTGGACCCGACCACGGGTGAGCGTCTGGATTACCAGGAAGTCGCACGCATGCTGGAAGAGCGCATTCGTGACCAGTACGAAACAGACGAACTCAGTGTCCATATCATCGGCTTCGCCAAAGTCATTGGTGATGTGGCCGATGGCGCCCGGTCCGTTATCGCCTTCTTCTTCATCGCCTTCGTCATCACAGCCATCCTGCTGTATTTCTATACCTTGTCGCTGCGCCTGACCGCTGCCGCGCTTGCCTGCTCGGTGACCGCCGTCATATGGGGGCTGGGCATGCTGACCCAGCTCGGCTTCGGCATAGACCCGATGAGTATTCTCGTTCCCTTCCTGATTTTTGCCATCGGCGTCAGCCATGGCGTGCAGATGATCAGCGCCTGGAACAGTACGTTGTTGTTCGGCGGCTCAGCCAAGGACCGCGTTGGTTATGTGGATCTCGAGAAGGGGGAGGTCCAGGGCACCGACAGCCTGACCGCGGCTCGAAGTGCGTTTCGGCGGCTATTGGTACCAGGTGGCATTGCATTGTTGTCGGACACCATCGGCTTCCTGACTATCTTGCTCATCGAAATCGAGATCATCCAGGAACTGGCCATCACGGCCTCGCTGGGCGTCGCTGTCATCATTCTCACCAACCTGTTGCTGTTGCCGATTCTCCTGTCGTACACGCGCTTCCGTGACCTGAACGCGTTCCGCGACAAGCACACCAAGCGAATCCTGCAGAGGGGTCGTATGTGGGAGGCGCTGTCGGTCATGGCAGAGCCTAAGCCAGCCATGGTTGCGGTGGCGGTCATGGTGCTGTTGTTCGGCTTCGGTATTTGGAAAGGGCAGGACCTCAAGATTGGTGACCTGCATGAAGGTGTGCCGGAGTTGCACGAGGATTCACGCTACAACGTTGACAGCCGTGTGATTACCGAGCGCTTTGCCATCGGTGTGGACATCCTGTCGGTGATTGCCGAGGCGGACGTGGACGCCTGTACCCGCCATGAAGTCATGGACACCATCGACCAGTTCGCATGGCAGATGCGCAATATCAGCGGCGTGCACTCCGTGATTAGTTTGCCGCAGGTGGCCAAGATCGTGAACGCGGGCTGGAACGAGGGCAACCTGAAGTGGCGCGAGTTGCCGCGCAACGCGCAGATGTTGCAGCAGTCGGTTTCCACTGTGGATACCAGCACAGGGCTACTGAACTCGGATTGCAGCGCCATGCAGGTGCTGATCTTCACTGTCGACCACAAGGCCGAGACCATCGATCGCATTCTCGATGAAGTGAAAGCCTTCGAGTCCGCCCACGGCACGGAGGGGCTGGAGTTCCGGCTTGCGAGCGGCAACGTCGGCGTGATGGGGGCGACCAACGAAGCGGTGGCCGAGGCACAGGTTCCGATGTTGATGTGGGTCTACGCGGCCATCATCCTGCTGTGCTTGCTCACCTTCCGATCCATCCGCGGAACACTGTGCATCGTCATCCCTCTGTCCTTGGTGTCCGTGCTCGCGTATGCACTGATGACCACGCTGGATATTGGCCTGAAGGTGGCAACTCTGCCGGTGGTGGTGTTGGGTGTTGGTGTCGGTGTCGACTACGGCATTTACATCTACAGCCGCATGGTCACCTTCCTTGAGGAAGGCCTGCCGCTGAGGGAAGCCTACGAGCGCGCCTTGGCCATGACCGGCAAGGCGGTGTTGTTCACGGGCATCACACTGGCCATTGGCGTCAGTACCTGGATCTTCTCAGACCTGAAGTTCCAGGCAGACATGGGTGTGTTGCTGACCTTCATGTTCTTGCTGAACATGGTCGGTGCGGTGCTACTCATCCCCGCGCTCGCCCGCCTGATGTTCTGGAAGAAATACCCCTAAAGCCATTTGTAGGAGCGACGCTTCGCGTCGCGAATGGTACAAGGCCTTGGTGTCATCATGTTCGCGACGCGAAGCGTCGCTCCTACGGTGGCGCAATTGCGGCGCGTGTCAATCAGACCTCGATGCGGCCCTCGGTGCCGAACTCATCCACCCAGATGGTGTCGCGGGTCGCATTCAGCGCGGTGTGCAGGACTTTGGCTTCATCCGCGGTGATGACGCCTTCGGTCACACCACGGTCGATGTCGTCCGACATGTCCGCCTGATGCAGCCGTATGCCAAGGCCTTTCTCGAGCTTGCGCTCCAGTGGTTCCCCAGCCATGACCGCGGTCAGCGCGAGATCCATCCGACCCAAGGGGTCGTTGGCATCCGCAGGAGCGAATATGCCGTCTGTCAGGCGGTCACGCGCGAAGGATGGTGACAGTAACAGGTCGGCGACCTTGTGCCCCAGATCGTCAGACGGCGGGCTGTACGGGCGGCCCAAGGGGAACACGACCAAACGCAGCATCGGACCCAAGGGCCACAGCGGAAAATTACGCAGGATGTCTTCCATCGCACTCTGCATCTTGTAGAGCGAATCCTGTAGCGCCCAGTCCACCAACGGCAGATCTTCCGGCGGTCCGCCCTGGTCCTCGAATCGCTTGAGTACGGCAGAGCTCATGTACAGATGGCTCAGCACATCCCCGAAGCGTGCCGACAGCTTCTCGCGGCGTTTCAGTTCGCCTCCCAAGATGAGCAGGGCACAGTCCGCGAGGAACACGAATGCCGCGCTGATTCGGGAAAGCTGCTGCGCATAGCGCTTCGGTGAGCCACTGCCCGGCGCTGCGAATAAGCGCGCTCCCGTCAGTCCGCCGACAAAAGCCCGCACTTTGTTGCTGATGACGAACCCGACATGTCGGAACAAGGCATCATCGAAGTCACGCAGGCCTTGGGTTGTATCCGGATCGGAGGCTGCATTGACCTCTTTCAGGAGGTAGGGATGGCAACGGATGGCACCCTGTCCGAAGATGATCATGCTACGGGTCAGGATGTTGGCACCCTCGACCGTGATGCTGATGGGTACGGCCTGATAGGTGCGGGCCAGGTAATTCATCGGACCCATACACACACCGCGCCCGCCGTGGACATCCATCGAGTCTGCGACCACCTGCCGCATGCCTTCAGTGTTGTGGTACTTGAGAATGGCCGACAGCACGGAGGGTTTGTTACCCATGTCGATGGCTCCGGCAGTCATCACCCGGGCGGCATCCATCCGGTAGGTGTAACCACCAATGCGCGCAAGCGCTTCCTCAACACCTTCAAAGCGGCCGATGGGTACGCGGAACTGTCGCCGGATACGCGCATACGCGCCCGTCATGCGGCTCGTGACCTTGCCGGCGGAAGTTCCCAGCGCTGGCAGGGATATGGCACGACCTGCTGACAGGCAGTTCATGAGCATCATCCAGCCCTTGCCGATGTAGTCGGTGCCGCCGATGAGCCAATCCAAGGGGATGAATACGTCCTCACCGCGGGTCGGGCCATTCGGGAACACGGCATTCAGCGGTGCATGACGCTTGCCGATTTCCACGCCGGGCGTGTTGGTCGGAATGAGCGCACAGGTGATGCCGAGGTCTTCCTGGTCGCCCAGCAGATGGTCGGGATCGTAGGCTTTGAACGCGAGGCCGAGCACGGTCGCGATGGGCGCCAGTGTGATGTAGCGCTTGTCCCAGGTCACGCGCATGCCGATGACTTCCTTCCCTTCATGCATGCCCATGCAAACGATGCCGACATCCGGAATCGCACCGGCGTCGGACCCTGCCCATGGACTGGTCAAGGCGAAACAGGGGATCTCCTCACCCGCTGCGAGCAGGGGCAGATAATGCTGCTTCTGCGCGTCGGTGCCGTAATGCATGAGCAGCTCACCTGGCCCGAGCGAATTGGGGACCATGACCGTCACACCTGCGGACAGTGAACGGCTGGCAATCTTCATCACTACCGCCGAGTTGGCCAGCGCCGAGAATCCCAGCCCGCCGAATTCTTTGGGGATGATCATGCCGAACAGCTTGTGCTTGCGGATGAGTGCCCAAGCCTCAGGCGGGAGATTGTCGAGTTCGGTGGTGATCTTCCAGTCGTCGAGGACGCTGCACAGGTCCTCCACCGGTCCGTCCAGGAACGCCTGCTCTTCTTCACTGAGCTTGGGGGCGTCGACGGCGTAGAGTTTTTTCCAATCGGGGCGACCGCTGAACAGATCCGCATCCCACCAAGTGTTGCCGGCATCCAGCGCAATCTGCTCAGTTGAGGATAAGGGTGGCAGGACCTTGCGGAACCAGATGAGCAATGGCCCGGAAATCAGTGCCTGTCGCAGGGGCTTGATGTTCAGTGGAATCGCCAGAACCAGGAAGAGGAGCCAGCCGCCGTAGGGCACGCTGTCCGTGACGACACCGATGGCAATCAACAGGGCGGCAAAACTGGCTGTCCACGACCATAAGGGGGCTGCTGCCCAGGCCAGAACGCCAACCAGCGCGATGACTATGGTTAAACAGAGCAGAAACGACATGGGGGACTCCCTCGAATTTCTGGATTTAAACGCTGTTTAAGTTATACCTGAACCGGAGAGACAAATCGATGGCCCGGACGTCCTTGGTCAGGGTGCCAGCCGAGATGAAATCCACGCCAGTGGCCGCCAGTTCCGGCAGGCGCTCCAAGGTCACATTTCCCGAGACTTCCAGCTGGATACGGCCCTGGGCGGTTTTGACGGCCTCCCGCATGGCTTCCAGGGTGAAATTGTCCAGCATGGCGATGTCTGCCCCGGCAGCAATGGCCTCCTGAAGTTCTGCCAGATTTTCCACCTCAACCTCGATGACCCCAGCGTCAATTGTCTGGCGGGCGGCGCTGACAGCGGCGGTGATTCCGCCGGCCGCGATGATGTGATTTTCCTTGATGAGGATGCCATCCCACAGACCCAAACGGTGGTTGCTACATCCGCCGCAGCGGACGGCGTACTTCTGGGCAGTCCGCAGCCCGGGGAGGGTTTTGCGTGTATCCAGGACCTTGGTTCGGCTGCCCGCAAGCGCATCGGCCCAGGCCGCGGCCACGGTGGCTGTCCCGGACAGCGTCTGCAGGAAATTCATCGCGGTGCGCTCCCCGGTGAGCATGGGGCGCGCTGGTCCGGACAGTGTACACAGTGCGGCGCCTGCATCCACCCGCTCGCCATCGCTGTGATGCCAGGCGAGCGTAATGCTGGTATCGAGCTGGCGGAACACTTCGTCGGCCCACGCCGTGCCACACAGCACCATGGCCTCTCGCGTGATGAGCTCGGCGGTACCTGTCGCGTCTGCGGGTACCAA
>CAZKFT010000009.1:27057-34764 GCA_964552205.1 uncultured Gammaproteobacteria bacterium
CCATGGCCTCTCGCGTGATGAGCTCGGCGGTACCTGTCGCGTCTGCGGGTACCAAACCGGCTGTCAGGTCACCGCTTCCGACATCTTCACTGAGTGCGCGCCGTACGGTGTCAGGAATGTCATCCGGAAGCGGAGCAAGCATGGCTCAGGCGGCAACCAATTCGGGCGGGCGCTCGCGGTCCAAAATCAGGAGATGGTGTGGCGGAACACTTTGCCAAGGGCTTTCGTCGAGAACCTGGCTGGCAACACACTGCGCACCGTCCATCAATTCACAAGAGGCCGTAAACACCAGCGGCGCACAATCCTGGCCCCAGGCGCGGCGCAATGCCAGAACCTGGTCGCCGTCGCTGACCACCAACGAAAGAACTGCTGGCATTCCCTCCAGCATGGCTGTCAGCTGTGTCACCAGTTCCAGGATGGCGTCGTCCAGACCCATGTCATCGTCGTCCAGCAGCAGGTTGCGGAGCAGGGCGAAGACACCTGCGCCTGGATCGTTGTAATCGAGGGCTGCCTCGATTTCAGGGTCGAGATTTTCGCGCACCATGACGCGCAACGCGGGCCAGTCGGCGGGGTCGAATGCGACCACTGCCATCATGTCTTCGTCGTGCAGCGGCTGCGGTGCGGCGGGTGTGATCCCAAAACCGGACTGGGCGATCCAGCAGTCGTTGAAGAGCGTTCGTGCAAGACTCTCGAGGTTGGAGTCCAGAATGGCCGGGGTCGGACCGCGATAGGCCGCCGGCAGGTCATCTGGTGCGAACCAAGCCACCCCGAACCCAGGTACCAGGGTTTCGTCCGCATCCTCGAACACCGTCAAAACCGTATCCAGAGGAACATCGTTTCCAAGGCATCCGAGCAGCATGGCACTCCTCCTCAGGCCCGCGGAAAGGCGACCAGATGTTCAGCATCGATTCGTACGCGCACCTGCTCACCGACCTCGTGGTTCAGGTGGCTGGGGAACAGTGTCAAAAGACTGGTACCGGTGTCCAGCTTCAGTGTGTACAGGATCTCGGCACCTTTGAAGGCCTTATGTGTAATCAAGCCCTGTAGCGGACCCTCCGGATCGGGCACGATATCGTCAGGTCGCAACAGCACATCGACCTCGGTGCCCACAGGCCAGACGAAGGCGCGATTGCCGCTGATCTCGCCGGCTTCCGTTGCCAGTCGGTCGTGGTCCAACAGGCGCCCGGGCAGGAAACGACCTTGGCCGATGAAGTCCGCCACAAACCGATTCGATGGTTCGTGGTACAGGTTATAGGGTGTGTCCCACTGCACCACACGTCCTTCGTGCATGACTCCGACGACGTCACCGATGGCGAAAGCCTCGTGCTGATCGTGGGTGACTACGATGGCAGTAGCATTCTGCGAGCGCAGGATATCGCGTACTTCGATGGTCAACCGTTCACGCAGGTCCACATCCAGGTTGGAGAAGGGTTCGTCTAGCAGGATGAGGTCTGGACGCGGCGCAAGCGCGCGAGCCAATGCCACTCGTTGCTGTTGGCCGCCAGACAACTCGTGAGGCCAGCGGTCGGCGTGTTCGGCGAGGTCGGTGAGCGCCAGCAATTCCTGGACGCGCGCCGCCCGTTCGGACTTGCTACCCGTCCTGAGGCCGAAGGCGATATTGCCCGCAACGGTCATATGGGGGAAAAGGGCGTAGTCCTGGAATACCATGCCGATGCGACGGCGTTCCGGCGCGATGGCGGTATCTACAGAGGACACCAAATCGCCACGCAGGCGTATTTCTCCGGCATACACAGGTTCGAATCCCGCGATGGCACGCAACACGGTGGTTTTGCCACAGCCACTGGGCCCGAGCAGGCATGCAATGGTCCCCGGCCGCAACACGAAGGTGAGGCCGCGCACGACAGCATCCGCGTCGTAGCGGCACTCAATATCGCGAACTTCAAGGACCGGCGTTTCCACGGGGCTCATTCTACCTGACCCCACGGAAGGCGCGGACTTAGCGCCGTCGGCGCCTCCCGTCGCGGGCCGCCTCGGCGTACGGCGGGCCAAACTCCAATCCGGCTGCAGCATCCATCGACATAACGCGGTCTCCTGGCGATGCACCTGCGCCACCAATAGCGGACGCGATGGAAAACCGCTCCCTCACTTCCACGATGGTCACTTCGCCTGCGAGTGCATCGTCGGAACCCAGCGAGATGCCCGTCTCGGGGTCAATGAGCTCCTCGCCCTTACGCCATACTTGCAGTCGGTCACCCGGGTTCACCAGCCCTTGGCCGAGATTGATGAAGATGCGGCCGTTGTCGTTGCGGATGACGGCACCCGTGGTGGGGCGGTTTCCGACCTGCTTCACCAGCTCGAAAGCAGCTTCATTGAGCGTTGCAATCATGACCTGCCCGATGGGAAGTCGGGAGTAGTCGTTGACGAAACCACCCAGTGCGCCACCCCCCACAAAGCCGCCCCCGCCAAAATTGACACCTGACTCGGAGATTTCCCGGTTGATCTGACGCGTGAACATAATTTCACTGGTCGTCGCATCGATGACACGCAGATTGATTCCCACCGCAGCATTTTTGCTGGTTACCCGCATGCCACCCAGCACTGCACCGGCGCGTCCGCCAATGAGGCCGCCAACGCCTACATCTCTGCCACTGACATCCGCCTCGTAATGCGTCACCACCACCTGCACGAGGAACTGCGCGCCGGCGATGCTACCTACTTGGGCGGCTGAAGGTGCGGCGACACGCCCCGTTGCGCCGAGATCCTGTTCTCCGAGCACGGCGCCCACAGCCACACGCTCGACCAGGCGGAAGCGGTTGGTGCGATTCAGGATGTCGGTGACAATGGCCTCGATGCCGTTGACCGGCACCATAGTCGCGCTGCTGACGACCGCACCACTGCGCCCGTCACCATCGGACCATTGCACGCTCCCTGCGCCCGAGGTGTTGTCAACCGGTAGAACAGCAATGCGGGCGCGTGGACCGGCGTAGTTTCCCCATTCAACATTGAATAGGTCTTCGACCGGAACAGGTTCGAGTGTCTCTGGCAACGGGATGCGCCCACTGTCCTTGACGATGTAACCGACATAGTCCGCATGGGCACTCGAAACGACGAATGCCGCGGCGACCATCAATAGCCGCAAGTTCTTCATGAGACCTCCTCCCTTAGAACAGCAATCCGTGTTGTGCGCCCATGAACAGCAGCATACCGATGGACAGCATCACATTGGTCCGCGAGGCGAGGAAGGCGACGCGCTTGGCGCGTGCTTTCTCTTCATCCGTTGCAGGGACCAGCCCGAGCACCTTCTTTTGATTGCGCCAGATCAGACCCCAGACGTTCAGCAACATGATGGTACCCAACCACGCACCCATGCCGATGGCGACAACATAGCGGCTGGCGATCTCGGCCGTTGCGCCCAGCGTGAACGCATCCATGAAGATGCCACGATTCGCGAGCAGGGCAGCGCCCGACAACCAGGTCACGACAGCGCCCCAACGGAACCACCATAGTGCGCGCGGGACGATGTACTTCGTGACACCAGCAGGTCCGGGACCACCTTGGTCCGATGCGGCCTGTGCGAGCCCGGGAACTTGTACGAAGTTGAAATAGTAGAGAAGCCCGATCCAGGTGATGCCTGAAAGGAAGTGAATCCAGCGGAACGTCAGGTCAATGTTGAATTCCATGGTGGCGGCCTCAGGCGATCAGTTTGACGATGAAGGTCAGCACCACAGCCAGAATGACGCCGGCGATGATGGTGCCATGGATGGTTTCCAACGGATTCAGGTTCTTCATGATGGTCGTTCCCCCCAAGGAATCGAGTGTGGACTCAATTTTGAAGAATATGCCAGCACCTTGCATAATTCAAACCATCATGTGCGCCCCGCAGAGCATCACGCTTGGCTGACCTCGACCCTATCGAGTTGAGCCTGCTTTCAGGTCGCCTGGCTGCCATTTGCGACGAAATGGGCGCAGTTCTCCGGCGCTCCGCTTTTTCCCCGAACATTCGTGAGCGTCTCGATTTTTCCTGCGCGCTCTTCGACGTGAATGGGCATCTGGTGGCCCAGGCCGCGCATATTCCGGTGCACCTAGGAAGCATGGCGTATGCGATGGCAGGCGTTGTAGCCACCCGTGATTGGCACGCAGGCGAAACGGTGGTGTTCAACGACCCCTTCCTGGGTGGCACGCATCTACCGGACATCACGCTCGTGTCGCCGGTATTTGTTGGCGATGTGCTGGCGGGATTTGTCGCCAATCGCGCGCATCATGCCGATATCGGCGCAAGCGCGCCGGGTTCCATGCCGTTGTCCACCTCCCTCGACGAGGAAGGACTGCTGTTGTCACCGATGCCGTTGGCGGCGGCCATGGAGAAGTTGGCCGTCGTGCTGGCAGACCCAGCTCGCGCCCATGGCGACTTTTCCGCACAGGTCGCGGCGAACCAGGCGGGGGTGAGGCGCTTTGCGCGGTTAGCGTCGGCAGCGAATTTCACTGACGCGCTCGCCCAACTCAACGCGTATGGTCGGCGTATGGCGCATGCTGCGCTCTCTGCATTGCCAGCCGGACAGTATGCGTTCACGGATTACCTTGACGACGACGGTGCGGGGACCGATTCACTTCCTATAGCAGTGTCGCTCGGAGTTGCAGATGGTCAGGTCAGGGTGGACTTTGAGGGGACGGCGCCGCAGTGTCGCGGCAACCTCAACTGCCCGATGCCTGTCACCGCAGCAGCGGTCTGGTATGCCTTCCGTTGCCTGATGCCCAAGGCTATTCCCGCGTGTCACGGTGCGTTCGCGGCGATCGAATTGCATGCACCTGTCGGCACACTGGTGAATGCGTGTCGACCTGCTGCAGTTGCGGCAGGGAACGTGGAGACCAGTCAGCGCATCGTGGATGCGGTGCTGGGCGCATTGGCGTCGGCCATCCCGGATCGCGTGTGTGCGGCAGCGCAGGGAACCATGAACAATCTCGCGTTAGGTTCACGCGATGCCGATGCTGCTTGGGACTATTACGAGACGATGGCCGGAGGTCTGGGCGCGCACCGATACGGGGCGGGCTTGTCCGCTGTGCAGGCACACATGACCAATACCTTGAATACACCGGCGGAGGCCTTGGAGATGACGCTGCCGCTGCGCATCCGTCGCAATGCTGTGCGGCGCGGATCGGGTGGCGAGGGTCAGCATCCCGGCGGTGACGGGTTGGTCAGGGAAGTGGAGGCTTTGGCGCCCATGACGGCCACCTTGATCACTGAACGCCGCACAGGTGCGCCGTGGGGGCTTGCCGGGGGTGGGCCGGGACTGTCTGGGCGGAACCGCCTGAACAGCCAGGAGCTTCCTGGCAAGTGTGCCCTGACGCTGACGCCCGGAGACCGACTTTCTGTAGAGACCCCAGGCGGCGGGGCTTGGGGGCCACCCGCGCTATAATGCATCCGTGAAAAGTAGAATCCCCCGCCTGTTGGTAGCCACCATGCTGGTCATGTCCTTGAATGGGTGTGTTGCCGTGCTCGTCGGTGGTGCGGCGGTGGGTGGCTACTATGTTGGCAAGGACGAGCGGACGCCAGGCCAGATTGCAGAGGATGCGACCATTGTCGCTGCCATCAACGCGCGCTATGTGCGTGACGACCTGGTCCGGGCAAGGGACATCAATGTGGATTGCTACATGTTGGTGGTTTCACTCAAAGGCAAGGTGCGCAGTGCAGAGGCCAGGGCACGCGCCATTGAAATCGCCCGCGCGGTGGAAAACGTATTCGATGTGGTCGCGGACGAACTCGTCATCGACCCGGTGAACTGACAAGAGAGGGAAGTTGCAATGGAAGTGATGGAACGTATCAAACATTACGTGGAAGACAACAGCATCATGCTGTTCATGAAAGGCACACCCGACTTCCCGCAGTGCGGGTTCTCCAGCAAGGTCGTGCAGGTGCTCAAAGCAGTGCGCGCAGATTTTGCTGCTGTCAATGTGCTGGAAGACCCGGAGGTTCGCGCCAACCTGCCCGCGTACGCAAACTGGCCGACCTTCCCGCAACTCTATGTGAAGGGCGAGTTGATCGGAGGGTGCGACATCACCATGGAGATGTTTCAGTCAGGTGAGTTGCAACAACTGGTCGATGAGGCCTTGGGCCGTCAGTCGGTCGAGACCACACCCTGATATAAGTCATCCATCCGGTTGACCAGCCGGCAGAACAGTTCTGCAGTCAGCTCTGCGTCGTAGGCCGCCGAGTGTGCCTCACGCGAATCCCAGGACATGCCCATGGCCTCGATTGCTCGTGCCAACACCGTTTGGCCCAGCGCGACTCCGGCAAGCGTGACGGTGTCGAACGAGCTGAAGGGATGGAATGGGTTGCGCTTGATATCCGCACGGGCGATGGCCGCGTTAAGGAACGCAAGATCGAACCAGGAGTTGTGTCCGACGAGAATGGCCCGGGAGCATCCTGCTTCCTTCACCGCTCGCCGGACTTCTCGAAAGATGCGACGTAGCGCCTCTTCCTCGGGAAGCGCGGGCCGCAACGGGTGATACGGATCTATACCGGTGATTTCCAGGGATGCCGGTTCGATGTTTGCACCTTCGAACGGCTTCACATGAAAGCAATAGGTAGTGTCCCGCTCTATCTGACCGGCATCGTCCATATGCAGTGTCACGGCCGCAATTTCGAGTAGGGCATCCGTTTGCGGGTTGAAGCCACCCGTTTCTACGTCCACCACGACCGGTAGAAACCCACGGAACCGATTGGCGAGGCTCATCCGCCTAGCCGCCAGGCGACAGATTCACCTGCCCGCAAGGGCACCAATGTGTCGTTTCCCATGGGGTAGGCCTCCGGAACCACCCACGGGTCACGCACCAGGGTGATGGAGGTGTCGTTCCTCGGTAGACCGTAAAAGTCCGCGCCGAAGTGCGACGCAAAGCCCTCCAGCCGGTCCAACGCCCCGGCCTGGTCAAACACCTCCGCGTACAGTTCAATCCCCGCATGGGCGGTGTAGATGCCTGCGCACCCGCAATCGCTTTCTTTCGCGCTACGCGCATGCGGTGCGCTGTCGGTTCCGAGGAAGAATTTCGGGCTGCCGCTGATGGCTGCGGCCAGCAGTGCTTCCTGATGGACCCGCCGTTTGAGCACCGGCAAGCAATAGAGGTGTGGTCGAAGTCCGCCGCGGAACATCGCTCCACGCTCGTACAGCAAATGGTGGGCGGTCAGGGTAGCCGCAACATTCGGTCCGATTCCTTCCACAAACGCGACCCCCTCGCGCGTGGTGAGGTGCTCGAGCACTACGCGAAGGGTGGGTAAGCTCTTGATCAGGGGTTGCAGTACGCGTTCGATGAAGACCGCTTCGCGGTCGAACGGGTCGACATCTGCATCGGTCACTTCCCCGTGGACCAGTAGTGGCATGCCGATTTCAGCCATGCGCTCAAGGGCAGGCAGGGCCCTGACCAGGTCAGTGACGCCAGCGTCTGAATTGGTGGTTGCGCCAGCGGGGTACAGTTTTACACCGTGAACGAAGCCGCTGTCGTACGCAGCTTGGATATCCTCCGGTCTCGTGTTGTCGGTCAGATAGAGCGTCATCAGAGGCTGGAAGCGGCTGCCGGCCGGGAGCGCGGCCAGTATCCGGTCGCGATAGGCCGCCGCAAGCGCCACGCCCGTCACAGGCGGCTTCAGGTTGGGCATCACGATGGCCCGTCCGAAACGTGTCTCCGTATGGGGCAATACCGCAGCAAGCGCCGGTCCATCCCGCAGGTGCAGGTGCCAGTCGTCAGGGCGCGTCA
>CAZKFT010000009.1:34864-51750 GCA_964552205.1 uncultured Gammaproteobacteria bacterium
GCAGCAAGCGCCGGTCCATCCCGCAGGTGCAGGTGCCAGTCGTCAGGGCGCGTCAGGGAGAGGGTATCCATAGGCAGACTGGTATTATGGCACACGGTGAAAATCAACCTCAGAAACCTTGAAGTCTTCCGGGCGGTCGTTGCCAGCGGGTCCGCAACCGCTGCAGCCCGCTCACTTGGTGTGACCCAGCCTGCCGTCAGTCGCATGCTAGCCCAGCTGGAGAAGTCCATTGGGTGCACGCTTTTCTTTCGGGAAAAAGGCCGCCTTCACCCAACGCCGGAGGGGCTTCTGTATTTCGAAGAGGTGGAGCTCGCCTTTGCCAACCTGGACCGCCTGTCGCGGGTCGCGAACGACATGCGGAGTCTCAATGTTGGCCAGTTGCGCATCACGGCGCCGCCGAGCCTGGTGGAGGGCCTGATACCCGAGGTCATCGCCGAGTTCCTGGATTCACACCCGGGAATCCAGGTCACCCTTGATTCCCATGCGCCAGATCAGGCCAGAGAGATGGTCGCGAGCCGCGCAGTGGATTGTGGCATCGGCAAGTTGCCCATAGACCATCCCGGCATCACCCACGAGGCCTTTGTCACTGTCGACACGGTATGCGCCATGCCGACTGACCATCCTCTGCGCAAGCTGAAAGTGATTACCCCGGATGATTTGCGCTCGGAGCCGTTGCTTCTTTTAGGGCAGGGCCGCACTTCACGCGGGCGCATAGAGGCGGCATTCCGCCATCTCGGCATCGTGCCGCAGGTCCGCGTGGAAACACACACAGTGGGAGCGGCTTGCGCGTGCGCTGCGCGCGGCATGGGTATCGCTATCGTCAATGGCCTGATGGCGCACCAGTACACCGACCGCGGTGTCGTACTGCGCCCGTTCCGCCCGAGAATCCTGCATGAGCTTGTGTTCATGACCCCTGCCACCACTCCCAGGCCACGCCTCACACAGGCTTTCTTCCAAGCTTGTCGCGACCATGTGAGGAAGCGTAAGGCCGCCTATTTCGTTGCCGAGGACACCACTTCCTGACCATACCCTGTGTTTATGGAGCCATGCCTGCGCGGTCATGATATTGCGGTTTCATGACGGCGCTGATATCAACAGCATGAATCCTTGAGGGGGGTAAGAGTCACCATGCACAATTCCAAACTCGCGGCGGGCAGCCGCAATCTGATTGTGGCGATGTCAGCGGTGTTGGCGTGCAGTGCCGGTACTGCCGCGTTCGCACAGGAACCAGTGGCAACTGAGCAGCGCATCCAGGTCACCGGGTCGCGTATCAGTCGCACCGATGTCGAAACGGCCAACCCCGTCCAGGTTGTTGACCGGGACCAGATTGACCGTAGCGGCGTGACGTCCGTCGCAGAGTTGCTGAATGAGCTCGGCATCGCTGGCGCAGCGCTCAATCAGTTGGGCTCCGCCGGCACCTCGTTCGGTGCCGCAAACGTCAACCTCCGCAACCTCGGCGCCAACCGCGTGCTGGTGCTGGTCAACGGCCGGCGTTGGGTGAACGCCTCCGGCGGGCGTGGGTTCCGCGACTTCGTCGACCTCAACTCCATTCCGCTAGGTATCGTCGATCGCATCGAGATTCTAAAAGATGGTGCCTCTGCAATTTACGGCTCGGACGCCATCTCCGGTGTGGTCAACATCCATACCCGGCAGGACTATGACGGTGGTAGCGCGCGCGCCCAGTGGGGCCGCACGACCGCAGGGGATGGCCAGCAGAAGAGTGTCGAACTGACCTTCGGGGTCGTTGGCGATCGTGGTTCCATCGCGGTGAACGCAGGATTTACGGAAAACGACCCGATTTATGTGGACGACCGCTCATTCTCCAGGATGCCACTTGGTGCACTCAGCCTGCAGACTCCCCAGGGCCGCTACATCATCCCCGGTCAGGGCACCTTCACAACCATCGACGGGCGCCAAGGGTTTGTGTTGGGGGACTTCCGTCCTTTCGTGAATCCTGACGATCGCGTCAGCCTGTTCCCGGGGACCTACTTGACCCAGCCGCTGGAGCGGACCAATGTCTACCTTCAGAGCCGGTTCCATGTCTCCGACTCGGTGGACATCGTGATGGAGGGCCTCTACAACCGGCGTCGTTCGACCCAGAACTTCTCGCCTGCGGTGCAGACCATCACCGGCGCGCAGGGCTTCGTCATCCCCATCGACCACATTTACAACCCTTGGGGACAGACGCTCGCAGCAGGATGGAGTGCGAACCTGCAGTTCTTCGATAACGGTCGGCGCGAGAACTTCCAGAATTCCGAGGTATTCCGATTCGTGGTGGGTCTGGAAGGACAGTTGCAGAACGGCTGGGAGTGGGACACATCTGTCATGTACGCGAAGAATGACGCGATATTCACCTCCGTCGGCCAGATTGACCGCGACCGTCTTGCGCTCGGTATCGGCGATGTCGCGCGTTGCACCGCAACTCCGGGTTGTTTACCGGTCAATATCTTCGGCGGCCCCGGCTCGATGAGCCCGGCGATGCTTGAGTGGTTGGGTTTAGTCGGTAAGGACCACAATGGCACTCGCAACACACAGTGGCAGGCCAACATCACCGGTGATTTGTACGAGCTTCCGGCCGGTTATCTCGCCTTCGCGGCAGGATTGGAGCACCGCGTCGAGAGCGGTTTTGACCGACCGGATGCGCTCATCAACTCGAATGCGACCTATGTCTCTGGCGCCCGCACTTCGGGCCCGCAGCGCGCACCCACGACGGGTGAATTCGATTTGAACGAGGCCTATCTGGAGTTGAACGCGCCGCTTCTACGCGGCAGTGACATGGCGGACCTGCTGGAGTTCAGCGCCGCAATTCGTTACTCCGACTACAGCACCTTTGGAAGCACCACCAATACCAAGTTTGGCTTGGCTTGGACGGTGAACGACAGCTTCATGATTCGGGCGACCGCCTCCGAGGGCTTCAGATCACCTTCCATCCTCGAGCTCTTCGCCGGTCAGCGCACGACCAACCTACCAGCTGTCGACCCATGCTCGGGCAATCCATCCCCACAGCCTCCCGGGTGTGCAGGCGTCCCCGCTGCATATTTGCAGAGTGGTACCGTGGTCACGTCCACTGTCGGCTCAAACCCGCTGCTACAACCGGAAACCTCGGACGCGTTCACCCTTGGATTCGTCTACGAGCCGGAATGGCTGCCGGGCTTTGACATGGTCGTCGACTGGTACCGAATCAAGGTCGAAAACGCCATCACCGACATCGGCTCGCAGCGCATCCTGAATGACTGCGCCTTCGCCCAACAGCGTTGCAACCTGATTACGCGTGACCCGACGACCGGTGAGATCCTGAACCTGATAAACGCGGGTGTGAACATCGCGCAGGAGACGGTGAGTGGTGTTGACTTCACTTTCCGCTACCGGCATTCGACGGATGGCTTCGGGGATTTCCGTTGGTCGCTGGATGGCGCCTATCTCGGCGAGTTCGAGCAGCGCATCCCGGACCCGGGCGCGAACACGGTGACCATCGACCGGCGTGACGGGACCCTGCGGTTCCGCGAGTCCTATCCCGAGTGGAAGTGGATGCTGACGCAGGAGTGGTTCTACGGGGACTGGAGCGCGAATCTCCGGCATCGGTACATCCACAACATGACGGAGGCTTCGGCAATAGACCGGGTTGGGTCCGTGACCTATCATGACCTGCAGGTCAGCCGCCGCTTTGATGCCATGAACACCCAACTTGCGGTCGGCATCCAGAATCTTGGTAACAGGAAGCCGCCCAGCTCGCTGGTGAATGCCAACATCAACTTCGACATTTCAACCTACGATGCACGTGGCCGGAGCTACTACTTCCGCGCCATTGTAAATTTCTAAGGCCGGCTCAGAGTGCTTTGGAGGCCGGGCCGGGTCCAACGTGACCCGGCCCGGTTTACCATCAGGGCATGACGGTCTTCATCATCAGGCGGTTGCTGCAGAGCCTTGCGGTTCTCGTAGTGATGTCCGTCATCGTATTTGCCGGTGTGTTCGCCATAGGCAACCCGGTGGATATCCTCGTTCCACCGGATGCCACGCAAGCGGACAGGGAAGCCTCCATAGAAGCACTCGGTCTGGACCAACCACTGGTCATCCAGTACGGCCGCTTTGTATCCAATGCGGTCCAGGGCGACCTCGGCACCTCGTTCATCTACAACCAGCCATCGATCGATCTCATCATCTCGCGGCTACCGGCCACACTGGAATTGGCCATCTGCGCGTTGTTGATCGCCATTGTGTTTGGTATCCCCCTGGGGATGGTCGCAGGACTCAAGCCAGACTCCCTGTTCGACCGAAGTGTCATGACCGGCTCCATCCTCGGATTCAGCCTGCCCAATTTCTGGCAGGGGATGATGTTGATCATGATCTTCGCGGTATTCCTGGGATGGCTGCCATCCGGGGGTCGGGGAGAGACGGCGGTCATTCTGGGTGTTGAGACCAGCCTCGCAACCTGGGATGGCATCCGACATCTGATACTGCCTGCCCTGAACCTGGCGCTGTTCAAGCTTGCCCTGGTGGTGCGTCTGGCGCGCTCGGGTACGCGCGAGGCCATGCTGCAGGACTACGTCAAGTTCGCGCGGGCGAAGGGGCTGAAAAACCGCCGCATCGTAGGTGTGCATGTCCTCAAGAACATCATGCTGCCCATCATCACCGTGATGGGCATGGAATTCGGCTCGCTGATTGCCTTTGCAGTCGTCACCGAAACCATCTTCTCCTGGCCGGGCATGGGCAAGCTCATCATCGACAGCATCAATGTCCTGGACAGACCGGTCATCGTTGCCTATCTGATGGTGGTCGTGGTGATGTTCATCGTCATCAACCTATTGGTGGACCTGCTGTACTCGGTCATCGACCCCCGCGTCCGTTTGCAGGATGCTCGCTGATGAACATGCGCCAGCAGATAGTCGAGGGATTCCGCCAGTCGCCGTTTGCGCTTGGGGCCTGTGTGGTGACAGCCATCATCATCCTGAGCGCAATTTTCGCTCCATGGCTGGCGCCGCAGAATCCCTATGATCTCGCCGCACTGGAAATCATGGACAATCGAGCGGCACCAGGTCATGTCGGCGTGGACGGGATGCGCTACCTGCTGGGAACGGACGGGCAGGGCAGAGATGTGTTCTCGGCGATGCTGTACGGCTTGCGTACCTCGCTTGGAGTCGGTGTGCTCGCGGGTCTGATTGCCATTGCCGTCGGCACTGCCCTCGGCTTGTTGGCGGCATACTTCGGTGGTTGGGTGGATGCGCTGGTCATGCGGGTGGTAGACCTCATGTTGGGCTTCCCGACCATTCTTGTCGCGCTGATTCTGCTGGCCATACTGGGGCAGGGAACCGATAAGGTCATCATCGCGCTGGTTTTGGTGCAGTGGTCTTACTTCGCGCGAACGGTCCGCGGTACCGCTTTGGCGGAACGACAGAAAGAGTATGTGGAGGCAGCGCGGTCCTTGGGCTTGAGTCATCGGCGTGTGGTTTTCCGCCATCTGCTACCGAACTGTCTGCCTCCGGTCATCGTGGTCGGCACCATCCAGATTGCCAATGCCATTTCCATCGAAGCGACCCTGAGCTTTCTCGGCCTCGGCGTACCCATTACCGAGCCTTCACTAGGCTTGTTGATTGCCAATGGATACCAATACCTGCTGTCCGGCCTCTACTGGATCAGTGTGTATCCCGGCCTCCTGCTTCTCGTGACGATTTTCTCCATCAATATCGTTGGCGACCGACTGCGGGAAATCCTCAACCCGAGGTTGCAGCGATGACTGCCACGCTCGTTGTCGACAATCTGCGAACGCATTTCCGCACGCGTGCCGGCGTCGCGCGCGCGGTGGATGGGGTGAGCTTCTCGCTGGAACGAGGGGAGATACTCGGGTTGGTTGGTGAGTCAGGATCGGGGAAGTCGGTGACGGGGTTCTCGATCATCGGCCTGATTGACCCGCCCGGCGAGATCGTCGGCGGTCGTATCCTGTTTCAGGGTGAGGACCTTGCAAGCAAGGATGAGGAGGCGCTGCGTCAGCTGCGGGGCCGCCGCATCGCGATGATTTTCCAAGATCCAATGATGACTTTGAATCCTGTCTTGCGGGTGGACACCCAGATGGTCGAGGCCATCCGGGCACACGAGAAAGTCTCGACTGCCGTGGCCACCGCACGGGCGCGAGAGGCCTTGGTCGCGGTCGGCATTCCCGCGCCTGACGAACGGCTGAAAGCCTACCCTCACCAGTTGTCCGGTGGCATGCGCCAGCGTGTCGCCATCGCCATCGCCCTGCTGCACAAACCCGATCTGATCATTGCGGACGAGCCGACAACGGCGTTGGATGTCACCATCCAAGCGCAGATTCTTGAACTGGTGCAGCGACTGTGTCGTGAGTCAGGGACCGCGCTCATCTGGATTTCCCACGACCTTGCGGTAGTCGCCGCATTGGCCCAGCGGGTATGCGTGATGTATGCCGGTCGCATCATCGAATCCGGGCCGGTAGATGATGTCATCGACCATCCTCAGCATCCCTACACGCGGGGGCTAATCGGATCGCTGCCGGGTCAGAACCAACGCGGACAACCCTTGTTGCAGATTCCCGGCATGACCCCCTCCCTGTTGAATCTGCCGGAGGGTTGCGCGTTCCGACCTCGCTGTGACCGTGCGACGGACGCCTGTGGCATAGCGCCTTCCGAGGTCCATCACGCTGGCCGGGTGCTCAGATGTCATCACCCCATAGGAGAGGGTGTATGAACGCGCCTTTGCTCCAGCTGGACAAAGTGGCCAAGCGCTTCGCCCGCAAACCCGATGTTGTCGAGCGGATGTTACGCAGGCTCGGAATGGAAGTTGCAAATCCAGTTGTACATGCCATTGATGAGGTGTCGCTCTCCCTGCACCCGGGAGAATTTGTGGGACTCGTAGGCGAGTCCGGCTGCGGTAAGTCCACGCTCGGTCGCATCATCGCCGGCATCCACGACGCCAGCGCAGGGGCGATGCGTTTACAGGGTCAGGATGTTTACGCGCTGGACGGGGAAGCCCGCAGAAAGGCCTTCCTCAAAGTGCAGATGATTTTCCAGGATCCCTATTCGTCGCTCAATCCCCGCATGCGTGTGCGCGACATCGTCGGCGAGGCGCCGGTGGTTCATGGGCTCTGTGCCGCTGGGGAGCTTGAGGAATATGTTGGCGGCGTGTTGCAGCGCGTTGGGCTGGATGCCTCATATATCAATCGCTTTCCCCACCAGTTTTCCGGAGGCCAGCGCCAGAGGGTCAGCATCGCACGCGCTTTGGCAGTCAAGCCGGACCTGATTGTGTGTGATGAGTCGGTGGCGGCGCTGGATGTGTCGATACAGGCCCAGGTCCTGAACCTGTTCATGCAGCTGCGAGCGGAAACCGGTGCAACCTGGCTGTTCATCAGTCACGACCTTGGTGTGGTGGAACATGTCTGCGACCGCGTCCTCATCATGTACCTCGGTCGTATCGTAGAGAGCGGTCCGACTGATGAACTCTATGCGGACCCTCGTCATCCCTATACCCGCGCGCTGCTGGACGACTTGCCGCGTCTGGACCGTCGCAAGCGGGCATTTGCCCCGGTGAAGGGCGAGATTCCGTCACCCCTGGATCCGCCTTCTGGATGCCACTTCCATCCGCGCTGCCCGCTCGCTGGTCCGCGGTGCCAGCGAGAACGGCCGCTCCTCAAGCCCGTTGGCGAAGGCCGCCTGTCCGCCTGCCATCTGCACGACGGAGGTGTGGAATGAAACGGCTGGTCGGTGCGCTCGCGCTGTTGTTGATGAGCACCAGTTGGCAAGCGGTACATGCGGACGAAGTGACCGTCGGTTTGCAGTCAGGCCCTACGTCCATGGATCCCCATTTCTTCATCAGTACCCCGAATCAGGCGGCCTCGCTCCACCTGTTCGACCCCCTGATGCGTCGCGATGACGAGATGCGCTTTACGCCAGCGCTCGCGACCGAGTGGTATCGCATCGACGACCGGACCTGGGAGTTCAAGCTACGTCGCGGCGTGAAGTTCCACGACGGCAGTGATTTCACGGCAGAGGATGTGGCATTCACCGTGCGGCGGGTACCGGAGGTGCCGCATAGCCCCGCCTCGTTCACCGCCGCGGTTTCCGAGATAGAAGAGACCATCGTTGTGGACCCGTACACCATCCGGTTCAGAACGCGGACCCCATTTCCGTTGTTCGCCAGTGAAATTTCCCGTCTGTACATCGTTTCTCATCGACTGGCGAATGGCGCTAGCTCTCAGGACTTCAATTCTGGCAAGGCCGCCATCGGGACCGGGCCCTACCGATTCGTTTCATACGCACCGGGCGAGCGCATGGAAATGGTCCGCAACGATGCGTACTGGGGACCGAAGGCGCCGTTCCGACAGGTGACATTCCGCATCATCGGGAATGATGCGGCGCGCGTCGCAGCCTTGTTGTCGGGGTCGGTTGATTTGATCGATGTCGTTCCGCCTGCTGATATGGAGCGGCTCGCGGACGATCCGCGGGTGCGGCTTTGGCAGACCGCCTCGGCCAGGCTGATTTATCTCCATATGGACCATGCGCGCGAGGTGTCTCCTTACATCACCGACCGCCGTGGCCGCCCCTTATCCCGGAACCCCTTGCAGGACCATCGCGTCCGCTTGGCCTTGTCGAAGCTCATCAACCGTCGCGCGATTGTTGACAGGGTCATGTTCGGGGCCGCGGAACCCGCCGGTCAGCTGGTCCCCCCGGGCCTGTTTGGTCATGCACCGGATCTGGTCGCGGAGGACTACGACCCCGAAGGTGCGCGCCGCTTGCTGGCCGAAGCCGGGTATCCCGAAGGATTCAGAATTACCTTGCACGGGCCGAACAACCGATTCATCAATGACGGGCAGGTCACCCTGACCGTGGCCCAGCTGCTCGCGAGGGGTGGTATCGACATGCGCGTGCAGATCATGCCCGCCAATGTCTTTTTCCAGCGGGCGGGCTTGCAGGAGTTCAGCTTGTTTCTGGTGGGATACAGCTCTTCGTCAGGAGACGCGTTCAGGGGTCTGAGAGCGGTGCTGGCATCGTGGAACCCGCAAGAAGGCATGGGCGCCAACAATCGTGGACGGTACTCAAACCCGGTGGTGGACGAACTCATCCGTTCCGCGTTGGTTGAGATGGACGACGACGCACGGGAGGAATTGTCACGCCAGGCAGCCCGTGTGGCTTTCGACGATGTTGCCGTCATTCCGCTGTACTTCCAGCACAACGTATGGGCGACGCGCCCCGGCTTGCGCTACAACCCACGTCGCGATGAGCGCACGTTGGTGACCAACTTGGTCAGGGAGGACCGATGAGCGTATCGCGACATGAAATCATGGTACCCATGCGAGATGGCGTTCGTCTGGCAACGGACATTTATGTTCCGGAAGGTGCGGATCTAGACACCTGTACGCCGAGGCCGGTGATTCTGGAGCGGACCCCGTATGGCAAACGGCAGCTATATCGGACAGAGCGTACCCGTGAAGATGAGACGCCTATGCCGCGAGAGGACATCGCCGCCTGGTTCACACGCCATGGTTACATTGTTGTGTACCAGGATTGCCGCGGTCGCTTTGCCTCCGAGGGGGATTTCACCAAGTACCTCGGTGAAGGGCCCGACGGCTATGACACCATGGCGTGGCTGGTGGCACAGCCCTTCTGTAACGGGCGCATCGGCACCATGGGATTGTCCTATGCCGCGCACACTCAAAGCGCAGCTGCCTGCCTGGACCCGCCAGGCCTTCGCTGCATGCTGCTCGACTCCGGCGGTTTTTCTAACGCGTTTCAGGGGGGGATTCGTCAGGGTGGTGCGCTGGAACTCAAACAAGCAACCTGGGCAATCAAGCACGCACGCTTGAGCCGTACGGCGCAGGACAATCCGGACATTGCTGCAGCATTGGATGCCGAGGATATTCACGCATGGTTCAAGCCGGAACGCATGCCGTGGAAGCGCGGTGAGTCACCCATACGGTGGGTTCCAGAGTACGAGGACTACCTTTTCCAACAGTGGGAACATGCAGAATTCGACGATTACTGGAAGCAGGTAGGACTGTTTGCGGCCGGTTACTACCGGGAGTATGCCAATGTTCCGATGTTGCACATGTCGAGTTGGTACGACGCATATGCCCGCACCGCCACAGAGAACTTCACAGGGCTCGCTTCGCATGGCAAAGGCCCTCTGCAACTTGTACTGGGCCCGTGGTTGCACGGCCACCGGTCAGACACCTTCAGTGGTGATGTGGACTTCGGCTCGCAGGCAACGCTCGACGACAACCTTGCTGCGAACTATCTTGAATTCCGCCGCTTGTGGTTCGACCGCTGGCTCATGGAAGTGGACAACGAGGTGGCTGACCAAGCGGCGGTCCGCTATTTCCTCATGGGGGGTGGCTCCGGTCGCCGCAACCCCGAAGGGCGCCTGGAACATGGTGGAGGCTGGTGCGAAGCGGGGGAATGGCCACCGGCTGGTGTTCGTCACATCCCCTATTTCTTGGGTGACGATGGGCATCTGCACGCGAGGGCGCGACCGCAAGGAGCGCCCAGCCTGAGTTTCATCCATGACCCGCTGGACCCTGTACCGTCCGTGGGAGGTACGGTTACATCGGGCGCCCCCATCATGGAAGGCGGTGGGTTCGACCAGACAATACTGGACAGCCGTAAGGACATCCTGATGTTCGTCAGTGACCCGCTCGAAGAGGACATGGAATTGACCGGTTCGCTGGTCGCAGAATTGTGGGTGGCATCCGACGCAGTGGACACAGACATCACGGTCAAACTGATTGACTGGTATCCTCCAAGCGACGACTATCCTCGGGGCTATGCACTCAACATCACAGACGGCATTCTCAGGTTGCGCTACCGTGATTCGTGGGAGCACCCGTCAATGTTGACGCCCGGTGAGCCGGTGAAAATCCGAGTGGAGCCTTTCCCGTCCAGCAACCTCTTCAAGACGGGCCATCGGATTCGGATCGACATTGCATCCAGCAAGTATCCGCACTTCGACCTCAACCCACTGATGCAGAAATCCCGGAATACCATTCTGATGGATGCCGACCATCCGTCCCGCGTGCTGCTACCGGTACGCTGTCGATGAGAGTGATGCTGACCGGTCAGTCGCTCATCAAGCGCGACCTGCGCATGTATGAGGACGAGGGCATTGCCGGAGTACGTAGCCTGCTGCGCTCTGCAGATTGCGCCTTCACCAATTACGAAGGCACGATTCAGGGAGTTTACGGTGGGTGGCCCATGAAGGATCGGTTCATCCACGCGGCGGACCCGACAGTTCTCGACTCGCTGAAGGATCTGGGAATCAACCTGCTAGCACTTTCCAACAACCACGCATTTGATCTTGGCCCGGCAGGAATCCTGTCGACTCTGGAGGAATGCGGTGTACGCGGCCTGGTCACGGCCGGGGCTGGCCCGGATCTCGATGCTGCGGTCCGGCCAGGCGTACTGCGGACTCAGCAAGGCAGTATCGCGTTGGTTTCGATGAACTCTTCAGACCATGGCGATCTGATGTATGCGCGGAACGCATCGCGACAAATTCCGGCGCGTCCTGGCATCAATGCGCAGCATGTCCGTCGGGGAGTCAGGGTTCCACTTGAGATGTATGAACAGTTGAAAGGCATCAGCTGCTCGCTGGGGAATGAATTACGCAAGGCCGAGCGGCTACGAATGGGATTCCCGCAACCTGCCGGAGAGTCCGGAATGGATTTTTATGGCGCATGGGTGGAACCCGGCGAGTCAGCGGAGGAGTTGTACCAGTTGGACGCGACCGACCTTGAACGGAACCTCTCAACCATTCGTGAGGCGGCTGGGACCAACAAGGCGGTCATTGCCTATGTTCACCAACATCACTGGTCCCCGAGATGGCAGGATACGCCGGGCTGGCTAAGGGAAATGGGCCGCAAGTGTATAGATGCCGGCGCAACGATGTTTGTGAGTCATGGCGTTCCGATGTTACTCGGCATGGAATTCCATAAAGGGCGTCCGCTGTGTTTTGGCCTGGGCAACTTCATCTTTCATACCTACCGGGTCCAGAACTACACCGATGAAGCGAGTTGGGAGAGTGTCATCGTTGAGTGCAAGCTCGATTCCGAGGGTATCGAAGTGTTCGCACACCCGGTCATGATGCGCGCGCCGGACCGTGAGTACCCGGAGATTGCCTCAGGCAAACATCGCAAGCGCATCCTGTCTTCACTCGATGCACTCTCGCGACCATTGGGTGCCTCCGTGGACACCAACACGGGGCGCGTAAGCGCTAACGCTTGACGGGCAGTGCGCGGTCGCCCAGTAGGGCGGCCAGAGTGAATTGCACGCCAAAGCCGGTATTTTCGGTCGGGATGGCACCCAGGCCACCCTTATGTCCGCCCGCTGACAGGTCCATGTGAACCCATGGTGTGTCCTTGCCGATGAAGCGCGACAGGAAGCGTGCCCCGAGAATGTGGTCGGCGTCGCCTTCCATGCTGCATTGCTTGAGGTCCGCCACCTTGCTGTCGAGCATGGAATCGTAGTCCTCATCCTGTGGGAATGGCCAAACACGCTCACCGGTAATCGCTCCGATTTCCATCAGTCGCGCGTTGAAGTCGGGCCGGTTGGTGAACACACCGGAGTAGCGCGTTCCCAATGCGGCCACGCAGGTGCCGGTGAGGGTTGCGTAATCGAGCACCAGTCCCGGCTTTGTTCTGGCCACCAACGCCAACGTGTCGGCCAGGACCATTCTTCCTTCGGCATCGGTGTGAACGATCTCGATGGTGGTGCCATCACAGGCGGTGATGACGTCGTTCGGTTTGTAGGATTTCGGTCCGATGTGGTTCTGCGCAAGCGCCAGCCAGCAGTCCACTGTCAGTGGGGCATTGAGTTCCGTGAGTGCAAGCAAGGTGCCCAGCGCGACCGCCGAACCCATCATGTCCTCGTGCATTCCGAACATATGGCGTGCGGGTTTCAGGTTAACGCCACCGGTGTCATAGCAAATGCCCTTGCCGACGAGCGCAACATGACCTTTGGCTTTCGCACTCTTGGGCCGGTAACGGATCCGCAGAATGGCTGCATCCTGCTCATCGCTGGCCTGCACCACGGCCAGGAACGCACCACACCCTTTTTTCGTCAGCGCTTTCGTGTCCAGAGTTTCCACGGCCCACCCAAACTCGCGCGCCAACTCCGCCACCAGCTTGCGGTAGCGCGCGGGGGGGAGTGCGTTCCCCGGTAGCGTCGACAACCACCGCGCCAGATTGTTGCCTTGGACACCGGCGAGCACCTGGCTGAAATCGATGCGCTTCGGCAATCCGAGCAAGCGCAGGCGCTGCAGTTTCGGACCCGCTTCTGGGTTGGATTTGAAGTGCGCGAGCGCGAACGCGGCAGCGCCCGTAGCTTGCACAACGGCCTCCGCCCATGAGGAAGTAGCATCCCCCAAGCCTGCGAAGCCGCAAGCCAGTTCGACACTGGACTCTTGCTGGACAACGGACAGCGCCTTGCGTGCAGTCGTGAGGCGGGTGAACGCATCGGCTTCAGGATCGACAAAGGCAACCACCAAGCGGGTGGCACGGCGATTCCCCAGCTCAAGCACGATATGCCCGGGTGTCTTTGCCTTCCCACCTCTGCGCAAGCGTGCGTTAATCAACTCCGCCATCGGTAGCCCGGCGTCAACACGGGCCTTCTTGCCTTTCGGAACCAACAGGAGGGCATGGTCCGAGGCCTCGAAGCGCGCTGCGCTCAAGGTCGCTGTCGACTGATTAATATCAAGTTTTTCAAAGCTTGGGAGTGATATCTTCATGAGGTTTCGCCTTGACCGGAAGCGGCCGAAAGCCGATGATATCAGACCCTCTCATGCGTATAAGGCATCCCCTGTCCATGGCAGACGAAGACAAGTCGCACGATATCGACCCGATTGAGACGCGCGAATGGATCGAGTCGCTCGAGGCAGTGCTCTCGGTTGAAGGTCCGGAGCGCGCCCACTACCTACTTGAGCGCCTGATTGACCGCGCCCGCAGGGAAGGTGCCTATCTGCCGTTCTCGCAGAATACCGCCTACCTGAACACGATTCCGTCTCATCTCGAGCCACGGTATCCGGGCAATCGCGAACTCGAAAAGCGGGTTGAGGCCTTCATCCGTTGGAACGCGATGGCCATGGTTGTGCACGCAAATCGCAAGGGTACCGAGCTGGGTGGACATATCTCCACCTATGCATCGTCGGCGGTGCTGTACGAGGTTGGCTTCAATCATTTCTGGAACGCGCCCAACAAGGATCATGGCGGCGACCTGATTTATATTCAGGGCCACAGTTCCCCTGGCATCTACGCACGCGCATTTCTTGAGGGTCGCATCAGCGAATCTCAACTCGCGCACTTCCGCGAAGACGTGGATGGCAAGGGAATCACCTCATACCCGCACCCGAAAATCATGCCGGATTTCTGGCAATTCCCGACGGTCTCCATGGGCTTGGGCCCCATCATGGCAATCTATCAGGCGCGCTTCATGCGCTACCTCGAACATCGCGGCCTCGTGGATACCTCGAAACAGAAAGTATGGGCCTTCCTCGGTGATGGTGAGATGGACGAGCCGGAATCGCTGGGTGCGACCTCTCTGGCGGGGAGAGAGAAGCTCGACAACCTGGTGTTTGTCGTCAACTGCAACCTGCAGCGACTGGATGGACCGGTACGAGGGAATGGCAAAATCATCCAGGAACTCGAAGCGGATTTCCGCGGCAGCGGCTGGAATGTCATCAAGGTCATCTGGGGATCGCGTTGGGATCCGCTCCTGCAACGCGATACCAAGGGCCTCCTCAAACGCGTCATGGAAGAGTGCGTGGACGGCGAGTACCAGAACTTCAAAGCCAAGGGCGGTGCGTACACCCGCGAGAACTTCTTCGGCAAGTATCCCGAGCTGAAGGAGATGGTCGCCAACATGAGCGATGAGGAAATCTGGCGCTTGAACCGCGGCGGTCATGACGCGCGCAAAGTGCACGCAGCCTACAAAGCGGCGATGGAGCACAAGGGTCAGCCTACGGTCATTCTGGCGAAGACGGTGAAGGGATACGGCATGGGCCGCTCGGGTGAGGGCCAGAACATTTCCCATCAGCAGAAAAAGCTCGATGATGAAGCGCTGAAGGAATTCCGTGATCGCTTCTCGATTCCCGTGTCCAACGACGAGATCGCGAAAGTGCCGTTCGCGCGTCCCACCGAGGACAGCGAGGAGATGAAGTACTTCAAGGCACGTCGTGAGGCGCTTGGCGGGTCATTGCCGCAGCGCAATCACGATGCGCCTGCCTTGGAAACCCCGGGATTGGACGCGTTCAAGGCGCAGATGGAGTCCTCTGGTGAACGCGAGTTCTCCACCACCATGGCCTTTGTGCGCATCCTCAACATGCTGGTCAAGGACAAGAAGATCGGCAAATTCGTTGTGCCCATTGTCCCGGACGAAGCCCGCACCTTCGGCATGGAAGGGATGTTCCGTCAGCTGGGTATCTATTCGTCGGTGGGTCAGCTTTATACGCCGCAGGATGCCGATCAGTTGATGTTCTACAAGGAAGACAAGACGGGGCAGATTCTCGAGGAAGGTATCAACGAAGCGGGTGCCATGAGTTCGTGGATTGCAGCCGCCACGGCGTATGCCAATCACGGCTTGCAGATGATTCCGTTCTATATCTACTACTCGATGTTCGGTTTCCAGCGTATCGGCGACCTGGCTTGGGCGGCAGGCGATTCGCAGGCGCGCGGGTTCCTGTTGGGTGGTACCGCAGGGCGGACAACGCTGAACGGCGAGGGATTGCAGCATCAGGATGGGCACAGCCATCTGCTGTCATCCACCATCCCCAACTGTGTGAGCTACGACCCGACCTTTGCTTACGAGGTGGCTGTCATCATCCAGGATGGCCTGCGCCGGATGTACGCGGAGCGGGAGAATGTTTTCTATTACCTCACCTTGATGAACGAGAACTACACCCACCCGGCGCTTCCCAAGGGTGCGGAGGAAGGGATACTCAAAGGGCTGTACCTGCTGGACAAGGGGGGCAAGGGCAAACATCGTGTCCAACTGCTCGGGTCGGGCACGATTCTGCGCGAGGTCCAGGCCGCCGCAGCGATGCTGAACGAGGAGTGGGATGTGGCTGCGGATGTCTGGAGCGCCCCCAGCTTCACTGAGCTGCGGCGTGATGGCATCGAGGTGGACCGGTGGAACCTGCTCAACCCGGATGCCAAGAAGCCGCGCAAGGCCTATGTGACTGAGTGTCTGGATGGTACAGATGGCCCCGTCATCGCGGCAACCGACTACATGCGCGCGTTCGCCGACCAGATTCGTGGCTGGGTTCCGCGCAGCTACACGGTGCTGGGTACCGATGGTTTCGGGCGCAGCGATTCGCGTGAGCAGTTGCGCCATTTCTTCGAAGTTGACCGACGGTGGGTAGTGGTCGCCGCGCTGAAAGCGCTCGCGGACGAAGGCGCAGTGCCAATCAAGACCGTCAAGGACGCGATGAAGAAGTACGGGGTCAATCCCGAAAAGGTCGAGCCGTGGAAAAGCTGACCGAGATTCGCGTTCCCGACATCGGTGATTTCAAGGGTGTCGAGATCATCGAGGTGATGGTCGCCGAGGGCGACACCGTTGCCGTGGACGACCCACTCATCACCATCGAGACCGACAAGGCTGCGATGGATGTGCCGGCCACCTCCGCTGGCGTCATCAAGAGCATGAAGGTCAAGCAGGGTGACAAGGTGTCCGAAGGGGATGTGATCTGCGCTGTGGAATCCCAAGATGTGGGTTCAGAGGAGAAATCGCGACCGAGTGCGGTCGCTCCCACGGAAAAAGTAGATGCAGATGTCGCTCCCCCAAAAGCAGATGCAGATGTCGCTCCCACGGCAGTTGTGGATGCAGAAGCTCCTCCCCCTAAAGAAGAACGTGGGAGCGGCCCCACGGGCCGCGATACCACGGGCCGCGATACCACGGGCC
>CAZKFT010000009.1:51850-53026 GCA_964552205.1 uncultured Gammaproteobacteria bacterium
CCACGGGCCGCGATACCACGGGCCGCGATACCACGGGCCACGAGAAGAATTTGCCCTCCCACGCTTCTCCTTCCGTCCGGAAATTCGCACGCGAGTTGGGCGTCGAGCTTTCCCGCGTATCCGGCACCGGTCGCAAAGGCCGGGTCACACACGATGATGTGAAGTCCTTCGTCAAGGGCGTCATGCAGGGCGGCGGAACCTCAGGTGGAGGATTCTCCCTGCCGCAGATGCCCGTCGTGGATTTCGGCAAGTGGGGTCCGGTCGAGACGGTCGCGCTCTCTCGCATCAAGCGCATCAGCGGACCGCACCTGCAACGCGCGTGGATAACCGTGCCGCATGTCACACAACATGACGCGGCAGACATCACGGACCTCGAGACGGTACGCAAGGCGCTCAAGGTGAACGCCGAAAAGCAGGGCACCAAGCTCACACCGCTTGCGTTCATCATCAAGGCCTGCGTGCAGGCATTGAAGGAGTTCCCTGACTTCAACGCCTCGCTCGACCCTTCCGGCCAGAATCTCATCCGCAAGCAGTATTGGCACATCGGCTTCGCGGTGGATACACCAGAGGGGCTTGTCGTGCCGGTAATCCGTGATGCGGACCAGAAAGATGTCTACGCCATTGCCCGCGACCTCGGTGAGATCAGCGCGAAGGCGCGCGAACGCAAGTTGAAGGCCGATGACATGCAGGGCGGGACTTTCTCCGTGTCCAGTCTGGGTGGCATTGGGGGCACAGCGTTCACGCCGATTGTGAACGCCCCCGAAGTTGCCATCCTCGGCGTATCGCGTTCGCAGATGCAGCCCATCTGGGATGGGCATGCCTTCCAGCCGCGCTTGATGCTGCCGCTTTCCCTGTCCTATGACCACCGCGTGATTGATGGAGCAGCAGCAGCACGCTTTACCACCCACCTTGCCGAGGTGTTGAAGGATGTGCGGGGATTGATATGAGTTCCACGGTGGAAGTGCGCGTCCCCGACATCGGTGACTTCAAGGGCGTCGAGATCATCGAGGTCATGGTTGCGGAGGGTGACGCGGTCGCGGTGGATGATCCGCTCATCACCATCGAGACCGACAAGGCAGCGATGGATGTTCCATCCACCGCCGCGGGAAGCATCAAGACGCTGAAGGTGAAGGTTGGGGACAAGGTGTCGCAGGGGGATCTGATTGCCATTCTGGA
>CAZKFT010000009.1:53126-61420 GCA_964552205.1 uncultured Gammaproteobacteria bacterium
GAATCGCGACCGAGTGCGGTCGCTCCCACGGCAGTTGTGGATGCAGAAGCTCCTCCCCCTAAAAAAGAGAGTGGGAGCGGCCCCACGGGCCGCGATACCACGGGCCGCGATTCCACGGGCCGCGATACCAAGCGCCGCGATTCCGACCTCAGCTGCGAGCTTCTGGTCCTCGGCGCCGGTCCGGGCGGCTACACTGCCGCCTTCCGCGCCGCCGACCTCGGGCGCGATGTGGTCCTGGTCGAGCGCTACGACGCACTAGGCGGTGTTTGCCTCAACGTGGGCTGCATTCCATCGAAAGCGCTGCTGCATGTGGCCAAAGTCATCGATGAAGCGGCTGTGCTGGCAGACCACGGTGTCAATTTCGGCGCGCCGCGTATCGATCTGGACGGACTCCGGGGTTTCAAGAACGAGGTCATAGGCAAGCTCACCGGCGGCCTCGCGGGGCTGGCCAAACAGCGCAAGGTGAAGGTCGTGCACGGTACCGGCCGATTCCTGGACGCGAACCACCTGTCGGTGGAAAGCCCGGACGGGACCCAGGTCATCCACTTCCAACAGGCAATCATTGCCGCCGGGTCCTCCGTCGTGCGCTTGCCGGGGTTGCCTGATGATCCTCGAATCATCGACTCTACCGGCGCACTTGAATTGGAGGAGTTGCCGGAGCGGATGCTGGTCATCGGCGGCGGCATCATCGGCCTGGAAATGGCCACCGTGTACGCCGCATTGGGCGTTCGGGTCAGCGTTGTCGAATTGTCCGACGGACTGATGCCCGGCTGCGACCGTGACTTGGTCAAGGTTCTGCAGAAGCGTCTTGCAGACAAGTACGAGCGCATCCTGGTCAAAACCAAGGTGACATCGCTGAAGGCGCAGAAGAACGGCATCAAAGTTGAATTCGAAGGCGACAACGCGCCAGATGCCCAGATTTTTGGCCGAGTGCTCGTCGCTGTGGGTCGACGGCCCAACGGTCTCAGCATCGATGCAGACAAGGCGGGGGTCACCGTGGACGAGCGCGGGTTCATCCCGGTTGACAAGCAGATGCGGACCAATCAGTCCCATATCTTCGCGATTGGTGACATCGTCGGCAACCCGATGCTTGCACACAAGGCGACGCACGAGGGCAAGGTTGCAGCGGAGGTCGCAAGTGGCCACAAGGTCGCGTTTGAAGCCACGGTGATTCCCTCTGTCGCTTATACCGACCCCGAAATCGCCTGGTGCGGACTCACCGAGACCGATGCCAAGGCGCAGGGTACGGCCTATGAGAAAGGGCAGTTCCCATGGGCGGCGAGCGGTCGCGCACTCGCGCTCGGCGCGGCGGATGGCTTCAGCAAGCTGTTGTTCGACCCTGCCACCAAACGCGTCATCGGGGCCGGCATCGTCGGCCCGAATGCAGGCGACCTCATTGCCGAGGCCGCGTTGGCCATAGAGATGGGGGCGGATGCCGCCGATATCGGGCTGACCATCCATCCGCATCCGACACTGTCGGAGACCGTTGCCTTTGCCGCGGAAGCGTTTGAGGGTACGCTCACAGACCTCTATATTCCCAAGCGGGGCAAGTGATGGGCGCGCTCGTCGAGTATTTCTTCCTGTCTTTGGCAGCGGTGTTTGTCATCATCAACCCGCTGACGACCGCCTTTGTGTTTGCGTCCTTGCTCCCGAAGTCCAACGATGCCGAGCGCAAGCTCATTGCGCGGCGGGCAGTCGTCACCGCGACCGCGGTACTAATCACTTTTGCCCTGCTGGGTGGGCTCATCTTCCAGATTTTCAGCATTACGCTAGGTGCGTTCCGGATTGCAGGAGGCCTGATCCTGTTCGGCATCGGCATGAACATGCTGAACAAGACGGAGGACGCCGAGCAATCCACCAGCGAGGTGAAGCCGACCGGCACCATCACCGATAATATCTCCATCGTGCCGCTGGCGATTCCCTTCATCAGCGGTCCGGGCTCCATTGCAACCGTCATGGTCCTGACCTCGGATGCTGCGGGGATCGGTCAGTGGAGCATGGTTTTCCTTGCCATCCTGATCACGACCGTGGCGTGCTATTTCAGCATGGTCAACAGCAAGGTAGTCATTGACTATCTGGGCGAGACTGGGCGTAAGATACTGACCAAGGTGTTCGGTCTCATCCTGGCGGTCATTGCCGTCCAGTTCGTAATCAACGGGGTCAGCGACGCAGTTGCAGATTTCATACTGACGAGAGGGGCAGGTGGCTGACGACGAAGTACTCGCCAACGCACCGGATGCGATCAGAAACCCGATACAGATCAGAAGTTTGCTCGGCAAGCTGGTCAAGCAGCGCAGTATACTTTCAGTGACTCTGGATGGGTTTCGACGTCAAGCCACCAGTGCGGTGCTCTCGGTGGATCAGCCTGAGGGGTATCTCGTTCTTGACGAGCTGGTGCCCAATCGGATGCACGAGCGCGTGCGCCCTGGGTCGCGCCTGGCCGTTTACACGAGGCTGGACAATGTCGACCTGAGGTTTGTCCTGATGGTTGCAGGTATCGGGCGGCGGGACGGAATTGCGATGTACCGAGCGCGTCTCCCAGCCTATGTCAGGTATTCACAGCGCCGCCGTGAGTTCCGGTCGCGTGTGGGTGCGGGAAATCCCATCAACGTGACGGTCAGTCGTGTTGGTAGCGACCTGGGATTTGACGCCGCGTTGGTGGACCTCTCGGTCACTGGGTTCGGCGCCCGATGTTCCGTTCATGATGAGGTGGAAACGGGAGATGAGATCTTGGTCAGACTCCCCGTCGGGGGCGAGATTCTGGAACTCACTGCAACGCTCACCTTTTCGAGAATTGACGAGGTGCAGCGGCAGCGTCGCATAGGAGGGCGTTTTCACGACCTCACACCGGACATCCAGCGTTTGCTCTCCAGCTTCGTCACCACCATGCAAAGGGAATACCTGCAACGCATGCGGTCGCTTCAGGCGGATTGAGACGACGCAGCGCTCCACCCATGACGATCGAGGTCAATCGCACCTGCATCGTCGAATGCCACGCCTTCAGACTCGAGCAGTTCCCTTTGCCGCTGTCCCGCCTCTCCGGGCAGGCTGATACGTCCCTGGGCGTTCACCACCCGGTGCCAAGGAACCCGTGACCCCGTGGGCAAGCTGGATAGCGCGTAGCCGACCAAGCGGGCAGTACACCCGCCCACGCGACGTGCGACGGCACCATAGGTGCTGACGCGACCGTGAGGAATGGTCATCACCACATCGTGAATCTCCTGGTGCCGGATCATGCGCTCGTCAATCGTTTCCGGATAGCCGCTGCAAAATGCTCCCCAGCATCCGCTTCGTAGGGTAGTGGCGCTTGGACACCCCAGACGGGCCTCGGCCACGCCGCATCCGACTCGAAGCGCGAGATGATGTGGACATGCAATTGGGCAACAACATTTCCCAGCGCAGCGACATTGAGTTTGTCCGGTCGGGTTTCCGCTTTCAGCGCGTCACTGCACAGAAGGACTTCCTGCCACAGCATATTCCGGTCACCGTCTGACAGGTCGAGCAGTTCCACCACACCAGCCACCCGTGGTACCAGAATCAACCACGGATACTGCGTGTCATTCATGAGTCGGACAGTGCAGAGTGCAAGGTCCATGACCGGGAGCGTGTCCTTAGCCAAACGTGCATCCAACTCGAACGCGGCGCCCTTCACTGGACCTTCCGTACTACGCCCCTATCCAGCAGGTCGTCGAGCAGAACCTGCGCGGGAGCCGCCAGTGCGTCTACGTCGCCGAGGTGCGCCAACAGTTCCGCGAACTCGATGGGACCCTGATCCTTGACTGTACTGAGAAGAGCATGGGTCATGGGTGTGGTTACCAGAAAACGGACAGTATCCGCTGCATCGCGATACACGAGCAGCGTCGTAGGAGTTGGTGTAGTTGGTATCGTTTCCGGGCCAATCATCTGGACAGGCCACTCATAGCGCAGTACGCGCGCCAACGGCGACAGTTGCAAGCGCGAACCGTCGGTGGCAACAACATCTTCCGCCAGACTGAGATCGAGCTCTACCCATTCGTAATGGGCGAGGTCACGGAGCCACGGCGGAAAGTCGTCAGCGGCGTTTGGCCTGGTATTCAGCCACCGGACAAACTCGCCGGGCATGCGCGGGAACAGTGGTGTGCTGGCGCGATGCTCCGACAGCCAATCCCTGACCAAGCGGTCAAACCTGTCAGCACCAAGCACCTTCACAAGCACCGGGAATCCCTTGCGCATGAAACTGCGGACATTGTTGTAAATCAGGTCGCGGTACACCTGTACTCGTCGTGGTTCGATTCCAGTGGGTGCAGGGCAGTGTTCCGGGTCGCGCATGTGCGCGGCGAATTTCCGCTGCAGGTTCGTGAAGGTGGGGACGCTCATGCTGCCAACCGTGCCTGCGCAGCCAGAATCTGGTCCAGTTCCTTCAACAGGTCGGTCATGGGCGGGATGTTGAAATCCCGTTCAAGGAGCGTAGGACGCGTTCCGCAGTGTTCGTAGGCGTCCTGCAGAAGATTCCATACTGCAGCTGGCACGTCCGACCCATGCGTATCTATGCGCAGGTCATCGGCCTCGACGAAATGTCCAGCGACATGCAGGTAAGCCACGCGTTCGGATGGCATGGCGCGCAGGAAGGCGCGCGCGTCGTATCCATGATTGATGGAATTCACCACGATATTGTTCACATCGAGGAGAAGGTGACAGTCCGCGCGCTCCAGCACCCCATTCACGAACTCCGCTTCCGACATCTCGCTACCCGGGGCGGCATAGGTGGAAACATTCTCGATCGCTATGGTCCGTTCCAGGATGTCCTGCGCGTGACGAATGCGTGCTGCCGTCCATTCAACGGCTTCTGTCGTGTGAGGAATGGGCATCAGGTCGTACAAGTGCCCGTCATCCGCGCACCAGGACAGGTGCTCGCTGTAAACCTGCACGCTGTGCGTGTCCAGGAAGTTTTTGAGCGAGCGGAGAAACGTCTCATCGAGAGGGGCCGGGCCACCCAGAGACAAGGAGAGACCGTGCGCGGCAAAGGGGTATCGCTCGGTCAATGCCCGCAGGTCGCGCCCGCGCTGACCTCCAACACCCATCCAGTTTTCAGGGGCAAGCTCGAGGAAAGCGACCTGGGGCGGGCGTTCGTCCAGCAGTGCATGCACCAGTGGACGACGCAAGCCCAGGCCAGCGCCCTCAGGCAGTCGCGCCACAGCGGCCCTCACCACAGCGGCCTTCATCATCCTTGGCATCATCGTCCGCATCGGTATCAGCGTCTGCATCGGCGTCGGCGTCTGCATCGGCGTCGGCGTCTGCATCGGCGTCCGCATCGGCATGACCTTCACCGCACTGTCCTTCGCCGCACTTGCCCTCGCCACACTTGGCTTCATCGTCTTTCTGCTCAGTGGGAGGAGGGGTTGGGTTAGTACCCATTGCACCCAGCATGTAGCCCCCTGCGAGCTCTGTAAGCCCGAACGGGTTTGCGCCAGCATCAGCGTAGGTAACGGGTGAGGCCGCCAGCGTAGCGCCGAGCGCGGCTCCGACAGCGATGGCCAGCGGCTTGCGATTCGTAGTTTTCATGGAAATGTCCTCCAAGGTGTATCAGTGATGGTGCGTTCACCAGTATAGACCGGCCGCGTGGCAAAAGATTTCAGCGATTTCGGGTGAGGTGGGCCTGTAATGCGCGCAAATAGGCTTGCTCGTCGGGGGCCTCCCCGGAACGCCCTGCTTCCCACAGCGCTTGGGCAAGGCATTCGATGGCAATGTGCTCTGCGGCCAGAGGGTCGCCCGTCTGCCAAACCAGGCGCTCGAACACCGCATGGATACCCGCTGGCCGGTCCGCGCCAACCTGCTCGCGGATGGCGATATGCAGGCCCATGTGGAGGAATGGGTTGGTTTCCCCACCCTCCGGGGTCCAGTCCGCGTCCAAAAGCGCATCGCCCGCGCGGAACAACCGGTGATATTCAGGATGCGTGCGGATGACATCCGCGATGATTTGCTCAAGCGGGTCCAGCGTACGGTCGTTCTCGATTTTTCGCCACACATTCAGGAAGTGCTCACGAATGCTTCTACGGTCGTGGCCGAACATCACGCCTTCCCCGGCCAACGGCACAAGTCATGGATGACGCATACCTCACAAAGGGGCTTACGCGCCTTGCAGACATAACGGCCGTGAAGTATCAGCCAGTGATGCGCATCTTTGCGGTAGGGTGCGGGCACGCGCTTCATGAGTGCTTTTTCCACCTCAAGTACCGTTTTGCCCGGGGCCAGCCCGGTGCGGTTGGAGACGCGGAAGATGTGGGTGTCCACGGCAATGGTCGGTTCCCCGTACGCGGTGTTGAGGATGACATTGGCCGTTTTCCGTCCCACGCCGGGCAGTGACTCCAGCGCGGCGCGGTCGCGAGGTACTTGGCCATCGTACTGCTCCAGCAAGATGCGACAGGTGGCAAGAATATTCCTGGCTTTGGTGTTGAAAAGTCCGATGGTACGAATGTGATGTTTCAGTCCGGCTTCGCCCAATGCCAGTATGGCCGCCGGCGTGTTCGCCACCCGAAACAGCGTGGCAGTGGCCTTGTTCACACCGACATCCGTGGCCTGTGCAGACAGAATGACGGCCACCAGCAACTCGAATGGGGTGGAGTACTGCAACTCAGTGGTGGGTTGCGGGTTTTGTGCCTTGAGACGCTCGAACAACTGCGCGCGCTTGACTGGGGTCATGCCCGTTGCTCCCGAGCGTGGTCGATGGCGTTCTTGCCTGCAATCAGGAGTCCCAGCCCGATGAATGCACCCGGCGGCAGCACTGCGAGCAAAAAGCCTCGGTAGTCGGGGATGGCGACTTCCCACCCTGCAGCGGCTGGGCCGAACAGGTGCTCTGCACCCGCGAACAAGGTTCCAAGTCCGATGAGCTCGCGCCCCGCCCCAAGCACCACCAGCACCAGTGCGAAGCCAAGCCCCATCATCAGTCCATCCACGAGGGCTGGTATCGGCGCGTTGCGGGATGCGAATGCTTCGGCTCGGCCGATGATCGCGCAGTTGGTCACAATCAATGGAATGAAGATGCCGAGCGTACGATAGAGATCATGGAACCATGCGTTCATCACCAACTCGACGGTTGTCACCAGTGAGGCGATGACGAGTACGAACACCGGGATGCGGATCTCCTGGCGTAGCCAGGGGCGCAACAGGGAAACAATCAGATTGGACCCGGCAAGCACGAACAGGGTGGCGACCCCGAGGCCGAGTCCATTGATTGTCGTGCCCGTCACGGCGAGCAGTGGACACAAGCCCAGGAGCTGTACCAGCCCCGGGTTATTGCGCCACAGTCCCTGCTTGGCCAGATTGCCGACAGTCTCACTCATGGCAGCTCCTGTGGCTCCCAAAGCGCATCTTGGTGCAGGGTGTAGTACTCGAGCGTGCGCTTGACGGCGGCAACCACGGCTCGGGGGGTTATTGTTGCGCCGGTGAACTGATCGAAGGCACCGCCGTCACGTTTCACCGCCCATTGCGCAGGTTCTGGATTGGTGAGTGAGAGCCCTTCGAATCCCCGGATCCAGTCCGACCGGTCGTCGTCTATACCATCCCCCAAACCCGGGGTTTCTCGATGCGCAATGACGCGCACGCCGGCCAATGTGCCATCGGCGTTGATGCCCACCAGCAAGCGGATATCGCCCGAGTACCCGTCAGGGGCTACAGCTTCCATGACCAATGCCACGCGCTCCCCAATCAATCGGGCGCGATACACCGGGAGCGCGCGGCTTGTACCCAACGCCTCTGGTGCGACTACGGTGATTCGGTCCTCCAGCAGGTCGTTGTCGTAGCGGGCCGGGTCTACCAGAACATCGAGTGTGCGCAGGATGAACGCACGCTCGTTCTCCATGATTCGTGCTTTGGTTCCGTGTTCTGTAGTGGCAACAAGCGTGGTGCCAACCAAGGCGAACAGCGCAAGTAAACCCGCCCCAATGGCTGCATGGCGGCTGGCGGCCCTCATCGCCTGTTCTCCCGCGGTCGCAGAAAATAATCCAGAGCAGGCGCGCTCATATTCATGAGCAGGACTGCAAATGCGACGGCATCCGGGTACCCCCCGAAGGTGCGTATGACCCAGACCAGAACACCTATGCCGATACCATAGGCGATGCGGCCATGCGGCGTTGTCGCCGCGGAAACCGGATCCGTCGCGATGAAGAAGGCGCAGTACACCGTCGCTCCGCCGAGCAGGTGGAAAACCGGCGAAGCGAAACGTTCCGGGTCAATGCCCCAAGCTACCGCAGACAGTACGGTCATGCTGCCGAGCACCGCGAGTGGGATGGTCCATTGGATGATGCCCCGGGCCAGTA
>CAZKFT010000009.1:61520-65452 GCA_964552205.1 uncultured Gammaproteobacteria bacterium
CGTTGCTCGGACTCACGGTGGCGAATCTCTCCTTTCGCCCATCGGAACTCGCTGACCAGCGGAATGTGACTGGGGCACACCACATCGCAACAGCCGCATTCGATGCAATCGAACAATCGGTGTTCCTTGAGCAGCTCCTCGTCACGAGCGAGCGCATACCAATGAAGTTGCTGCGGTAGCAGGTCTTCGGGGCAGACCGAGGCACATTCCGTGCAGCGGATGCAGGGCTGTACATCTTCCTTGTGCTCAGGCTCCCGGACCAACACGCAGTTCATGGTCTTGACGACTGGCACCTCACCGCTGCTCAACTGGAAGCCCATCATGGGACCACCCATGGTGAGGACCATCCCCCCGCCACGTAGCCCATCACAGGCCTCTATCAGTTGGTGGACCGGTGTCCCGAACAAGACGTGGATGTTCCTGGGTTGTACGACGCCTGGTCCGGTGACCGTCACGATTCGTGAAATGAGCGGGCGTCCGTCGACCACGGCGTCGGTCACCGCTGCGGCCGTGCCGACATTCTGGCAGACGATGCCGATGTCCAGTGGTAGCCCACCGCTGGGGACTTTCTGTCCGGTCAGCGTGTATATCAGCTGGCGCTCGCCACCTTGCGGATAGCGGGCGGGTACCTTCACGATTTCAATGTTCGTACCTGCTGCAGCCTGGGCAATCGCAGCGTGCGCCTCCAGCTTGTCTTCCTCCATGGCCAGAATGCAGTGCTCCGCCCCAAGCGCGCGCATCATGATCAGACCGCCGGTGATGACGCGATCAGCGCGTTCACGCATCAGCATGTCATCACAGCTGATATACGGTTCGCACTCCGCACCGTTGAGCAACAGTGTATGGACGGTATTGCTTCCAGTGAGCGTGAGTTTCACATCGGTGGGAAAACCCGCGCCGCCCAGGCCGACGATGCCAGCAGAACGTATGCGTTCCAACAGGACATCCTGCGGAAGCGACTTCCAGTCCGGGTGGGGAACAAGCGCGCGATGGTCGGCATCAACATCATCTGTCTTCAGTACGATGCAGGGGCCAGGCTGTCCGCTGGGATGGGGCCATGGACGGTCCTCGACGGCGACAATGGTTCCCGACGCGGGTGCATGCAACGGGGCACTGACCACACCTGCGGAATGCGCCAGTGGCTGGTAACGGTCTACATGCTCTCCCACACTGACGCAGGGCACCGAAGGAAGACCCGCATGTTGTCGCAGCGGCAGGACCAGTTTCGCAGGGCGGGGCAGCTCCGCGATTGGAAGGCGCGTGGACTGCGCCTTGAAAGCCTCAAGCTGCAGGCCGCCGTGCATGCGATGCAGTGTCACGGTCGCGGCCATCGCCAGGCCTCCACGGTCTGTTCGACCGGCACCAAATCAATACAGTCCACCGGGCAGGGCGGGACGCACAGCTCGCAGCCTGTGCACTCCGCTGCAATGACAGTGTGCATCTGTTTAGCACCGCCGACGATGGCGTCTACGGGACAGGCCTGTATGCACAGGGTGCAGCCGATGCACCTCGGCTCGTCTATGACGGCAAGGACTTTGGGCTTCTCGATGCCGTTGTCTGGATTCAGCGGTTTGGGTTCGCGGTCCAAAAGGTCTGCAAGCGCTCGGATCGTGGCCTCGCCGCCTGGAGGACATTGATTGATGTCGGCCTCTCCGCGCGCAATGGCTTCGGCATAGGGGCGACATCCGGGGAACGTGCACTGGCCGCACTGGGTTTGTGGGAGCAGCCGTTCGATCTGGTCTGCGACGGGGTCGCCTTGCACGCGGAAGCGGATGGCAGAGAACCCGAGCACCATCCCGAAGGTGGCTGCCAGCAGCGTCATCGCGAAGATTGCCGCAAGCATCGTCAGCGCACCAGGCCGGAGAAGCCCATGAAAGCCAGCGACATCAACCCGGCCGTGACCAGTGCAATGGCTGCACCCTGAAACGGCACCGGCACATCCGCTGCTGCGATGCGCTCACGCATGGCCGCAAACAGCACAAGTACCAGCGAGAATCCGAGTGCCGCGCCCACGCCGAACACCGCAGATTCGAGTAGCGTGTGACTGTCCTGGATGTTGAGCAAGGCGACGCCGAGTACTGCACAGTTGGTGGTGATCAGCGGCAGGTAGATGCCGAGGACTTGATAGAGCAGGGGACTGGTCTTGCGCACGACCATCTCCGTGAACTGCACCACAGCAGCGATGGCAAGAATGAAGGCGATGGTGCGCAGGTACTCGATTCCCAGCGGTGCCAGTAGCCAAGTGTTGATGGCCCAGCTCGCGATGGATGACAGCGTGAGGACAAAGGTGGTCGCGAGCGCCATGCCTGCCGCGCTCTCCAATTTTCTCGACACACCCATGAACGGGCAAAGCCCGAGGAACTTCACCAGTACGAAGTTGTTGACCAGGACAGTCCCGATCAACAGCAGCGCATACTCGCCCACTACTTCACTCGCATGCCGGGCTCCGCGCCCTCATCCGGCGAAAGGATGAACAGGTCAGAACCACCCGGACCGGCAGCCAGCACCATGCCCTCGGACATGCCGAAGCGCATCTTTCGGGGCGCAAGGTTGGCGACCATGACCGTCAACCTGCCTTCCAGATCTTCGGGTGCGTAGGCCGACTTGATACCGGCGAATACATTGCGATGGCCGCCCCCGATATCTAGCGTCAGTCTGAGGAGCTTGTCTGCGCCCTCCACATGTTCCGCTTTCACGATGCGTGCGATGCGGAGATCGATCTTCGCGAAATCGTCGAAGGTGATTTCGGGTGCGAGGTCGGCTGGCCCGGTCGGGGCGGGTACTGGAGTCTCGGATTCGGTCATCTTGGCCACCTGGTCGGGGTCAATGCGGGTGAGTAAGGGCGTAAATGGATTTATCTGGTGCTCGAGCAGCGGCGACTGTGCGTCCTGCCAGCGCAATGGCGGAATGTTGAGGAACTCGGCGCTGCGTGATGCCGTGCGAGGCAGCACGGGCGCCAGCCACACCATCAACTGGCGGAACAGATTCAGGCCCTGAGTGCATACGGCCTGGACCTCGTCTTGGCGGGATTCGTCTTTGGCGATGACCCACGGTTTGTGCTCATCAATGTACTGGTTGGCTCGATCGGCCTGGGCCATGACAACGCGCATGGCGGCCGCGAAGTCACGCTTCTCGTAAAGGGCGGCGATGTTGTCGCTTTCCGCCGCGAAGCTGTCAAACAACGCCTGATCAGGCAGCTTGACTGCGAGCTTGCCGTCAAAGCGCTTGTGGATGAAGCCCGCACAGCGACTGGCGATGTTGACCAGTTTCCCGACCAGGTCGGCGTTCACGCGTTGCACGAAATCCTCGAGGTTGAGGTCGATGTCATCAATGCCGGGGCCAAGCTTCGCCGCGTAGTAGTAACGCAGGGGCTCCGGGTCGAGGTGGTCGAGCCAGCTCTTGGCCATGATGAAGGTGCCGCGTGACTTCGACATCTTCTGCCCGTTCACGGTCAGGAATCCGTGGGCATGCACCGCGGTAGGCTTGCGGAAACCCGCGCCGTGCAGGATGGCGGGCCAGAACAGCGTATGGAAGTAGATGATGTCCTTGCCGATGAAGTGGTGGACCTCGGCATCGCTGTCCGGGCCCCAGTAGGCATCGAAGTCCAGGCCTTGTTCGCGGCAGAGCTTCCTGAAGCTCGCCATGTAGCCGATGGGTGCATCCAGCCAGACATAGAAATACTTGTCGTCACTGCCCGGGATTCGGAAACCGAAATAGGGCGCATCACGCGAGATGTCCCAGTCACGCAACCCGGCGTCGAACCACTCCCCCAGTTTCCGCGCCACCGATTCCTGCACCCGCGCAGTGGAGCTCGTCCAGTCGCGCAACATGGTCTCGAAATCGGCCAGTTTCACGAAGTAGTGCAGCGATGTCTTCTGGATGGGTGGCTTGCCGGAAATGACGGACACGGGATTCTTGAGGTCAGCGGGTGC
>CAZKFT010000009.1:65552-67960 GCA_964552205.1 uncultured Gammaproteobacteria bacterium
TGCCCAAGATGGATGGGTCCGTTCGCATAGGGCAGGGCGCTGGTGACGAGAATCCGGCGCTTTTCGGTGCTCATGGCTACGGGTATCCAAGTGGCTGCGGCAAAGCGGGAATTATGCCACAGCGGGCCTGTTCCGTTAGAATTGCCGCCCATGGCCACCCCTGATTCCGCCGCCCTCGAAGCGGCACTCCGAAACGATCGTGACCCCTGGCTCGAGACCGACCTCTACACCGCAAAGGCAGTTCGCGAGCTGGTGGTGGAGGGCGGGCGCGTTCGCGTTCGCCTCGAACTCGGTTTTCCGCTGGGTGCCTACGCTGAGGAGCTCACAGAGCGGGTGAAAGCGGTCCTCGGCGCAGTACCAGGCGTATCGGTCGTCGAGGTTGCCGTGTCATGGAAAGTTATCGCGCATGCGGTTCAACGCCAGCTCCAGCCCATGTCCGGCATTCGCAATGTCATCGCCGTGGCTTCCGGCAAGGGCGGTGTGGGGAAATCCACCACCGCTGTGAACTTGGCCCTCGCTCTGGCGGCCGAAGGCGCCACCGTGGGCCTTCTCGATGCGGATATCTATGGCCCCAGCCAGCCCCGAATGTTGGGTACCGACGCCAAGCCGAGCTCACCGGACGGTAAGAGTGTGGACCCTGTCATCGCCCACGGACTGAAATCCATGTCCATCGGCTACCTGATTGATGAGGAAACGCCCATGGTGTGGCGCGGGCCCATGGTGACCCAGGCGCTGACACAGTTGCTGGGCGACACCAACTGGGGAGACCTCGATTACCTCATCGTGGACATGCCGCCCGGAACCGGCGATACGCAACTGACCTTGTCACAGAAAGTGCCGGTAGCCGGTGCCGTCATCGTGACCACGCCGCAGGACATCGCACTGCTGGACGCGCGCAAGGGTCTGAAGATGTTCCAGAAGGTCGAGGTCGCGGTCTTGGGGGTGATCGAGAACATGAGCACCCATGTATGCAGTCAGTGTGGCCATGAAGAACACCTGTTCGGTGAGGGCGGTGGTGCGCGGCTTGCCGCGCAATACGAGGTCCCGTTCCTGGGATCCCTGCCGCTGGATATCCGTATCCGGGAGCAGGCAGACGGCGGCACACCCACCGTAGTTGCCGCACCCGACAGCGACATCGCGCAGTCGTATCGCGCCATCGCGCGACGCATGGCGGCGCGGCTGTCGCTCACAGCGAAAGACCATAGTGCGAAATTCCCGAAAATAGTGATGGAGTAAAGACCAGCGATGTCGATCAAATCAGACAAGTGGATACGGCGGATGGCAGCGGAAGGCATGATTGAGCCCTTCGAGTCCGGCCAGGTACGGGAAAACGGCAACGGACGAATCGTGTCCTTCGGTACCTCGAGTTATGGCTACGATGTGCGTTGCGCGAACGAGTTCAAGATATTCACCAACATCAACTCGACCATTGTGGACCCGAAGAATTTCGACGAGCGCAACTTCGTTGATTTCACTGGTGACGTCTGCATCATCCCGCCCAACTCGTTCGCACTTGCGCGGACTGTGGAGTATTTCCGGATTCCACGCAGTGTGCTCACCGTGTGCTTGGGCAAGTCGACCTACGCGCGCTGCGGCATCATTGTGAACGTGACGCCACTGGAGCCGGAGTGGGAGGGGCATGTGACGCTGGAATTCTCCAACACCACACCATTGCCCGCACGCATTTACGCGAACGAGGGTGTGGCGCAGATGCTGTTCTTTGAATCGGACGAGGAATGTGAGACGTCCTACAAGGACCGCGGGGGCAAATACCAGGGCCAGCAGGGTGTCACGCTACCCAAGACCTAGTTCTGCAGGCGCAGGAGCTCCAGGGTAAAGTCGGCGCCGTCATCGTCAACGCTCTGGATACGAACGGGTATCCATGAGTGGTTCACCGTCGTCAACCACATGATGTAGCGTCTGGTCGGGTCGTCCAGACGCTGCTGTACGATGCGTTGGGTCTCGAAACGACCCGCGGGAGTGGATAGCGATTCATTGCCGTCGATGCGTGTTTCCAGCTCTCGTATACGCGCCCGGTCGATCATCACATGTTTGCGAGGAAACTCGCGTTCCGCGATGAGGTCCACCATCACCGCCAGGGTCATCGCGTGACGGTCCACTGCGCCGGCCGGGAGCGCCTGCTCGACGGTCTCCCCCCTGACATCGCCACTCATGGTCATCGCTTGCCAGTCGAAGTGGAGGTCAAAGTCGCGGTTTCTTCTGTCCCCCGACATTGCGTAGCTGTGGCGCAGGGCGACCAGCGAATCCGTCACGCGAAACTGGCTCTTCTCGGTGGTTTCGACACCGCGTACCAAAGCGGCAAGGCCGACGGCACGCGCCGAAGTGTCGTAGGACCAGATGTCATCGTCACCGCGAGACAGTTCCGCCTGCATTTCGCCAATACGCAT
>CAZKFT010000010.1:0-11406 GCA_964552205.1 uncultured Gammaproteobacteria bacterium
ACGCCCCGGAAGCCATCGGCACCTACTCGCAAGCGATTCGCGTCGGCGACACCGTTTATCTCTCGGGGCAGATTCCACTGGACCCTGCGACCATGCAAGTCGTGGAAGGGCCCATCGAAAAGCAGATAGAGCGCGTTTTCGAGAACCTGAAGGCAGTTGCCGCGGCTGCGGGCGGAACGATGGATGATTTCGTGAAGGTGAATGTCTACCTCACGGATCTCGGCAACTTCGCCACCGTCAACGAAGTGATGGCGCGCTACTTCAAGCAACCCTATCCGGCACGCGCTGCAGTCGGGGTATCGCAACTCCCCAAGGGTGTGCCAGTTGAGATGGATGCGGTCATGGTATTGGGCGGTGGGAGCGGCCCTCAGGCCGCGAAGCCTTGACCCATGTCTGACGCCGCGTCGGTGCCTGTTGGCAACCTGCGCGGCGTGGGCCCGTCACTCGCGGAAAAGCTCGCCAAAGTAGGCGTCGAAAGCATTCAGGACCTGCTTTTTCATCTTCCCCTGCGCTATGAAGATCGCACGCGTGTCGTACCCCTGGGCGCGGTTCGCCACGGTGAGCATGTGGTCGTGGAGGGCGTGGTGGAGTTGGCCGAAGTAGTGTTCCGGCGCCGTCGCACATGGTTGGTGCGGGTGGCAGACGGTACCGGTGCCATCACACTCCGCTTCTTTCATTTCAATCAGGCGCAACAGAAGGGCCTCGCGCGTGGCACCCGTGTGCGCGTGTTCGGGGAAGTCCGCCGTGGCCCTGCATCTCTGGAGATGGTGCATCCCGAGTACCGCATCGTGAGTGGTGATGCCGCATCGGCTAACGAGGAAACGTTGACGCCCATCTATCCGTCCACCGAGGGCTTGCAGCAACCGCGCTGGCGGTCTTTGACCTCGCAGGCACTCGACCTTTTGCGCAAGGACGCGGTGACATTGCCCGAATGGCTGCCCGACGACCTGCTTGCTCAGCTCAAGTTGCCATCGTTGCGCGAGGCCATTCTATTCGTGCACCGCCCGCCGCCGGACACCGAAGTGGCGACGCTCACCGATGCACGACACCCCGCTGTGCGGCGTCTCGCCTTCGAGGAGCTACTGGCGCAACACCTGAGCCTGCGGTTGCTGAGGCAACGCGTGAGCACCAACCGTGCCCCGGTCCTGCAAGGTGGCGGCAAGCTGGTGTCCGGGCTCATCGAGTCACTACCATTCAAACTGACTTCCGCCCAGAAGCGTGTGCTAGAAGACATCTTCGCTGACCTCAAACGGGCACATCCGATGATGCGTCTGGTGCAGGGGGATGTAGGTTCCGGAAAAACCGTGGTGGCAGCTGCCGCCGCGTTGCGTGCCGTGGAATGCGGATGCCAAGCGGTTCTGATGGCACCGACCGAGCTGCTCGCTGAGCAACACATGCGCACCCTGGATCAATGGCTGACGCCGCTGGGCGTAGTGCCTGAGTTTCTTGCAGGACGCGTAAAAGGAAAGGCGAGGGCAGCCCTGCTTGAACGCATCGCGCTAGGGGACGCGCCCTTGGTCGTCGGTACCCATGCGCTGTTCCAGGACGATGTGGTGTTCCGCAAGCTCGCATTGGTCATCGTGGACGAGCAACACCGCTTCGGCGTGCACCAGCGACTTGCGCTGCGCGAGAAGGGCAAGGATGCGGGTTGGCAGGCGCATCAGCTCATCATGACCGCCACGCCTATCCCACGCACACTGGCGATGAGTGCCTATGCCGACCTTGATCATTCCATCATTGACGAGCTACCGCCCGGCCGACCGCCGCTCAAGACCGTGGTCATGCCGGAAACGCGTCGCGACGAAGTGGTCGAAAGGGTTCACGCTGCCTGCGGTGACGGGCGTCAAGTGTATTGGGTGTGCCCATTGATCGATGAGTCCGATGTGCTCGAAGCACAGGCGGCCGAAGAAACCGCTAGCAACCTCGCTGCAGCGCTACCCGATATCACTGTGGGCCTCGTACACGGACGCATGAAGCCCGCGGAGCGGGAACGCGTGATGCAGGGCTTCAAGACAGGGACTGTGCAATTACTGGTGGCGACCACCGTCATCGAAGTCGGGGTGGATGTACCCAATGCTACGCTGATGGTTGTCGAGAACGCCGAGCGCATGGGGCTCGCTCAGTTGCATCAGCTGCGCGGCCGCGTCGGGCGCGGTACCCAAGAGAGCCACTGCGTACTCATGTATCGCGCCCCGTTATTGTCCTTGGCAAAGCAAAGGCTCGGCGTACTGCGCGAATCTTCCGATGGATTCAAAATCGCCGCCGAGGATCTGCGTCTGCGCGGCCCGGGGGAAGTTCTCGGTACCCGACAGACTGGCGTACTGCAGTTGCGCGTCGCCGATCTGGTGCGCGATGCCGACCTGCTACCGCAAGTGCAACTCGCGGCAGACCGCTTGCTCCAGGAAAAGCCTGCTCACGCACGCCCCTTGGTGCGCCGTTGGCACGGCGGCGCGGAGCGCTACGCGGACGCCTGACCTGTTACAGCGAATCGATATGCGCCATCATTCGTTGACGCATCGCCTCATCCGGCAGCACTCCCATTGCAGCACCGAGGTTGTCCACCATGTGGTGCGGTCGGCTGGTGGCAGGCGTCGCCACGGTCACGGCCGGGTGTGACAGCACGAACTTCAGGAAGAACTGCGCCCAAGTCGCTGCGCCAAACTCGGACGCCCAGTCCGGGACTTCCTTGCCGCGCACTTTGTCCCACAGGCGCGCACGTCCGAAGGGCATGTACACCATGACCGCGATGCCGCGTTCCTGTGCGAGCGGGAAGATGGTCTCTTCCATGGTCAGGTTGTCGATGGCGTAGTCCACGCCGATGAAATCCAGCGGCTGTGAACGCATGACCTCGACAAGGCCTGCGTAAGTGCTCGCGGAAGTTGTGGTGACGCCTACATAGCGGATTTTTCCCTCTTGTTTCAGTTCCTGCAGGATTGGGAGCTGCGTCGGGATGTCCGCCATGTTGTGGACCTGGATCAGGTCGATCGGGCGCTTCGCTATTCGTTCGAAGGAACGCGCAATCTGTGCTTGCGCGGCGGCGGGGTCCGCATTGCCGCCACCGCGTGGCGCAACATTGAGCTTGGTGGCCCAGAACACCTGTTCGGAGATGTCGAGCTCACGGGCGATGTTGCCTGCAACCTCCTCCGACGCGCCGTAGCTGGGTGCAGTGTCGAACACCGTGCCGCCGTTACCGATGAGCGCGGTGAAAACCTCTTTCAGTGCGGACACATCTTCACTGCGCGCGACTTGCGCGAAAGTGGCAGAGCTTCCCAAGCCAATGGCCCGTATGGCCTCGCCGGAGGACGGGATGGTCCGCATGATTGGACGCATCGCGCCGTGGTGGCTCGCCCAGGAAAATCTGGCTTGTGCGGCAAGGCCGACACCTGCGGCGAGGGAGAGCTTCAGGTACTGCCGTCTGGTCATCATATTGGTTGCGCCTCCGAAATCTGGTTATTTGCGCGTTGCCTGCATGCGCTGGCCGCCCTGCTGTAGGGTGAGACCGGTCACTGTACCTTCGTCGTCAAGCTGGAACTCGATGGTAGGCCCGCCGCCGGGGACTGAGAAGTGGGTCTCAGACCGCGTTTGGAGGGGGCTCCCATTCGTTCCTGCCGGCCCCGCAGCCAGCCCAGCGCCCGCCCGGCGGACGTTTACGGTCATTCCGGATGCCATTTCGTAGCTCCCGACGTAACGATCCAGTATGGCCGCCGGCAGCAGGACATCGTGGGCCGGCTCGCCTGCGGGAAGTGCGTCAATGTACGCAATCATACGCGCGCGCATCGCTTCGTCGGGTATCTCGCCGTAAGCAGCGCCCATATTGTCGACCATGTGGCGCGCTTGGCTGGTTGCCGGGGTGACGACCGTGACCGCCGGGTGTGACAGCGCGAATTTAATGAAGAACTGCGCCCAGGTGACCGCGCCAAACTCGGCGGCCCAGTCGGGAAGGTCGCGACCCCGTACACGGTCCCAAAGTCGCGTGCGCCCGAAAGGCATGTACACCATCACGGCGGTACCACGCTCCTGCGCGAGAGGCAGGATGTGCTCCTCGACATCGCGATTGTCGATCGCGTAATCGATACCGATGAAGTCGAGGTGCTCGCGACGCATCAGGTCGATAAGTTGTTCGTACTGGCCAGCGGAGGTTGTGGTCACCCCAACATAGCGCAACCGACCAGCTTCTTTCGCCTCCTTCAGGATCGGCAACTGGGTCGGAATGTCGCCGAGGCTATGCACCTGAACTAGGTCGAGGGGGTTCTTGCCGATGCGCTCGAACGATCGCTGCAACTGCGCACGGGCCGCCTGCGGGTCGGCGCTACCGCCGGGTCCCTGCGCGACATTCATTTTCGTCGCCCAGAAGATTCGGTCGGTAATGCCGACGTCTTTCGCAATCTGGCCCGCCACCGCTTCAGATGCACCGTAACTCGGCGCAGTGTCAAACACCGCACCGCCGTTCTCAAGCATCGCGGAGAACACTGCGCGCAGTGCGCTCACATCTTCGCTGTTTGCGACCTGCGCGAAGGTTGCCGAGCTACCGAGTCCGACGACCGGAATCATCTGGCTCGACGAGGGGATTGCGCGGGTAATCAATGAGCCCCTGCTGGGCGTGCTGGCAAACAACGCCGAGGGACCGACGGTGAGCGCTGCACCGGCGGCGAGGGAGAGCTTCAGAAAATTACGACGGCTGTTCATTTGCATTTCTCCGTTGTTGTGAGCGTCCGAGCCACATGCCGAGGGCTGCCCAGACCAAAGCGAGAGGGATCGCTACGCTAGCGAGCGCGGCCAGTCCCATCCCGAGGCGAGCAAGCAACCCGTCCACCTGCGCGCCGACGACATCGCCGCCGCGGAAAATGAAGGTATCGATGAACGCCTTGGATTTGTATTTGTCCTCGCGACTCACCACCGTGTACAGCGTCTCGCGAGCAGGACGCGTGATCGCCCGTTGCACGGCGCGGAATGCGGCCTCGAAAACAATCAGCGCGGCTAGCGAACCGACGATAGCCAGTCCGACAAAGCCGAGTATCACAGTGATGGGCAGCAGGGCCAGTGTGATATGTACGCCGATGCGCTTCATCAGGTGGCCGGCGACGATGGCCTGCAGCACCAGTGTCGTGAGTTGAGTGATGAGGTCGATACGCGCGAACCATGTGGCCCTGAGATCGGTGTCGGTGCCGAGCTCGGCGACCATCTGCAGGCGCGTGAAATAGAGAAAGGTGCCCATGATGGCGAGGATGACGATATACCCAGCGATACCGAGCAGGTAGGGGGACCGCACTGTTGCTTTGAGGCCCTCCCAGGCGCTGCCGCCGATGACCTCGTGGTCAATGCGCTCATGTGCTGGCTGCATCCATGCAACAATCCAGGCGGCGACGATGGCGACAATGAGAAAGCCGACGGCAATCAGCAGCAGGGCGGGCGTACCCAGTGGCTGGGCCAACTGCGATGCGAGCCAAGGACCGAAAATCGCGCCCAGCGTACCGCCGACGGCGATGAGGGCGAAGAAGCGCTTCGACTGCTCGAGCGTGAAGCGGTCCGCCATCAGCGCCCAGAACACCATGACCACAAACAGATTGAATACGCTGAACCAGACATAGAAGACCTGGCCGCTGATGACGCCAGTCGCTTCCGGGGCGAACACCAGCAATGCCCAGAAGCCGATCAGTGAAATCGCGAAGAATGCATAGGTCGCCGTGATGAACGTGAGTCGGGTGAACTTCGAGACCAGCCAACCGAACAACGGATTCACCATCAGGGTAACGATGGCAGTGCCCATGAACAGCCAGCGCACAGCTTCGATGCCCCGTTGCATGCCCAGCGCTTCGCGAGCTGGCCTCAACACCATGAGCGCGGTCAGGATGCAGAAGAAGAACAGGGCCGCCATGAGCACGGGGCCCAGCTCGTCCTTGCGGACATTGAATACTTTCTGCAGGAAAGCGGTCATCTTCGTGGGCATAATCTAGAATGACTCCCATGGTCGAACATTGGTTCCCCGCTGACGCATCTACCCTCGCACGGGTTCCTGAGGCATTGAGACCGTGGTTGATGGAAACTGGTTCCCTCACCCAGCGCCTCAAGCAAAATTGCACAGGTGAGTTTCGCCTTGAAGTCCTGAGCGAGCGCGACCGTGGCTTGCCAGCGGACATCGCTGCGGTCCTTGGTCTCACCATGGGCGACCTCGCCCTCGAGCGTGAGGTTAACTTATGTTGTGACGACACACCTTGCATCCATGCACGTTCGTGGCTGCCTCACGCGACGCTCACCAGCTCTGGAGGACCGCTCGCCGCTCTGGGTGACCGTCCACTGGGTGATGCGCTGTTTGCCTGCCCCAATCTCTCGCGCGGCCCCATTGAGATTGCGGAGACACCCATGGGCTGGGGCCGGCGTTCAGTGTTCCGCATCGATGGTGAGCCGCTGTTGGTGACGGAGTGGTTTCTGGAGGGGCTTGCGCGATGCACAGCATGAGAGAGCAGGTTCGTGACTATCTGCTGTTGATGCGCTTCGACAAGCCCATCGGCATCCTGCTGCTGCTGTGGCCGACGCTATGGGCTTTGTGGCTGGCCAGCGAAGGCCGACCAGACCCGTGGGTGTTCACGGTGTTTGTCATCGGTGTGGTGCTCATGCGAGCGGCCGGATGCGTCATCAACGACTACGCTGACCGCGATATCGACCCGCATGTGGAACGGACGCGCGAGCGACCGATTGCAGCAGGACGCGTGCCCCCGCGAGAAGCGCTGGTGCTGTTCGCCGCGTTGGGGCTGGTCGCCTTCGCACTCGTGCTCACACTCAACCTGCTCACCATCCTGTTGTCTTTTGTCGGCATGGCGTTGGCTGCGAGCTATCCGTTCATGAAGCGTTGGACTTGGTTGCCCCAACCCTATTTGGGCGCGGCGTTCGGTTGGGCCATCCCGATGGCGTTCGCAGCGCAGACCGGTGCAGTACCGCCGCTGGCGTGGGTGCTGTTCATCGTGACTGTGCTGTGGGCAACGGTCTATGACACGCAATACGCGATGGTGGACCGCGACGACGACATCAAAATCGGCATTAAATCTACAGCCATCCTGTTCGGCGAGAGCGACCGGTTCATCATCGGTGTATTGCAGGTGACGGTCATACTTGGCTTGGTCATCGCCGGCCAGCGTGCCGGGATGGGTGGGTGGTATGCCTGGGCGTTGGTATTGGGGAGCTTCATGTTCCTGCGCCAGCAGTGGCTGATTCGTCACCGCGACCGCGAGGGCTGCTTCAAGGCATTCAAGAACAACAACTGGTTCGGCGCCACCATCTTCGCCGGCATCCTGCTGCATTACCTATTGTAGGAGCGACCCTTCGCGTCGCGAATATGATGAGACCTCAGCTCGCGAAAGGCGCTGGTAGTGCGCCATAGCTACTACCATTCGCGGTGCGAAGCACCGCTCCTACATGCGGGCACTGCGTGGGAGCGGCCCCACGGGCCGCGATGTCACGCCTTCGCGACGCACCAGATGTGCACGGCACGGGCGCCGGCTTGGAGCAGCGCCTCACTTGCGGCAACAGCCGTACTGCCGGTGGTGAACACATCATCAATAAGCGCAACGCTGTGACCAGCAACACGAGCGTCGGCTTCAAATGCACCCACTACATTTTTCCTGCGGGCTGCGCCGGTGAGATCGCTTTGCGGGTCGGTGGAACGGATGCGGCGACACCAGCGGTGCTTGATGGGGATGCCGAACGCCTTGGACACAGGGCGCGCAATTTCCAAAGCCTGGTTGTGACCGCGTTCGCGCAGGCGGCTGGGGTGGAGAGGGATGGGGATGATTAGGTCTGGGGTGAATCGCGGCCCATGGGGCCGCTCCCACCGGCCCTTTCTCAACCCCTCCGCCAGCAACTCCCCGAGCACCCGTCCGGCGACCAAGCCCTGGCGGAATTTCAGATGCAGAATCAGTTGATCCACCGGGAACTCATAGGCGAAGGCGGCAAAACTGCGGGGCAGGGCAGGTGAGCAGGGGCCCGCCAACCAGGGCAGGTCGTCGGCACAGGGCCGACACAAATCCCGCCCGTCGCCCGGGTCTGCGCAGAGGATGCATTCGTAAGGGAAAAAAGCATCTAACATGCCTAAAGTGGAGGGCGGGACAGGCCGCGCTGTCCAGCCCAACCAGTCCCTTTTCTGACCAGATGTAAACCCGTACCTCGCATTCAGGTTGACAGGCGTCGAGACCCTCAGCATAGTCCCGGTCCATGACCGTGAAAGCCCGCCACAACTGGACCCGCGAGGAAATCCAGGCGCTGTTCGACCTCCCGTTCAACGACCTGTTGTTTCGGGCGCAGACCGTTCACCGCGAGGTCTTCGACCCCAACCAAGTCCAGGTGTCGACCCTGCTGAGCATCAAGACGGGCGCCTGCCCGGAAGACTGCAAGTACTGCTCGCAGAGCGTGCGCTACGACACAGGCCTTGAGCGCGAGGCGCTGATGGCAGTGGAAGAGGTGGTGGAGAAAGCGCGGCTTGCCAAGGAAAACGGCGCAACCCGCTTCTGCATGGGGGCGGCGTGGCGTGGCCCGAAGGACAAGCAACTCGCTGTGGTCACCGAGATGGTGAAACAGGTGCGGGCCTTGGGTATGGAGACCTGCGCAACGCTGGGCATGCTCACGCCCGATCAGGCGCATTCGCTCAAGCAAGCCGGACTCGACTACTACAACCACAATCTCGACACCTCGCCAGAGTTTTACAGCGAAGTCATCACCACCCGTACCTACGAGGACCGTCTGGACACACTCTCCGCGGTTCGCGATGCCGGCATCAATGTCTGTGCCGGCGGGATTCTCGGAATGGGGGAAAGCGAAGCGGATCGCGTCGGATTGTTGCACGCGCTTGCGACCCTGCCAGAACATCCGCAGTCAGTTCCCATCAACCAGCTGGTGCAGGTACCGGGTACGCCACTGGAATCGGCTACGCCGGTGGACAGTTTTGATTTTGTGCGGGCCATCGCGGTCGCGCGCATCCTCATGCCGTTCGCGCATGTGCGCTTGTCGGCAGGCCGCAGCGAGATGAATGACGAGCTGCAAGCACTGTGTTTCTTTGCCGGCGCGAACTCCATTTTCTACGGCGAAAAATTGCTCACCACAGGCAATCCGGATACCGAACATGATCAGGCCTTGTTCCAGCGCCTGGGCATTGAGCCAGAACCCCTTTCTAGCCAAAACCATGTTCGAAGCGCTGCAGGAGGCGCTTGACGCGCGTGCGGCCGCAGGACTGACTCGCCGCCGACGCGTGGTTGATCAGGCCGAGGGACCGCGCCTCGTTGTTGACGGGAAGGAACTCCTCGCGTTCTGCACGAACGACTATCTTGGTCTTGCGCAACATCCGGAAGTAACGCTTGCTTTCGCCGACGCGGTTCGCTCCTTCGGTGCAGGAGCGGGTTCCGCGCACCTGATAGCTGGACACCATCGCGCCCATCACAAGTTGGAGAAAGCCCTTGCCGCGTTCACGGGGCGCGAACGCGCGCTGTTGTTCTCGACGGGGTATATGGCCAATCTGGGTATTGGCGCAGCATTCGCTGGTCGTGGTACCTGGGTGCTGGAGGACCGCTTGAATCATGCGTCACTGCTGGATGCGTCCGGGCAGGCGCGTCTAAAACGCTTTCCCCATGCCGATGTCACCGCAGCGCGCGCGCTGTTGGAGGGCGCGGGAACCCGCCCTGCGCTTGTAATGACAGATGGTGTGTTCAGCATGGATGGTGACATTGCGCCGGTGCAGGCGCTTTCCGAGCTGTGCAAGGAGTTCGATGTGCCACTCATGGTGGATGATGCGCACGGACTCGGCGTGCTGGGGGCGACCGGTGCAGGCACGCTGGAGCACGCGGGCCTTGATCAGAATGACGTGCCGATTCTGATGGGCACACTAGGCAAGGCCTTCGGCGTGTTTGGTGCCTTCGTTGCCGGGCCAGCAGTCGTCATCGAAACGCTCATCCAACATGCGCGTACATTCATCTATACAACCGCCATGCCCCCGGCACTGGCTGTTGCAACGCTGGCAAGCATCCGGGTCATGCAAGCCGAGCCATGGCGGAGGGAACGCGTGCGCGTGCTTGCGGCGCGTTTCGCAGAGGGCGCGCGTGCGCGCGGACTGCCAATCATGGCATCCACTACGCCGATACAACCGCTACTCGTGGGAAGTACTGAGGCAGCGTTGGCGGCATCGGCGGCGCTTGAAGCACGCGGGTTTCTGATCACTCCAATTCGTCCGCCGACGGTACCGGACGGAACCGCTCGGTTGCGCGTGACGCTTTCTGCTGCACACGAGGAGGCGCAGGTGGACGCCCTGCTGGATGCTCTGGCAGAGGTGTTGGCATGACGCTGTTTGTTGAGCGCTCGGGGCAGGGCCGCGACCTTGTGATGTTGCACGGCTGGGGTTTGCACGGGGGATTCTTCGAAGCGTTGATGCCCCATCTTGAGGCGCACTTCCATGTGCATCGGGTGGATTTGCCAGGGCACGGGCGAAGCCGGGCGGAAGTCGTAAGTGGTCTGGACGCGTGGGTGGATGCCGTGCGGGCATCGGTGCCGGAAAAGGCCATCTGGCTGGGCTGGTCCTTGGGCGGGATCGTTGCCCTGCATGCGGCATTGAAGTATCCCGATCAGGTTGAGCGGCTCGCGCTGGTCGCCTCGACGCCGCGATTCGTCACCGACGCCGATTGGCCGCACGCACAGAAGCCGGAGGTCCTTGCACACTTCGCAAGCGAACTGCGAGGAGACTTCCGCAAGACCGTGAGCGATTTCCTTACCCTGCAATCGCTGGGAGACGCGCACGCGCGCGAACAAGTGCGTGAACTGCGACCTATGTTGTTCGACCACGGAAACCCTGAACCTGAAGGCCTTGCCGCTGGCTTGGATATCCTGCGCGATGCGGACTTGCGCGATGCCCTGCACGAATTGCGCGTTCCTGCCCTGCTGGTCGCTGGTCAGCGTGACCGGCTGACACCTCCGGCGGCGATGGTGGCCGCAGCGGATTCCATCCCTGATGCCGAGCTTGAACTTTACGAAGGCGCTGCACACATGCCGTTCCTGTCGGACCCGGCGCGGTTTGGCCGTCAACTCAAGGCGTTTGCCGATGTCGCATAAGGACCCCTTCCATCTGGAGATGGCGGATGTGCGTCGGCGGTTCGGGAACGCGGCAGCAACCTACGACGAGGCGGCGAATGTGCAAGCAGAAGTGCTCGGCCGACTGCTGGACCGGCTCGATGCGTTGGTCACAACGCCCTTGGTGATTCTGGATGTCGGGTCGGGTACGGGCAGAGGCGCGCGGGAGCTGTCGAACCGGTTTCGCAAGGCGCACATCATCGCGCTGGATCTCGCGGAGCCCATGGCTGTCGCCGCCCGCAAACGCAAGCCTTGGTTCCGTCGATACAACGCGGTGTGCGCAGACGCGGCGCAGTTGCCGTTTAC
>CAZKFT010000010.1:11506-14051 GCA_964552205.1 uncultured Gammaproteobacteria bacterium
GAGCCGGGTATCGCCCGCCAAGTTGATGGTGAAATCCGGATCTCCCCCTCGGCCATAAAACGTGGGAGCGGCCCCACGGGCCGCGATACTTCATGACACCTAAGGGCTTCTTCATCACCGGCACCGACACCGGCGTGGGCAAAACCCATGTCGCGGTTGCCCTTGTGCACTGGCTGCGAGGGCAGGGTTTGAGAGTTGGGGTTATGAAGCCAGTGGCAGCTGGGGTGGTATCCAATGATTCGCGGCCAGAGGGCCGCTCCCACAGTGCCAATGAAGATGCAATCTCACTGATAGAGGCAAGCGGTCGCGACTGGCCGTATGAACTGGTGAACCCCTACTTGTTCGAGCGCCCGATTGCACCACACCTCGAAGCGGAAACGGCAGGTGTCACGATTGATTCCGAATGGATTCGCGACTGCTACCGACAGATTGCCGAGCAGGTGGATACCGTTGTGGTGGAAGGCGCTGGTGGCTTTCTGGTTCCAACCGGTCCCGATTCGGACATGGCGGACATCGCCCGCGCGCTCGAATTGCCGGTCATTCTGGTGGTGGGAATGCGTCTTGGGTGTTTGAATCATGCGCTGCTGAGCGCAGAGGCCATCGTTTCGCGGGGCCTGACCTTGTCTGGATGGATTGCCAACGCCATCGACGAATCGATGCAGGAATTTGAGCGTAATCTGCTCACCCTGGAGAAAAGACTGCCGGCACCGCGACTTGCAACGATGCCGTGGGGCTCCCATGACCTGAATATACAGGGTTCGGGCTGGACTGCTGGCGTCCCAAACCCGTAAAATCCGCGGATGCTTCCCCGCTGAATCAACTCATTCAGGAGCAACAAAGGCATGTTCAAACGCACGTTGAAGCACGCATCGTGCGGTCTCTATGGCTTGTTCGGCCTTCTGGCCGCTAACACCGCCTGGGCCGCCCCGTCGAAGCTCAACATGCCGCGCGGTGTCACCGAGATCAGTCAGGAAGTCTACAGCCTGCACATGCTGATCCTGTGGGTCTGCGTGGTCATCGGCGTCATCGTCTTCGGCGCGATGATCTGGTCCATCATCCACCACCGGAAGTCCAAGGGTTTCAAGGCCGCGAACTTCCATGAAAACACCACGGTGGAAGTAGTATGGACCGTCATCCCGTTCCTGATTCTCGTTGGCATGGCCATCCCGGCCGCCAAGACCTTGGTGAAGATGGAGGATTCCACCGACGCGGATATCACCATTCTCGCGACCGGGTACCAGTGGCGTTGGCGTTACGACTACATCGACCACGACTTCGGATTCTTCTCCAACCTCGCGCAGGATTCCAACGATGCCCGCCAGCGCGGTGCTGAAATCGATCTCACCACCATCGACAACTACCTGCTTGAAGTGGACAACCCCATGGTGGTCCCAGTTGGCAGGAAAATCCGTGTCCTGCTGACCGCGAACGATGTCATCCACGCCTGGTGGGTGCCGGAACTGGCGGTGAAGAAGGACGCCATTCCCGGATTCGTGAACGAGATCTGGACCCGCATCGACGAGCCGGGCGTATACCGCGGCCAGTGTGCTGAGCTCTGTGGCCGCGACCACGCGTTCATGCCCATCGTCGTCATTGCCAAGAGCGAGGCGGATTACCAGGCCTGGCTTGAAGAGCGGGTTGCACAGGCGGCAGCCGAGGCAGAGGCACTGGCGTCGGACCGCGATTGGGATCTCGACGAGCTGATGGAGCGTGGCCAAGGCGTATACATGTCGCAGTGTGCGGCCTGTCATCAAGCCAACGGCCAAGGCCTGCCGGCGGCCGGCTTCCCCGCGCTCACATCGGGCATGTCGGTTGACCCTGCGGGATTGGCTGCTCACATTGACATGGTATTGAATGGCAGCAGCCGCAACGCCGCGATGGCGGCCTTCGGCCGCTCGCTCAACGACCTCGATATCGCCGCGGTCATCACCTACGAACGCAACGCCTGGGGCAATGACACCGGCGATGTGGTGCAGCCGCGTGACATTGCGGCGGCCCGTCAGCAGTAAGCGGAGAAGACACCAATGAGCACGACTGCAGCTGCACACGACCACGACCACCACGCGCCGAAGAAGACGCTCTGGTACTGGGTCACAACCACCAACCACAAGGACATCGGTACCCTGTACCTGTTGTTCGCGCTGCTGATGTTCTTCGTCGGCGGCGGTATGGCGATGATCATCCGCGCGGAACTGTTCCAGCCAGGCCTCCAGTTGGTGGACCCGCAGTTCTTCAACTCGATGACGACCATGCACGCGCTGATCATGATTTTCGGTGCTGTCATGCCAGCGTTCGTGGGTCTGGCGAACTGGATGATCCCGATGATGGTCGGTGCGCCGGACATGGCGTTGCCGCGCATGAACAACTGGTCGTTCTGGATCCTTCCGTTCGCGTTCGCGATGCTTCTGTCCACGCTGTTCATGGACGGTGGCGCACCGGCCTCGGGTTGGACCATGTACCCGCCGTTGGTCATGCAGACCGGTGATGCCTTCCCGTTCCTGATTTTCTCGGTTCATATGATGGGTATCAGCTCGGTGATGGGTGC
>CAZKFT010000010.1:14151-16784 GCA_964552205.1 uncultured Gammaproteobacteria bacterium
TCCCGTTCCTGATTTTCTCGGTTCATATGATGGGTATCAGCTCGGTGATGGGTGCAATCAACATCATCGCGACCATCATGAACATGCGTGCACCGGGTATGACACTGCTCAAGATGCCGCTGTTCGCATGGACCTGGTTGATCACCGCCTATCTGCTCATTCTGGTCATGCCGGTGTTGGCGGGTGCGGTCACCATGCTGCTCACGGACAATTTCTTCGGTACGACTTTCTTCGACGCGGCAGGTGGTGGCGATCCGGTGATGTTCCAGCACATCTTCTGGTTCTTCGGTCATCCGGAGGTGTACATCCTGATTCTGCCGGCCTTCGGCATCATCTCGCAGATTATTCCGACCTTCGCGCGCAAGCCCTTGTTCGGTTATGACGCCATGGTGTACGCGACTGCTTCCATTGCGTTCTTGTCGTTCATCGTGTGGGCGCACCATATGTTCACAGTCGGCATGCCGCTGGCGGGCCAGCTGTTCTTCATGTTCACGACCATGCTCATTGCGGTGCCGACGGGCGTGAAGGTGTTCAACTGGGTGTCCACAATGTGGCGTGGCTCGATGACTTTCGAGACACCGATGCTGTTTGCCATTGCCTTCGTGTTTCTGTTCACCATTGGTGGGTTCTCGGGGCTGATGCTGGCAATCGTGCCAGCGGACTTTCAGTACCATGACTCCTACTTCGTAGTTGCCCACTTCCACTATGTCTTGGTGCCAGGCGCAGTGTTCGCCATCATGGCGGGTGTCTACTACTGGATTCCGAAGTGGACCGGTTACATGTACAACGAGTTCTGGGGCAAGGTGCATTTCTGGACCTCGGCAATCTTCGTCAACGTCACCTTCTTCCCGCAGCATTTCCTCGGCCTGGCCGGCATGCCGCGACGTATCCCGGACTATGCGCTGCAGTTCACCGAGTTCAACGTGTGGTCGTCCATCGGCGCCTTTGGCTTCGGTCTTTCGCAGCTGATTTTCCTGGGGGTGGTCATCGCCTGCATGAGAGGTGGCAAGAAAGCTACCGCAGAGGTCTGGGAGGGCGCTGAGGGTCTGGAGTGGACGCTGCCGTCGCCTGCGCCGCACCATACTTTTGAGACGGCACCGGAGATCAAGTGACCGCCATGGCCGATTCGCCTGAAGTCGCTGAACGTCGTGCCCGAGCACGGCGTACCGCACTCATCTTCGGGGCCATTGCCGTGAGCATTTTTGTCTTGTTCATCGTGGTGAGGAGCATTGGCTGATGGGTCAGCACAGCAAACTCGTCACACAACTGCTGGTCGTGACCGTAGCGATGTTCGGCTTCGGCTTCCTGCTCGTCCCGCTCTACGAAGCCTTCTGCGAGATCACCGGTTTCGGTGGCAAGACCGGCGGGCAGGTGCAGATAGCGACCACGGTCGAGGCGGACACCAGCCGTACGGTGACCGTGGAGTTTGTTGCCCTCGTTGGGGGTAGTGCGGGGTTCGAGTTCCGCCCGACCGAGGTTCGCATGCAGGTACACCCCGGCCAGATGTACACCACCAGTTATGTGGCCCGTAACCTGTCCAGTGCGCAGACCGCGGGCCAGGCTGTCCCCAGCGTCACGCCGGGCAGTGCGGCGCGTTATTTCCAGAAGGCCGAATGTTTTTGTTTCACGCGGCAGGACTTTGCAGCGAATGAGCTCAAGGACATGCCGGTGGTATTCATGATCGATCCTGAACTTCCGCCTGAGGTGAGCACCGTCACCCTGGGCTACACATTCTTCGACGCTAGAGGATAGAGATATGGCGGGTTCACACGGCGGCTACTACGTTCCCCATGTTGCGCGATGGCCGATAGTCGGGTCCGTCGGCTTGTTCCTCCTGTTTGTCGGGCTGTCACTGAACATGAAAGGCCTGCCGGCCGTACCAATGGAGCTCTGGAGCTTCGGAGGAATCATGTCCGTCCTGGGCGTTGCGGTCATCATCTGGATGATTGTGGGCTGGTTCGGTGAGGTCATCGCCGAGAGCGAAGGCGGTATGTACAACAGCCAGGTGGACCGTTCGTTCCGTCAGGGTATGGGTTGGTTCATCGCCTCTGAGGTGATGTTCTTCGCCGCGTTCTTTGGTGCGCTGTTCTATGCGCGCATGTATTCGATTCCCTGGCTGGCCGGTGAGAGCAATAACTTCTTCACCAACTTCCTGCTCTGGCCGGGGTTTGAAGCGGTATGGCCAACTGCTGGACCAGAAACGGTTGGTGGGGCGTTCGAGGCGATGCCGGCGTGGGGCCTGCCCGCTATCAACACGCTTATTCTCTTGAGCTCCGGCGTCACGGTGACGATTGCGCATTGGGGCCTGCTCGAGAACAACCGGAAGAAGTTGGTCTGGGGTCTCGCTGCCACCGTGTTTCTCGGCTTCCTGTTCGTCGGCTTACAGGCTTACGAGTATGTGCATGCGTACCGGGATTTGAACCTGACGCTTGGTAGCGGCATTTACGGCTCGACATTCTTCATGCTGACAGGATTCCATGGCGTGCATGTGACATTGGGCGCCATCATGCTCACAGTCATCCTGTTCCGTAGCATCAAGGGTCACTTCAAACCTGAGCACCACTTCGGTTTCGAGGCAGTGGCGTGGTACTGGCACTTCGTTGACGTGGTCTGGCTGGGACTGTTTGTATTTG
>CAZKFT010000010.1:16884-61785 GCA_964552205.1 uncultured Gammaproteobacteria bacterium
GTGGCGTGGTACTGGCACTTCGTTGACGTGGTCTGGCTGGGACTGTTTGTATTTGTCTACTGGTTATAGACCGGTAGGAGTTAACACCCCGGTAGCGTAGCCCAGCAGCAGCAACACGAAGAGCCCCACCGACAGGCCGATGCGCCAAGTCAGAGCCTTGGCCATGCGTTTGGAGCCATGTGGCTCGCGCACCAGATGCAGCAGGGCTGATCCGAGGCTGGCGACAATGACCAGCAGCAGGATGATGATGATGAGCTTGACCATAAGGCTGCCGATTATACCCCTCCTGCTTGGTGCCATAGTGTTTGCCCTGCTGATATCCCTCGGACTGTGGCAACTGGATCGGGCTGAGCAGAAGCGCGTCTTCCAGCGTGCATTCGCGGCAGTGCAGGAGGCCCCCTACCTTGCGGTGCAAGATGCCGAATCGTTGTCTGAGATGGATCGCTTCACGCGTGTAGTGCTCGAAGGCCAGTACGAGCCCGGGCGACAAGGCCTGTTGGATGCGCAGATTCACCGGGGACAAGCAGGATATCGAGTCTGGACGCCGTTCCGTCTTGAGAACGGCGATGCTGTCCTGGTGGACCGTGGTTGGGTCCCGGCGGACGGAGACAGAACACAGTTGCCGGATATCACGATAGCCGACGAACGCCGTATGGTGAGAGGCATGGTCGCGCCGTTCCCGGAGCCGGGACTCCGGCTGGGTCCCGCGGACTTGGGCCGCGAAGCCTGGCCTAGGCGTCTGCATTGGCCGGATGCCGCCGCTGCCAGATCGGTGTGGGGTGAGGACTTGGCTACGGTTATCGTCCTGCTGGGCCCGACTGAGCCCGATGGATTTGTGAGGGAATGGGACCCGGTCGGCCCTGTACCGCCGGAACGCCACATTGGGTACGCGGTTCAATGGTTCGGCTTGGCATTTGCTCTGCTTGTGATTGCGGTGGTCGTGAATGTCAGACGGGAGGAGAAGCAGGATGACTGAAGGGGTGAGGAGCGGAATGTCGCGCGACAAGAAGATTCTGCTGGCACTTGCCGCAATCTTTTTTGTGCCGCTGATTGTCGCGTGGATCTGGTTCTATAACGTTGATGCCCTCCGTCCCGGTGGCAGTGTGGCCAAGGGAGAACTGATTCAACCGGCGCGCGCGCTGGGAGAATTCTCATTTTTGCGCGTTGATGCCGAAGGCGAGGTGACGGATGCGTCCCTGCATGGTCGTTGGGCGATGATTTATGTCGGCGGAGCGATATGCGGAGATGACTGTCGCCAGTCTTTGTACGAGATGCGTCAGGTCCATACTGCGCTCGGCCGCAATGGTGTCCGCATCCAGCGCGTTTACCTGATGGTCGGTGCATCGACACCTGATGATTCTGCGTTCTACCAGACAGAACATCCGGGGCTCATCATGGCAAGCGTTGAACCATCCGCGCAGATTCTCGGGAACTTCGACCAACCCGGGAGAATCTATTTGGTTGACCCTCTGGGGAACCTGATGATGTCGTATCCCTCGGATGCGACGGGGCGCGACCTTCTGGATGACCTGAAACGCTTGTTCCGTGTATCGAGGATTGGCTGATGACGAATCCCATGTTCCGCAATCTGGTATTGGCAGCGTTCGTGCTGACGCTGGTGGTTGTGGTGCTTGGGGCCTGGGTTCGTCTGACAGACGCCGGATTGGGGTGCCCGGATTGGCCTGGCTGTTATGGTGTCATCACCGTTCCAAAATCGGATGCTGCACTTCAGCGTGCCGCCGAGCTCTGGCCAGAGCGTCCAGTAGAGGCGGGCAAGGCGTGGCGGGAGATGATTCACCGCTATGCAGCCAGCCTGCTCGGCTTGTTGGTCTTGGTCGTCGCGTTTCTCGGATGGAAGCACCGGAAGGAAGCCGGACACCCATTCAAGCTACCCATAGCTATCGCGATTCTCATCATCTTCCAGGGACTGTTGGGCATGTGGACGGTGACCCTGTTGCTCAAGCCGGTCATCGTGATGGCCCACCTCATGGGTGGAATGACGATACTGGCTTTGCTGTGGTTGTTGTATCTCCGAAGTAGCCCGCTCCTGAAGCCGGGACTTTCTGCTGGCAAGCACCTGAAGGCGCTTGCTGCAGTAGCATTGGTGGTCGTGGCCACCCAGATTGCACTAGGTGGGTGGACCAGCACCAACTACGCGGCATTGGCGTGCCCTGACTTCCCGAAATGTCAGGCCGAGTGGTGGCCGACCATGGACTTCAGTGAGGGCTTTGTCCTATGGAGGGAAATCGGCGTGGACTATGAAGGCGGCGTGCTCGACCTCCCAGCGCGTGCTGCCATTCACAAGGCACATCGCATTGGCGCCGTCATAACTCTTCTCCTTGTCGGCGCGCTGGCTCTATCATTGTTGGTTAGCGGCCGCGACCCAGTCTATAAACGAATAGGAGCGGTGATGGGTGGATTCCTGGTCCTGCAGATTGTGCTCGGCATCACCATCGTCCTGAAGGCGCTCCCCCTGTCGCTTGCAGTGGCACACAACGGCGTCGCAGCGTTGCTGCTGTTGTCGGTTGTTGCGCTCAACCACGCCGTGAACATCAAAACGCATCGTGGGAGCGGCCCTCTGGCCGCGAAGACCTGATGCAGATTCTCCGCGACTATCTTGAACTTACCAAGCCGAAGGTGGTGGCGCTGATTCTGTTCACCGCCGTCATCGGGATGTTTCTGGCAGTGCCGGGAATCCCACCGCTGGACGCGCTGGTGTGGGGCACGCTGGGTATCGGTCTGGCCGCTGCATCCGCAGCAGCCATCAACCACCTCGTTGATCGCCAGGTAGATGCAAAAATGGCGCGCACCCGCTTGCGTCCGATGCCCACTGGGCATCTGGATGTCACCCAAGTGTTGGTGTTCGCGCTGGTGCTCGGTTGTGTGGCAATGATCATTCTCACCGCCTGGGTCAATCTGCTGACAGCTGTGCTGACTCTGCTGTCGCTTATGGGCTATGCGGTGGTGTACACGATGTACCTGAAGCGCGCGACGCCGCAGAACATCGTCATCGGTGGGGCAGCTGGCGCTGCACCCCCTGTGTTGGGCTGGACCGCGGTCACCGGAACCGTGGATCCGCATGCCTTGTTGCTGTTTCTCATCATCTTCGCGTGGACTCCGCCGCATTTCTGGGCACTCGCCATCCATCGCCGCGACGATTATGCCGAGGCCGACATCCCCATGTTGCCGGTCACCCACGGCATCGAGTACACGGGGCTGCAGATTCTCCTCTACACCGTGATTCTTCTGGTGGTGTCAATATTGCCCTGGCTCACGGGGATGAGTGGTTATCTGTATCTGGGGGCAGCACTGGTACTGGGAGGAATCTTCGTCTACTACGCCATCGCCCTGAAATATTTTCCCAACGATCGCCTGCCCATGCAGACCTTCAGCTATTCCATCATCTACCTGATCGGACTGTTCGCGGCGCTGCTGGTTGACCACTGGATGTTCGCGTCCACCTGACAGGATGAAACAAACGCTCCCAAGATTCCTGCTGTCCATCTTGCTGGTGTCGGTACTTGCAGGCATGGCGCAGGCAAGTCCGTCCGCCACTTGGGTGGAGGGCGAGGTTCTGGTCCGCTACCACGAGTCCGCCGCTCAGCTGACATCCGAGCGCGCTGAGCGAGTGCATGGTCTTCGCACCGTACGAGTCATTCGCAGCCACACGCGACGCGGTCCTCGTGAGATCCGATTGCTGCGTAGCGAGCGCCTCAGCACCATCGAACTGATGGAGGTTCTGCGCCAGGACCCATCAGTGGATGTGGTGGAGCCGAATGTACGCATGCGCCCTCAAGTGACCATACCCGACGACCCTCGCTTTGGCGACCTGTGGGGGTTGTCACGGATTGGTGCACCGGAGGCGTGGGATACAACCACCGGCAATGCGGGCGTGGTCGTCGCTGTGCTCGACTCGGGCATTGATTACACCCACGACGACTTGGCCGGGAACATGTGGACCACTCCGGGAGCAGGCGCGTGCACTGGATTGACGGCAGAGGAGACAGCGTGGGTGACCAATGGCATCCATGGCTACGACTTTGCCGCGAACGATGATGGCGACGACGATGCTGACCCGATGGATATCGACGGTCATGGCACCCATGTCGCTGGTACCATCGCTGCGGTTGGGAACAACGCCAACGGAGTGGTAGGCGTGACTTGGAACGCCTCCATCATCGCGGTCAAGGCGCAGCGGCCGGATGGATTCCTGTACCGCGATGATCAGCTGCAGGCGATGGATTACATAAGGACGCTGAGGGAGAAGTGCAACGTCAATATCGTCGCGGTGAACGCATCTTATGGCGGTGCAAACTCCGGCAGTGAGATTGTTCGTGCCGCCATCGACCGGCTGGGAGACGCTGGCGTCATATTTGTTGCGTCTGCCGGCAACAACACCAGCGACAATGACACCGTCGAGTTTCACCCTGCAAACTACGACTTGCCGAATGTCCTGTCGGTTGCGTCCATCAACGACGCGGACCAGCTCTCCAGCTTCTCGAATTTTGGCTTGAACAAAGTGGACCTTGCGGCTCCAGGGTCGGCCATCCTCTCGACCGACCTCCCGTCGCGGGGAACGGGTCTTGTGTCACACGCAGGAAATGACTACTCGGCGACGGTATTCACTTTTTCCCCATCGATACCCTTGCCCATCACCGCGCAAGCTGTTCATTGCGGTTTGGCACAACTGGCCACCGACTGTCCGGCGGAGGTGGCCGGGAACATCGCTCTCATCGAGCGTGGAGAGGTCAACTTCTCTGTGAAGGCGGAAAACGCCAAGACAGCAGGCGCAGTAGCGGTGGTGATTTACAACAGCGTGGCAGGTGGGGAGGACATGATCAATGGCACCTTGGGAGAAGCCGGGGACTGGCTGCCGACGCTGGGTATCCCTCGTTCCGTCGGCATCCTTTTGCGCGATTTGGGGTCACCGCAAATTACGGTGCGCACTGCCGGCGGATACAGTATTCGGGGTGGTACCTCCATGGCGGCGCCGCATGTCACCGGCGCGCTGGCATTGCTTGCTACGCAACACCCCGCGGACACCATGGAAGAGCGCATCGCTCGCTTGTTGGCAGCCATCGAACCCTTGCCGGCCTTGCAAGACACCGTACGCACCGGAGGCCTGCTCAATCTCCGTAACCTGTTTGCAGACCCCGTCACTCAGCCGCCCATCAGGCCAGGCAATCTGTTCGCGACGCCGTCCTCGTCGACAGAAGTGATGCTCGAGTGGGTGAATCAGTCGCCGTATACCGCCAGCTTCGTCATCGAGAGGCGGGTCGGCACGGGCGCATTCACGGAAGTTGCCACCGTCGGCAGTGGTATCACGCAGCTCGCCCAAGCAGGTCTGGACCTCAGTCAGACGCATACATGGAGGGTGAGGGCAATTGGTCCGGCGGGGCCGTCTGCATGGTCGAACAACGCGGTCCTCAATGCGCCGTTGGCGTCCGGTTCGGTGGTGAATGGCACCATCGCACAAGGGCAGTTTCTTCACTACAGCGTTCTTGCGGATGCGCAACGCCGTCGTGTGTGGGCGCGACTTGACCAGATGAACGCAGATGGTGACCTGTATCTGCGCAAGGGACAACAGGCGACTCTGGCGAGCTACGACTGCCGTCCATTTCTCGCAGGCGATGCGGCAGAGACCTGTGAGGCAGCAAACAACAGTGGGCCGAATCTCTGGTTCGTTGGCGTCCATGGCGCGGAAGCAACTGACTATCGCCTGCGGGTTTGGCTGACGCCCTATACACCTTCCGGAGTGACGGCGACCGTGCTCACGGGTCGTCGTATCCGACTGCAGTGGTCGGTGGACTCAGGCGACGAGACCGAGGTGCGTATTGAACGCCGAATAGGCGCGGTTGGTGGTTTCCAGCCGCTGATTTCGCTACCTCACGGGACCACCGAACACATTGACCAAGGGCTGAGTGAGGGTTCCGAGTACTTCTACCGCGTAGTGGCAGCAAACCCGGCCGGAGACTCGTTCTTTTCGACGACGGCTTCAGCTACCGCAATCGATACCGCCGTGACAGCACCAACGGCGCCGTCGGCGCTTGTGGTCGTACCCACATCACCGAATGCACTTACCCTCAGCTGGACGGACAACGCTGACAACGAGGTCGGATACCGTGTCGAGCGCCGGTCGGGGGCTGGGTCATTCGAGGAAGTGGCTGTGCTCGATGTAAACTCCGAGTCCTATACCGATTCCGGTCTACCTGCGGGGGCATACACGTACAGAGTACTCGCATTCAATGTCGTTGGGTCCGCCAGCAGCAATGAAGTAACCGCCACTGCTTTTGATGCAATTCAGGCCGTCGACAATGCAGGTGTGGCACAAGACGGGTTTGACGCTGTTGCCGGTTCCGGCTTGTTCTTCACCGTGGGCGGGGGCTCGGGCAACTTCGCAGTCACCGCGCTACCGAACCAGTCATCGGGGACACTGGCGACTTTGATTGCTTCCGGAAACGGCTGGCTGTTCACCGCACCGACATCAGGGGCGTTCGCTGGAACCTATATCCTAGTTGTAGACGACCTGAGTACGGGCTGGAGTCGCAACTTCGATGTGGAGGTTCCACTCGCCGTCACGCTGGGCCCGAACACACTGAGAAGTGAGTTCGATGAAGCGGAAGTCGTGGTTCGCGGCGCAAGCCCGGGTGTCACACCCGACTATCGGAGCGTGATTGACGGTTCTCTCATCACCGGCAATTTGACCTTTGTCAGCTCAGTGGCGTCGATCGATGATGCTGCTGCTGATGGCAATCCCGCGAGCGCGGTGATTCGTGCGCCGGATGGTGGCGCGTCAGTGACGGCGCAGCTTCAGTTCGACGCAACCGTTGGCGCCCTGCAGGGTGTATCGAACACAGTGGAACTCGTCCGTTCGTGCTCCATCGACGGGACAGTCACGGATGTGTTTGGCAACCGACTGACGGGTGTGCGGATCGCCAGCCCCCTGTTCCCGGGTCCTGCGGGTATGCCTTGGGAGTTGTTCACGGATACGAACGGTGAGTACGGCGGGCGGCTTCCATTTGCCACACCCGCGTCGCCCTTGCTCGCAACACTCACCGGATTCGCGTCCAAGTCGATTCATGTGTGCGGCGCAGGCCAACAGGTCAATCTGGACTTGGCGGACTTCGTGTTGCGACTGACAGTGCAGCCCATGTTCCAAGGCGAGACCGTTACTGTCCGTCTCGACTACGCATCTACAGGCATTGCCGGTCACACGATGGGGTCTGGTGTGGCTTCCGCAAGTGGCGCCGCGCTAATTGAGCTCGGCCTCGATAGTCGAATCCAGTACACGCAGATGCGGGTGACAGCCCCCGGTTACATCACTCTGGACGATGACAATTCCGGTATGGGTTGGGGTTCAACTGCCGGCATGAATATCGACCACGAAGTTGAGATTGTCCCGCAGTCACCCGTTGTGACGCCGGTAGAGTTCCCGGGACCAGCAGGCTCGCAGACGACACGAGCGGTTCGCTCCAGCGTGGAGACGAACTTGCGCGAAACGCGATTCTGGTTCGAGTACAGGGCACAGAACGCACCGTCTTTCCTCACGACGGCGGAGCGGTTCTTCAACAGTGGTCCCAATCAGGACGATACGGTCAACGAAACACTTGGTGGCCTGAGTTGTGGTACGGCCTACGAAGTACGGGCTGTGGCAGAAAACGACTGGGGCCTGCGAATGATGTCGGTCCTGGCTACTTTCATGACCGGCGCATGCCCCTCGCCACCGGCGCCACCTCCAGCGGGTGGCGGAGGTGGAGGTAGACTCAATCCTTGGGTTCTGGTGTTCCTGGGGTGGCTAGGGTGGCTGGCCGTCAGGCGGCGAGCCATCCACGCATACGCTTGATGGCTTGAGCTTCGAGCTGGCGAACGCGCTCGGCGGAGATGCCGTATTCCGTAGCGAGATCCTGCAGCGTCGCTTTCTTCTCAACCAGCCAGCGTCTTTGGATGATGTCGCGGCTACGCTCATCCAGGCCGTTCATGGCGTGGGAAAGCTGTGCTTCTGCGACCGAGTCCGTGTCATCGTTCTCCACCTGCTGGGCAGGATCGGAGTTGTGATCCACAAGGTAGGCCGCCGGTGCCGTCCACGACTCATCGTCGTCACCGGTATCTGGGGCTGGGTCAAAGGCGACATCGTAGCCCGACATGCGCTGCTCCATCTGCAGCACGGTCTTGGCGTCTACACCTAAATCTTCTGCGACGGCATTGACCTCGGCATCGGAGAACCACCCAAGTCGCTTCTTCGTACTGCGCAGGTTGAAGAACAGCTTGCGCTGCGCCTTGGTGGTTGCGACCTTTACGATGCGCCAGTTGCGCAGGATGAACTCGTGCATTTCCGCTTTGATCCAATGAACGGCAAACGACACCAGACGAACACCGACCTCGGGGTCGAATCGTTTCACGGCCTTCATGAGGCCGATGTTGCCTTCCTGGATGAGATCTGCGAGCTGCAATCCGTAGCCGTTATACCCACGGGCGACATGGACTACAAAACGGAGATTGGCCACAACGAGCTGCTGGGCTGCAACGAGGTCATTGTCGTCGCGGTAGCGAATGGCGAGCGCACGCTCTTCCTCGGCGCTCAGCATCGGGATAGCCTTCACGGCTTGGATATACGCCTCAAGGCTACCTTGCGGCCCGGCTAGGGCCAGAGCATGAGCCTGCGGCAGTCTGGTTAGTTCCTTACTCATAGGGTCCAATTCTAGCACTCGGCCTATTTGAGTGCTAACCAGGGGTCAGGTTCCCGGCTCAGGTAGGCTCAATCTGCCGGAGGTGGCGTCCCACGGCTACCCAAGACCCCGCCCAGCCCAGTAATGCGCCCAGCCCCAGAAGGATGCCCAGCCCCGTAAGTCCAAGTCCTGAAAGGGAAAAGCTGGATCCGTATAGGCCGGCCAGACGGGCAGCAGGGCCTTCGAGTGCCAGCAGCGCGAAGGCCACCAGCAGGGCGGCGGCCAGCCCTCCGCCGAAGCCGTACCAGAAGCCGCTATAGAGGAACGGTCGTCGGATAAAGGCATCCGACCCGCCGATCAGTTTGATGACCTCGATTTCCTGGCGGCGGTTCTGGATATCCAGACGGATGGTATTGCCCACGGTCACGACAACCGCCACTCCGAGCATGACACCGATGACCACGATGCCGCGGTCAATGATGGCCAGTAGCGCAAACAGGCGTTGTAGCCAGCGCGTATCGAGTTGCACGAAATCCACGCCGGGAAGACGCTCGACATCATCCACCAGAGCGGTCAGTTGGCCGGGCGCAGACATCCCTGGCACTGGTGTCAGAACCACCACGGCAGGCAATGGATTTTCCCGCAAAGCATCGAGTGCGGCACCGAAGCCGCTCTGCGAGCGGAACTCCGCGAGTGCCTCCTCCGGGCGGATGACACGCGCCTCCCCGATTTCCGGACGTAGTTGGAGCTGCGTCGCCAAGGCTTGCACCTCGGGTGCGGCCACCCCGGGCTGCATGAAAACGGAGACCTGCAATGCACTTTCCCAGGTGCCACTCACTGCTTTGGCATTGGTAACCAAAAGGTGAAGACCTGCGGGCAGCGCAAGAGCGATGCCAATGACACCCAGTGTCATGGTGGTGGCAACTGGTGTGCGCCACAGTCGCCCGAGGGTCGAGAAGAACGAATGGCCATGGTGTGAGAGCCATGCCCCCAGCAGTCCGAACAACCGGAATTCCGACTTCCTGGCGCCGCTAGCCCTGGCCATCGTCGCCTCCGGCATTCAGGACCAGTTGACTCTCCACCAGCCGGCCCTTACTGAGCGTGAGAAAGCGCTTGCCCATGCGGTGAATGAGTCGGTGGTCATGACTGGCGATGAGTACCGTCACACCCACCTCATTGAACAGCGAGAACAGTTTCATGATTTCGAGAGAGAGCGTCGGGTCGAGGTTGCCGGTCGGCTCATCTGCTATGAGCACTGGGGGCTTGTGGACGACCGCGCGTGCTATGCCTACACGTTGTTGCTCACCGCCGGAGAGCGTGATGGGCAACACGCGCTCCTTGTCCAACAAACCGACCTTGTCCAATGCCGCCCGCACACGCTTGCGCACCTCGACATGACCGATTCCCGCTACGACCAGTGGTAAGGCGACATTGTCGAAAACCGTACGGTCGTGTAGCAGTTTGTGGTCCTGAAAGATGATGCCAATCTTGCGCCGATGGTGCGGAATCCCGCTGCGCTTGATACCCGCGATGTTTCTGCCGTCCACGATGACCGTGCCGCGCGAGGGACGCTCCAGTAGGGCGATCAACTTCATCAGTGTGGATTTTCCAGCACCTGAATGACCGGTAAGGAAGACCATTTCACCGGCGTCAATGTTGAAACTGACATCACTCAAGGCGTCTTGGGTACCAGGATAGCGCTTGCTGACATGGTCGAACTGGATCATGCGCCACGCTCCAGCAATGCATCCACGAAGTCCCGAGCATCAAATGCACCGAGATCCTCGGCTTGCTCGCCTACGCCGATGAAACGCAATGGAATGCCAAGCTGTTCAGCGAGAGCGAAGACGATGCCGCCTTTCGCAGTACCGTCCAGCTTGGTGAGTACGATGCCACTGACGGCCACCGCATCGTTGAACTGTGCGGCTTGTGCGAGTGCGTTCTGGCCGGTGCCTGCATCCAGCACCAGCAGGACTTCATGTGGCGCGCCTGTGCCTGATTTGCCAAGCACACGGTGTACCTTGCGCAGCTCCTCCATCAGGTTGTCCTTGGTGTGCAGCCTTCCCGCGGTATCCACAATAAGGACATCGATGCCACGTGCGGTTGCCGCCTGCAATGCGTCGAATGCCACTGCGGCAGGGTCGGCCCCATGCGCCTGCGCGATCACCGGAACTGCGTTGCGCTCGCCCCAGGCCACCAGTTGCTCGATGGCTGCTGCCCGAAAGGTATCGCCCGCTGCCAACATCACGCTGTTGCCCGCTGCCTTGATGCGTGCGGCGAGTTTGCCGATGGTGGTGGTCTTGCCGACGCCATTCACGCCGACCACCAGAATGACAAAGGGACGAGGCTCATCGGGGATGTCCAGTGGTGTGCTGACCGGAGCCAGCACCTGTTCGAGTACTTCGCCCAGCGCACCCATGACCGCATCCGGGCCGTCGAGGCGTGTTTTGCGCGCCTTGGTCCGGAGTGCGTCCACAATGCGGAGGGTGGCGTCCACGCCGCAATCGGCCAACAGCAAGCGCGTCTCGATTTCTTCCAGCGTGTCCTCGTCCAGCGTACGGCCAACGGGGACCAGTTCGCGGATGTCACGCGTCAGGAAGGAGTCGCCGCGATTCAGTCGCGCACGTAACCGGGAGATGAAGGACGACATGGTGCGTTATGCTACCACCGCATGCGCAACCAGTTCCGTATCATCGCCGGCGAATGGCGGGGCCGTCGGTTCAGCTTCCCTGATGTCGAGGGACTGCGACCGAGCCCGGATAGGGTACGGGAGACCCTGTTCAACTGGCTTTCACCCATCATCAGCGGTGCCCGTTGTCTCGACCTTTATGCTGGGAGCGGCGCGCTCGGATTGGAGGCACTGTCACGCGGTGCCGACGAGGTCGTGTTCGTGGACCATGACCGCACGGCATTGGCCGCCATTGAGGGACACCTCAAGGTGTTGGGTTGTACGAAGGGTCGGGTCAAACATTCGACCGTGACCGCATACCTCGCAGGTCAGCCCACCTCCTTTGATGTGGTGTTCATGGATCCCCCTTTCAATCGAGACCTTCTGCCTCAGACCATCGGGAGCTTGGCCGCGGGGAGCTTTGTGAACGCAGGGTCTCTGGTGTACATGGAGGCGGAAGCGGGGCTTGGTGAGCCGGGCATTCCAGAGGGGTGGACGCTGCATCGGAGTGGGCGAGCGGGAAAGGTCGGCTACCATCTGGCGCGGGTTTCGAGGTAGATTGCGCCCATGGCAGTCCATGCACTCTATCCCGGCACCTTCGACCCGATCACCAACGGGCACCACGACATTATTCGCCGTGCGACCAAGCTGTTCGACAGTGTGACGGTGGCTGTGGCCGCCAGCCCTTCCAAGACGCCGGCATTCGACCTTGAGAAGCGGGTGGCGATGGCCGAACTGGTGCTCGCGGACCTGCCAGCAGTGAAAGTCACCGGTTTCAGCGGCCTTACTGTGGAGTTTGCACGGAAGCACGGCATGGCCGTAGTGCTGCGTGGATTGCGCGCTGTCTCAGATTTCGAGTTCGAATTCCAGCTCGCAGGCATGAATCGCCACCTGGATCCGGATGTGGAAACGATGTTTCTCACCCCCGCAGAGCAGTTTTCCTATATTTCATCCAGTCTTGTCAGGGAAATCTCCGCCTTGGGTGGAGATGTCTCACCATTCGTCCATCCCGCTGTCGAAGCTGAACTGAAGCGCCGCGTCCGGTAGAATCCGCGCCATGGCGCTGATGATCACCGATGAATGCATCAACTGCGATGTGTGCGAGCCCGAGTGCCCGAACAGCGCGATTTCCCAGGGTCCGGAAATCTATGTCATTGACCCCAAGTTGTGCACGGAATGTGTCGGCCATTTCAACACACCGCAGTGCGTGGAGGTCTGCCCAGTGGATTGCATCCCGCTCAATCCCGACTTCGTCGAGACCGAGGAAGATCTACAGCAGAAATACCGCGCACTGACGGGCCAAGCATGATTCGCGCGCTTCTCCTTGTTTGCGCGTTCGCGCTGACTGCCTGTGCGGAGAGCCCTGCGCAAGTCCAGAGCAATGCCGCCATCGCCAGTGCCCACCCATTAGCCACAGCAGCGGGCTATGAAATTCTGGAAGTCGGCGGCAATGCCTTCGATGCAGCGGTTGCGGTGGCTGCCGCGCTGTCGGTCGTCGAACCCTATAGCTCCGGTTTGGGCGGTGGCGGCTTCTACCTGCTGCATCGCGCGCACGACGGACATGAGATTTTCATCGACGCGCGCGAGATGGCACCCTCGGCATCCACTGCGGACATGTATCTGGATGATGAGGGCGAGCCCGTGTTCGCGCGCATGCGTGAAGGGCCGCTGGCGGCAGGCATCCCCGGCGTTCCTGCAGCGATGGTTCATCTTGCGCACGAGTACGGTGCCCTTCCGTTGGCAAAGAGTTTGGCGCCCGCGGTGCGCTTGGCCGAGGAAGGCTTCGCTGCCGACGAGCGCTTGGTAGTCATTACCCGCAGGTCGGCGCCGTTGCTACAGCGGCATGGCACGGAAGCATTCTTCATTGACGGTCGACCCCCTGAGGTGGGAGAGGTACTGCGTCAGCCGGAGCTTGCGGCCACACTGCGGGAACTTGGCGAAGACCACGGGGAAAGTTTTTATCGTGGAGAAACAGCGCGTCGTCTTGTGGTTGGTGTGCGGGAAGCGGGAGGCATATGGGATGCCGAGGATCTTGCAGCATATCGTGTCGCTTTGCGTGACCCGCTGGTGGGCGAGTACCGCGGGTATCGGATTGTCACAGCACCACCTCCGTCGTCCGGTGGCGTGGTACTTCTGACCACCCTCAATATCCTGTCGGGCTTTGATACTGATAACCAGACGCCTGTCGAGCGCGCGCATGTGTTGGTGGAGGCGTGGCGGCGTGCGTACCGCGATCGAGGGGATTACATCGGCGACCCGGATTACATTGATGTCCCCGTCTCACGCTTGGTGTCTACGGAACATGCGGGCGCGCTGCGCTCAAGCATCGACCTGCGCCGGGCTTCCAGAAGTTCCGAGCTCCCGTCGGGGCGCGTGCAGGACTCGGGTCCGAGCACGACACACTTTTCCATCATCGACCGTGAAGGCAATCGCGTCGCTGCCACCCAGACAGTGAACTTTCGCTACGGCTCGGGCTTGATGCCTGCGGGTACAGGCGTGGTGCTCAACAACGAGATGTTCGATTTCGCGGCGCGACCAGGATCACCGGATGGATTTGACCTCGTGTCACAGGAAGTGAACCTCATCGGCCCCCGTAAGCGACCGGTTTCCAGCATGACGCCGACCTTCGTGGAGGGACCACGAGGTGTCGCCGTTCTGGGGACACCGGGTGGTAGCAGAATCATCACCATGGTCACGCTGGCGTTGTTGGAGTGGGTGGACGGCCGGTCTGCGGACGAGATTGTCGCGGCACCCAGGTTTCACCACCAGTACTTGCCTGACGTGGTTTCTGCGGAATCGGGCATGGATCTGACCGGTTTGGAGGCCTTGGGCCATGAGACCAGGGTGCTGCCGCGACGCTACGGCAACATGAACATCGTGACTTGGGACCGGGCCAGCGGCGTAGCTACGGCAGCGACTGACCCCCGAAATCAGTCCCTGACTGACTATTGACCACTCTTCGGAACTGTTAACTGCGTCACAGTTTCCCCAGGTGGCCGTCGCATACTGGTCACATGAGTGTCGCCGCCAAACATCTGTTCGATAGCACTTGGGACGAGATCCGTCACGCCCGGGGTCTGCAGATCAGCCATGGCCTCCGCGATGCGCGGGTCTGCGGCCGATGTGGCAAGGTCGAAGATGAAATGACACTGGTCGTGGATGGGGTGAATGACGGTCCGCCAATCTGCGAAAACTGCGTCGTCGCTGCTCAGCGCGCCCTAGACGCAGGCTGATTCCCTTTCAAGAGTTTCTCAAACTCAGTTCTGGCAAGCAGGGCAGTAGTAGCTGGACCGCTGGCCGATGACCTGCGCACGAATCGGTGTCCCGCAGGTACGGCAAGGACTTCCCTCGCGGTCATACACCTGTAGCTTGATCGCGAAGTACCCGGGGTTGCCGTCACTCTGGGTGTAGTCGCGCAGCGTCGTGCCACCTTCCCGGATTGCCCACGCAAGAACCTCGCGAATCTCGGTTGCTAGGCGCTCGTAGCGGGTGGCGGCAATACGACCTGCGCCACGCTTTGGGTGGATGCCGGCTCGATGCAACGCCTCCGAGGCGTAGATGTTGCCCACCCCAACCACGATATGGCCGTCCATGATGAATGACTTCACGGGTACCTTTCGTCCACGCGAGCGCGCGAAAAGGTATTCGCCCGTGAATTCATCCGAGAGCGGTTCTGGACCTAGCGATTCGAGCAAAGGGTGGGCCTTGGGGTTGCCGCGCGTCCACAACCAACACCCGAATCGGCGGGGGTCGGTATACCGGAGTACTTGTCCATCATCCATTACCACATCCAAGTGGTCGTGGGCGAAGGGTGGGTAGTCTCCATCGAGTACACGAAGGCTCCCAGACATGCCGAGGTGCACGATGGCCGTCCCACGGTCGGTGCCCAACAGGATGTACTTTGCCCTGCGGTGTACTGTCAGAAACTGTGCACCGATCAGTGTCCTGGAAAGGGATGCTGGCACCGGCCATCGCAGACGCCGCTCACGGACGATGACCCTTTTCACGCGACGCCCGATGATATGGGGCGCAATGCCACGACAGGTGGTCTCAACCTCCGGCAGTTCCGGCAAGGCTTAGTCCTGCTCCGTGGGGATCATCCACAGGTCCTCCGCGCGGTAGCGCGGAAGCTTGTACTCGATTTCCAGATCAGGGCGAATGACAGCCATCTCTTCTTCGCGCATACGAAGGATGAACCCCAACGGCTGGTCGCGACCGTCGAGCCAGACTTGGGCGACATTTTCGAAGGGCATGGGTCCCTCCCATTTCACCACCTGGAACGCATGTGCGTTTGCCCATGCATCGACTACGCGTTGCACCGAGTCGACACTTGCAGTGGTGTCACCCTGCGTGACCGCCCAACCATCCTCCGTACGCTCGATCACGAAGTCACCCGCCTCAATGCGAGCGATGCGGCTACCGGGCGGAAGCGGTTGGCGATGGACCCATCCGTGGGGCTGGCCACTCAGGCGGAAGTACAGCAGGTCGTTGACTAGATGGACGACCTCACCGCGCTGGACATACCGCAATCGGTTGACTGGGTTGGCGTCACCCAGAATGTAAGCTTCTCCATCAACGATGACTCGCGCCTTCGGTGACTCACCCAGACCGAGCTCCACAAGCTGCAGGTCGCGCGCGGGGTAGCGAGCAAGGCTGGGCACCGACAAGGCATTCACGATTTCCTCGATCCGACGCACATCCACATCCAGTTCGACGGGCGCACGCATTACCCATCGCTCACCGACCCGCTCGAAGGCGAGCGCCTCCCGATCAGGCAACTCAATCCGAAGTGTGGATACTTCTGTGTAATCAAGCTTGGCAAGCCGGGGTTGCAGGTGCTCCGCATCGCGTTGCATCAGCCAAGCGACCACCAGCATGGCCGCAAGGGCGACTGCCAGCGCGATGTTGAGCTTTGCGCCGTAGGTCATTTGCGTCGGCGGCGGAGCCAGATGGTGACACCCGCGATGACCAGCACCAGTGGCAGGACAATGAGGAAGCCGATGCTGATGCCGTAAAAGGCGTTGGTTGGCAGGTTAAGAGTCAGGTCCGGAGCGCTTTTGAGATGAACGTTGATCTGTGCGTCGTCTTGCGCAAGCCAGTTGAAAAGGTTCAATCCAAGCTGCAAGTTTCCACCATTGTTGAGGAAAGTGTTCGATACAAAATCACCATCGCCAATGATGCCAATCCGCTGTTCTCCGTCCGGGCCCGGTCTGGAAAGAGTGATGCCGATGTCCAGTGGACCTGGCACGTCACCCTCAGCGGCATCGAAAACAATCCGACCTGCGAGTTCCCCGGTTTCCAGCCAGCTGCGCGGCAGCGATGTCAGCAGTGCATCCACTCGCCACGGCTCGGGAACATTCTCGTAATCCACCGCGGAGACAATCGGAAACAGGGTCATGGTGGCCAGTTCACGGGTCACCGGATGCGACGAGCCATACTCAGCAACCAGCACCACCCGCGGATCATCAACTCCGAACATCTGCGCGGTTGTATCCACCACCACACCGGCCGGGAACTCAATCCCGAGATGCTCGGCCAGCGGGTCAAGCCCGTGTAAAGGGCCTGGGTCGTGCAACCAGAGCAGGTTGCCGCCGCGGTCAACATAGTCCACGATCATCTGCGCCAAGCCTGGTAGGACCTCTACCTGGGGGCTAGCAATGACCAGCACGGTGGTGTTGTCCGGGATGCCACCCTGGGTCAGCGGGTTCAGCGCACGAACGCGAAAACCCTGACTTTGCAGTTGTTGACCTAGCAGGCCGAGGTCATGGTTGGCTTCACCAAGCGGATTGCGCTCACCATGACCCTCGAGGAAGACCACCCAACGCTCGCCACCGCGGGTCAGGCGTTGCATCGCGTTCGTGAGAGAGCGTTCACTCAGGCCGGCAATCCGCTCCGTTCTGTCGGCATAGCCCACAACAATATCGCCATCACTGCTGACACCGGCTGCGCGAGCACGGTCAGGGCTGGTGTCCGGATTCACGAATTCTAGATGGATGTCGTCCTTGAACCTGCGATACCGCGCGATGACGGCTTCAATGCCCTGACGACGCGCACTGTCCTCGCGCACGAACGCGGTTACAGTGACGGGACCCTCAATCGAACCCAACAAGGCCTGGCTGGCTTCGGTGATGGTGTTGCGCTGCCCCGCCGTCCAATCCGCCTCGAATGAGTACTTGGTGCTCAGCCAAGCGAGCGACCCCAGCACTGCCAGGAACAGGATGACAAACAACCAGTTCTGAAGCCTTACCTGCAAGCGGCTGCTGCGTGTGACCTTCATCGCTGCAACCTCTCCGCGTCAAGCCGGCGTATGGCCAAGCCGAGGAACGCGGTGATGAAGAGTAGGTAATACACCACATCCGCGCTGTTGAAGTTGCCGCTCTGCATCGCCTGCGAATGTCGCTGCAGGGAAAGGTAGCTGAACAACTCGGTGAAACGCGCGTCCATTGAGCCCGCCCAGTCGAGAATCAACAGCAGCAAAAGCAGACCGAAGGTCGAGACGGCTGCCACCACCGGTTGGGAGGTGAGTGTGGACATGAATACGCCGGCTGCTGCGAACGCACCGACCATCAAGGCGAGTCCGAGTGCCGCCGCCGCCAGCTTGCCCCAATCCAACGTGGTGCCAAGCGACAGCGACAACGGCATCAACATCACCATTCCAATCATGAGCAACAGCAGAAGCAGCAGACCCAGGTACTTGCCGATTACCACTTGGTATACGGAGACCGGAGCGGACATCAGGAGTCTCAAGGTTCCGGTACGGCGTTCTTCCGCGATCAAGCGCATGCTGAGAAGCGGCACGATGAGCAGGAGCACCATCGTTGCCGAGCCCAGCACGGGCATGGCTACCAGGTCTGTGACACCCGGGGCGCCCTCGATGGCCAAGAGCTGCGGTTGCAGCGTGGCGATGAAGTACTCGAGCTGCCCAAGGAACACAAAGGCCAGCAGGAACTGTGCAACTGCCAGCGTGCACCAGGCAAGCGGGGAGAGGAACAGGTTGCGGAGCTCACGCCAGGCGATATGCCAGATCATCACGCCACCTCCGTGTGGGCTGTGTCAGCGGTGGTGAGGTCCACGAACACCTGCTCCAGAGTCTTGCGCTCCGGAGTCAGTTCCAGCAAACCCCAGCCGTTCTCCACAATTGCGTTTGCAACTGCGGCGGCTGGAGAAGCAGCTGCCTGATGCTTGATGCGGGCGCCAACATCAGTGAGCTCGACGGCCTCTACGCCGGGAATTTCGGCGAGAATCGAGGGCTCAACACTCCGTTCGGTATGCACAAGGAAGCTGGTATCGCGAAGTCGGTCGCCGATTTGCGCCATGCTTTCGGAGAACACCAGAGCACCACGGTTGATGATTTTGACATCCGTGCAGGTGGCCAACACCTCGGGCAGGATGTGTGTGGAAAGGATGACAGCGTGATCCTGTCCCAGCTCCTTGATGAGGGTTCGAATCTCGCGGATCTGGATAGGGTCGAGTCCTACAGTTGGCTCGTCGAGGATGACGACCAGCGGGTTGTGGATGATGGCTTGCGCAATGCCGACACGCTGCTGGAAACCCTTGGAGAGGTTGCCAATGAGACGGCCGCCGACTTCTGTCAGTCCACAACGGCCTTTGGCACGCTCCCTGGCAGATTTCCGGTCGCGCCCGGCGATGCGGTGCAGGCCCGCTGCGTAGTCTAGATATTCATTCACCGTCAGCTCGGGGTAAACCGGCGGCACCTCTGGCAGATAGCCGAGCAGGGCCTTGGCTGCATTCGGGGCGTCGAGGATGTCGTGACCGGCAATGCGGACTCTGCCAGAACTGGGCGCGAGGTTGCCGGAGATGATGCCCATGGTGGTGGACTTGCCAGCACCGTTGGGGCCAAGCAAGCCGAGCACCTGGCCGCGGCGCAAATCCAGCGTTAGGTCACGCACGGCACAGTACTCTCCGTACCAACGGTACAGTTGTTCGACGCTGACCAAGGTGTCCGGGTCTGTAGCTGAAGTCATCTGGGAATTCCTGCAAAACACGCTATCCTGCGCCATTCATATTACAACATGAGGAAACCGATGCGTCTGGGGGTCGACACAGGTGGCACCTTCACCGATTTCGTCCTGGTGGATGACGATGGGGGAATACGGGTACACAAAGTGGCCTCGACCCCGTCAGCGCCCGAGCAGGCTATCCTGCAAGGGCTGACCGAGCTGGGAATCGAGGGTCAACCTGTGGCGATTGTCCACGGTTCCACGGTCGCCACCAACGCGATTCTCGAGGGAACCGGCGCGCGGACGGCGTTCATCACCAGCCATGGTTTCGGTGACACTCTGACCATAGCCCGACAGGCGCGGGCGCACCTGTACGACCTTCAACCACCCCAGGTCACCCCACCAGTGCCTGCAGAACTATGCCTGGAGTGCGGGGGACGCATGACCCCCGACGGCGAAACCCTCGAGCCACTAAGCGACTCGGACATTGCAGAACTGCGCGAGCGCATCGACGCAATGGGTGTTGATGCGGTGGCCATTAGTCTCTTGTTCTCCTTTGTGGACGACACTCATGAACGCCGCATAGAAGCCGCACTGCCCGACACCGTGTTTGTGTCGCGCTCATCTGCGGTCTTGCCCGAGTACCGCGAGTATGAACGCGGCATCGTGACCTGGCTGAACGCCCGAGTTGGCCCGGTCATGCGCGGCTACCTGGGCCGCCTTGAGGACGCATTGTGTGAAGGCTCCCGATTGGCGGTGATGCAGAGTTCGGCAGGAACGATGACTGCATCTCAAGCAGGCCAGCGTGCCGTGCACCTGCTGCTGTCTGGTCCTGCGGGTGGCGCGCTGGGAGCCGCTGAAGTCGGACGGGTACTGGGCGAGGATCGCTTGCTGACCTTCGATATGGGAGGTACTTCGACTGATGTAAGTCTTATCGCAGGGCGGCCGGGTATGACCAGTGAGGGACGTGTTGGTCCCTACCCGGTCAGTGTGCCTATGGTGGATGTGCATACCATTGGTGCGGGCGGCGGGTCCATCGCCTGGGTGGATGATGGTGGTGCCTTGCAGGTCGGCCCGCAGTCTGCGGGTGCGGACCCGGGGCCTGCCTGTTATGGACGCGGTGGGACGCAACCCACGGTCACGGACGCCCATGCAGTACTTGGGCGACTACCGGAGGGTGTTCTGCTCGCCGGGAAGTTGGTGCCCCAACTCGATGCCGCGCGCTGCGCCATACAGACACTCGCGGACACCTTGTCGATGGATGTGAATCGAACCGCAGAGGGCATCATCCGGCTTGCAGACGAACACATGGGCCAGGCACTGCGCGTCATTTCGGTGGAACGAGGCGAGGACCCACGCGAATACGCACTGTTTCCATTCGGGGGCGCCGGTGGCCTGCATGTGTGCGCATTGGCGGAAGCCCTTGGCATGAAGCGCGCGGTATTCCCTGTGAATGCTGGCGTGCTGTCGGCGTTCGGCATGTTGGCGGGCAATCCAACGAGGGTACTGTCGAGGACTGTGCTGTCATCTGGCGACATCGATGTTGCACTCGACGCATTGAAGGCCGAAGGGGCCGGCGAGCTTGCGGCCGAAGGTGTTTCATTGGACCGTTTGCAGGTACGCCGCTCGGTTGACTGCCGCTATCTCGGTCAGAGCTACGCGTTGGAGGTGGAGTGGAATGGCGATCTGGTACAGGCCACCTCCGCATTCCATGCAAGTCACGAGCAACGCTATGGGCACCAATTGGACCTTGAAGTGGAGATGGTGACCGCACGATTACGATTGGAAGTGCCGGTGTCACGGTTGCGCCTGCCGCGGCGGAGCAACTCCGCACCGGTCCCCCCGATGCGTTTGCAGCGTGTAGTCGGCATCGAAGCCGAGGTCCCGGTATTTGACGGCGGAATCCTGCCTGAAGGCCAGAGCATCGAGGGGCCGGCCATCGTGGCATCGCCTGATTCGACGCTGTGGTTGGCACCCGGTTGGGGTGCGGTGGCCGACGCCTACGGCAACCTGATGCTGGCGAGGTGATACCCACGAAGACGGTGGGCGAACTGCTCGAGGACCTCAATACCGCTCTGCTCGGCTTCGTGGATCCACTCGCGGAAATCAGCAATCAACTTGTCGTTACTGGCAGCTGAACTCTCCCACAATGCCTTGAGACGCTCACGATACTGGTGAACGGTCTTGAGCATCTCGCTACGCGCAAGCATCTCATCAAGATGCGCGCGGGCGGAATCATCAAGCAGGTGCACATCCCGCACCATGGCCGCTTTTGCCTTACGCCACATGCGTCGGCGCGCATCACCGAAGTGTTCCAGCTCTGCAGCAAGCGTCGGCAGTGTGACCATGCGGGTGTAGTCGCGCAGCACGTGCAAGCGACCCATGATGATGGCGCGCACGCCGCCAAGATCCAGATGCTCGCGTTCGACATGGGTCAGATCGGGGGCGACGCGGCGTACGCGCGCAAGGCCCAATCGCTCCAAGGTACGGATGACCAGCCAGCCGATATCGAACTCGCCACGGCGCAGTGCGAACTTCGCTGAGCTCGGAAAGGCGTGGTGGTTGTTGTGCAGTTCTTCGCCGCCGAACCAGATGCCCCAAGGTACGATGTTGGTCGCCGCGTCCTTGCACTCGAAGTTGCGATAGCCCCAGTAATGACCGATGCCGTTGATGACACCGGCCGACATGACCGGCATGGCCGCCATCTGCATGGCCAGGACCGCGATGCCAATAGCGCCGAACAACATGAAGTCGATGATGGTCATCAGCGTGATGCCGAGCCAAGTGTGACGCGAGTAGAGATTGCGCTCCACCCAGTCATCCGGCGTGCCGCGCCCATACTTTTCGATGGTCTCGGGATTGCGAGCTTCTGCCTGATATAACTCGGCGCCTTCCAGCAGCACTTTTTTCAGGCCCAGGACTACCGGACTATGGGGATCGTCCACGGTCTCGCAGCGTGCATGGTGCTTGCGGTGGATCGCGACCCACTCCTTGGTCGTGATGCCGGTGGTCATCCACAACCAAGTACGGAAGAAGTGTTGGACAGCAGGGTGCAGATCCAGCCCGCGGTGGGTCTGCTCGCGGTGCAGGAACAGGGTGGTGCCCAGCGTGGTCACGAAAATCATGCCCAGCGCGCAGAGGAGTACGCCCCACCAAGGCAGATTCAGCAGGCCGGTGGAGAGGAAGGTCAGGATGGAATCAGTCATGGGCAGGAGTCTAGCAGAACTGGATGGGGTGGTCGGTACGGTAGCCCCAAGAAAAAGCCCGCTTGGAGCGGGCTTTCTGTTACTTGATTTTCGCTTCTTTGTACATCACGTGCTGTCGCACGACGGGGTCGAACTTCTTCATTTCCAGCTTTTCGGGCTTGGTCCGCTTGTTCTTGTCGGTCGTGTAGTAGTGACCGGTACCGGCGGAAGAAACCATCTTGATCTTGTCGCGCATATTGGCTCCTTAGACCTTTTCGCCGCGGGCGCGAAGGTCGGAAACGATCTTCTCAATCCCCAGCTTGTCGATCATGCGCATGCCGGCGGAAGAGACGCGCAGACGTACGAAGCGCTTCTCGCCTTCCAGCCAGAAACGGTGGGTGTGCAGGTTCGGCAGGAACCGGCGGCGGGTCCTGTTATTGGCGTGTGACACGTTGTTGCCCGTGATGGGGCGCTTACCGGTCACCTGACAGACTCGGGACATGACTGCTTCCTCAGAAAATCCCGCGCAGAGCGGCGGAAAGCCGCGTATTTAACCCTAAATCGGCCCATCGCGCAAGGCGCGGGCGATTCCTCCGTGGGAGCGGCCTAGGTTTCATCCGTGGGAGCGGACCCACGGGCCGCGATCCTTGAAGGCGTCTGACGCGCCGCACAGCGGCGCGCCTACTCAAAATCTCGAACGGTTCAGAGCAGCCCCCTCTCCGCAAAACTGACCATCTGGCCATCCCCGACCACGACATGGTCGAGTACCCGTATGTCCACTAGCCCCAGGGCATCGCGCAGGCGCCGCGTGAGGCGCTCATCCGCGTGGCTGGGTTCGGCCACGCCTGAAGGGTGGTTGTGGGCAAAAATGAGCGCGGCGGCGTTCAGCTTCAGGGCGGCTTTGACCACTTCGCGCGGGTGCACGCTGGCGCCATCAATGGTGCCCCGAAACAGCTCCTCGTAACGGATGACCCTGTGACGGTTGTCCAGAAACAGTGCTGCAAACACCTCATGCGGCAAATCGCGCAGACGGGCCTGCAAGAATCGCCGTGTCGCTTCCGGGCTGGTGAGTGGGTCGGACCGGTCCAGTGTCTCCGCCAGATGCCTTCGCCCCAGCTCCAGTACTGCCTGTAGTTCCACATATTTGGCCAAGCCGAGGCCCCGACCGGCGCAGAATTCCTCCTGATCGGCTGTCAAAAGGCATCTCAGGCTCCCGAACCGGCTGAGCAGTTCGCGTGCAAGGTCCACCGCGGATAGCCCCTGAATGCCGCAGCGCAGGAAAATCGCCAACAATTCCGCATCGGACAGTGCGTCCGGCCCGCGCGCGAGCAGTTTCTCACGGGGGCGTTCTTGTTCAGGCCAGTGGCAGATGCTCATGTGGCCACCCTAGGCGGGGACGGACTGTGACCGCTAGTAGCGGGACATAGCGCCGCGTACCTTCCGGAGTCGAGCGGGGCTTGTTGTAGAATCACCGACCTTATGAACGGCAAACGCATTCTGGTCGGGCTCACCGGTGGCATCGCAGCCTACAAGGCGGCAGAGCTCGTGCGTCGCCTGGTCGAGCGTGGCGCCGAGGTACAGGTCGTCATGACGGCCGGTGCCAAGCAGTTCATCACCCCGCTGACCATGCAAGCAGTATCAGGACGCCCAGTCCGCGACGATCTGTGGGATCTCGACGCTGAGGGTGCCATGGGCCATATCGAGCTCGCGCGTTGGGCCGACCAGGTCATCGTCGCACCAGCGACCGCAGATTTTCTTGCGCGTTTGGTTCATGGCAAGGCGGATGACCTGCTCACGACCTTGTGTCTGGCAACCGACGCACCGCTGGCAGTCGCTCCCGCCATGAATCGCCTTATGTGGGCCAATGACGCAACGCAATCCAATGTTGAGACACTGCGAGCCCGCGGTGTCCGCGTTCTTGGACCCGGGGACGGTTCACAGGCCTGTGGAGAGTTCGGCCCGGGGCGCATGCTTGAGCCCGACCAGATCATCGCCGCGTTGCACACCGCCGGTCCGCTCGAAGGGAAACGCGTAGTGGTCACTGCAGGTCCGACGCGCGAGCCGATTGATCCTGTGCGCTTCATCAGTAACCGATCCTCAGGGAAAATGGGTTATGCAGTCGCCGCCGCCGCCCGCGATGCCGGTGCACAGGTCACGCTGGTTTCCGGGCCGACGAACATCGAGCCACCTCGGGGGGTGACGTTGATGCGTGTAGAGACGGCGGCCGAGATGCACGCGGCCGTGATGGACAACATTAAAGGCACGGAGATATTTATCGCGACCGCAGCGGTTGCCGATTGGACGCCGGCGAAGCAGGCATCCCGCAAAGTGAAAAAAGGCGAGGGCGCTCCGCCACTCGAACTCGTTCAAACCGTGGACATTCTTGCCGAAATCGCAGCCATGAACCCGCGCCCCTATGTGGTGGGTTTTGCGGCAGAGACGGACGATGTCGCAAGTCATGCGCGCGCCAAGCTTACGCAGAAAAATCTGGACCTCATTGCCGCCAACCAAGTCGGGGCGGGCCAGGGTTTCGATGTCGATGACAACGCGCTGACTGTCATCTGGACATCCGGGGAAGTGAAACTCGGACCAGGACCGAAGACCCGGCTCGGTCAAGAGTTGATTGCCTTGGTCGCCGAAAGACTCCAGGAGAAGTGATGCAAGCCATTCAGTTGAAAGTACTGGACCCGCGCGTCGGGAAAGATTTTCCCCTTCCGACCTACGCGACGGAGGGCGCCGCAGGCATGGACCTGCGCGCATGTCTGGATGAATCAGTCACATTGACGCCCGGGCAGACATTTCTGGTTCCTACCGGCATCGCCATTTTTATCGCTGACCCCGGTTTGGCAGCGGTATTACTGCCGCGCTCTGGGCTTGGTCACAAGCACGGCATCGTGCTGGGCAACCTGACCGGGCTGATCGACTCCGACTACCAGGGGCAGTTATTGGTGTCTCTGTGGAACCGCGGCGACACGGCATTCACCATCGAACCGGGCGATCGCATCGCGCAGATGGTCATGGTGCCTGTAGTGCAGGCACGTTTTGAAATAGTGGAAGAGTTTGAATCCACCGACAGAGCAGCCGGTGGATTCGGAAGTTCCGGCAGGAGTTGAATCAGCGGATTCCGCGTAGCACGCGGTAGCGCTCGATGTCTGCTTCGAACTGTGCCATCAACTCGTCACGCTCCCTTTGCCGGGTATCGACGAAACGCTGGTTGGCTTCCAGTTGCTGCTTGGCAGTTGCGAGGCGCTGCGCAAGGTCCTCAGGTACCGGTCTACCACTCGCCTCAATGCGCTCGGCTTGGGTCTTGAGCTCCTCGTGATTGGTGTGTTGCCGATCTACAGCAGCCTGCGATACCCGAATCTGCGCCTCCAACGCTTGCAACCTGTTGTCTCGCGCGCGTTCAATATCCGAGACTGAGGTATAGCTCTGCAGCAACATGCGATCGTGGCGTGCTTGATTCTCACGTTGGATGCGCGCTTCTTCCTCAAGCTGTGCCTGAACTTCAGCCTCGGCACGTTGTTCCTCGGTCATCTGCGCTTCGATGACGCGGACCACGAGGCCGCGAGCATTGAGTACCTCGATACGGTACTTCGCAGCATCCGGCGGGATGCGGTCGGAGATTCGTGTACTTCCGTCCTCTGCAGTCCAGCGATAGCGGTTCTGCGCATCGGCGCTGAAGCTGGCCATGGACAGGCTCACAGTCAGCAGGGCAAGGACCATAATTCTTGTAGTACGCATCGCCATTTACTCCCGTTTTCCAGCTCGGCCCAGTATAACCCTCATATCCCGTACTGCGCCCTGTAGGCCTTGAGACCCTCAAGGGCCTGCGCGAGTTCCGGTTTGTCGCTCAAATGCGCCACAAGATCCTCCAGTCGCGCCACCGCGACGACCGCCATACCGTACCGTTCCTGGACTTCCTGTACCGCAGACAGGGCACCCTTGCCACGCTCCTGACGGTCCATGCAAATGACGACCCCGGCAGGTTCGGCGCCCTGGGCGCGGATGATGTCCACCGCCTCACCAATGGCCGTGCCGGCGGTAATCACATCGTCAATGATGAGCACACGACCAGCCAACTCGGCTCCGACGATGGTGCCGCCCTCACCGTGGTCCTTGGCCTCCTTTCGATTGAAGGCATAGGGAAGGTCAATCCCGTGGTGTTCAGCCAGCGCAGCTGCGGTGATGGCAGCCAACGGGATGCCCTTGTACGCCGGCCCGAACAACATGTCGCAATGGACGCCTGAGTCGGCGATGGCCTGCGCATAGAAACGTCCTAGTCGAGCCAACGCACTGCCCGTATTGAACAGGCCCGCGTTGAAAAAGTAGGGGCTCTTGCGCCCGGACTTGAGTGTGAACTCCCCGAAGCGGAGAACACCGCGCTCAAGGGCAAAATCAATGAAGTGTCGGCTTTGGTCGGCCATGCCCGTTATGATACACGGCGATGCGCATTGTCTCCGCCAACCTGAATGGCATCCGTTCCGCCGCCCGCAAGGGGTTCTTCGACTGGATGCAGGCGAAGCAAGCAGATGTGGTGTGCATTCAGGAGACCAAGGCGCAGCACCACCAGCTCAACGACCCGGTATTCCATCCCCCCGGCTGGGTGAATTATTTCCACGACGCACAAAAACCGGGGTACAGCGGGGTTGCCATCTATAGTCGGCGGGAGCCGGACGAGGTCATTACAGGCTTGGGCTGGCCGGATGTGGATGCCGAGGGGCGTTACATGGAAGCCCGCTTTGGGAAGCTCTCGGTGGTCTCGCTATATATGCAGTCGGGCTCGTCGAGTGAGGCGCGCCAGCAGGTGAAGTTCGACTTCATGGAACGCTTCATGCCTTTCCTGCGTGGACTACGACGCAAACGGCGGGAGTACATCATCTGCGGCGACTGGAACATTGCCCACAAGGAGATAGACCTCAAGAACTGGAAAGGCAATCGGAAGAACTCCGGCTTCCTGCCCGAGGAGCGTGCGTGGATGGATGAGTTGTTCGGGCCGGCAGGGTTTGTGGACGCCTTCCGTGTTGTCGACCCACGGCCTGACCAGTACACCTGGTGGTCCAACCGCGGCCAGGCCTGGGCGAAGAATGTGGGTTGGCGCATCGACTACCATGTGGTCACACCGGGATTGGGGGAGAAAATCAAGCAGGCGGAGATTTACAAAGAACAGCGTTTTTCAGACCACGCGCCGCTGACTATCGATTACGAATGGACGCTCTGAAGCGACTCATACAGCCCTATCTCGATCGCCGCATGGTGACCCTGCTGGCCTTGGGCTTCTCCAGTGGACTTCCAGCGCCGATGGTTTTCGCGAACCTCTCCATATGGTTGCGGGACGAAGGGGTGTCGAGAACCGATATCGGCTTGTTCGCCTTGGCGGCGACCCCGTACGCCATCAACTTCTTGTGGGCACCCTTGATAGACCGTCTCAAGCTCCCGTTCTTCACGGCGCGCTTCGGTAGGCGACGCGGCTGGGCTTTGTTCACCCAGTTGTTGCTCATTGTCGCCATCATTGTCCTGGCGCAGGCACAACCTTCCGTCAATCTTTACGCCGTTGCACTGGCGGTGTTGTTTGTGACCTTCATGTCGGCGACACAGGACATCGTCATCGATGCCTATCGCGTGGATGTACTTGACCCATCCCAATACGGTGCGGGCTCCGCCGTCGCCATCTGGGGTTGGCATCTCGGCGGCACGCTGGTAGGTGGTGCGGGCGGTTTGGTGCTGGCCAGTCAGTTCGGTTGGAACATCGCCTACATGGTGCTCGCCGCAGGTGTCGCGGTGGGTATGGTCGCCATTCTCATGAGCCCGGAGCCCGAGTTCCGCCCACCCCCGGATACGGTGGCGCACGAGCGTAAGGTGGTGGAGTTGATCAATCGTGTCGCTTGGCTCAAGGGATGGATGGCCGGGCTTGTGGGCTGGTTGTATGTCGCATTGATTGCACCATTCGCGGAGTTCATGCGTCGGCGCGGTTGGGTTCTGATCCTCTTCTTCATTGTGTTCTTCAAGTTCGGTGATGCATTGCTCGGCCGGATGTCGGGTGTTTTCTACCGCGAACTCGGTTTTGACTATGTGCAGATTGCCGAGGTGATGAAGGTCTATGGGTTCCTCGCGAATGTTCTGGGTGTGCTTGCGGGTGGCGTGCTCGCGGCTCGCCTCGGCGTGTTCCGTGCGCTGCTGGTAGCCGGCTTCCTGGCGGCCGCGACCAATCTCACCTACTCCTGGTTGGCGGTATCGGGTCAGGATTGGACGGTGTTCATCATCGCGGTGGTCTCCGACAATTTCACCATGGGCCTGTCTTCTGTGGCATTCGTCGCTTATGTGTCGAGTCTTTGTAATGTCGCCTACACGGCCACCCAGTACGCGTTGCTGGCCTCGGCGGGAAACATCGCCCGTATCTGGCTATCCGCTTCCAGTGGCTGGATGGTGGATTCCCTGGATGGAAACTGGGCAGTGTTCTTCATGTTGACCGCGTTCATTGCCTTGCTTGCATTGCCACTGGTGATTGTCATGATGCGGCGATTCCCTGAGGTACTCGCGCGTGCGACAGAGAAGGACAGGTCATGACGACGCATCTGGAAGTCTGTCGCCTGACGGATGTCCCGGACGGCGGCTCCAAAGGCTTCGAAATTCCCGGTGGCGCTTATGACGGCTTTCTGGTGCGAGAGGGCGATCGTGTCACCGCTTACTTGAACACCTGTCCGCACCAGGGCTACCCGCTCAACTGGAAGCCCGACGCATTTCTCACCCGCTCAGGCGAGCTCATCATGTGCTCGGTCCACGGCGCTATCTTCGAGAAGGGAACGGGGGTGTGCGTGGGCGGGCCGTGTGTAGGGAAATCGCTTAGAGCCCTTGAGGCTACAGTCCAAGATGGGGTTATTGCGGTAACCGTGGACTAGACGTGGGAGCGGCCCCACGGGCCGCGATTCTCCACCAGAGCTTGACACTGACCGAACGGTCAGTATGATGGGCCTCCCCGACTGACCGGTCGGTCAGCTTTAGTGGAGCGCCAATGCAAGCAGAAATCAGCGAAGAACTGCAGGGTGCCGCCCGCATTCGCGCGGCCGCCGAGCAATTGTTTGCCGAAAAGGGATTCGCCGCGACATCCATGCAGGAAGTGGCCGTACTGGCCGGTGTCAGCAAATCCAATGTCTTCCACCACTTCAAGACCAAGGAAGACCTGTACATGGATGTGCTCGCCTGTGCCTGCAACGAGGCGCATGACCGCATCCTGCCCCACCTGACCGGGCACGGCACATTCGCCGAGCGTCTGACGCGCATGATGGTCGAAGACATCGAATTCATGTTCGCGCACCCGGAGCGCATGCGCTTGGTGTTGGCGGAGATTACGGCCACAGAGCCGGATGATCCTGCGCAGGCAGGTCCTGCCGTGCTCCAACGCAACGCGCGTGATCTGGTCGAGGCGCTTCGAGCCGCTCAGAATGCCGGGGAAATCCGCGCGGATGTGGATCCTGCCGCCACCGCGATGCTGTTTTTCGCAGCCAACATCTTTTATTTCCAGACCCGCAACCTGATGCGCCACTTCCCGGAAGTGGACTTTGCCGATGACCACAAACGCTTCGTCGACAAGGTTTCACACCTCATCCTCAACGGAGTTCTACCCCGATGACTGCCACCATTCGCACACTGTTGTTCATGTCTGCAGCGCTTTTCCTTGTAGCCTGCGGAGAGGCCGAGCAGGTTGCTGGACCTGAGGAGCGGACCATTCCGGTCACCGCCGCAGAAGTTCGCCTGGACGCAGTTGAAGTCACCGAACACGCGGTTGGTTGCATTGAGGCTGCGACCTCACCGATGGTGGCGGCGGAAATACCGGGCCGCATCGTCGAGATATTGAAGGACGCCGGGGACACGGTTGCCGCTGGGGACTTGCTGGCCCGCCAGGATGACAGCAACGCCCGCAATGCGGTCAATCGCCTGCAGGCGCTACACGAACAGGCAGAACGCACGGTGACCCGCATGCGTAATCTTGTCGCGCAGGACTCCGCATCGCAAAGCTTGCTTGATGACGCGCAGGCCCAGTTCGCGGCCCTGGATGCGCAGCTCCGCGATGCACGCACTGCACTCTCCCGTACCCGCATCACCGCACCCGTTTCGGGGACGATCCAGCGTCGCATGGTTTCAGTGGGGGACTTCCGAGGTGTAGGCGACCCGCTGTTCCAGATTTCCGCTGCCGAGCGCGTACGCGTGGTGTTGCCGTTCCCGGAGCGCCTATCGGCACGCCTCGCCATCGGCCAGGCCGTTCGTCTTGATGCACCGGTAGGCGGCGGAATGGTCGAGGCGCAAATCACCGAACTTCGTCCAGTCGTCGGACCCGCGAACCGGGCCATTGAGGCCATAGTCGAACTCGACAACCCCGGTGCATGGCGGGCAGGCGCGAGTGTGTCGGCAGAGCTGGTTTTGGAGTCCCGTTCTGCGCGCCCGATGGTCCCAACGCTTTCGGTCATCCAACGCCCGGCTGGACGCGTTGTGTATGTCATCGAAGGCGACCGTGTCCGCCAGCAAGTCATAGAAATCGGTGTTCGCACCAACGGCGAGACCGAAGTGGTATCCGGGCTTCGCGGTGGTGAGCGCGTGGTTCTCGATGGCGCAGGGTTCCTGACGGATGGCGCTCGCATCGCGGTAAGGAGCGCGCGCTGATGAACCTGCCCAAGCTGTCGATCAGACGGCATGTGTTGGCGTTCATGTTGAACGCCGTTCTTGTGCTGTTCGGAATTATTGGATTCCGGGATATCGGTGTGGATCGTTTCCCGGATATCGAGTTTCCGTTTATCACTGTTGTGACCGTGCTGCCCGGCGCAAACCCCGACATCGTTGATGCCTCCGTGACGAACATCATCGAGGGTGCGGTGAATTCGGTTCCCGGCGCCAGCGCGATATCCTCGAGTTCTTCGCCCGGTGTCTCCATCGTGTTCATCGAGTTCAATCTCGGCAAGGATGTCGATGTCGCGTTCAACGAGGTGCAATCCAAGGTCAACCAAGTCCTGAGGCAGTTGCCATCGGATGCTGATCCACCTGTTGTCGCGAAGGTGGAGGTCGGCGCCTCGCCTGTGATGTGGCTGGCGCTGCAGGGTGACCGGACCGAGCAACAGCTCAACCAGTACGCACAGAACATTGTGGCAAAGCGCCTTGAGACCATCGATGGTGTAGGGCAAGTGCTGATCGGTGGCCGGCGCGACCGGACCATCCGTGTAAACCTCGACCTAGACCGCATGGCATCAGCTGGCGTAACACCAACCGATGTCCGCACTGCGTTCCAGGTGCAGCATCTGCAGCTCCCGGGTGGTTTCCTGGTCAGTCGCGGACAGGAACGATTGATCAAACTCGATCTCGAGTTCCATAGCCCTGACGAGCTGGGTGAGTTGATTGTGCGGTATGTGGATGGCGCGCCCGTCCGATTGTCGGACATTGGCTCCGTCGAAGATGGCCTTGCAGACTATCGTCAGGTCGCGCGCTTCAACGGCGAACCAACTGTGGGTCTGGGTATCGTCAAGGTTTCCGGCTCCAACACCATTGCAATCATCGAAGAGGTGAACCGCCGGCTCAACGAGGAAATCCGCCCGCAACTACCAGCCGGTATGACACTCTCCGTTGCATCGGATGACTCGGAAATCATCAGTGCGATCGTGCGCGCACTTCAGGAGCACCTCGTCGAGGGCACCATCCTCGCTGCATTGGTGGTGTTCTTCTTCCTGCGCAGTTTCCGTTCCACACTGATCATTGCAACTGCCATCCCCGTGTCCTTGCTCGGCGCCATCGCGCTGATCTATTTCTTCGGCTTCACCTTCAACACGATGACCCTGTTGGCCTTGTTGCTTTTGATTGGTGTCGTGGTGGACGACGCCATTGTGGTTCTGGAGAACATCTACCGGCATCGACAGCATCTGCAACCGGACCCGGTGAAGGCAGCGGAAGAGGGTACGAATGAGGTGGTGTTCGCCGTTGTAGCCGCGAGTCTGACCCTGATTTCCATTTTCGGTGCGGTGGTCTTCTTGGGCGGCATCATCGGACGCTTCTTCAACGCGTTCGCGTTGGTGGTGGCCTCGGGCGTTGCCATTTCCCTGTTCGTGTCGCTGACGCTGACGCCTATGCTGTGCGCCCGCTACCTGACAGTTGAGAAGAAGCACGGGCGTTTGTACAACACCCTAGAACGCATGTTCGAACGCATGGATGCCGGGTACCGGAACACGCTGGCGCGAGTGGTCAGAAACCGATGGACGGTCGTGGCCATCGCCATCGCGATTGTAATCTCCAGTGGCTGGTTCTTCGCCGATGTGGAGAAGGCCTTCTCGCCGGAAGAGGATGAGAGCCGCTTCGTCGTGTCGTTCCGTGCGCCGTTGGGTACGGATCTTGAAACGACGGACCGCTACTTGCGGGACATCGAGGCCTTGCTCGCGTCCAAGCCAGAAATTCTTTCCTACTTCACAGCCATCGGCATCGGCGACCAGGGTCAGGCCAACCGCGGTATCGCATTCGTGCGCATGGTCCAACGCGATCAGCGTGATATACACCAGGCGCAGTTCCTGGTGGGATTGCGGCGCGATCTCGCTCAGATTCCGGGCGTGGTTGCATTCGCGGCACCACCGGGCATTGTGTCGGGGCAGCGTGGCGACCCATTGCAGTTCGTGCTCACCGGACCGGAGTTGAATGAGGTGGCGGGGGCCAGCCGCGAGTTGCAGCGTCGACTGAACCGTGTGGAAGGGCTGGGTGGAGTCGATCTGGACTTGCAGCTCGACCTTCCGCAAGTCCGCGTGGAACTTGACCGGACTCGCGCTGCGGCAATGGGTGTCACGGCGCTCGATGTCGCGTTTGCGATCAACATGCTGGCGGGTGGTGTTGATGTCGCCAAGTACAATGACGAGCCCGGCGACGGCGAACGCTACGATATCCGCGTCAAAGCGACTGAAGGACAGCTGCGCAGCGCCGAGGATCTGGCCCGTATCTTCCTGCGCACGGCATCCGGGGACATGGTTCGCTTGGACTCGTTTGCGGAATTCCATGAGGAAATCGGACCGGCGGTCATTACCCGTTACGACCTGGAGTACTCTGCACAGTTCTACGCCACGCCGATCATGTCACTCGGGGCTGCGGTAGAGACGGTGTATTCCGAGGCGGAGGCCATGGTGACGGAGGGGCTGTTGCCCATCGGCTACCAGGTCAAGCTGATTGGTGAGGCGCGTGAATTCACCCGCACCGCCTACTACATGATGATCGCGTTCGTCCTCGGCATCGTACTGGTGTACATGGTGCTAGCGAGCCAGTTCAACTCATTCATCCAGCCGTTGATAGTCATGGTGGCGCAACCGCTGGCCATGATTGGCGGTGTATTCGCACTATGGGTCACGGGCAACTCACTGAACATCTTCTCGATGATCGGCATGGTGTTGCTGATTGGTCTGGTGGCGAAGAACTCCATCCTGCTGGTGGACCTCACCAACCAACTTCGTGAGAAGGGCCGCACCGTCAACGAAGCCCTGTTGGAAGCTTGCCCCATTCGCCTGCGGCCAGTGTTGATGACTTCTCTCACGGTCATCCTTGCACTGTCGCCACCCGCGCTGGGCCTGGGGGCAGGTGCGGATACCAACGGGCCGCTGGCCATCGCGGTCATCGGTGGGATGATCAGCTCCACACTATTGACGCTGGTGGTCGTGCCGGCGGTGTACTCGCTTGTCGAGGGCAGGAAGGAGCGGAGGATGCGCGCATGATGAAATGGAAGGCGATTTCGGGGTTGGTTCTCAGCGCTGTGCTTCTGGCGGCCGGTCTGTCGCAGGCGTTCGCGATGCCACCACCGGTGGAAGCAGGTTCAGACATTCCAGCACCGCAGCTGGACTTGGTGGATGCTTGGCGTCTCGCCGTTGACCACGATCCGGCCTTGAAGCGCGCGCAGGCCAGTCGGGATGCCAGCATCGAAACCAGAATCCAAGCTCGTGGTCAGCTGCTCCCGCAGCTGGGGCTACAGGCTTACCGTGAGGATTCCAGCTCGGATGTCGAGCGCTTGGGCCTGACTGGCACGGGTATCGGAACGGTCAGTTCTCGCACGGACACCGACACGCGCTTCGCAGGTCTGCAATTACGGCAGCCCATTGTCGCGGTTGATCGTTGGGTTGCCTTGCAGCAAGCAAATGATCTGCGCGATGCCGCGGAGCTGCAGTACCTGTTCGACCAGGAAAACCTGATGCTGCGATTGGCGCAGGCCTACTTCGGTGTGCTGGCAGCGGAAGATGGACTTGCGGTCGCAGAGTCACACTTGGCCGCCGTACGGCGCTTCCGTGAGCAGATAGGACACCGATACGACGCCGGCGTCGTCGCGAATACGGACTTGCAGGAAGCACAGGCAGCTCTGGACGCCGCGCAGGCGGATGCCATAGATGCGCGACACCGCCTCATGTTGGCAAAGCAGTCACTGACGGACCTGACAGGTGTGCGGGGCGCGAAACTCAGCGGTATCAGCGACAGCCTTGTGCCCACTGCGCCAGAGCCCGCTGACCCGGGCTGGTGGATGCAGCGGGCTGAGCAGGATGCAACGCCTGTGCGCTTGGCGCAAATTGGTCATGGCGTCAGTCGCCGTGAGATTGAGCGTCGCCGCGCGGCGGCGTATCCGACACTCGACCTCGTGGCATCCAGGTCGCGACTAGACCAGTCAAGCTCCAACCCCTTCGAGAACATTGATATCGACGGCAACACGGTTCGCCTTGAACTCAATGTTCCCCTATTTGCCGGCGGGGCAATCCAGTCGCGCGTTCGGCAAGCCGCCGCGGAGCATCGCGAGGCCGGATACCGACTGGATGAGGTCCGCCTTCAGGCAATCTCACAAGCGCAGCGCGCATGGCTTGGCGTCAACGCGTCCGTGGAACGTGTGCGTGCGCGTGAACAGGCGCTACGGTCCGCGACAGCGGCGCGCCAGGCGGCGGAGCTCGGGGTAGTCGAGGGTGTGCGTACCACGCTGGATGTGCTTGATGCCCAGCGCCAACACGCAAGCGCCCGCGCGGCGCTTTCCATGGCGCGTTACGAGTATGTGCTTGGGGTGTTTGCCTTGCGGGCCGCTACCGGTCTGCTGGACGAAGCCGCCATGACGAATGTAAACGCCTGGTTGGATTAATCGAAGCTGTCGAGGGATAGGGCGCGATCTTTACCCGGCGCGTCTTCAAGGTCCACACCATAGTCCTCTCGCTCGATGTCCAGTGAGCCGGACCAGTCTTCCGGTGGTTCGATGGGTTCGAACACGGTTTCGAACCATGTATCAAGGTCGAGCTCTTCGAGGCTACCGTCGAAGTACTGGATCTCCACGGTACCGTCGCGGTCATCGATGGCGACCACTTCGTAGTTCTCGCCAGTGATGTTCCGGTACCAATCGCCGATGACCGGCGGAAACCTTTCCTCTGTCATGTCGCACCCCCGGAGTGCTGTAGGTTTCCAGTATGGAAGTGCGGGCAGGGCCCCGCAAGGCGTGTCCTGCATATGCACCTGCGACTGTTTGTGAGGGCTTTACCTGCGGGGAATCCGGGTGAATAACAAATCGGTGACGGTGTGTCCCAGCCGCAATCCGCGCTCCTCGAAACGCGTGTGCGGACGGGTGTCCGGGCGCGGGGTGGGGCCACCATTGAAGTGCACAGTGCCTGCCATCACCTCAAGCATCCATTCCGCGTACGGTTCCCAGTCTGTAGCCATATGCAAGTAGCCACCATCTTCCAACTTTGCGGCAATCATTTCGATGAATGCCGATTGGACCATACGGCGCTTGTGGTGACGCTTCTTGTGCCACGGATCCGGAAAGAAAAGGTGAACGCCATGTAGTGATGCATCGGGAAACTGGTCGCGAAGCACCTCGATTGCATCATGCGTGGAAACGCGCAGATTGTTGATGTCCTGCTCGGCGGCTCGGCGCATGAGCGAGCCCGCACCGGGGCGATGTACCTCGATGCCGATGAAATCCTGGTCCGGACGCGATGCCGCCAATGCCAGCAAAGCATCGCCGTTGCCGAAACCAATCTCGAGGATGCGTTGCATATCACGCCCGAACGCAGCAGGGAAATCCAGGAGTTCCGGTGAGTAGTCGAGCCCGTAGCGGGGCCAGAGCGAAGTGATGGCATCAACCTGCGCCTTGGTCATGCGGCCTTCACGCCGCACGAAACTGCGGATGTGTCTCAAAAGAAGCTGCCGTCCAACGGGGAGGAGGCGCTCGCATAGCGCTTGCGTGGCATACGTCCGGCAAGAAAGGCCTCTCGGCCCGCTTCAATGGCGAGCCGCATTGCGTTGGCCATGCGTACGGGGTCCTTGGCGTGTGCGATGGCAGTGTTCATGAGCACACCGTCGCACCCAAGCTCCATGGCAACGGTTGCATCCGATGCCGTGCCAACGCCCGCATCAACCAGGATTGGGACCTTCGCGTTCTCGACGATCTCGATGATGTTGTACCGGTTCTGGATGCCCAGACCCGAACCGATGGGCGCAGCGAGCGGCATGACGGCCACGCACCCGATCTCCTCAAGGCGTTTGGCGATGATGGGGTCATCCGAGGTGTACACCATGACATCGAAGCCGTCCTTGACGAGGATTTCAGCGGCTTCAAGTGTCGCAGTGATATCGGGGTAGAGTGTTTTCTCGTCGCCAAGAACCTCGAGCTTGGTCAACTTGTGTCCGTCCAGAAGCTCCCGCGCCAAACGGCAGGTTCGAACGGCATCCTCAACGGTGTAACACCCTGCTGTGTTCGGGAGGATGGTCCAGCGCTCGGGGCTCAACACATCCAGCAGGTTGGGTTGTCCAGGATCCTGGCCGATGTTGGTGCGGCGGATGGCGACTGTGACGATCTCAGAACCCGAGGCTTCGGTTGCCGCGCGGGTCTCCTCCATGTCCTTGAACTTGCCGGTACCGGTCAGCAGTCGCGAACGATATTCGCGACCGGCGATAATCAGGGGTGCGTCACTCACTGCGTTTCAACCTCCACCAATTGCGTGCACGACTTCCACACGCTCGCCATTTGCGAGCGTCCGGGTTGCATGACTGCTGCGCGGGATGACCTCACCGTCCACTTCCACCGCCAGTCGTCGCCCCTTGATTCCAAGTTGGTCCAAGAGCGCCTCGATGGAGGTTCCATCAGGGATTACGCGCGTTTCCCCGTTGAGAATGACGTTGATGTCCATTGGAGCGGAGATTATACGGATTACGGCCAGGGCAGCGGAATCGGGGCTGGTCGTGGGCGTTTTTCGGACGAGTCGTCACCCGCGAAATAACGCGCAATATCGCGAGCGGCAAGACCGCGGTGCGCAACCGTCTCGCTGTCCAGTCCTCGGGCATTGCCGCGCTCCAAGGCGCGCTGCAGCTGCAGGAGACTCTGTTCCGCAACGGCGCGCGCACCTGCCGAACTGCGTCGGTCGCCGGCCAGGTCAATCAGTGCGTCAAGTACAGCGCGTTGCGCGACGCGCCTCAAGTCCGCCTGGTCACGCGCAGCAACTCCCCAGGTGCCGGCAATCAGGGTTGCGATGACCTCGTTTGCCGAGGGGTCGGTCATGCGGTTCACGCGTTCTGGGTGCAACAAGCCGTCAACCACCTCCTGCGCCAGGCTGTGTGCGACATGCACCGGATTGAATACATCGCCTGCATCCGAGGTGATGGGTGCAGTTTCACCGGACCACATCCACCCAGAGGACCAGCCATGGGGGATTGGTGGTATGAGCCCACTGACTCTTGCGGGAATCTCCAGCTGTGCTGGTTGAATGGCCGCAATAATCGCATTCAGCGCACGACGCTGCTCGCTGGCGGGAATCGGGCGTGTCGGTTCGATGCCTTCCCCGGCAAGCGCGTAGTGGAAGTCGAGGCCGCCGACATACTTGGTCGCGCCTTGCAACGCGGTGCGATGGTGCAGATACACATGTGCAAAGCGCTTGTTGAGAAACCAGTACGGCTCTCCGTCCACCAGTGCGCGTTCGTCAAACGCAGCTATCAGCCTGTCACGAACAGCAGAGGTACGCTCGAGGGCGGCAAGCATATTTTCGCCCTCTACCCATGTCGTCGCGTCCGGGAGACTACCGTTGGGTCCTGCATCGCCACCGGTGATGAATCGCAATCCCGCGGCATCGGCTTCGCGAATGATGGCCGCAAGTCCTTCGCGCTCGGAGTCCTCATCCGGGAACCAGGTGTAGGCGTAGCGCACGGCAAATCGGTCGAACTCCCCGGGCCCATTGGCATAAGCGCTGGAGATGTCCAGCGTGCCGTCCTCGGCAACGCGCACCAAGGGCACCGGGTAGTCCATCACCGATGCACGACCCTGCGATGCCGCAATGAAGTTGTGTGCAAAGCCCAGCGTGTGCCCGATTTCGTGTGCGGAGTGCTGGCGACGGCGCGCCATTGCCATCTCCTCGCTCGTCATCGCCGGAGCAGCTGAGCCGAACGCAGGGCGAAAGCCCATCCAGATGTCGTGATTCACGAGCGAGCGGTAGGAGTCCATGCGCACGATGGTGCGGATAATCTCCCCGGTACGTGGATCGCGATAGGAAGGCCCGACTGAAGGACCGCGTGCACTCCGGTGCACCCAGTGAATCATGTTGTAGCGGGCATCCATCGGGCTTGCGCCAGCAGGTAGGTCGAGGATGCGGAAGGCATCGCGGAAGCCTGCTTCCTCGAACAACTGGTTGTACCAGAGACCACCCTCCCGGAATGCAGACCGGTATGGCTCAGGAATGGCGGGGTCCAGGTAGTAGGTGATGGGCTGTTCAGGTACCACCAACTCTCCGCGCAAGTACGCCTCCTTGTCGGAAGGCACCAGTCGCCACCGCCAGATCCATCGTTGCCGGTAATCCGTATCCAGGCCCATGGCGAAATCGAAGAACACATGGGGGAACATGCCAGACCGTGGATGGAACACGCGCGGTTGATACCCCGCGTCAGGGAGCGCGATAAAGCTGTGTTGGTGCTCGAAGGTCACCGACCGGCCATCCGGCGCGTGTTGCCGCAGCACTGCGTCGGGCTCGGAGACGGAAAAGGTCAGTACAGATCGAATTTCAGTGTTGCGTTCGAACGCACCAGTCTGGGAGGCATCCACAAAGCTGCGTGCCCGGTCGAGACTGGCGCGCCCACGACCCGCGCGCTGCAACGCGGCTTCGATGCCGTACACATCGCTGAGCAGGAAGCTGGTGGCGTCCACGACCAGCACGCCTCTGCGGTCTTCGACGATTTCAAACGACGCAAGCACGGAGCGCGGGAACGACTCGGCGACCGAGCGGATGAGCCCTTGATTGTCAGTCTGAGCACGGAAAGTATCGTTCTGCCTGACCAGCAGTACTCTCGGGCCGTGCCGTTCGAATCGAACAAGGGCATTGTCACCAAGCTGCCCACGGTCCAGTAGCGGAGAAGTCGCGCCCAGCCCAGTAGCGAGCGTGCTGGTGTAGATGAGGTCCTGCCCAAGATTTCTGATTTCCAGCGACACCTTGCCGTCCGAGGCAGAGACGGTGACTGGCAGCATCGGGGGCGCTGCTTGGGCGACATGGCCCACACAGAGTAATAGGAGGGTGGCGAGCATTCTCGACATGGTGCGGGCTCCACAACGGGGGGTCAGGACGGTAGAATCCCCCATACGCGGGTGTAGTTCAATGGTAGAACTGCAGCTTCCCAAGCTGCTAACGTGGGTTCGATTCCCATCACCCGCTCCAGTTTCCTGAGGGGCGATATGGTGAGCGACCCTGGAGAACTGTTGGGTAGGCGCCGTTTCCTGCAGGCAGGATGTGCGCTGACGCTTTTTGGCCTGCTCCCCGCGTGCGCTCCACAACAACGTCTGAGAATTGCCAGCCTTGTCTGGCCGAGCTATGAGCTCATGTTTCTGGCGCGTCGCGAGGGCTGGATAATGCGCCAACGTGTCGACCTCATCGAGACCGGTTCCACAACTGAGTCCATGCAAGCCATACGGGACGGAAATGCGGATGGCGCCGCGATGACACTCGATGAAGTGTTGCGCATGCATTCGTCCGGGCACCCAATGGTAGTTGTGATGGTCTTCAACATTTCGGCGGGCGCCGATGTGGTTCTCGCCCGGTCGGAGATTCCCAACCTGCAAGCACTCAAGGGGTGTCGTATTGGCGCTGAGTTCACCGGGCTAGGTGCGTTGGTGCTCAATCGACTCCTTGCCGCCGCGCGGTTATCCCGCGAGGACGTCGAGGTCGTCCCACTCACATGGGACCGCCATATGATTGCCTGGCAAGAGGGCTTGGTGGACGTGTTGATCACCTTCGAGCCGGTCGCCGGACAATTGCGCAGGGACGGCGCGCGCGTGCTGTTCGACAGTCGTGCCATTCCCGACACCATCTTCGATGTACTGGCGGTCACGGAGGAGGCGTCGCGGGTGCATCGCAACAGCATCCAGCACCTCACCGAGGGCTATTTTCGCGCCCTCGAGTATTTGCGCACCAATCCGGAACAGGCTGCCGGCCGCATGGCTGATCGCCTTGGGGTTGAAGAGCAGCATGCCTTGGAGCTCTTCGAGGGCATCATTCTCCCGGATGTAAGAGGCAACAAACGCCTGCTCGGCGAGGGCAAAGTGGCTACCGCAGCCGAGTCCTTGTCAGAGTTGATGCTTCAGGACGGACTCCTCCACAAAGCGCCTGATATCAGGGGCCTTGTAAGTACCGCTTACCTGCCCGGCCTTGAGAATATGTAGACAGCTACAACGGCGAGAATCGCGAATACTGCCAGCCATACACGTGGATCGTCGAAGGCGGCGACCGTGACGACCGCACTGAACATCAGGCTCGCGCCCGCCAGAATCTTGGCACGGCGCGGGATGGCCCCGTGCCGCCGCCAGTTTCGAAACGTGGGCCCCAGTATCGGGTGGCGGAGCATCCAGCGCAGGAAGCGGGGAGAAGCCCGGGCAGCGGCGTAACCTCCCACTAGTACGAACGGTGTCGTGGGCAATAGCGGGATGACCGTCCCGGCCATGCCAATGGCGACAGAGGTGCCCGCAACTGCATACCAGAGCCCACGCATGCGTGCGATGCTAGCGTCCAGCCAGATATTGTTCGTTGATGGGCATCAAGTCGGTGTCAACGGTATACCTATACGATTCCCCGACTGATGGGTCATTTTGGAGAGAAACTCATGAAGAGAGCCATACCGGTTTTCATCGCGGCGATGCTTGTTGCGGCACCTTTCACTGCCGTTGCTCAGGACATCGCGCCGAAATTCCGCTCGATGTGCGCCACCTGTCACGGCCCCGCGGGCAAGGGTGATGGTCCGGCAGCGCCAGGCCTGCGCCCCAAGCCGGCAGACATGTCCAGCGCAGCGTGGCAGGCATCGGTGACCGACGAGTACCTGCGTGACATTATCCGGCGTGGTGGTGCGGCGGTCGGCAAGTCACCCATGATGGCGCCTTGGGGCCACGCGTTGAACGAACAGGAGCTTGACGCAATGGTGGCCTATATCCGCGCCATGAAACAGTAGCGATGTCGGCGCGCTGGCAGGTGCCAGCGGCGCTGGCCGCTATCGGTCTGCTGTTGATTGCGGCCTTGGTGCTGCGCGAACATCGCGCGGGGACGCCCGACTGGGCATCTGCCTCACCGGGTCTGCAGGCCGTCCTGTGGCCGGCCCCACGGCCGATTGACGGGTTCTCCCTCAAGTCCCATGACGGTCAGACATTCCTCCCGGACAACCTGCACGGCGATTGGAATTTCGTCTTTTTCGGCTACCTGTCCTGCCCGGATGTCTGCCCGATGACCCTGTACACGATGAAGTTCTTCCGGGAGCAGCTGATATCCAAGGGCTCAGCTGCAGGCAATTACCGCTTCCTGTTCGTGTCGGTGGATCCAGAGTTCGACACTCTGGACCGTATCGGTCAATACCTTGCCTTCTATGACTCGGAGTTCATCGGCTTGGGTGGTGAAGCCGAGGAGGTCGATTCACTGGTGCGGGCGATGTCGGTGATGGTGCAACATTCGGTGACGGAGTCGGGAACGCGCCTGATAGATCACACGAGTTCCATCATGGTCATCGATCCGCAAGGCCGCGCTGTGGCATCCTTCTCACCACCACATGACCCGCTCGCTATGGCCGATCGTTTTGCCGAGCTGAGGCTTCACTTCCGGGCGAGATGAGCGAGGGCCAGTACTGATGCGAGCAACACCACGGCCCCGCCCTGATGCGCCGTACCGAGTGATACAGGCACATACATCAGCAGCGTTGTGATGCCGAGAGTCGCCTGCATGACGGCTAGAAGCACCAGCGCATGGAATCCGAGCCGGAGTTCCCGTGGTAGCGACTGACGCAGTGACCAGCCCCATAGGCCTACGACCAATAACAGTGTCCCGATGCCCAGGAGGCGGTGGGTGAACTGTACCGTCGCCGGGTTCTCGAAGAAGTTCAGCCACCAGGGCGTGAGATGAAGTATGCCCTCCGGAACGATGCGGCCGCCCATGAGCGGGAAGGTGTTGTAGACATAGCCTGCTTTGAGGCCAGCCACGAAGGCCCCGGACAGGATGGTGACGACCAGTAGGCCAAGCACGGTAAGGACTGCACGCTGTCCGCCCCGCGTCAGCGCCGCGCCCTTGCGTGCGTTAGGCCATAGGCAGCGCAACGCAAACCAGAACATTGCGGCGAAGATGATGAGAGCGAGGCTGAGGTGAGCGGCGAGCCGGTAGGGGCTGACGCGTGGTATCTCGACCAAGCCACTGCTCACCATATACCAGCCCATCCAACCCTGCAGGGCACCGAGACCGAGGATTCCAACGAGCGGCCAGCGTAGCGCCTGCGGGATGCGACGGCGCATCCAGAACCAGATGAGGGGTACGGCGAAGACAAGACCGAGGAAGCGTGCAAGCTGGCGGTGACCCCATTCCCACCAGTAGATACGCTTGAATTCATCAAGCGACATTCCGCGGTTGACCTTTTGATACTCGGGGCTCTGGCGATACTTCTCGAATTCAGTAAGCCAAACCTCAGTGGACATCGGCGGGACCATGCCAGTGACCGGGCGCCAGTCCACAATCGACAGGCCGGAGCCGGTGAGCCGCGTTGCACCACCCACCACAACGAGTACAAACAGGACGAGGCAGCAGGCCATGAGCCAGCGGCCAATCGCACGCGAATCTTCCATCAATCCTCTCCGATTGGACCCCGGACCAGGCGTACCGGCTTGGACTCCGACTTCCAGTCGGCGCGCTCCAAACCGTTCCGGGCATCCCAAGCCCATGCGGCCTGCGGGTACAGGCGGAAGGTTGTTGCCGTCCAGTACTCGCCAGGAATCATGTCCATGAAATGGGCCGCATCAGAGACGTGCCCATGCTCAGCTGTCCGCGTCAGCGCGAGGGTAAGTGCCTCGGTGTGCGTCGGCAACCGCCAATCATGATACCCGCAAAGCCCAGCTTGGTTCACTGCCGCGACCAGCGCGGCGGTGTCGCAACGCTCGAGCGCGCAGGACCCACCGTCGCGCAGCCCCGGGTCACTCATGTTCGTGGCCCGATCGGGGCTATACCAACTGAAGGTGTGTGTGGGTTCGTGCAATGGGTCGCCCGTCAATCTCGTCTCCCATAGAAGTCCACTGAGTCGGTCGTGGACACAGGAGGTTTCCCCGAACCAAGCGAAGCGGTCAGGGTCGGGTGTGGCGGGCGGTCGTGAGCAACCGGTGGCGAGGGCCACGATAGCCAGCAGGGCCATGGTCCGTAATGACATGCGGGCACGGTAGCGCGGGTTGGTGAGTGGCCGCTTGATGGTGGTCAAGTACGGCAAGGGCAAAAGCGAGTTGACTATGCCGTAAGACGGATTCCACCGCGGAGTGTAGCCATGAACGAGATCGAACGAGAGGAAGACAAGGAGCAGGTGCCAGCGATGCAAAGGGTGCTGGACAACCCGTTCCTGCTGCTTTTCCTGGGGGTCACCATCCCCACGGTGTTCTACATCATCTGGGGTGTGATGGAGATTGTCACCATCCCCATCGCCCGCTGAGGAGACGCGACCATGAGTGCACTGTTACCCCCGGCGGAGCGGATTTGGTGGAGGCAACCCGTCGATCGAGTCGAGGGCGTCTGGATCGGCATCGCGCTGGTCTGGTGCCTGATCATGTTCTTCATGATGCCTTGGTGGCACGTCTACGGCGAGCAGAACTATTCCGGTGAGGCTTACCGCATCCTGCCGGAACAGTATGTCGAGCGCGTCACAGAGATGGTTGCGCAATACACGGTACGCCATGAGACCGACCAGATGATTCCCGTCGTGCGTCCACCCGTGGGCAGTGATGTCTACCTTCTGGCACGACTCTGGCAATGGTATCCAATTCTGGAGTTGGAGAAGGGGCAGACCTACCGGCTGCATATTTCCTCCGCCGATTGGCAGCACGGACTTTCCGTTCAGCCAATCAACATCAATCTCCAGATTCTTCCGGGCTACGACATGGTCCTGACAGTCACACCCACAGAGTCCGGTGAGTACGC
>CAZKFT010000011.1:0-35784 GCA_964552205.1 uncultured Gammaproteobacteria bacterium
GACAAAGGCATGTCGGTGAGCTGGTTGGGGATGATGTGGCTGAGCTTGTCGAACCAGAATGCCGAGGTCGCCGTCAGGACCGCGCCCTTGCCCGGAATAGGGTCGGGGAGGATGACATCAAAGGCCGAAATCCGGTCAGTCGTGACGATGAGCATATACGCATCCCCGACCGCATAAATATCGCGGACCTTACCCTTGTGGAGCAGGGGGAGCCTCTTGATGCTTGATTCATAAAGGGCTTCTGGCATGGCCGCGAATGTTGGCTGATTTGAAGGGCCAAGTCCACCTTGATTTCCCGCCGGAAGAGGTCTAGTTTTTGATTCCCGACCGGTTCCGGAACGCCCCGGGTGAGGCGCAGATTTCGGTAAAACCGAGTGCCCGCACCGTCCCATCCGGGCCGGCTCCGGCCGGGGTCTTGACGCGGGCCACGGGCCCACGCCTACTGGAGCCATGTTCGAAGTCATTCCCAACTGGCATCCGGTATTCGTGAAGTTCGGGTTCGCCCTGAGCGTCACTGGTGCCCTGGCGGGTATCCTTCTGTGTATGGGTATCCGTTCTCTCCGTGAACCGCTCTCCCACTTCACACAAATCGCCTTGGCGATTGGCGCGGTCACCTTGTCCTTCGCAGTGGTCAGTGGTTTTTGGGCGTTCGCCACCCTCGGCGTGGAGGATGTCGTAGCCCGCGCCGCCATGGTTACCCACCGCAACTGGGCATTCGTGGCCGCCATCGTTGCGATTGTCGTGAGTGCGGCGACACTTGCAGCCCCGAAACTCCTTGATACGCGCGGATGGTCGGGCGCATTCCTGTTGATGGCGGCATTGCTGGTGTTTGCGGCAAGTCGTGGCGCGGAGGTCGTGTATCGCCACGGTGTCGGGGTGCTTCAGCCTTGAAACGATTCGCCGTCGAAGGCATGCATTGCGCGAGCTGTGTCGGGCGGGTGGAGAAGGCCTTGCGTGGTGTACCTGGCGTGGAGGATGCCAGCGTCAATCTCGCCGACCGGACTGCGGTGGTCAGTGGCGCGTGTGAGGAAAGTGACGTGGCCGCAGCGGTGGCTGCTGCAGGCTACACCGCATCGCCGTTGGAGGAAGACGATGACGGCTCGCGCCAACAAGCCGCGGACGAGGCGCAGTTCAAACGGCTGCTGAATCGCACCTGGATTGCCGGTGGCGTGGGTGTCGCCCTCATGATTGGCGATATGGCTGGTTGGTTCCCACTGATGGCCTTCGGGTGGGGTCAGGTGTTCTGGGTGGTGGCAGGTATCGTCACCGGCGCCGCAATGTGGCATGCCGGATCACAGTTCTTCGTCGGGGCGTGGAAATCGTTCCGCGCCCATCACGCGAACATGGATACGCTCATCGCGATGGGCACCGGCTCGGCCTGGGTCTTCTCCATGGCCATCGCCCTGTGGCCGACGATGGTGCCGGAACTCGCGCGCCACGCCTACTTCGAGGCAGCCGCCATCATCATTGCCCTGGTGAATCTCGGTCAGGCGCTGGAGATTCGTGCACGCGGCCGTACGTCTCAGGCCATCCGCAAGCTCATCGGTCTCGCACCGCGCACCGCGCGGGTGATGCGGGACGGCGTGGAGAAGGAAGTCGCCATCGAGCTGGTCAAGGTTGGTGACCTCATACGCGTGCGCCCGGGTGAGCGCATCCCCGTGGATGGCGAGGTAACCGAGGGTGAGTCTGCGGTGGACGAGTCCATGCTCACCGGCGAACCATTACCGGTCACACGGCGCAGTGGCGATGCGGTCACCGGCGGCACGCTGAATGGCGATGGCTCGCTGGTATTCCGCACTGCCCGCGTGGGGCGGGATACCGTGCTCGCGCAGATCATTGACATGGTCCGGCGTGCGCAATCAAGCAAGCCGCCCATCGCCCGGCTCGTTGATCGGGTTTCTTCGGTCTTTGTCCCGACCGTGCTCATCATTGCGGTAATCACCGTGATAGCTTGGGTGAACTTCGGCCCGGTGCCCGTTGCCAGCCATGCTCTGGTGGCCGCGGTCACGGTACTCATCATCGCTTGTCCTTGCGCACTCGGCTTGGCGACGCCGATGTCCATCATGGTGGGGGTCGGCAAGGCCGCAGAGCTTGGCGTATTGGTCAGAAATGGTGAGGCTTTGCAGCGCGCAGGAAAAATCCAGGTCGTGGTGCTCGACAAGACCGGCACGATTACCGAAGGGCGCCCCTCATTGACGGTCGCGTTGCCTGCAAGCGGATTTGACGAGGCCACACTCATTCGTTTGGCGGCGGCCGTCGAGTCCGGCTCGGAACATCCCATCGCTGGGTCCATTGTGGATGCCGCGCACGCCCGCGATATTGAGATACCCAAGGCTGAGGGGTTTAAGGCGCATTCCGGGGAGGGCGTCAGCGCGGAAGTCGATGGTGAACCAGTCGTGGTGGGTAACGCCGAGTTCCTGCGTCAGCGGGGCGTCGAGGTCGAGGCACTGGTCGGGGAGTCCGACCGGTTGGCTGCGGAGGGCGCGACCACGGTATTCGTTGCGCAGGGTAGCCAATTGGCAGGCCTCATTGCCGTATCGGACCGCGTGCGGGACGATGCAGCGGCGGCGATTGAAAGAATGCATGCGCTGGGCCTGCGCGTCATCATGCTGACCGGTGACCGCGAGGCTACCGCACGGTCAGTGGCACAGAGTGTCGGTATCGACGAGGTGTTCGCCGGAGTCCGTCCAGCGGACAAAGCGGCGAAAGTCGAGTCCATCCAGGCCCGCGGGCAACTGACGGCGATGGTGGGGGACGGCATCAACGACGCGCCGGCATTGGCGCAAGCGGACGTCGGTTTTGCGATTGGCAGCGGTACGGATGTCGCCATCCAGAGTGCGGGCATCACACTTATGAGGGGATCCCTGCACGGCGTCGCCGACGCCATCGCAGTTTCCCGCGCTACCGTCCGCAACATTTACCAGAACCTTTTCGGCGCGTTCATCTACAACACGCTCGGCATACCGGTGGCAGCAGGTGTCCTGTTCCCCGTCCTCGGCGTGATGATGAACCCCATGCTTGCCGGCGCCGCGATGGCGTTGTCCTCAGTGACGGTGGTGGCGAACGCCAACCGCCTGCGCTGGTTCTCGCCGGAGCGTGGCAAATGAGCATCTGGTTCGTGAATGGTTTTGGCCTGGTCGCCATCGCGGCCATCGTGTGGTGGTTCTGGTGGCCTCAGAGGGCCGCGGCCGTGCGTGCCACCACTGGCACCGACATCGAGGTCGTGGTGGCTGACGGGGTCTACCAACCGGCGCTCATCGAGATTCCTGCGGGGCAAGCGGTGCAACTGCGATTCTTGCGCAAGGACCCCAGCCCCTGCGCCGCTCAGGTCGTGTTCGGCACATTAGACATCAGCGCCGATCTCACGGTCGGTAAGGTGAAATCGATCGCGTTGCCACCGCTCTCCTCCGGTGAATATCCCTTCACCTGCCAGATGGGCATGTATCAGGGGCGGCTACGTGTGGTTTGATTGACCCAGGACACTTGAATCACCTGTTCTCCGATGGTTCCATGGGTCCATGCGCATCCTGACCCGCCCGGGAAATCTGCTAATCCTCATCATCGTCATCCTGCCGGTGGCCGTAGCGGCGGTGTTGGGCAGTGCGTACACGACCAACGGTGCGGGTCCCATGCTGAACCTGCTTGGACGCCTGACCGGCGTGATGGGCATGACCATGATGTTGGTCGCGGCGGTGGTCAGCATCCGGATTCCGGGGCTGGACCAACCCTTTGGGGGGCTCACCGAGTTGTGGAAGGTGCACCACTGGTTGGGGGGTGGCGCATTTCTATTGGTGATGGCGCATCCCATTCTGCTTGCACTATCAGCCGCGACCGTGTCCCCGCAGGCAGGTGCAACAATGTTGCTACCGTCATCTGGCGCTACCGCGCTCTGGGTTGGTTGGGGCGCACTGGTGGCGATGATGATTTTCCTTGCGCCAACATTTTCTTTCTTTGGCGCACCGCATTATCAGCGTTGGAAGGGCTTGCACGCGATATCTGCAGTGGCGGTTGTCCTCGCGTTTGCACATACCATCATGCTCGGCCGTGGGCTACCGGTGTGGGTTTGGTGGGGGTTAGGTGCACTCGCTCTGATAGCACTGACATTTCGCTTGGTTTGGCGCAAGCTCAATCCCGGCAGACGCTTCCGCATTGAAGCAGTGAAGCCGCTGGCGGATCGCGTGGTGGAACTCGCATTGGTGCCGGAGGATGGCAAACCGTTTACCTACGAGGCCGGACAGTTCGTTTATCTTGCGCCGCTGGATGAATCGCTCACCGCGGGTCGAGGCGAAGAACACCCGTACACCATAGCGTCGGCACCCCAGGAAAACCTGCTCCGAATTGCTATCAAGGACCTCGGCGATGCCAGTGGTGCCTTACAGCAGGTAAAGACGGGCACACTTGCCACCATTGATGGACCGTATGGACGCTTTTTTGAACCTGCGGATGCCGGTCCACAACTGTGGTTCGGCGGCGGTATTGGCATCACGCCCTTCGTGGGCAGGGCACGATGGATGGCTGCGGCGGGAAGCGCTGCAGATGTGCATCTGGTCTATTGTGCAAATGACCCCGGGCGCGCCTACTACCTGGATGAATTCCACGCCATTGCTCGCGCACTCCCGAACTTTCATATCTGGCCGCACTATTTCCGCGAGGAAGGCCCTTTGAACGCGAGCTGGGTAAAAGCGCGATGCAAGGACGCGGCCAGCCGCTCCGTTTACGCATGTGGTCCTGGGCCGATGCTGGATCTGGTGGAATCCATCACCCGGGAGCTGGGTGTTCCGGCCTCCCATTACAATTCCGAGGAGTTTGATTTCCTATGAAGCGATTTACATGGTCTGCATTCGTGGCGTTCTGGGCCAGCGTCGTTACCATCTTGGCGCTTGGCGCCTTATCACCGGATTCTGCGGGCGCCGTCGCGAACGAGCCTCAAGCTGCGCGCCAGATTACACTGGAAGAATTGGCGCAGCATGCCACCGAGGGTGATTGCTGGATGGCGATTCGCGGGAAGGTGTATGACTTCAGTGACTATATCCCGCAGCACCCGACGCCGCCCTTCATCATGCTGCAATGGTGTGGGAAGGAAGCTACCGAGGCGTATGACACCAAGGGCTATGGTCGCCCGCACAGCGCCATGGCGGACGCGATGATGGACCAGTACTATCTGGGCGATCTCGCCAACGGCGGTTGATTCAGGGCCGCCACTCGATGGACAGCGACACCCAACCGAAGCCCTGGTTGGGTAGCCCGTCGCCGATACCGAGCACGGAAGCAACGGTGGTGTCCGTGACACCGTCATAAGCCCAATCACGACTTCGCCACTGTTCATGGTCGAAGGCGAGTCGTGCGCGCCAGGATGCAGAAAATTGGTGAGAGGCGGCGACGGACATCCTGCGAATTCTGGTGTTCACGGTTGGCAGTGGTGCGGAAGTAATTGCCGGCCCCGTGGAAACCGCCACATCGGTGGTGTTGCGGGATTCACTCAGGTCAATACTGAATTCGCCCCCGGTCCACGGCGCTCGGTGGCGCCAACTCACACCGGCCAATCGGGCGCGATCCAGCGTGCGCGCAGTCCAATTCCGGTCGGGGTTGTTCAAGTCGCCCGCCAGTGAACCTCCCCCGCGGAAATGCCTACCGTCTTGCGCACTTCGCCAGCGCTCCTGTGCAAGCCATAGGGTCAGGTGGGTGTTCTCGCCGGTGGTCATTCCGAAGTCCGCGTGCCACCCCAGTTGCCCACTGGTGGTGAGTCCAAACACGGAGTCCTCATATCGGTCACTGCGGTGGTTGACCATCAGCCCGAGATGCATCGTGTCACCGCTCCATCCGACGCCGCCCTGCCAGGTGTCGCGGCGGCGGTCTGCCATATTGAAGCGCCGCAGCAGCGGGTGATTCTCGAACTGGAGGTTGGGCGCAACCGTCGCGAGATATTCCTCTGTGCGTGTCGTCAGAAACGGCAGGTTGTCGCGATACACGCCGGCTTGCCGCTCCCCGGTCTGAATGCGCAGGTGCGCGTGGCGTGCGCCGGTGCGTCGCCACTCGAGTCCATGTGTGCGCTCGACCGTTTCTCCCACTTCGCTGTAACTGCGCTCAATACGTTCCTCCGACCAAGTCCACCGCAGTCGGTCGCGGTGACCGAAGCGCCAATTCAGGCTGCCCTCCAACTGCGCGCGGTGGTCGCTGCGCGGCAATCGCCACCGCGCCACGCTGGTATCGGTTCCAGTGGGCTGATTGACGGCGTCACCTCGGAGCATCACGAACAAGGCTGGCGGCGTCCGGTCGCGGTTGCGGACATCGCGCCACCGCATGTCTAGGTCAAGGTTTGGAGCCATCGGCCAGCGCATCCGGGCACCGAAGCGTTCCCGCGCGACGCGTCCGTCCAATGATGCACGAGGCAAGGGTTGGGTCACGGCCAGCGCTGGGTTGATGGTGTAGGGCAGGAAGGCCTGATTTTGCCTATGGCGCCCGATGGAGGCATCCAGATTGAGATGCATGCCGCCGGGATTGCGCCATGCCCAGCCCACAGCAATCTGGCTGGCGCTGTTGTCCGGTTCTCTCGCCAGTTGGCCGATGCCGTCCGGTGCGCCGACCCCAGGCGCCCAACCGGCGACCGCGGGGAAAGGGTTTTGCCAGCGGAAGGCCTCATGCCCGTTGGAGAAATTCGCCAGCATCAGACCTGCTCTGAAGACTGTGCGTTGACCGTTGAAGGTCGTGCCGATATTCCACTCCCGCGTTGTGTGGTCGATAGGGGCTTGCAACAACGCAGCGCGCGCGTTGCCGCCGGTACTGCCGATGGTTGCGCCGACCGCCTCGAACCCGTGGCGTTGCTCGATGCGCAGGTCGGACTGCAGCGTCCAGCGTGGATCCAAACGCCTTCCCCAATGGATGGCAAGCTCTTCACGTACTTGATCCAAGTCTGTGCGCTGCAAGGTCAGTTGGGTACCAAGTTCCGGCGCATCTGCATTCACGCGACCGTGGCTGAGGGTCCAGTCGGCTGCGCTGGCCAATGAAGGCAGCAGGCAGAACAGCATGATGGGCAAGAAGCGCATGGCTCAGCGTGTCTGGCCCGCGCCCGAGGGATGGTTGGAGCCATGGACCTGCGTGTGACAGTTCATGCAGTTGCGCAGCAACAGCGATGACGATGCACCTGTCGGTGGCGCTCCGGTGCCAGACAGCGCCGTACTCGGATGAAATTGCGCGAGATGGCATTGCTGGCACAGGAATGGCGTGCGCTGGGTGAGCAAGGCGTCATGGACCGAGCCATGCGGTTGGTGACAACTGGCGCAATTCTCGGTGACTGGTGGATGCTCCCACAGGAACGGGCCGCGCTTCTCGGCGTGGCAGGTGTAGCACGTGTCATTGACGGTTGTGCGCACCAGATCGGCTTCGCCTGCGCTGCCGTGCGGGTTGTGGCAGTCCGTGCATGCCAACGCGCCTTGCAGGACCGGATGCGCGCTTCGGCGGTGGAGCTCCGCGCGAGTGTCCTGATGGCATGCCGTGCAATTGTCCGTCTGTTGCATGCGATCCAATGCAGGGTCACGCACGGTGTGCACCGTATGGCAGGCCGTACAGCTCACTGCCGCCCGCGCGTGGGCGGAATGCGGCCAGTGCAAATCGCCGACCCCCGCGTGGCAGGTGAGGCAGGCCTGATCTTGGGGGCCTGCCGGGGCGTCCGGGCCAAATTGAATCCCCGGCGGGGGACGCGTGCGGTCTGGTCCCACAGTGAGGTGGTCCGCACTGGCGCCGTGGCAACTCTCGCAGGCATTTCCTTGCGCATGTGTAGGAGGGATGGTTGCATGGGGGCCACCATGGACGACCTCCCTATGACACATGGTGCAGGCCGCAGTGTCCGGTCCCGCCCAGCGGGGCTGGTCAGGTTCTGCTGCCTGTCCGCCGGAATAAGCGAGCCCGGCGATGACAAGAGCAATCGCGGACAGCGTGCGCATACGGTAGAGTGTACCCCCAATGAAAGACTATCTCATTGCCCCATCCATACTATCTGCGGACTTCGCACGCCTGGGCGAGGAAGTGGACTCGGTTTTGGCGGCCGGGGCGGACATCATCCATTTTGATGTCATGGACAACCACTACGTACCCAACCTCACCATCGGGCCCCTGGTCTGCGAAGCGCTGCGCAAGCATGGTGTTACCGCACCGATTGACGTCCATCTGATGGTCAAGCCGGTGGACAGGATCATCTCGGACTTCGCCAAGGCGGGCGCCAGCTGGATCACCTTTCATCCCGAGGCCAGCGAACACATCGATCGTTCGTTGTCCTTGGTGCGAGAACTCGGGTGCAAGTCCGGTCTCGTTTTTAACCCAGCCACGCCGCTGGATTGCCTCGAGTGGGTGATGGACAAGGTGGATGTCATCCTGCTCATGTCGGTGAACCCGGGATTTGGCGGTCAGAAGTTCATCCCTTCGACGCTGGACAAATTACGGCGCGTACGCGAGTTGGTCGCTGCCAGTGACCGCGACATTCGCATCGAGGTGGATGGTGGCATCAAGACTGACAACATACGCGCTGTCGCGGATGCCGGTGCGGACACCTTCGTTGCGGGTTCAGCCATCTTCAACAGCGGGGACTATGTCGCGACCATCAAGGCCATGCGCGCCGCACTGGCCTGACCCCGATGTTGCTGGTCATCGATAACTACGATTCATTCACATTCAATCTCGTCCAGTATCTCGGCGAGCTCGGTGCCGACCCGGAAGTGGTGCGCAACGACGCCGTGACTGTCGCGCAGATTCTGGCAAGCGCACCCACTCACATCGTCATCTCTCCGGGACCTTGCACGCCCAACGAGGCGGGTATTTCCCTGCAGCTGGTCCGTGAGTTGTCCGGACGCATACCCATTCTCGGCGTATGTCTCGGTCATCAGGTGATAGGGCAGGTATTCGGCGGAACAATTGTCCACGCCAATGCGGTGATGCACGGCAAGACTTCGACCATCACACACGATGGAAAGGGCGTGTTCACCGGATTGCCGCAGGGGTTTACTGCGACGCGCTATCACTCCTTGGTGGTCGCGCCCGAAAGTGTTCCGGATTGCCTTGAGATTTCCGCGCGTACAACGGATGGTCGGGAAATCATGGGGCTTCGCCACCGCAAGCACCCTACGGAGGGCGTGCAATTCCATCCGGAGGCCATCCTCACCGAACACGGCAAGGCACTGCTGGCCAACTTTATCGCTGCGTAGGGCTGGGGGGCCTCACACCGCGAACAACGATGGATTTGCCGGATACATCGAGCAGGCCCTGATCCTCCATGGATTTCAGGACACGGCCGGCCATCTCACGTGAGCACCCGACGATGCGGCCGATTTCCTGCCGACTGATGCGCACGAGCATGCCGTCGGGATGCGTCATCGCATCTGGCTGCTGACTGAGGTCCAACAAAGTGCGTGCGATGCGACCGGTGACATCCAGGAACGCGAGATCGCCGACCTTGCGGCTGGTGCGGCCAAGGCGATGAGCGAGTTGGCCTGAGAGCTCGAACAGGAGGTTCGGGTCTTCGTGGGCCAGCTGGCGGAAGGTCTTGTAGTTGATCTCGGCGACGCGACAGTCACTGCGCGTTTGCACCCAAGCGCTGCGCTTCTGCTGCTCATAGAAAAGGCCCATCTCCCCGAAGAACTCGCCTGCGTTGAGATATGTGAGCACGATCTCATTGCCGTCCTCGTCTTCCATGATGACAGCGACAGATCCGCTGACGAGGAAGTACAGCGTCTCGGCGAGATCGCCTGCATTGATGAGCACGGTCTTGTTGGGCACGTCGCGCACGCGGCAGTGTTCCAGGAAACGCTCTATGACAGCTGAGGCCTTGCGGTTGGGCATATCCGGAGTATAGCCCTGAAATCAGACGCGGTAGGCTAAGGTCGTCATGACCTTGGAGGTTACGGCCATGACGGCACGTATGGGCGCCGGCAAGGTCGCACCGCCGGCTTCCACCGCAGCCGTGCCGTGGTGGGCCTCGTCCACCTTCATTTGTTCGAGAATGGCCCGCGAACGCGCATCCTGCGAAGGCAGTCTGGAGAGGTGGTCCTCCAGGTGGCGGATGACCTGGCGCTCGGTTTCAGCGACAAAACCCAGACTCCAACGGTCACCGATGAGTCCAGCGGTCGCGCCAATCACCCATGAACCGGCGTACCACACCGGATTGAGCAAGCTGGGGCGGCTGTCGAGTTCCTGCAGGCGATCCTTGCACCAAGCCAGATGGTCAACTTCCTCGTCCGCCGCCTGACGCATGGCTTCGCGGACATTCTCCAGCCGTGCAGTTGCCGCCTGGCCTTCGTACAGTGCTTGCGCGGCGACCTCGCCCGCATGGTTCACGCGCATGAGACCGGCGACATGGCGGCGTTCGCGCTCATCGAGCTGCGCAGATGTTTGCGCTTGAGCTGGATTGGGGCGGCGGGCGCGGTCCACGGAGAAGACGGTTCGCAGTGCGCGGTCCAAGCCCAGAATGGCGCGTTCAGCTGGATTCATGACGTGACCATTCTACCACCGGGTGGTGAACCTTCGTCTGCCAGCCGCGCGCAGTGATGCCTGCGCGAATGTGCATGGCGCAGCCGGGGTTGGATGTGCAAATCACCTCGGCTTCACCTGCCTCGTCTAGGACTTCGTCGCGCAGTGAGTTCGCAATTCGCGGGTGACGAAGCAGGTAGTCACCGGCAGCGCCGCAACACTTGCCACGACCACCCAGGCTGCGCGCGCCAGGTAGCAGCTGGAGCGGACCCGTTTCTTGACCTTGCGTTGAGGACAGCGTGCAGGGGGTGTGTACGAGCACCCCACTCCCCACCGGACGTGGGGTCTCAGTTTTGGTCAACAGTGTGCTGATGTCCGTTACACGATGACCGAATCGCGGGTCTTCCATCAATGTTGCAGCACACCCGCTGGCGCAGGTCACGATGGGCGCATCGCCACTGAATGCATCAGCGTTGCACTGCGACATGGCGCTCGCGACGTCCACATCGCCGGCATGCAAATGTAACGCGCCGCAGCACGGTGATCCTGATGGTACCCGCACGGAATAGCCTGCTTGACGCAATGCGTTGAGTGCGCTCTGGAGCGTCTCGCCATCGGTAGCGCGCGCGATGCACCCGGTGAATAACCAGACCTCACCGCGCGATCCGCCGATGGGAGCGTAGGTGCCGGAAGGTGGTGCGGCAGGAGAATTCACTGCCAACGCTGGGTGCCGCAAGATTGGTAGATATGAACACAGCCGTACCAAGGGCACGACCACGAAGTGAAACAGCCTTGGCATGGAGACAAGGAGGCGTAGCAGCTTCACCAGCAGCGGTGGTTCAGTGCGCGCTGGACCCAAGGCGAACTGTGCGGCATCTGCCAGTTGCCCGTAGGGCACATCGGCTGGGCACACGGCCTCGCAGTGGCGGCACCCGAGGCATTGGTCAAGGTGAGCCGTGATGCTGCTGTCGGGTTCAGCGCCTGCAGCAAGAGCCAGCATGAGTGCAATGCGACCCCTTGGAGACTCGGCTTCATCATGGTCCAGACGCCATGTCGGGCAGTGCGGAAGGCACTGGGCGCATTTCACACATCGGTCAGCGAGATCGCTGGGAAACCCGTGCCAGTCGCTGTGGGGGTGCTTTTCCATCAAGTTTGTATAATAGCGGCGCATTCACGCCCACGGAGTCCAGTTTTGCGTTTACTCACGATTCTAGTTCTGCTGCTGGCGGCAGCTTCGAGCGCACACGCATCCAGCGTTTTCCGAACCAACCCCCAATTCCCGAAGGCCGCTGCTGAGGAGGAGGGTACTTGGGCGGGCCAACTGGCCATGGGTTATGGGGCAAATTCCGGCAACACGAACAACAGCCATCTAAGCGGACGCTTTCTCATAGGCTATCTGTCAGGACCGTGGCGGCATGCGGTGAATGCCGTGGGAACCCGGACCAAGGATTCCGGCAACATCACCGCCGAGCGGTATGTCCTGAACGGCAAGACCGACTACCGATTCGGAGAGCAGAGCTACCTGTTCATCACAGCGCAGTATGAGGAGGACCGTTTCGCGGGCTTTGACAGCAGGATGTCAGAGGCGATCGGTTACGGCCGCCACCTGTACGAGAATGGCCGCCACCGTCTTGCTGGCGAAATCGGTATCGGTGCGCGCCAGGTCCGATTCGTTGACGGGTCGAGCGACAACGAGGCCATCGGGCGTTTGGGGTTCAATTGGTTGTTCCAGGTGAGCGAGACCACCGAGTTCACCTCGAGACTGGTTGTCGAGTCCGGCAACGACAATACCTATACGGAGTCGGTCACCACCCTGAAGACCAACTTGATGGGCCCCATATTCGCGGCCTTGGCTTTCACTGTGAAGCGCAATTCGACAGTGCCCGCGGGTCTGGAAAAGCGGGACACCCACACCTCCGTCCAGATCGAGTACCGGTTCTGAGAGGATGGGCTTCTATAAACGCCATGTGTTCTTCTGCACCAACCAGCGCGAGGGCCGCGCCTGTTGCCAAGACCATGGCGCAGACCAGGCACGCCAGCACGCCAAAGCGCGGGTCCAGGCCGCTGGAATGTCCGGCCCGGATGGGGTCAGGGTCAATTCCGCCGGGTGCCTGGACCGCTGCGAGGAGGGGCCGGTGCTGGTCGTCTATCCCGAGGGGACTTGGTATACCTACCTGAACACCGCGGATATTGACGAAATCGTGGACGAGCACCTGATTCACGGCCGTCCCGTAGAACGCTTGAAGATATAGCCCCAAGTGCGTAGAATTGCCGCTCTTTGGTCGGGGGGGTTGCCCTCCGGTCGGCATTTATTGTGTGGAGCATAGTGTGATGAAAACCTTCAGCGCCAAGGCAGAGACCGTCAAACGTGACTGGTTCATTGTCGACGCGACCGACAAGACGCTTGGCCGCCTGGCCAGCGAGATTGCGCGCCGCCTTCGTGGCAAGCACAAGGCCGAGTACACCCCGCATGTGGATACGGGTGATTACATCGTCGTCATCAATGCGGAAAAGGTCCGAGTGACCGGCCGTAAAATGTCGGACAAGGTGTACTACCACCACACTGGCTACATCGGCAACATGAAGTCCATCACCTTGCAGAAGATGATGCAGGAAAAGCCCACTCGCGCACTCGAGACTGCCGTGAAAGGGATGATGCCGAAGAATCCGCTGGGCCGCGCAATGTTCAAGAAGTTGAAGGTATACGCGGGTTCCGATCACAAGCACACTGCCCAGCAGCCTCAGGCTCTGGAAATCTGACAGGAAAACGGTAAATGGCCAAGGCAAGCAACTACGGTACCGGTCGTCGCAAGTCATCGACGGCGCGCGTATTCATCTCGAAGGGCACCGGTAACATCACCGTGAACTCCAAGCCTCTCGACGAGTATTTCGGTCGTGAGACCTCCCGCATGATTGTTCGTCAGCCGCTGGCGACAGCCGGTGCCATCGACCAGTTCGACATCAAAGTCACGGTCACTGGCGGTGGCAACACCGGGCAGGCGGGCGCGATTCGCCACGGCCTCACCCGCGCGTTGATGCAGTACGACGAGACCCTGCGTCCGTCGCTGCGCAAGGCGGGCTTCGTGACCCGTGACGCGCGTGAAGTGGAGCGCAAGAAGGTCGGCCTGCGCAAGGCCCGCCGCGCGACCCAGTTCTCCAAGCGCTAAAACCCTCTTTTGGGGGATCGTCTAGCGGTAGGACTACGGACTCTGACTCCGTCAACCTAGGTTCGAATCCTAGTCCCCCAGCCAAAAAAGCAGAGGCCCACCTTGTGTGGGCCTCTGCTTTTTTCGTTGTGGGGCCTCAGGGATGGGCCGCGCATATCCTAGTCCCCGTATTCTTTCCCTGATGCCGCCACGATTCACGCGTCTTCTTTTCCATGGACGGAGGACTCCCCATGAAAATTGGCAGCTTCATCTTGGTCGGTGTTTTAGCGCTGTTGCTTTTTCCTGTGCCAACAGTCGCCCAAACCCTCACCAACGGCGACTTCGCCCTGTGTGAGGTCCGTGGCCGTGACGGTCGGTTCATCGGATATGACAGCGTTTGCCTCGAATCCCGTCGCGCCGCATTACGGGAACTCCAGCACCGACGCGGGCGGAGTCCACAGAGGCGCGCGCCTTATCCGGTCGCAGCGGTGTACTACTGCCCCACTTGGGCCAATAATGGGTATGGGTACACCAGTACCATGCGGTTCAATGGCGGTGTCAGCACTTCCTTTGGTACCTTCGATTCTCAAGTAAACGGCAACTTCTGCGTCCCCAGGCCGGTCTATGTCCTTCCTGGTTGGCGTTGATAACGGAGCGAGCGAATGAGTGTTCAGACAGGGTTGCGGCGGATTGTCGGGTCTTTTGAATGGCATGCACCCCCCTGGACACACCATCGATGGGTTCGGCCTGTGGTCTGGGTGCTGGCACTCGCAGTGTTGGCCCTGGTTTTCTGGAGAGTCCTACTCGGTTGGCTACCGCAGGAGCCTGCGTGGACAGTGGAGGTCGAGCCACCGGGCCTGGCTTACTACGAACCGGACAACCGCTGGTTTCGTGAGATCCAGCCGGAGCCGCTCCGGGTCGTTTTCAGTTATCGAGCGTCGGACGACGAAGTCGCCCCCACAGCTGGGCCGGCGCGCGTGGACCTGGTCGGGAGAGTGGTCGAATCCGGCGTGCAGCTGAGGCCGGCCATTGCCGGTCAGTGGCGCTGGGTCGATGACACCGCACTTGAGTTCACACCGGAAGCCGACTGGCCTGCTGGTCAGGCCTATACCATCGATATCGCACCCGAGGTTCTTGGACCGGAAATCCGGCTGGCGCGGTCCACCGTGGGATTCGAGACGGAACCACTTTCCATAGATATGCGCGAAGTCACACTGTCGGGTGTGGAAGGTGATGGGCCAGCACGCAAACTGCTCGCAGTCATCCAATCCTCTCATGCACTGAATCCCGAATCATTGCGTTCAGCAGCAACCATACGTGCCGGCGACCAATCCGCGACGGTGACGGTAGAGCTTGATCAATGGGGACGACGGGCAACACTGACATCAACACCGCTTCGTATCGGCGACGAGTCGTTGCCAGTGAGCGTGACCATTGCGAGTGGTGTGGCCGCGGCGCATGGTCCGTCTCGAACGGAAGAGCCGATTGTTGGCGAGACGATTCTGCCGGACCGTGCCAACGCGTTCACGGTCGTGAACATGCAAGCCCAAGCGTTGGCGCAGCCGGACTCCGCACCACAGCAGGTCCTTGCTTTTGAATTCAGCAGTCGTGTGCGCGACGAGGCACTGGCAGGCGCCATACGGCTGTTGCAATTGCCGCCTCGCAAGCGCGCCTTGCCCGATGGTCGCGAAGTGGACGACCGCTGGCGTAGCGCTGGCACGATTCCTGGTGAGGTCGTCGCACAAGCACGTGCCGTGCCGGTCACCGTCATCCCTGGCCCAAGTAATGAGCGACGCACCCTTGCTCTGGCATTCGAGGCGCCGCAGGGTGTGGAACTCGTCGTTGTTCTGCGCGACTCTTTCACCGATGTGGATGGCTTGCCGCTCACGCGTGGGCATGTGCAAGTCATCGATTCTCCGTCCATGCCGCGTTCGGTTGCCGTGGTCGGCTCCGGCGGCGTCCTTCTGCGGAGCGGGCAACGCCGACTGAGCATCGCTTCCCAAGGGGTGTCATTCGCGCGAGCGGAAATTTCGCGAGTACGTCCGGAAGCCATCATGCAACTCGTCAGCCAGACGCATGGAGACATCGTCAACGCGGAATTCTCAAACTGGAATTTCAGCGCCGATGACCTCGGCGAACGCTACGAACACACGCTTCGTTTCTCGCTCCCGGCAGATGGCAGTGCCAGCTACAACACGCTGGACATGACACCATGGCTCGGTGATGGCGGCGTCTTCGTCGTCAACCTGCGGGGCTGTGAAGACGAGGCATGCGAGCGGTTTGCGCGAGCGGAGGGCGACCGGCGTCTGCTGGTGGTGACCGATTTCGGCCTGCTCGCCAAGGTCTCACCAGATCGTAGCAGGGATGTGTTTGTGCAGTCGCTCTCGGGTGGTGGCCCAGTGGCTGACCTAGAAGTGCTTCTACTTGGGCGCAACGGCCTGCCAATTCAGCGTGCGCGTACGGATGCGCAGGGGCGCGTGAACCTGGGTGCACACGAGGAACAGCAGCGTGAGCGCGCACCGACCGTCATTGTCGCGCGACGCGGAAACGATGTTGCGTTCCTGCCCTGGGATGGCCGCGGGCGCGGACTCAACACATCTCGCTTCCCGATTGGAGGCGACTGGCGACTTCCGGTTGCACCGGACGCGCTGAGGGGCGAGCTGTTCAGTCAGCGTCCCCACTACCGCCCGGGCGAAACCGTGCATATCGCGGCCGTCCTGCGCCGCGGCGATTTTGCGCCACTGGAGAACCTGCCGCTCGAGATTGAATACCGCCATCTGCGTCAGGTCGTGCACACGGCAAGTCTGCGGGCGACTGCGGATGGTCTGCTGGAGCACGCACTTCCCACAGCAGATTCTTGGGCGCGCGGACGCTATACCGCGACCCTTTTCCTCGCCGGTCAGACGCGCGGAGATCGCACACAACTCGCACAGGTGAATTTTGACCTGGATGAAATCACGCCGGCCAGGATGCGGGCCCGCTACGTGTTCTCAGGAGATGCCCGCACCTGGCGGGACATGAGCGAGATCGAGTCCGTGCTGGAACTCGAGAACTTGTTCGGGGCGCCTGCAACCGACCGCCGCGTCGAGCTGCGTGAACGCGTGTTTGCCCGAACCGGCTCCGTTTCGATTCGGGGTTGGGATGGGTGGTCGTTCCGCAACCCGTTCCTGGACGACGACGCACGCGATGCCTATAACCACGAGCGTGACTTCACCGGTCGCACTGGCGAAGACGGTCGCTTCACGCATCAGGTCAACCTGACAGGCCTGGCGGAAGGCATTTACGAAGTGGTGTTGAGCGCCACCGCGTACGAGGCAGGCGAAGGGGCAGCGACAACAGCGTCTTTATCGACATTGGTGTCCAGCCTCGATTTCCTGGTCGGGCAGCGCACCAGCACCAATCTGCAGTCACTGTCACCCGGTGAGCCAGCGCACGTCGAGTTCATCGCGGTATCGCAGGACGGGAAGGCCGTGGAAATGGCGGGCGCTTCCATGCGGATTTCCCGGCTGGACCAGGTGGTCAGCCTCGTGCGTGCGGGTTCCCAGTACCGCTACGAGCCCACAGAGCGCGTACGCGTGTTGTCTGAAGAGCCGATTGAACTTACGGCAGATCCAACACGACGCAACTTGGATACTTCAAACCCAGGGCAGTACCGGGCCGAGCTGATAGACGCGGAAGGCCGCGTGCGTGGCCGCGTTGCCTATGTGGTCGTGGGGGATGGCAGTACGGCAGCCGCGCTCGCGCGCGAAGCGCAGCTGACCTTGTCCTTGGCGCGTCGCGAGTACCAGCCTGGGGACCAGATCGAGATGACGCTGGTTGCGCCGTACGCGGGTGCCGGACTCATCACCATCGAAAGCGACCGGGTTCTGGCGAGTCGTTGGTTCCGGGCAGAGGCGGGCGAGAGCCGTCAGACCATCCGCGTTCCAGCGGGGCTGGAGCAGGGTGCCTATGTCACCGTGACCATGGTGCGCGCACCGGATTCTCCGGAGCTGTTCTCCAAGCCGTTGGCTTATGCCATCACACCGTTCGAAATCTCGCGCGAGCGCCGCGAGCTTCCCGTGACTTTGGATGTGCCGGAGATTGCCCGGCCGGGTCAGCCGGTGACAGTGACGGTGAGCACGCCACAGCCTGCGCGAGTGCTGGTGTACGGTGTGGATGTCGGGATACTCATGCAGGGCAATGTGGCTCCGCCTGACCCGCTCGCGCGACTGATTGCGCGCCCGCGTCTCGCCGTGGAAACGCTGCAGACCGCAGACCTCTTGCTACCCGAGTTCGAGCTGTTGCAGCGCCTGCTTGCGCCGGGCGGCGACATGGATAGGGCAATGGCCGAGCGCGCGATGGCCGCTGCGCCTCCGGGCATGCCGGACCCGCGCGCCAATCCGTTTGCGCGTGTCGCTGACGAACCTGCCGTGTTCTGGGCCGGCATTGTCCAGACCGGCCCGGGTGGAACGCAGGTGACCTTTACGCCGCCCGAGTCGTTCAACGGGGAGATGCGACTGGTGGCGATTGCCGTTTCCGAATCACGATTGGGCGCTACCCACGAGCCACTAGTAGTTCGTGCGCCGTTCGTATTGATGCCCGCATTGTTGACCCATGCAGCCCCGGGAGATGCCTTCAGTTCCACATTGTTGGTGGCAAACGTCGGAGTGGATATGGACGCGGATACGCCGGTCACAGTCCGGGTGCGTGACGCTGTGGGTGTCACCCTCGAGGGCGCTCAGGAAGTGACCCTCACTGGATTGACCCGAGGGCGCGAGCAGCGCGTGGAGTTTGCGATGCGTGCGGGTTCCCTGCCCGGTGAGGCCGAAGTGACTTACGAGGTCGAACAGGGCGACCTCGTGGTCCGTCGGCGCGTCACCATCAGCGTTCGTCCGCCCATGCCATTCCGTGCCTCCATGCAGGGGGGCGTGGTACCTCGCGATGCATTCACGCTCACACCCGCTCGCACCCTGCTGGACGCCCATGCGATTCAGCGCTTGGCAGTGTCGTCCAGCCCACTGGTGCTGATTGGGGGTATCCAGGAGGTGCTGTCGCGGCTCCCATGTGCGTGTAGTGATCAGATTGCAAGCTCGGCGTTCGTGAACCTCGCCGTCCAGGATCCGGACAAGAAGATCCCGGAACAGATCGCGGAACTGGTACGACGCCAGCAGGGTGATGGTGGCTTCGGCGTGTTCCAACGGGTCATGGGCACCGACCAGCACACATCGCTGCATGTACTGCACCTTTTGCTGGATGCATCTGACAGTGGACACCGTGTGCCGGAGTCCACCCTGGACCAGGGCCGACGCTGGTTGTTTGCCCAGGCTAACCGTGGCGCCGAGGACATGGACAGTGTGCGCGGGCGCGCATTCGCCGTGTACCTGCTGGCGCGGTCTGGTGAGGCGGTAGGTGCACAGGCATCTCAGCTGCGGGACAACCTGACCCGCTTGGCACCGGACACTTGGTCACGGGATATCGCGGCAACACTGTTGGCTTCCACTTGGCAGGTCCTTCGCAACGCGGATGAGGCAGAGCGTCTGGCCGGCGGCTATCGACTCACCGGTGACATGGCGGACGACGGCTTGCATGTATACCTGCTCGGACGTCATTTCCCATCCCGCGCCGCGCAGTTGGACCGTGAGGCGGTGGCACGCCTGATTGCGCCCTTGACGGCTGGACGCTACGACCACCTGTCTGCGGCCCGCGCAGCCATGGGACTCTCGGCGCTCGCGAAGGTGGCCGAGGAGCGAGCACCCGCGACGGCTGTGGTGACGATGGCCGATGGTTCCACAACGCAGGTCACATTGGATCCGGCAGTCGCATTGCCGAGTACTACGCGCAGCATCCGTCTCGAGGGCGCAAGCGGCTTGTACTGGGCAGTAACGCAGGCCGGGTATGACGCAGTAGTCCCGCAGGCGGCGCAGCGCAATGGTCTTGAGGTGGTGCGCGAGTTCCTCGACGCAGAGGGCAAGGAGCTCACCCAGTTCCGTCAGGGCGATCTGGTGACCGTGCGCATCACGGTGCGCAGCACTGACGGTGCCAATCACCGGGTGGTGGCGATTACGGATCTGTTGCCGGGCGGATTCGACCTGCAACGCGGGTCGCTGACCGGCCCTCTTGATGCCGCCGAACCAGGTGAAGAGCGTTTGGTGCTGTACACCAGCGTGACCCCGCGGGTGAAGGAGTTCCGCTACCAGGTCCGTCTGACCGCTGTAGGCAATTTCATCGTGCCGCCAGTGCAGGCCGAATCCATGAACCAGCGTGAGGTGAACGGATTGGGCTTGGCGACGCGGGTCGAGGTTGAAGCGGCTCGCTGACAATGCATGGATGCGCAGGGGGCTTGCGGCACTCGCTTGCCTCCTGGTCCTGCTGGTGCTCGCATGGGCGGCCTTGCCGCGCCCGGCTTTGCTGCCGAACCTGGGCTGGTCCACGGCAGTGCTCGACAGCCAAGGGGAGTTGCTGCGGCTGACGACAGCGGCCGATGGCCGATTCCGTACATGGGTGCCACTGGACGACACTTCGCCAGCCATCTTGCAGGCCACACTCCTGTACGAGGACCGGCGTTTCTACCGACATCTCGGTGTAGACCCGCTCTCAGTCGCACGCGCGGTGGTGGCAACGCTGCGTGGCCAGCGCCGACAGGGCGCATCCACGATCAGCATGCAGGTGGTGCGGCTGCGCGATGGCTTGGTCACCACCACTGTCCGGGGCAAGTTGGTGCAGATGTTGCGAGCGGTGCAGCTGGAACGCCACTACAGCAAACGAGACATTCTTGAGGCCTATCTCAACCTCGCGCCCTATGGGCGCAATGTCGAAGGCATAGGCGCTGCGGCGTGGATCTGGTTCGGCCGACACCCAAGCGAAATCGCCGTACCCGAGGCGCTCGCGCTGGCGGTGCTGCCGCAGAACCCCGGTGGCCGCAATCCGGATTCTGCGGCTGGTCAACGCGCCATTGACCATGCCCGCTCCAGGTTGGCTTCGGCATGGCGTGACGCACGCATGGATCCGACGCGTGACGGTGAACTCGAAGTGCCGTTGCGCTGGTCCAGCCCGACCGGTCTACCGTTCCGGGCGCCGCACTTTGTGGATGGTGTGCTGGCGCAGGGAGACACACCTCGGGGCACCATTGTGCGCACGACACTGGATGCGCGAACACAGGATCTCGCGGAACGACTTCTTACAGAGTGGTTGGCAGAGCGCGCGGCGCACGGTCTCGACAATGGCGCCGTCTTGGTGGTTGATCACCGCACCATGGCAGTGCGCGCCTGGGTAGGGTCTGCGGGATTTTTCAATGATGCGATTTCCGGTCAGGTGGATGGCGTGCGCGCTAGTCGCTCCCCAGGATCGGCCCTCAAGCCGTTTATTTACGCGCTGGCCACCGAGCAGGGCCGTATCCACCCCTACACGCTGTTGGAAGATGCGCCAACGCGGCACGGACTGTACGCGCCTGAAAATTTCGAAGGTGGCTTTGAAGGCCCTGTGCTTGCCAGAGATGCCTTGGTACGGAGCCGCAATGTGCCGGCAGTCCAATTGATGGCAACCCTTGACGGCCCGGGTCTGCACGGGATGCTCGCCGCAGTCGGTGTTCGCGGTCTGCGCAATCCTGACCACTACGGGCTGGCGCTGGCCTTGGGTGGCAGTGAGATTGCCATGGACGAGCTGGCAGGTCTGTATGCTGCGTTGGCACGACGGGGTCGTTGGCGGCCATTGCGCTTGCGCGAATCGGCACCCCATGACGATGGCAGACAGCTCATGACAGCGGAAGCGGCGTTCATCGTTCACCACATGCTGGCAGAGACCCAGGACCACGCCGTGAAAACCGGGACCTCGTGGGGATTCCGCGATGCCTGGGCGGCGGGCGTGGCTGGCGACTACACCATCGTCGTCTGGTTGGGGCATTTCGATGGTAGGCCCAATCCGGTACTGGTAGGCCGCTTGGCGGCCCAGCCCCTGTTCGAACGACTCGCCACCGCGCTGGTATCGGAAGATAGCGGACCCTCACCATCAGGACTGAATCTGGCGCGCATCGATATGTGCGCGCTCGGCGGTGATCTGGCTGGCCGCCACTGTCCGAAGGTAGAGCAGGGATGGTTTATTCCCGGCGTGTCGCCGCTGCGGGTGAATGACATTCACCGCGAAGTCCCCATCCTTGTTGCCAGCGGTGAGCGCGCGTGCCTGCACCAGCCACCGCTGACACGGATGGAGTCATTCGAGTTCTGGCCGAGTCACCTGCGCGCCATTTTTGCACGAGGTGGCGTGGTGAGGCGCGCTCCTCCGGCGATGCCAAGTGACTGCGGAACAGTGGCTGCAGAACGCGGACGCGACCCGGCCATCCTGTCACCCACAGCGGGCGTTGAATACCTGATCCGACGCGAGGCTGACGGCAGTGTTGTGCCCTTGCCTCTGCAGGTTGCCGTGGATGCGGATGTCGCCGCGGTGTTCTGGTTTGCCGGCAACCGACTGCTGGGTCGTGTGGATTCCGGCGAGACGCTGTTCTGGGCACCGATTGCGGGGCGGCACCGTCTCACTGCGGTGGATGACCACGGGCGGGCAGCGGCGTTGCCGCTGACTGTCGTGGAGACGGGTGTTATGCAGTAAGCGTCTGCACGCCGTCGGCGGAGGCCAACAGCAAAATATCCGCTGGGCGGCGTGCGAAAATGCCTACCGTGACGACGCCAGGAATCTGGTTGAGTTCGGCCTCCAGGCCAGGCGGATTAAGGATTTCCAGGTTGTGCACATCCAGAATCAGGTTGCCGTTATCGGTGACAAATCCCTCTCGTAGGACCGGTTGACCGCCTTTGGCCACCAGTTCGCGTGCAACCAGGCTCCTCGCCATCGGAATCACCTCGATCGGAATCGGGAAGCGCCCGAGGACCGGGACCAGCTTGCTGGCATCCGCGATGCAGATGAACTGCTCGGCCGCCTCGGCCAGGATCTTCTCGCGGGTCAATGCGCCACCGCCACCCTTGACCAGATGCAAGTGTTTCGTCGCCTCGTCCGCGCCATCAACATAAATGGAAATCGGGCCGACTGAGTTGAGGTCGAGTACCTCGATGCCGTGACTCTTGAGTCGCTCGGTGGATGCTTCCGAACTGGACACTGCACCCTCGAAATCGTCACGTCGTGATGCCAGTGCATCAATGAAGTAATTCACTGTTGAGCCGGTGCCGACACCGATAACGGAAACGTTACCGATGCATTTCAGTGCAGCTAACGCTGCTTGTTTCTTGAGTTCTTCTTGTGCATTCATGTCCGCAATCATAACCCTATTTCATGCGGGCGAAAAAAAACCGGCCCACATGGGGCCGGTTTCATAAGTACCTGATTATCAGGCCTTTTTCGCAGTCTTCTTACGACGCGGAGCGGCTCTCTTCTTAGCGGCCTTCTTGCGCTTCGGTGCAGCCTTTTTCTTGGCTGCCTTCTTACGCGTGGCCTTCTTGCGCTTCGGTGCAGCTTTCTTCTTCTTCGCTGCCTTCTTACGCGTGGCCTTCTTGCGCTTCGGTGCAGCTTTCTTCTTCGCTGCCTTCTTACGCGTTGCTTTCTTGCGCTTCGGTGCAGCTTTCTTCTTCTTCGCTGCCTTCTTACGCGTTACCGCTTTCTTACGAGCGGCTGCGGTGCGCTTCTTAGCGACCTTCTTCTTACCGACTTTTTTCTTTGCTGCTGTTTTCTTCTTAGCGGCTGTTTTTTTCTTAGCCGCGGTCTTGCGTTTAGGTGCTGCTTTCTTCTTTGCTGCCATGTTTTTGTATCCTCCGAGTGCCAAGTACTCGCGATTGAGTATATACGAGAATTTTAAAAATTCCATATAGTTGCAACCGAGGGCAAAAACCGGGGTGAGCGTCCAGGTTGCCAGACAGTGGGTGTAGTCGCGCAGAATCCACACCACGAATGCCCTGTGTCAACACAGCAACGGCGACTCAGCCCTTGTTTTCAAGCCCGAGAACGAAGTCCCAATGCCGTTTGGAAACCGGCATCACGGACAAACGGTTGCCTCGTTTGAGCAATTGCAGACCCTCCAACTGGGGGAAGGCCTTGAGCTCGGACAGGGTTAGGGTGCGGTTCAATTTGCGCTGGAATGCGAGATCGACCATGAACCAACGGGGAGCGTCGGGGTCGCTACCCGGGTCGAAATGATGGTCCTCAGGGTCGAACGCGGTGTGATCTGCGTAGCCGTTCTTGACGACCTTGGCGATGCCGGTGATGCCCGGCTCATCACAGTTGGAGTGGTAGATGAAAACGAGATCGCCCTTGGTGATTTCATCACGTAGCATGTTTCGTGCCTGATAGTTGCGTACGCCGTCCCAGTGCGTGCGACGGTCGCGAGCAAGGTCGTTGATGCTGTAGCTCGTGGGTTCCGTTTTCATCAGCCAGTACTTCATTGCACCTCCGGTTATCTGAAAAAGAACAATCCTGATTCCGTGACTACACCATCCAACGGTACATCCCAGGGCTGCGCATCTATGTGCTCGAGTTGTTGGAAGTCATACGCCACCCCGACCAGTCGCGGACGCCGCCACTGGATCCGGTGATGGAGAAAGCTGAAGCAGCGGTCGTAGTAGCCGGCGCCCATGCCCAGTCGGTTGCCGTCGCTGTCGAAGCCCACCAGCGGAACCAGCACCAGACTCAGGAAAGCCGGATGCACAGTCTTGCCGGATTGGGGCTCCGGGATGCCGAAGCGATTCGGCATCAGCGCTTGGCCCGCCTCGGTCTGGACGAAGCGCATGCCCGGCCCGATGACGGTGTTCAGCACCGGCAGATACAAGGTGGCGCCCATGTCGCGGGCCAGGGCCATGAAAGGTCCGGGATCGGCCTCGCCATCCGAGGCACAGAATGCCGCGATTCGGGGGGACCTGACCTGGCCGATATGGGCCACGAGGTGCCTGGCGATGGCCATGGCGGCATCGGCACGCTGTTCGGATGGGAGTGCCCTGCGGGCGGCTCGAAGCTTTGAGCGGATGCTCATATAAGTGTCTCCCGCCTGTGCCGGCCCGAACCGTTGCCCTTGAACCAGAAGTTCAGGTGGGGCCGCTGGCCGCGCCTCAGGCTTTCCGCTCGTGGCGGACATGCGCACCGGCTGACGGAACCGACAGCCCCTGGGTTAGTGATTAGGCTCAAGAGGATCTCTGGCCCGGATCGAACACCGCAGGAGACGTTCCTATGGTACTTCAAATCTCGTGCTGGCTGGCTTTCGCGAGCGCGTTTTCGACCTTTTCCTGCAGCAACTGGATTTTTTGGGAAACCGGCGCCGCACCTTCACCCCTACCTGCTCTCTGCTCCAGCAGGTCGTGGGAGATGTTGAGGGCAGCCATGACCGCAATACGGTCAACGCCTACTACCTTGCCGCTGTCACGGATGGCCTTCATACGCTCGTGTAGGAGGCGTGCGGATTCGACCAGGGCATCGCGCTCGTCTTCCGGGCAGGCGAATTGGTAATCCTTGTCTAGGATGCGCACGGTGACCTGCAGCGGCGCGGTCACGAACTGTGCTCCATCGCCCGCAAGCGTGTGATCATCGCCTCGACGCGCGTCCTGACCAGTTCGTTCTTCTGCAACAAGGCAGCACGCTCGTTCACCAGTGCGTCCTGCTTCTGTCGCAAGGAGAAATTTTCTTCCTTGAGTCGGTCGACTAACCGGATGAGTTCGTCAATGCGGAAGTCGAGTTTGCGGAGGTCCGCTTCAGTCGGGGTTTCGCGGGATTCTTCCTTGGCCATGGCCGCATTATGGAACCCGACCCGCACAGGGTCAATGTTCCGTGCGAGTGCTAGAATCGGGGCCTCCATGAAAGCCGCTTTCGACGAATTAGACCAAATGTTGCGCAGAACCGGGGCACCGGTGGATGCCGCAGAACTGCACGGCGCGTTGTGTGGTCATCTGTGCTCGCCGGGCGGCGCGCTGGACGGGTGGTATACACATTCACTTGAAGGTGTCAGTGGAGAGCAATCTCGAACCTTGCGCAAGCGAATGGAGACGCTCGCCTCCGAAGTGGCTCAGGAATTGCGTAGCGGTGACATGAGTTTCACACCCTTGCTGCCGGACGACGACACGCCACTCCCGGATCGTGCCGGCGCATTGGGGGAGTGGTGCGAGGGTTTTCTCTTCGGCATGGGAACATCGCGCATCGAGAATTTCGACGGTGTTCCGGATACCGTTCAGGAGGCAATCCGGGACCTTGTAGAAATCGCCCGGATCGGTGTGCCCACGGAGGACGATGAGTCCGATGAGGCCGCTTACGGTGAGCTGGTCGAATACGTCCGGGTCGCCGTGCAACTCATCCATGATGAATTCAACTGATTGACGGAAAAGCCTATGAAACCTACTGAATACGCCCGTCGCCGCAAGCACCTCATGCAGATGATGGGGCCCGGCTCGATTGCCATCATCCCGGCCGCAGTGGAGAAAATCCGCAACAGCGATACCCACTACCCCTTCCGGCAGGACAGTGACTTCCGCTACCTGACCGGTTTCCCGGAGCCCGAGGCGGTGGCGGTGTTGATCCCCGGCCGCAAGCAGGGAGAGTTCATCGTGTTCAACCGCGAGCGCGATGTGACCATGGAAATCTGGAACGGGCGGCGTGCGGGGCAGGAGGGGGCGGTCAGTGAGTACGGTGCGGACGACGCTTTTCCCATCAACGACATCGACGAGATCCTTCCGGGCCTGTTGGAGCAGGTGGACCGGGTGTTCTACACCATGGGCACCCACCCTGAGTTTGACCACCGCCTCATCGGTTGGGTGAACACACTGCGTGCCCAGGTGCGCAAGGGTACCCACGCTCCCGCCGAGTTCGTCACGCTTGAGCACATCCTGCATGACATGCGGCTGGTCAAGAGCAAGGCCGAGCTGGATGTCATGCGCAAGGCCGCGAGGATTTCGGCGGGCGCGCATTGCCGGGCCATGAAATTGTGCCGTCCAGGGATGAATGAATACGAAGTGGAGGCGGAACTGTTGCACGAGTTCCACCGCAATGGCGGCGAACCCGCCTACACCTCCATCGTTGGCGGCGGCGCGAATGCCTGTGTTCTGCATTACGTCGAGAACAATGCCCCACTGAAGGACGGGGACCTGTTGCTGGTGGATGCCGGTATGGAGCTCGACGGGTATGCCTCGGACATTACCCGGACCTTCCCGGTGAATGGCCGTTACTCGGAGGAGCAGCGGGCAGTCTACGAGGTCGTGCTCAAGGCACAATACGCCGCTATTGATCAGGTGCGCGCAGGTAAGCACTGGAACGACCCCCACGACGCGGCGGTCAAGTCGCTCACTCAAGGATTGGTCAAGTTGGGCCTGCTCAAGGGCTCGGTCTCGCAGCTCATCAAGACAGAGGCCTACCGCAAGTTCTACATGCATCGGACCGGGCACTGGATTGGCATGGATGTACACGATGTGGGTGATTACAAAGTGGACGACCAATGGCGCACATTGGAGCCCGGGATGGTGCTCACCATCGAACCCGGTTTGTACATCGCGCCTGGGACCAAGGGCGTCCACAAGCGGTGGTGGGGCATCGGTATCCGCATCGAGGATGACGTTCTCGTCACCAAAGGTGATCCGGAAATCCTCAGTGCTGCGGTTCCCAAGGAGCCGGATGAGATAGAGGCGCTGATGCGCGCTGCCTGAGCCGTGAATACGCCAACAACAGACTTCGATGTGCTGGTGGTTGGCGGCGGCATGGTCGGCGCGAGTCTCGCGCTCGCGCTGGCGCCAGCAGGTGTCCGGGTCGGGCTCATCGAGGCAATACCTGCACCCGTGCAGCGTGAGCCGCATTACGACGATCGCGCCACAGCCCTTTCAGCGGGCGGCCAGAAAATCCTTGCGTCCATGGGTGTGTGGCAGAGGGTGGCGCAGCTTGCGGCACCGATTCGCCGTGTTCACATCTCCGAACAGGGCCGTATGGGTGTGGCCTGGTTGGAAGCCGACGAACTGGCGCTGGATGCGCTTGGATGGGTTATCGAGAATCCCAGACTGGTTGTGGCGTTTCAGACGGCGCTGGAGGACAGTGACACGGTATTGTTCCAACCCGCCAAGGTCGTGCACATTGCGCAGGACGACGACGGTGTCACCGTCACGCTGGAGCAAGGGGGACGGCAGAGCACACTGCGGACGCGCTTGCTGGTGGGCGCGGATGGCGCGCGGTCCATGGTGCGCGAGGCCATCGGTGTGAGTGCGAGTCAGCATGACTACGGGCAGACCGCCATTGTGGCCAACCTCACCCCACAACTGGACCACCAAGGTGTTGCCTACGAGCGTTTCACCAAAGACGGCCCACTGGCGTTCCTGCCACTCTCCGAGCAACGGTGTGCCATCGTCTGGTCAGTTCCAACGGCTGAGGCCGAGCACATCCTGTCGCTCCCTGAGCATGCGTTCTGCGAACGTATCAATCACCTGTTCGGGGAACGTCTGGGGCCGATAGAGCGCCTGGGACAACGTCAGGCATGGCCGCTCAGGCGTACGCGGGCGGATGCTCAGCGCCGTGGTCGCGTGGTATTGGTCGGGAACGCGGCCCACAGCCTGCACCCGATTGCAGGACAGGGCTTCAATCTCAGCCTGCGCGATGTCATGGCTTTGGCAGACACCGTATCCACTGGAATGGACGAACACGCATTGGCAGATTGGGAGCAGGGGCGTCGGACCGACCAGCAGCGCGTCAGCGGATTTACAGACCGTCTCAATAACCTGTTCCTGTTGGACCTGCCTCTGGCGGGCTCAGTGCGCGGCGTCGGCATCGCAGCCTTCGGGCTATCCGGGCCAGTGCGTCGTCTCATTGCGCGCTACGGCGCAGGTCTGGGAGTGCCGTTGCGATGAAACACGATACCGACATTCTCATCGTCGGCGCTGGCATGGTGGGCGCCACACTGGCGGCCCTGCTGGCAGACAGCGGCTTGCGCGTCCTTGTGGCGGATGCCGGCGACGACCCGAGAAAAACCCCTGTGGAAGATGTCACGCTGCGTGTCTCCGCTTTGGGGCGCGCTGCCGCGCGTGTGTTGGACGCTGCGGGCGCGTGGGAGGCCCTACGCGTGGATGCGGCGCCCTACCGCAGCATGGTGGTCTGGGACGCGGCACACGACAGCGAGCTGCGTTTCAGCGCACAGGACGCGGCAGTGGACCAACTCGGGTGGATAGTGGGCAACACGGCGGTACAAGAGGCATGTCTGGATCGTATCGACGTGCTTTGGCAACACGCTGTGGAGGGGCTCGACATCGAGGAGGGTGGCGCAGTCGTGCGTTTGGGTAAGCGCCGGGTGCGGTGTGCGCTTGTGGTCGGTGCAGATGGCGCTCGCTCGCGGGTACGCGAGCTGGCTGGTATCGAGGCGAGCCATGCGTCCTATGGGCAACTTGGGGTTGTCACCACATTCCAGACGGAGCGCCCGCACGAGGACACAGCATGGCAACGGTTCCTGCCGGGTGGCCCAGTGGCATTCCTCCCGCTCGCGGATGGCCAGTGCTCATTGGTGTGGTCCTTACCGCTGGAGGAGGCAGAGCGGGTGCTCGGGCTGTCAGAAGAGGACTTCTGTGCCGAGCTGGGCGAGGCGAGCGCGCATCGCTTGGGCAAAGTGTTGTCCTGCGGAAAACGTACGGGCTTCCCGCTGTCGCGTGTCCACGCTTATGAGTACGTCAAGCCGCGAGTGGCACTGGTAGGTGACGCCGCGCATGTGGTGCACCCTCTGGCCGGTCAAGGCGCGAACCTAGGCCTGCTGGATGCAGCGGCGCTGGCCGAGGTGTTGTCGGATGAGGTCGCGTGTGGGAACGCGCCGGGGGGCTGGTTGGCGTTGCGCAGGTATGCGAGATGGCGCCGCGCGCACAATGCGCTGGTGCAGGAATCGCTGGATGCCATCCACCACGGTTTCCGTGTGCAGCAGCCCGTGGTACAGACGCTCCGCGGGTGGGGCATGGGCATGGTCAACCGCATTGGCCCCTTGAAACACCTATTGGTCGATTACGCAACCGGTGAGCGGGGTGATTTACCGAAAACAGCGAAACCTCGACCTGGTTTCAACTGAGAGTGGATCTTGGGGGCGCGGACCTGCGGTCCGCGTCCGCGCGGCTCACAGAGCCGCGCCTCCTTCTTGTTTTAGTCAATCAGCTTCGAGGTCTTGGCAGCGCAGATGAAATCGTTCTCGGACAACCCACCGATGGCGTGGGTGGTCCAGCGCACCAAGCAGCGGTTGTAACTCACTTCGAGATCCGGGTGGTGGCCCTCGGCGTTGGCAATCCACGCCAGTGCATTCACGAACCCGATGGTTTTGTTGTAGCCCTTGAAGTTGAACTCGCGTCTGAGTTCTTTTGCGTCCGCATCCAGTTCCCAGCCCTTGCATATCCGGCCAAGGTATTTCTCTGCCTCCGCGCGGGTGAGCGGCTTGATACCGCCCTCACAGGGGACGCAGTGTTTTTCTGAGAGATTGGTGGTTTCGTTCATGGTCATGCCCACTTGGGTGCGTTTTCGTCTATCGGAAAGGTTGGCTCATGCATGCCAAGGCGACGTGCCTCGTTGATGAGACCGATGAGGTCCATGTGTGCGACGTTGTACAGGTCGTCCAGACTATTGATGGTGAAATATACCGTCTGGAAAATGTCGATGCGGTAGGGCGTGCGCAGAACATCCACAGGCTCGAATGGTTTGCGCAACGGAACATCGCTTTCGATGGAGTAGGGGGTCTCTCCCATAGAGGACACGATGCCTGCGCCGTAGGTCTTCAGGCCTCGCTGGGTATTAATCAGGCCGAACTCCACCGTGAACCAGTACAAGCGCGCCAACATCACGCGGTCTTCCTTGCTGGCCTTCAGGCCTGCCAGACCGTACTGATAGGTGAACTCGGCAAAGCGCGGATCCGTGAGCAACGGCGTATGGCCGAAGATTTCATGGAAGATGTCCGGCTCCTGCAGATAGTCGAGCTCTTCCCATGAACGGATGAAACTCGCCGCCGGAAATTTTTTCTCGGACAAGAGCTGGAAGAACTGCCCGAAGGGAATGAGCGCCGCAACAGGTTCCACCTTCCACCCGGTCGCTGCGTGCAGAACCTCGGATACCTCGTTGCATTGCGGAATCCGGTCGTTGGGGAATTTCATCCGCTCCAACGCTTCGAGGTACTCGTCAGAGGCGTATTTTTCCGCCACCGGACGTTGCCGGGTGATCAGATGGTTCCAGACCTTGTGCTCATCCTCGGTGTATTGGATGAAGCCATCCGCGTCCGGGACCTTCGCCACATATTTCGTACCTTTTCCCATGGGCGCATTCTACCATTCGCTGCCTACAGGCGCTGGTAGTGTGTCTCGATGTAGCGCTGGACCAATTGCTGGAAATCCGTGGCGATGTTGTCGCCTTTGAGCGTGACGGTTTTCTCGCCGTCCTCATACACCGGCGCTACCGGGCGCTCCCCAGTGCCAGGAAGGCTGATACCGATGTTGGCATGCTTGCTTTCACCGGGACCGTTCACGACACAACCCATCACTGCCACGGAAAGATTCTCCACACCGGTGTACTCGGTGCGCCACCGTGGCATCTCCGCACGCAACCAGCCCTGGATGCTGGCGGCGAGTTCCTGGAAGTAGGTGCTGGTAGTGCGCCCACATCCCGGGCAGGCCGCGACGAGCGGGTTGAACGCTCTGAGCCCCATGGTCTGCAGAATCTCCTGTGCGACGACGACTTCCTGGGTGCGGTCACCGCCCGGATCCGGTGTGAGCGACACGCGAATCGTATCGCCGATGCCTTCCTGCAACAGGACGCCCAACGCGGCACTGGAGGCGACGATGCCCTTGGAACCCATGCCGGCCTCTGTCAGGCCCAGGTGCAAGGCGTAACTGCTGCGCTCTGCGAGTTTGCGGTACACCTTGATGAGGTCCTGCACGCCGCTCATCTTGCAGGACAGCACGATTTGTTCACGCGTCAGGCCCAGTTCCTCGGCGCGCTTCGCACTCTCGAGTGCAGAAACGATCATGGCCTCGTGCATGACCTCGGTCGCGTCCAACGGCTGCGGCAGTGCCGCATTCTCGTCCATCATGCGGGTGAGCAGGTCCTGGTCCAGGCTGCCCCAGTTCACACCGATTCGTACCGGCTTGCCGAGGCGGGCGGCGATTTCCACCATGATGCTGAACTGCTCGTCGCGCTTCTTCCCACGCCCGACATTGCCGGGGTTGATGCGGTACTTCGACAAGGCCTCCGCACACGCGGGCACCTCGGTGAGCAACTTGTGGCCATTGAAGTGGAAGTCGCCCACCAACGGCACGGCCACGCCCATGGCGTCGAGTCGGTCCCGAACATGCGGGACCGCTTCGGCAGCCTCGATGTTGTTGACCGTGACCCTGACAATCTCCGAGCCGGCGCGCGCCAGCGCCGCGACCTGCGTCACGGTGCTTTCTATATCCGCCGTGTCGGTGTTGGTCATGGACTGCACCACAATAGGTGCGCCGCCGCCGATGCGGACACCGCCTACCGTGACAGTGGCGTTGAGGCGTCTGCGGATGGCGTGTGCATCAATTGGCATGGGTGCGTTCGATCCACTCGTCGACAAAGCGTTCCAGGATATTCAGAGGCACTGCACCGTTTTCCAGCACCGTGTCGTGGAATGCACGGACATCGAAACGGTCGCCGAGGCGCTCCGTGGCGCGCTGGCGCAGTTCCTTGATCTTCAACTCACCGATTTTGTACGCCAGGGCCTGACCGGGGTTGCCGATGTAGCGGTCAATCTCGTTGATGATGTCCGCTTCAGTTTTGGCGGCGTTCTCCATGAAGAACTGGATGGCCCGATCGCGCGTCCACCCCTTGTAGTGCAGACCCGTATCCACGACCAGACGCACTGCCCGCCACATTTCGTAGGTCAGCTGCCCGAACTTATCGTACGGGTCCTCGTACAAGCCAAGTTCCTCTCCCAGATACTCGGCATACAAGCCCCAGCCCTCGGAGAAGGCGGTGAATCCGCCGAAACGACGGAAGTTCGGCATGTCACCGAGTTCCTGCTGCAGCGCAATCTGCATGTGATGACCCGGGACGGCTTCGTGCAGCGACAAAGCCATCATCTCGTACTTGGGTCGTACATCGGGTCGGTAGAGATTCACATAGTGGAAACCAGCGCGGGTGCCGTCGGCCGCGGGGCGGCTGTAATACGCCGTGGTGGTGTCAGGTGCGACCGCCATCGGAATCGGTCGGATGCCATAGGGCATGCGGGGCAGTTTGCCGAAGACCTGAACCATCAAAGGATCTATGCGCTTGGCCATGGCCTCGTATGCGCGCAGGAGCTCCTCACCGGTCTCGTAGTAGAAGCGTGGGTCCGTGCGCAGGTACTCGAGGAAGTCGTTGAAACCGCCTTCGAAGCCCACCTGCTCGATGATGGTATGCATCTCCGCACGGATGCGGGCCACTTCCGATAAGCCGATGTCATGGATCTCATCGGGTGTGAGTGAGGTCGTGGTGAACATGCGGGCCCGTTGTTCGTAGTACTCACGACCATCGGGCAGGTCCCATACACCGACCGTCTCGCGCGTCGCAGGCAGGTAGGTCTCATTGAAGAAAGTCTGCAAACGACGATAAGCCGGTGTCACGACGGTATCGATGACCTGCACTGCCTCCGCGGTCAGGCGCTCCCTGTCTGCCTCGGACACGCTGTCCGGGAAGCGACGGAAGGCATTGAAGAACGGGCTGTCGGCGGCATTGTCCGCGATGCTACCGGCGATTTGCGCCGGCACGCGCTCCATGATGATGCGAGGTGGCATGCGGCCTTCAGCCATGCCCAGCTCCATCAGAGCGATGTTCTGGTCCACCAACTCGCCTATGCGTGACAGGCGCCCGATCCAGTCCTGGTAATGCTGCGTATTCTGCAAGCGTAGCGTCTCGGTCATGGTGTGCAGCGACTGCAATCCACCACGATGACTCAACGGCACGAGGAACATGCGGAAGCGGTGTGCCTCGATGCCGCGCTCGAGTTGCATCTCGAACAGGTCGTAGTTCAATCGATCTGCGGCCGAAAGTGCCGCCCGGTCGATGCCGCGCAGACGCTCAAGGTCAGCGATGTTGGCAAGATGGCGCGCTTCGATGGCGGCCAGCGTTCCGTCTGTCCAACGGTCGTTGGCGCGCATGTCACCCAAGTTTGACGCGAACACCGGGTTCTCATCCAGGCGGCGCTCCCAGTTGTCGTCAAAGAACTGGTGCAGCTCGGCAGTGGCGTCGCTGGTGGGCGGATCCGAAGGACCAATGGAAACGGTGCAGCCCGCGAGGGCAAACATGGAGAGCAATAGCAGGGTCTGGGAAAACTTCATCAACTGGCTCCGTGGGATGAATCGGAGCCCCAAGTTTAACAGCGAGCGGCCTCTCGTAATGCCCTGCCTACGACGCTGCCGTCGTGGTGAGCATGGGTGCTTGCGAATGCCCCCGCACCCGGGCGCACCACCGCACGGACTGTTCAATGACATGGCTGTGGTAACGCTTATTACCTTCGACGACCTGCAAACGCACTCCGCCTTGGTCAATGCGTTGGGCCGGCACCGACATGCTCGCAAGCGCGTAGGCTTCAATTCTTATTTGTTCAAGCCCCCTATCATTATTTAATAAGAATCATTATCATTTGGCACATGAAAAAACATCTATCCATATTAATGCTCGCCATACTCGTACCCGCCGGCGTCATGGCCTCCCCGGAGGCGCTCGTCATATATAACGGTCGGGCAGACCAGTTCGTCAGGCCCGCAGCGGACATTTTCACCAAGACGACCGGCATCCCGGTTGTTTTGCACGCGGGCAGTTCCACGGAACTCCTCAACAAGATGCGAATTGAGGGTGCCCGTACTGAAGCGGATTTGTACCTTTCCAATGATGCTGGCACGTTGCAAATTGGTGACAACGAGCAATTGTTCGCCACGCTTCCGCCCGCCATCATCGAGCGTGTTCCCAGGAATCTCCGTGGCAGTCGGTCTACCTGGATTGGTCTGTCGGCGCGCGCGCGTGTTCTGGTGGTGAACACAGAAGCGGAACTGGGAGACGTGCAATCGGTAATCGACCTGGCACATCCGCGACTGCGCGGGCAGGTCGCAGTGACCAATTCTGCGAACGAGAGTTTTGTCGCCGGCTTGAGCGTCTATCAGGCGCTGCTCGGTGATGACGGCGCAGAAACCTGGTTGCGCGGCCTGCGAGGCAATGTGGGTCGCCAGGTCTATCCGCGCCACGGCGCACTTGTCGCCGGCGTTGCAGAAGGACGTCATAAGATCGGCCTGGTGAATCACTACTACATTTTCCGGCATCTGGCACAGCATCCGGATGCTCCAATCCGCATGGTCGTACCCGACCAGCACCCGGGGGGTATGGGTGTTGCATGGAACACCTCCGGAGTTGCCATTTCCCGACACAGCCAGCGTCGAGAGGCCGCAGAGGCCTTCGTGGCATTCCTGTTGTCCGAGCAGGGCCAGCGCCTGTTCGCGGATGTGAACATGGAGTATCCGACTGCAATAGACGTCGCTCCGCATCCTGCATTGGCCGAGGTAGGTGACATGCGGGTGGCGGATGTACCCATGGGTGAATTGGCAGTGCGCCGTGCAGCCGCGCTCAACCTCATAGACAAGATCGGGATGCCCTGATACATGTCGCGTCGCGCCATGGCCTTGCCATCACTTGCCTATGCAGTGGTGGCCTTGGCCGTGTTGCCACTGGCATTTCTGCTTTGGCAGACAGCGCAGCTCGATCTCGCACGGTGGCAAGGTTTGTGGAGTGCGCGCATTCCGCAGCTGTTTCTCAACACGCTTTCGCTGGCGACCTGGGTGTCACTTGGCAGTCTGTTCCTGGGCGTGTCCACCGCCTGGTTGGTGGCACGGCGGGAGTTTGTCGGGAAAACCGCAGCCATCTGGCTGATGGTGTTGCCGCTGGCCATCCCCACCTATGTGTTTGCACACATTTACTCGACGTTGTCGCCAGTGTTCTATGGCCTCGGCGGCGCGGCTTTCGTGCTCACGCTCGCGAGCTTCTCCTATATCTTCCTGATGGTGCGCGCGGGACTCGCGCTGCACAGTCGACATATCGATGACGCGGCTCGCATTGCGGGCGTGCCCGGCTGGCAACGATTTCTACGCATCAATATTCCCCTCCTGCGACCAGCGCTCGCCGCGGGCGTCGCCATCGTCATCCTGCATGTGCTCTCCGACTTCGGGGCGGTGAGCATGTTGCGGGTGCAGACCTTCACACTGGCCATCTACAACCAGATGAGCGGGCGTTTTGACTACCAGGGCGCGGCCGG
>CAZKFT010000011.1:35884-58916 GCA_964552205.1 uncultured Gammaproteobacteria bacterium
GGTGCGCTGGATGCGCGATTCTGGACCTACACGCGCAACTCATTCAGCGTGGCCGTGTTGGCGGCAGCGGTCGCCCTCGTCGCCGCGTTGCCGGTCGCGCTGTATCACGCGCGGCGCCGGACGCTGGCCAGCGCGGCCGCGCTACAGGCGACCAGCGTCGGCTTCGTGTTGCCGGGGCCGGTCATTGCACTGGGCGTGTTGCTCGCAGTGCTTGCCTTCGCAGGTCCTTTCTACGGCACCCTGGTGGTATTGGTGGGCGCGCTGGCAGTTCGATTTCTGCCGCTGTCGGTTCAGGCCCAGGAAGCTGCGCTCCAGCAGATTACCCCGAGCATCGAGCAGGCCGGTCGCTCGCTGGGGGCAGGCCCTATCGAGAACTTGGTGCGCGTTGTGTTGCCGATGATGCGGGGCGGCTTCGCCGCCGCACTGGTGCTGGTGTTCATCGACGCCCTCAAGGAGTTGCCCGCGACCCTGCTCCTGCGCCCTGTCGGATTCGATACCCTGCCCATCCGCATCTGGATCGAGGCCAGCGAGGAGATGCTGGAAGTGGCCGCTCCTGCGGCCCTGATGCTCGTGGTGGCCTCGGTTCCGGCCATCTGGCTGATGCTGCGTCAGACGCGCTAGCGCGGGCAGCCGCGCATCAAGTATCCTGTGCGCTCGATAACCGCCCGATGACGGAAGAGTGTGGCGCAAGCCACCGCCGAAGGCGCAATTCCGCCCGGAAACGCTCAGGTACCAGGACCGCATCGGGAATCGACTCTGGAGAGCGACCGCGTGCGGTCCACCGAAGGGGCAGGGGCCGTAGGCCCTGATCTCTCAGGTTCCCGGACAGAGGGGCGGCGAGTTTTTTCATCGCTATTCCGGAGAGACGATGGGTCATCGCACACAGCTGTATCAGGCACACCTTGATGCTGGCGCCAAGATGGTGGATTTCGGCGGCTGGGACATGCCCTTGCACTACGGCTCCCAGCTCGAAGAACATCACCAGGTGCGCCGCGACTGCGGCATCTTCGATGTCTCCCACATGTGCGTTCTCGACCTCGAAGGTGAGGGCGTGCGTGACTTCCTGCGTCACCTGCTGGCCAACGATGTCGCCAAGCTGCGAGAGTCTGGCCGCGCACTCTATTCCTGCATGCTGAACGAGCAGGGCGGGGTCATCGACGACCTCATCGTGTATTTCATGAGCGACACCTGGTTCCGCATGGTGGTGAACGCCGGTACGCGCGACAAGGACATCGCGTGGATTCGCAAGCATGCAGAACCCGCAGGCGTGTCGGTGACCGTGCGCGATTTCGTGATGATCGCCGTGCAGGGCCCGAACGCACGCACACGCGTTGCACCGTTGTTGCCCGAGGCCGACCGTCCTGCGGCCAGTGCGTTGGGCCCGTTCCGTGCGCTGCAGTGTGGTGACCTGTTTGTGGCCACCACCGGCTACACGGGTGAAGACGGCTACGAAATCATGGTGCCGGCGGAGCGCGGCGTCGAGTTCTGGAATGCCTTGGTCAAGCAGGGTTGCGCACCGTGCGGACTCGGATCGCGTGACACGCTACGCCTCGAGGCCGGCATGAATCTGTACGGCTCCGACATGGATGAGACCACCACGCCGCTGGAGTCTGCCCTGGCCTGGACCATCGGCTGGGAACCCGGTGAGCGGGACTTCATCGGCCGACCGGTGTTGGACAAGCAGCGCGCAGCGGGAACGCGTCGCAAGCTGGTTGGTCTGCTGCTCGAAGACCGTGGCGTGTTGCGCGGACACATGCGGGTGGTCACCGACCACGGTGACGGCGAAATCACCAGCGGCGGGTTTTCCCCGACGCTCGGAAAGTCCATCGCGCTTGCGCGTGTGCCTGTCGACACCACCGACGGTGTCGAAGTGGATGTGCGCGGCAAGCTTCTGAAAGCAAAAATCGTGAAGCCGCCGTTCGTACGCAACGGCAAGGCCCTGGTGTAATTTTTATTTCTGTGGGAGCGACCGCACCGGTCGCGATCGAAACGAAGATGAGGCGAAAACTATGAGCCAAGTTCCAGCAGACCTGAAATACACGAAGTCCCACGAGTGGGCCCGCGCCGAAAGCGATGGCACCATCACCATCGGCATCACCGACCATGCGCAGGGCGCGCTGGGTGACCTGGTATTCGTTGAGGCCCCCGCAACCGGCAACACCGTCACTGCCGGCGACGCCTGTGCCGTGGTCGAGTCCGTGAAGGCGGCCTCCGATGTGTATAGCCCCATCAGCGGTGAGGTTGTCGCCACCAATGACAAGTTGGCCGATGCACCGGAGACGGTGAACACCGACCCCTACGGCGATGGCTGGCTGTTCCGCGTCAAGCCGACCGACGCGTCGGCACTGGGCGGCATGCTCGACGCTGCTGGCTACGAGCAAGTTCTGGCCGAGGAATAACATGCCTTTCATTCCCCACACCGAGGCTGAAGTCAGCGAGATGTTGGGCGCCATCGGCGTTTCCAGCATCGAGCAATTGTTCGACGAAATTCCCGCCGCACTGCGCGCAGGTGAGATGTCTGCCATACCCGAAGGTTTGATCGAGTCGGAGATTTCCCGTCTCATGCACCGACGCGCGGGTCAGGACGGATCGCCGATGTGCTTCATCGGCGCTGGCGCTTACGAGCACCACATCCCGGCGGCAGTGTGGGAAATCACCACCCGCGGTGAGTTCTACAGCGCCTACACACCGTACCAGGCCGAGGCCAGCCAGGGCACGCTGCAGCTGCTCTATGAGTATCAGACAATGATGGCGAAGCTGATGGCGCTCGACGTCTCGAACGCTTCGCTCTACGACGGCGCCTCGGCGCTGGCGGAAGCCGTGCTGATGTCCGTGCGTGCACATAAGACTTCGAAGAGCCGCCGTGTACTGGTCGCTGGTACCGTGCACCCGTTGTATCGCCAAGTCGCCGAGTCCATCTGCAGTACGCAGAAAATCACACTGGAGACCTTGCCGTTCTGCATGTCCACCGGTACCACGCTGGTGGAATCCCTCAAGCGCTTCGAGGGCGAGGACATCACGGCACTGGTGATTCCGATGCCGAGCTTCTTCGGCACGCTGGAAGATGTGCACGCACTCACTGATTGGGCGCATGCGAACGGCGCGATGGTGATTGGGGTCGTGAATCCGATTGCCGCGGCGTTGATGACGCCGCCAGGGCAGTGGGGCGCCAAAGGCGCGGACATCGCCTGTGGCGAGGGTCAGCCACTGGGGATTCCGATGTCCTCGGGGGGGCCTTACTTCGGCTTCATGACCTGCCGTCAGGAGATTGTCCGACAGATGCCCGGTCGTATCATCGGGCGCACGCTGGATCTGGACGGTAAGGAAGGATTTGCGCTCACCCTGCAGGCGCGTGAGCAGCACATCCGTCGTTCCAAGGCGACCTCCAACATCTGTACCAACCAGGGCCTGATGGTGACGGCTGCGACCATCCATATGTCGCTTCTGGGACCGGAGGGTGTGCAACGTGTTGCCGCGACTAGTCATGCGAACACGCGTGCGATGGTGACCCGTCTGACCGCCATCAAGGGTGTCAGTCGCGTATTCGACGGGCCGTTCTTCCACGAGTGCGTGCTCACGCTGGACCAACCCGTCATCCCTGTCCTTGACCGCCTTGCGGACAAGGGCATTGCTGGTGGCCTGCCACTCGCGGGCTACTACCCATCGCTAGGCGAGGCCTTCCTCGTCTGCGCAACCGAAACCAAGAATCAGGCCGACATCGAGGCGTTTGCCAACGCACTCGAGGCGGCCATCAAAGGAGAATGAGTCATGGCCAAGATCACACTGAAAGGTAATCCCATCAACACCAACGGCGAACTGCCGAAAGTCGGCAGCAAGGCTCCCGAGTTCAAGCTCACCACTCAGGAGTTGCAGGACGTCTCGCTCAAGGATTTCAAGGGGCGCCGCAAACTCATCAGCATCTTCCCCAGCATAGACACACCGGTGTGCGCGCTGTCCACGAAGAAGTTCAACGACTACGCGCGCGGGCACGGCGATGTCGTGATGTTCATGGTTGCAGCGGACCTGCCGTTTGCGATGTCGCGCTTCTGTGGGCACGAGGGGTTGGAGAATGTCCGTCCGCTGTCCATCATGCGCGACAAGAAATTCGCAGAAGACTACGGCGTGCTGATTGTGGACGGCCCGCTCGCGGGTATCACGGCGCGTGCGATTCTTGTGCTGGATGAGAACGACATGGTGGTGCATGCGGAAATGGTCCCTGAGATTGGTCAGGAACCGGATTACGACGCGGCCCTCGCTGCACTTGGATGAATAGCTGTAGGAGCGGTGCTTCGCGACGCAAAGCGTCGCTCCTACATTCGGGAACTGACGTTGGAGTCCGTATAAATGCTCATTTTTGAACACAGCAGACCGGGTCGTCGTGCCTACGCGCAGGCGCCAGCATCAAAAGCGGATACATCCGACATCCCGAAGCACCTTGTGCGTGGGGATGCGCCGGACTGGCCGCAGGTCTCGGAGCTGCAGGTCGTGCGCCATTACACGCGCCTGTCGCAGAAGAACTTCTCGATTGATACCCAGTTCTACCCGCTGGGTTCCTGCACCATGAAGTACAACCCGCGCGCCTGTAACACGCTGGCCATGCTGCCGGAGTTTCTGGCGCGCCATCCGCTGGCACCAGTGGCGCACGGACAGGGTTTCCTTGCGTGCATGTACGAACTGCAGGAGATCCTGAAGGATGTCACCGGCATGCAAGGTGTGTCACTCACGCCGATGGCGGGTGCGCAGGGCGAACTCGCCGGTGTGATGATGATTCGCGCGTACCATCAGGCGCGTGGCGACACCGCCCGCACCGAAATCATCTGCCCGGATGCGGCGCATGGCACCAACCCCGCCACCGCCGTGATGTGCGGCATGACAGTGCGCGAAATCCCGACGGACAAGAACGGCGATGTGGATGTCGAGGCGTTGAAATCCGTCGTCGGACCGCAGACCGCGGGCATCATGCTCACCAACCCGTCCACGCTGGGTGTGTTTGAGCGACGCATCAAGGAAATCTCACAGATTGTCCACGAGGCCGGCGGCTTGTTGTATTACGACGGCGCCAACCTCAACGCGATTCTCGGTAAGGTCCGCCCGGGCGACATGGGCTTCGATGTCATTCACATGAACCTGCACAAGACCTTCTCCACGCCGCACGGTGGTGGTGGTCCTGGCGCGGGTGCAGTGGGCGTCGGCAAACGACTGCTGCCGTTCATGCCGACACCCATCGTGGGCAAGGACGGAGACCAATACCGTTGGCTCACCGAGCAGGACTTGCCGCAGACCATTGGTCGCTTGTCGGCATTCATGGGCAACGCCGGTGTGCTGTTGCGTGCTTACATCTACGCCCGCATGTTGGGCCGTGAAGGCATGAGTCGTGTGGCCGATTACGCAACGCTGAACGCGAACTATCTGATGGTGAAGCTGCGGGAAGCGGGTTTCGAACTCGCGTTCCCGGCGCGGCGTGCCAGCCATGAGTTCATCGTCACGCTGAAGAAAGAAGCCAAGGACCCGGGGCTTACGGCGATGGATATCGCCAAACGCCTGCTCGACTACGGCTTTCATGCGCCGACCACTTACTTCCCGTTGCTGGTCCCGGAGTGCTTGCTGATCGAGCCCACCGAAACCGAGACCAAGGAAGAGCTCGACAACTTCATCGCCGCCATGGTTGCCATTCGCGAAGAGGCGAAGAAGGACATCGCCTATGTGAAAGGCGCGCCATACACCATGCCGGTGCGGCGCTTGGATGATGTGCGCGCCGCACGTCAGCTCGACCTGGTGTGGCAAGCGCAGTGAGCTGGCATCTGCGCGGCCCGTTCGGCGTCTGGCGCGCCTTTCTCTGGTCGCTCAAAGGCCTGAAGGCCGCTTGGCGCCGCGAAGAGAGCTTCCGTCTCGAGGTCGCGCTCTTTGTCATTCTTGCCCCCTTGGCGCTTTGGCTTGGGGAAACCGGTGTCGAGAGAGCACTGCTGTTGGGCGTACTCTTGCTGGTGTTGGTCGTCGAGCTCCTCAATTCCGCCATCGAGGTGATCTTCGAACGCTACGGGGATGAACAACACCCCGTGACGGGTGCCGCCAAGGACATCGGGTCCGCAGCTGTGTTCGTGACCGATGTGCTCGCGGTCGTCACCTGGATATTGATACTGCTGTAAGGGAGATCAAAATGTCAGCACTCGTGTGTGGTTCCTTCGCCTACGACACCATCATGGTCTTCCGCGACCGCTTCCAGAACCACATCCTGCCGGATCAGGTGCACACGCTGAATGTGTCCTTCCTGGTCCCCGACTTGCGCCGCGAGTATGGCGGTTGCGCGGGCAATGTCGCCTACAACCTGCATCTGCTGGGCGGTGACGGTTACGCCATGGGTACGGTGGGGGAAGATTTCGGACCCTACGCTGCGTGGATGGATAGCCTCGGCATTTCAAGGCGTTTTGTCACCGAAATCAAGGACACCTTCACCGCTCAGGCATTCATCACCACCGATCTCGACGATAACCAGATCACCGCCTTTCACCCCGGCGCGATGAACGACTCCCATGAGAACATCGTGCCGCGCGATGTGGGCATTTCCATCGGCATGGTGTCTCCGGACGGACGCGCCGGCATGATCCAGCACGCAGCCGAGTTCGCGGATGCCGGCATCCCCTTCATCTTCGACCCAGGTCAAGGTTTGCCGATGTTCGATGGTGAGTCGCTCTCGCAGTTCATTGAACTTGCCGATTGGGTGGCCCTGAACAGCTATGAAGCAGCGATGTTGTGCGAGCGCACCGGACTTACCATCACGCAAGTTGCGGAGCGCTGCAAGGCAGTCATCGTCACTGCCGGTGGCGAAGGCGCCACCATCTACACCGACGGCCGCGAGCTCAAGGTGCCGGCCGCGCCGGTCGCCGAACTCAAGGATCCGACGGGATGTGGCGACGCCTTTCGTGCGGGTCTGCTGTACGGTTTGATGAAGGGTTGCGACTGGGAAATCACCGGCCGCATCGCCTCGCTCATGGGTGCCATCAAGATTGCCCGCCACGGCACCCAAAACCACAGCTTTCACCGGGATGCCTTCGCAGACCTGTATCTGGAAGCCTTCGGCCACCATTTAGGGCTCTAAATTCGGCCCACAATGTTTGCTATCGCACGGAGCACCCGTATGGAGGGTGAGAAGATACTTTTTCTGCAGGTATGCAGAAGCGGCCTTCTAGCCCCTCTACGGTGCACTACCAACGCATGGTGCCTCCCCCCGTAAACCTGGAAGGCCGCTCCTGGATACCACTCGTCATCCGGCAGGCGGTCGCAACAGTTCGCTCGAACTGTGAAGTGGCGCACAGATTAATCCGCTTGCACTCGCCAAACTGCACCTTACATTGAACAGGAGGTGCATCATGGATTCAAAAACTTTCCGCTGGCTCGTTGTAGCGGCTCTGGCTGGTTCGCTGATTGCTTGCGGTAGCGACGAGCCGTCGAACGGCCGCTTGACACTTGCCATCACTGATGCGCCGGTAGACTCCGCAACACGGGTTGTCGTGCAGTTTGCGGGTGTGGAACTGCAACCGGCTGATGGAGAGCGCATCGTCATAGACTATGCCGCGCCTCGACAAATCGACCTGTTGGCCCTGCATGGCGGTGAAGTGGCACTCCTGCTGAACGGCGAAGTGATCCCAGCTGGCCGGTACAACTGGATTCTGCTCAAGGTGGATGCCGCCATGAACACGGCCAGTTCCTTCATCGAGTATGACGACGGCAACATCTTCCCGCTGTTCATTCCCAGCGGTGCGCAACAGGGTCTGCGACTGGTTCGTGGTTTCGATGTGCCGGTGAATGGCGAGGCCGAATTCACCATCGACTTCGACTTGCGTCGTTCTGTCATCCGCCCACCCGGGCTGGCCGACAACCATATCCTGCGTCCGGCGTTACGTATCGTGGACAACAGCGAGGTCGGCACCATTGCCGGAACGGTAGCCAATGACCTGGTGGCGGCCGCGGATTGCACACCTGCCGTGTACGTGTACGCGGGACACGGTGTCACGCCTACCGATGTCAGTGGCAACGGCGGGCCGCTGACGACTGCTTTTGTAACCATGGATAGCCAAGGTGTGCACAGCTATCGTGCAGCGTTCCTGACGGCTGGTAACTACACCGTCGCGCTGACCTGTGAGGCAGGACTGGATGACCCCGAGGCGGTGGACGACATCGAGTTCATCGGTGGCACCGCGAATGCGACGGTCACCGCCGGATCAGTTGCCGCCGTCAACTTCCCGGTTGGCGGGTAAGGTCAGAGGCCCAGGGCGAACAGCCCGAGGCAGAGCAGCAAGCCGGCCGTCGGTATCACCACCGTCAATGCGCCCATGGGCATATAGGCGGCCGCGTGAGTCTCCTTGCAGATTGCGCGGATGGTGGTGACGACGTAGCCGTTGTGCGGTAAGGAGTCGAGCGCACCGGAGGAGATTGCGACCACCCGGTGCAACTGGTCTGGGTTCACACCCATGTCCAGGTAATGTGGGCCGACGATGGGAAGGGCAATTGCCTGACCACCGGAGGCCGATCCGGTCATCGCCGCAATCGCCGACACGGCGATTGCGGCGCCGGCCAACCCTGTTCCCGGCAATGCGGTCACCCAGACCACCGCCGCGTCGAACGCAGGCGAAACGCGCGCTACCGAACCGAAGCCGACCACGGCCGCCGTGTTCCCAATAGCAATCAAGGCGCCGACACCGCCTTCACTCAAGGCCTCGCCGGGTTTGTGCAGATGCCGCAGGTTGGTCGCTGCCGCACCGATGCACCCCGCGATGAGGGCGACGATGAGCGCGGAGGTCCCAAGCGAGTCGTGGAAGGTGAAGGAAATGGCGAGCACCATCACCAGCGGGATGAGTGCGAGGGCGGGGTGCGGCAGGTCGGAGCGTGACTCATCGGCATCGTCCGGCCGATTGATGAATCCTTCACCGTTGGCGACCGCACGGTCCAGCATCCACTTGAGCCACCAATATCCGGTCCCGGCAATGAAAATGGCGACAACCAGACTTGCCTCCCAAGCTGCCAGCGGACTGGTACCGAGGTGTGGGATGGGAATCCAGTTCTGGATTTCCGGTGATCCTGCTGAGGTCATGGTGAAGGTTGCCGACCCGAAGGCGAGTGTCGCGGGGATGAAGCGTCGGGGCAGATTCGCCTCACGGAAAAGCGACACGGCCATCGGGTACACCGAGAAGGCAACCACGAAAAGACTCACCCCGCCGTAGGTCAGCACCGCACAGGCCAGCACCACGGCGAGCGCGGCCTGCCGTGTACCCAGGCGCGAGATGATCCAGTGCGCTACGCTTTCAGCGGAACCCGAGGATTCCATCATCTTCCCGAACAGTGACCCGAACAGGAAGATGAAGAACCAGGAGGCAATGAATCCGGTAAAACCTGCCATGTAGCGGCTGACAAGATCCATGCCCTCAGCGGTTGCCAGCGGCGGCAACAGCGGCAGTCCACTGGTCAAGGCAACCAGCAGCGCACACAGCGGGGTGGCGACGAACAGGCTCATCCCCCGCATGGTGAGGACGATGAGCAGCGCGAGGCCGCCTAACAGACCGAACAGACTGAGCATGCGGCTATGGTCGGGGCGGGGCGTTGGCGCGGGAACTGTACCAAGGTACAAGGGACTGGCAATGGGAATCCGCCCAATATGACGCCATCAACCAGTCGGGGAGCCCGGGGAGCGCACCTAATGAAACTGAACACCCTTTACGCCAGCTGTCTTGTCGCGATGATGACGTCGTCGCCCGCCGTACTCGCCCAGCCGCAGGTGGATGAGGATGAGGAGGCGCGCCGCACGGATCTGGGGTCGCTCACTGTCACTGCCCGCCGCACAGAGGAAACTCTGCAGGAGACACCAGTGGCGGTCTCGGCTTTCAGTGGCGGAGATCTGCGTGACATGCAGGCCAGCGGTCTCAACGATATCCAGAACGCTGTGCCGAACCTTAACCTCGTTCAGGGTCGTGCCTCGCACTCCAGCATCAACGCATTCATCCGCGGTGTTGGCCAGCCCGATGCATTGCAGACTTTTGACCCGGGTGTTGGCGTCTATGTGGATGACGTTTACCTATCCCGTATCCAGGGTGCCTTGCTCAGTCTTTATGACGTCGAGCGCATCGAGGTTCTGCGCGGCCCGCAGGGCACGCTTTATGGACGCAACTCGCCGGGCGGCGCAATCAAGGTCATCACCCGGACGCCAGGTGAGCGAACCGAGGCCATCGTCGATTTCGGTATTGGAAACTATGGTGCCCGTATCGGCAGCGCCTACGCAGGGGGCTCGCTCTCCGACCGCCTGGTTGGTTCGCTGGCCGGCTTGATTTCCCAGCGAAATGGCTTTGTGACCGACCCGGTCACCGGCCTTGAATACAACGACGACGACACCATCGCGCTGCGCGGCAAACTCCACTTTGACAACGGTGACCGCTGGCGCGCCACGCTGAGCGGCGACATGACTCGCCAGCGCACAGCAGCGAACCTCGGCCAGCAACAGGCCCCGTTGCTCCAGATCGATCTGGTCACCGGCCCCGTGGTCCTGCAGCCCGCGCCGACCGGCAAGTACAACTTCCTCACGCGCTCGAACCTCGGCCCGGACCAAGGTCAGGATCTCGACCACTCCGGTCTCACATTAACGACCGAGTACGACATCACCGAGAATCTCACCTTCAGGAACATTACCGGCATCCGTAGTCTGGAGACAGAGTTCTGGATTGACTTCGACAACTCGCAGTTTTCCATCACTGAGGCTTTGGTCGCCCTCGACCAGCGTCAGCGCAGTAACGAGATGCAGTTGCATTACGAGAGCGGGGCATTCCGCGGCGTTGCTGGCGTTTTCTTGATGCGAGAGACCGTACCCTCCCACCAGGAGGCCTACGCCAACAACCTGTTGACATTGCTTGGTGGTGCCATCGACTTCCTGCGTACCGTCGATGACGACCTTGAGACCCGAAGCAAGGCCCTGTTCGTCCACGGCGACTACACCTTCAACGACAACTGGTCGGTTGCAGGTGGTGTGCGGTTCACAGATGACAAGAAAACCTACTTCCGCACCACCACAACCACCTCTGTGGCGCTCCCGGCCCTGAACGGCACCTACGCGTTCAACGCGCAGGACAGCTGGAGTGCCGTCACCCCGTCGGCCAGCGTTCGTTACACCTTCTCCGACCAGACCATGACTTATCTGTCCGCTTCACGCGGGTTCAAGTCAGGTGGCTTCAACGGCCGCGCCAATAACCCGGCGGACACCGGCGCCTTCAATCCTGAGTTCGTCTGGACCTATGAGCTCGGCTTCAAGGCCACCCGTATGGATGGTCGCCTGCAGACCAACGTGGCAATCTTCCACAGTGATTACACAGACTTTCAGGCGCGTGTTGCCGAAGACCTCGCCAGCTTCCCGGTCATCAACGCCGGCAAGCTTGAGATCAATGGCTTCGAGTTCGAGACGCGGTGGATGCCTAACTCCGACTTCCGTATGGCTGCCAACCTCGGCTACCTGAACGCGCGTTACCGGGAGTTCTTCGACTTCCGCTTCCCGAATGCGGACCGCTCGGACGACAACGTACCGTTCTCTCCGGAGTGGACATTCCGGCTTGCGGGCTCGCATGACTTCCACCACGACAACGGCATGATGCTGACCTTCGGTGCGGATGCGTCCTTCCGCTCGGATACCTGGTTGAGTGTGGACAACCAGCCGGGCCTGCACCAGCCGAGCTACTGGGTGTTCAATTCCTACCTCCGGCTCCGCACGCCCGATCAGCGTTGGGAGTTCCAGGGTGGCGTACGCAACCTGACCAACGAGGTGTACAAAGTGGATGCGCAGGAGTTTTCCAGCGTAGGCAACATCCAGGGCGCTTTCTTCGGTGCACCACGGACCTACACACTGAACGTTCGTTACCACTTCTGACATCCAGTTCGCGGTATCCTGACCCCCGATGAGCGTTCCCATCGGGGGTCTTCTTTTTGCGGGCTTCGCCTGGCTGGGCGTGTTGTTTGCTGTCGCCCTACTCGGCGACAGCACGGGCACACGCTGGCGGAAGGCGTGGCCTGTCATCTATTCGCTCTCGCTCGCCGTCTATTGCACCGCGTGGACGTTTTACGGGACCACCACGCAGGCGGCGCTGAATGGCTGGCCCATTCCCCCCACCTTCATTGGCACCATCCTGCTGTTCCTGTTTGGCTGGCCTTTCCTGGTACGCCTCGTGGATCTCAGCAAGGCGAGCAACAGCACCAGCATCGCCGACTTCATCGCAACCCGCTTCGGGAAGAGTTCGGCTCTTGCCGCGACCGTGACCGCCATCGCCGCGCTGGGAATCGTTCCGTACATCTCCCTGCAGCTCAAAGCCATCGCCATGAGCTTCAGCGTGCTCGGGTTCGGTACCACCCCGATGTCCGAGCCACCTGCCTGGCAGGACGTGGCGCTTTACGTGGCCTTACTCATGGGCCTGTTTGTGGTGTTGTTCGGCACCCGCAAGGCGGCCGCAACTGAACACAACCAAGGTCTGGTGCTGGCGATGGGCTTCGAGTCCCTGCTCAAGCTGTCGGCGATGCTCGCCCTCGGCCTGTTCGTGGTGTTCGGCTTGTTCAGTGGTCCTGTGGACCTGGTCGAGCGTACCGACCCCACGCCTTTTCGCAATGCGGACACCTTCCTCACCTTGGTGTTGCTCGGCGGCCTGGCGATGTTCACGCTGCCACACCAGTTCCACATCGGTATGGTCGAATGCCGTGACTCATCCCATGTCCGCACCGCACGCTGGCTGTTCCCGTTGTTCCTGGTGCTCATCGCCTTGCCCATCGTGCCTCTCGCCCGCGCCGGCGCCACCCTGCTGGGTGACGGTGTCGCACCTGACCTGTATGTGCTGATGCTGCCGCTGGGCGCAGAGCAGGGCGGGTTGGCCCTGTTCGCGTTCCTTGGTGGTCTGAGCGCGGCAACCGGCATGGTGATTCTGGCAAGCCTCACGCTCGCCATCATGATGGGCAACCATTGGGTCACCCCGCTACTCGCGGACCGGGCGCGGCGTGGCATCGGTATCCCGGTCCTCACTGTGCGGCGCGTGGGCATCCTCATCGTCATGGGCCTTGCCTATTTGTACAGCCGCGAGATTGTCTATAACGAGGCGCTCGGTGATATCGGCGCATTGAGCTTTTCAGGACTGGCGCAGCTGGCCCCAGCGGTACTCCTCGCGGTGTACCGACCCGGTCTCCCCGCATCGGCCATCCTCGGCGGCTTGTTTGTGGGAACCGCGACCTGGGCTTGGGTGCTGCTGTTGCCGATGATCAGCCCGGACTGGGGTGCGCCAACCGGTTTGCTTGGTCTCGGTGGTCTGGATGCGCTTTCACGTGCCGTCATCCTCAGTCTCGCCGCCAATCTCCTGACCATTTTGTTGCTTTCGCAGCTGCGCTTCCCGGATCGCGTATCACGTGCGGCGGCCACCGGGTTGGATGCGACCGGGCTACAGTCCGTCGCGCGGCATTTTCTGACACCCGAGCGCGTGCGGGAACTGTTTTCCGGGAAACGACGGGGTACGGCCCTGGAAGCTGCGGTCGAGCACGAGCTCGCCGCGGTGGTGGGGTCGGCCTCCGCGCGGTTGCTACTGGATGCCGCGCGCAAACGGACACCTGCACCGCTCGACACCGTGGTGGACCTTGTCGGCCAGGCTTCTGCCCAGGCGCGCTTTTCCTACGAGGTTCTATCCGGGGCATTGCAACACATGAGCCACGGCGTATGCGTAGTGGACTCAGACCTGCGCCTCGTGGCCTGGAACCGCCGTTACCTGGAGTTGTTTGATTACCCCCCGGAACTCATCCGCGTTGGCTGCCCAATCAGTGATTTGTTGCTGCACAACGCACGACGGGGGTTGATGGGCCGGGGCAACCCGGCCGAGCTGGTCGAGCGCCGTCTGCTGCGCATGCGTAGCGGCTCACCACAACGCACAGAGCGTGACTGGCCGGATGGCACCATCATCGAAATCCGCGGTGACCCGATGCCCGGCGGCGGGTTCGTCGCCACGTTCGCCGATGTGACGGCTTTCCGGCGCGCAGCTGCAGACAAGGATGCCGCAGAACGTGCCAACGAAGCGAAGAGCCGCTTTCTTGCTGCGGTGGGGCATGACCTTGTTCAGCCATTGAATGCGGCGCACTTGCTGACCTGGTCGCTCGCACAGCGATTGGGGGATAGCCACGAGGCCGAAGCGGTGAATCAAATTGCCGGGGCCATCGGTGCCACAGAGGCATTGCTTGCCAGCCTGCTGGATATTTCGCGCCTTGAAGCCGGACGCTTCGAGCCGCGCCGCACACGTTTTGCGCTGAACGAATCCTTCGCCCAGCTCGCCGGTGAGTTCTCCGCACTCGCGGCGGAGCGGGGCCTGTCATTCAGCTGGGTTCCCACGTCGGTCTGGGTCGAGACCGATGCCCACATGTTGCGGCGCATCCTGCAGAACTTTCTCTCCAACGCCGTTCGCTACACGGACCGGGGCCGGATCCTGCTCGGTGCGAGGCGCCAAGGTAATGAAGTGCTCATCGGGGTCTGGGATACCGGTCCGGGTATTGCTCCCGACGCGCAAGCAGTCATCTTCGAGGAGTTCAGGCGCTTACGTACTGACGAGCGCGCGCCGGGCCTCGGGCTTGGGCTCGCCATCGCGGATCGCATGGCGACATTGCTCGGTCATCGCCTGGGCCTTGTCTCGGTCCCCGGTCGCGGCACTCTTTTCTGGGTCAAGGTGCCGCGCGCTGAGCCCGGGAGTCCGCAGCGTGAAATCGTGGCGGGCGCGTGGTCGGGATTACCGGGTGCGCGGGTGCTTACCGTGGATAACGATCCGACCATGCTCGAGTCGGTGAAGGTCCTTCTGACAGGTTGGGGTTGCCGCGTCCTGATGGCACGGTCGCCCTCGGAAGCGGAGGCGGTGTGTGCGGGCGAGACGCCGGATATCGTGCTTTTGGACTACCACTTGGATGGCGGTCTCACCGGTCTTGATGTGCTGGCGCACCTGCGCACACTGTTCCCGGTGGAAGCGGCGGTCATCATCAGCGCCGATCACGGTGCCGAATTGCGGGCTGCAGCACGGGCGGCCGGATGCGCCGTGCTGCACAAACCGATTCGGCCGCTGGCCCTGAAATCACTGCTCAGGCGTTTGTTGGCAGCGCGTCCGCGCTGAGTTCGAGTTTGCGGAAGGCGATGCTTGCCTGCGTGCGGTTGTTCACACCGAGCTTGCCGAGGATTTCAGTCATGTGCGCTTTGATCGTGCGTTCCTGCACGCCCAGCTCGTAGGCAATCTGCTTGTTCAGCAAGCCTTCGCTCACCAGCTCCAGCACGCGGAACTGCTGCGGAGTGAGGGCAGCCATGCGTGCGGCAAGTTTCGCATCCTCTTCATCGCCATCTCCCGCATCGGCGAGGTGAGGTGGGACCCATTCGCGGCAGTCGAGGACAGCTTCCAGCGCCGCAGTGATGTCCTCCAGGCGCGCACTCTTTGGAATGAACCCTGCAGCGCCATGGTCCAGTACCCGCCTTACAACGCGCGCATCCTCCATTCCCGAGACCACCACCACCGCGACCGTGGGGTGATGGCAACGGATGGCGGCAAGTCCCGCAAGCCCTTTGCTTCCCGGCATCATGAGGTCGAGCAACACCAGATCGGTGTCGGGATGGCCCTCCAGCGACTCCAAGGTCTCGGCGAGCGTTTGCGATTCATTTACCTCGGCATCAGGAAGACACTGGGCCAGTGCTCGCCCCAGCGCCGCCCGGAACAGCGGATGGTCGTCAGCGATGAGTACCCGGGTCATGGCTTCAACGTGCGGTCCAGCCGCCGTCCACGGTGATGGCCTGACCCGTGATGTTGCGTGCATGCGGCGTACATAGAAACGCGGCAATGCCCGCCAGTTCCTCACAGGTGATGAACACACCCTTGGGCATCGGCTTGAGCATGATTTCCTCGATGACCTGCTCCTCCGGGATGCCATGTGTACGCGCCTGGTCTGCAATCTGCTTGTCCACCAGCGGTGTGCGCACATAAGTCGGGCAAAGCGTGTTCACCGTGATGTCGGTGTCGGCGGTTTCCAGCGCGAGCACCTTGGTAAAACCCATGAGGCCGTGCTTGGCGGCGACATAGGCGCTTTTGTACGGGCTCGCAACCAATGAATGGATGGACCCGATATTGATGACACGCCCGAAGTTGCGCGCCCGCATGCCCGGAAGGAATGTGCGGGTGAGCCGCGCGGTTCCTACCAGCATCACCTGCACCAGCAGGTCCCACTTTTCGATAGGAAAGTCCTCCAGCGGCGCGACATGCTGGAGCCCCGCATTGTTGATGAGAACATCCACATGTTCGCCGCAGGACGAAAACGCGGCTACAACCGAGTCATCCTGGGTGACATCAAGAGCGAGCCCGTGGGCCTTACCGCCGGAGGCGGTGATGTCCGCGGCGACTTTTTCGGCTGCAGGCCCGTCGAGGTCGGTGACGAAGAGCTCATGCCCGAGACCTGACAGTTCGCGGGCCATACCGGCACCAATCCCGCTGCCGCCGCCCGTCACGAGAATGCGCAAAGGAGTCATGGCTTTAGCGTACCATCCGACCGAGGGGGGCGGGGGTTGTACCATGGTCCAGCCGCCCACCCAGTCGTGTCCTGTTACCGTGGCATCAGGAGGAAAAACCATGGTCCGTCACGCCGTTGCCATTGCCGCCCTTGCACTCGCCGCCGGCTGTGCGTCGCCGCCGGAAGAAACCCGGCCGATGACCACCTACCACGCTGATCTCGTCTCCGCCGGACTCGGCCTGGCGGGTTTGATCGGACCTGCGCCGATGCCGGCCGACCCCGAGGCACCAACGCACGAGGAATTGCGCCGACTCGCTTATTACGGTAACTGGCGTAGCATTGCCGACCTCAGCGAGTGGCCACGCCGCCACGGTGACCTGCCATTCATTGCCGGGCACGAGACGCACGCATTTCTGCGCCTACCCGACCGTCGCCAGCCCTTCCGCGTGATGCTCCATGTCCCGGAATCCTTCGACCGAGCGAACGCGTGCTTGCTCGTCGTTCCCGTTTCCGGCTCGCGCGGGGTGTATGGTTCGGTGGCGCTGGGCGGCCCCTGGGGTCTCGTGCGAGGTTGTGCGGTGGTGTACACGGACAAGGGCGCGGGAACCGACTTCTTTGAGCATGCGGGCCTCACCGGTAACACCCTGGACGGCCGGGTTGCGGTGAAGGGTGATGCTCAGCTCGGCTTCGAGCCCGAGCGAATCGACCACCCACTGCCGCTGGTGGCAATGCGTCACGCGCACTCCGGCGACCACCCGGAGGCGGACTGGGGCTTACACACCATCGAGGCTGCGCGCTTCGCGTTGCGAGCGCTGGGATTGCCTCGGGCGAGGGTGCGCATCGTCGCGGTGGGCTTGTCGAACGGTGGGGGCGCAGTCCTGCGGGCAGTTGAGCAGGACACCGAGGGCCTGTTCGATGCGGCCATCGCCGTTGCACCAAATGTCACTGCACGAGGCGCACGCACGCTTTTTGACTATGCGACGGAGGCCGCGCTGCTTCAGCCCTGTTTGTTTGCAAGCTATGACCCCCGCGGGCAAGCACGGTGCGACGCGCTGGCGGAACAGGGTTTGTTGCAGGACGCGACGCCCACCGCAGCGTTCCAAAAGCTCATGCAATCGGGTTTTGAACAGAAGGCGCTGGAGACAGCCGGCATCAATGTCTCGCTGGACCTGTGGCGATCGGTCGGTGCCATTTATGCCTCGGCCTATCTACGCCGGGACGCTTACAACATGCCCTGCGGTTATGGCATGGCAATCGTGGGCGAGGATGGCAATCCGCGCATGGCGACAAGCGCTGAGCGTGCTATTTGGTGGGCGACCAGCCCGGGCGTTGCACCTGCGGTCGGCATCAGTCTCCTCGACGCATCGGGCAGCGGCGGCGATCCCTCGCTGGGGGGCTTGCGCTGCCTGCGTGAGCTATGGACCGGTAATTCGGTGGAGGCCGCTCAACTACGGGCTGCGGTTGAACAGACTCGCCACAGCGCGCAGCTACCGAATATCCCGGTACTGGTGATTCATGGCGCGGCCGATGGCTTGGTACCTGTTGCGTTCAGCAGTCGGCCCTATGTGGAAGCTGCGCGTGCTGCTGGTGCGACCCAGCTGGCCTACTGGGAGCTTGAGCAGGCGCAGCATTTCGATGCCATGCTCGCTGCCCCCGGCATGCGCGTGTACCGTCCGCTGATGCCCTACGCGTTCGCCGGTCTTGATCAGGTTTTCGCCCTGCTAGACGGTGACGGGGAGCTGAGCGAAGTGGCCCCCGACCTCCAACCCTGACCTTGGGGTCAGACCCCAAACATCGTTTCAAACACTCTGGGGTCAGACCCCAAGGTCATTTTGCCTCGGCAAACTTTCTTCGATAGTGGCGCTGAATCAGCGCAATCGCCGCAAACGCAATCGGGAACGGTGCCACCCACGGCAGGATCTGCAGCCACCACGGATGACCGACATATAGGTCTGGCCAGACCCGCGTCGCACCGAAGGCGAAGAAGGCGATGTGTGCGGCCATGCCGGCAACGATCATGTTCTGAAGGTGCTCGAACCACCAGAAGCGCGGTTCCACGTGCTGCGGTTTGCGCCAGGCGAGCAGGTCGGGCACGGCGATTAGCAGCCCCAACAGGCCAAATACCAGAAGCAGGACGAAGCGCGTCTCCCACCACTGCCAGAGCAGACCGATTCCTGCCGCACCGATGACCAGCAGAATGACCAGGTTGCCCGGACCACGCAGCCACTGAGGTTCCTGCTTGTGACGCAATACCATCACGCCGGTCCAGACAGCGGAAAAGGTGATGAGCGTGAGGAAGCCCAGGAACAGCGCGAAGTCGCGGTTGGCGCCCACCCCGAAGAATGTACCCACGGTCATGGTCGCCGCACTGACGAGGATGATGCTCATCGAACCGACGAAGATCCAGCCGAAAGTGCGGTGCCAGCGCCCACCTTTTTCAGGAACAACGGCGCCCAGAACGATGCCAGTGCCACGAACCCCGCCGCGAGATGCGCAGCCCCAAGAAATGACCTTACCGTTTCCATTTTGTCCTCCTATGCGCGCTGCACAGCAGCGCGCCTACTTTTCTAATTCGTGGGAGCGGCCCCACGGGCCGCGATCCGACCAATACACTCATCACACCAATCCACTTTTGCCCTTAGCTTTTTCAGCCCCAAGGCCAAGGTCAGCTGCATGAAAAACTCGTCATCCGGTAACGCATCCGGATAGCGCGGGTCTTCCGCGCGCCAGTTGGTCTCGATGGCCTGCAGCGCTGCGAGCTCTTTCGCAAACTCGCCACGCAGAGATTCGAAGAAGGGCAGTGCACGCGCCGGCGTCTCACTCATGAACCACACCTGCGCCAGCCACTCGAGGCGCTCCTGGCCGACGGCAGGGCGCGCGGACAACCACGCGCGCAATGATTCACGACCGGCAGGGGTGATGGAGTACACCTTGCGCGGTGGACCGCGATCGGAAGCCACGGCCTCCGAGTTCAGCAGCCCGTCTTTCTCCATGCGCTTCAGCGCCGGGTACACCTGCGAGAGTTCCGCCGCCCAGAAATGCCCGATGGCTTCCTCGAAAGCGGTCTTGATGTCGTAGCCGCTACCGGGTTGACGCAATAAGCCGAGCAGGATGTGTTCGAGTGCCATGGAGGGCATGGTATATAACTATTTATATAAGTCAATACCTACCTATATGCCGCCCAGTAGCCGTGGGCTTCCGCTGTGTATATGCTGTATCCGTCGTGACAAAAAACACCGTGCCGCCTACCGACACCACGGATCCGGATTACTTCCACCGGGTGGTGGACTGTCAGTGGGCCTGCCCCGCTCACACCGATGTTCCCGGCTACATCCGGCTCATCGCCCAAGGCCGGTTCAGCGATGCCTACATGCTGAACCGCCAGTCCAATGTCTTCCCTGGCATTCTCGGTCGTGTGTGCGACCGCCCCTGCGAACCCGCCTGTCGTCGCGGCCGCATCGAGGACGAAGAGCCCGTCGCCATCTGTCGGTTGAAGCGCGTCACCTACGACCTCAAGGACGACATTACCGACCGTCTGCCGACCGCGCCGAAAAAAACCAATGGCAAGAAAATCGCCTGCGTCGGTGCCGGCTGCGCCTCGCTCACCGTCGCGAACGATCTCGTCCCGCTCGGTTACGAAGTCACCATCTTCGAAAAACTCGCCGAACCCGGCGGCTTGATGCGCACGAATATTCCCGCCTTCCGCCTGCCCGCCACCGTGCTGAAGGAGGAGATGGACGCCATTCTCGATATGGGCGTGGATCTCAAGCTGAACACCCCAGTGAAGTCCATGCGCTGGCTGCTGGAACAGGGTTTTGACGCGGTATTCATAGGCTCCGGCGCGCCCCGCGGCAAGGAGCTCGACATCCCCGGGCGCAAGGAAGCCGATGCCAACATCTACATCGGCATTGATTGGCTGGAGTCGGTGGCCTTCGGCCATACGGAGAAGGTCGGCAAGCGCGTGCTCATCATCGGCGCCGGCAACACCGCCATGGATTGTTGCCGCACCTCCAAGCGGCTTGGCGCCGACACCGTGAAGGTGATGGCCCGCAAGCCCAAAGACCAACTCAAGGCTTCGGCCTGGGAGCTGGAAGACGCACTGGGTGAGGGCGTCGAACTCGTCACGCATCACAGCCCGAAGAACTTCGTGGTCGAGAACGGCAAGCTCACGGGCATGACCTTCGAGACCGTCGAGTACTACGACGACAACGGCCGCCAGAAATCCCGCATCACCGGCGAAGTGTTCATTCCCGCCGACGATGTCATCCTCGCCATCGGCCAGGAAAACGCCTTTCCGTGGATCGAACGCGATGTCGGTCTGGAATTTGATGAGTGGGAAGTGCCGGTGGTGGACAAAAAGACCTTCCAGTCCACGCTGGAGGGCGTGTTCTTCGGCGGCGACGCCGCCTTCGGCCCGGAGAACATCATCTGGGCCGTCGAACATGGCCACCAGGCCGCCATTTCCCTGCATCAGTACTGCTCCGGCATGGATGTTTCCGAACGCCCGCCGCGTGGTGTGAAGCTGGAACCCACCAAGATGGGCATCCACGAGTGGAGCTACTCGAACAGCTACGACGCCAACGAGCGCCGACTCGTGCCACATGTTTCCCTGAAAGAGCGTTTCAAGAAAATCGACATCGAGGTCGAACTCGGCTTTGGACAGGAAGAGTGGCGCGTCGAGGTGGAACGCTGTCTCAACTGCGACATCCAGACGGTGTTCGAAGCGCCCAAGTGCATCGAGTGCGACGCCTGCATTGATATCTGCCCGACCCACTGCCTGACCATCACCCAGAACGGCAGCGAGGAAGACCTGAGCCAACGCTTGAAAGCCCCGCGCGCGACCAAGAGCCAGCCGCTCTATGTCTCAGAAAGTCTCAAGCAGACGGGCAGGGTGATGGTGAAGGACGAAGACCAGTGTGTGCACTGCGGACTCTGCGCCGAGCGCTGCCCCACCGCCGCCTGGGACATGCTGAGATCTTCGATTCACCTGCCTCACGCAAAAGATGTGGTGATTTCCCAATGACTCACCACCCCAGACTTTATTGTGGGAGCGGTCCCACGGACCGCGATACCGCATGAAAACCAACAACTTCACCATCAAACTCGCCAACGTAAACGGCACCGGCTCCGCCTCCGCCAACGGCCTGCTCATGAAAGCCATCTTCCGCATGGGTGTGCCGGTGATGGGCAAAAACTACTTCCCATCGAACATCCAAGGCCTGCCCACCTGGTTCGAGATCCGCGTCACTGAAGAAGGCCACCTCGCCCGTTCCGGCGAGATCCACATGATGCTCGCCATGAACGCCGAGACCTACGCCAAGGACCTGGCTGAAGTCACCCCAGGCGGCTACCTGATGTACGACTCCACCTGGCCGCGCGACCGCCTGCTCACCCGCGACGACATCACCATTCTCGGCATTCCGCTCGCCAAGCTCATGAACGAGAACTTCGAGGACGCACGCGGCCGCATCCTCATGAAGAACATCTGCTATGTGGGCGCGCTCGCGGCGCTGCTCGAGCTCGACCTCGATGTCATCGAGCAGCTACTTAAAGAAACCTTCAAGGCCAAACCCAAGCTCATCGACGGCAATATGAAGGCCGTGCGCATTGGCTACGACTACGCCAAAGAACACTTCGACTGTCCGTTGCCCTTCAAGGTCAAGCCGCTGAACAAGACCCAGGGCCATATCGTCATTGATGGCAACACCACGGCCGCGCTCGGCTGCCTCATGGCGGGCGCCACGGTCGGCGCCTGGTACCCGATCACGCCGTCCACCTCGCTCATGGACGCCTTCAAGGGCTTCTGCGAGAAATACCGTAAGGACCAAGATACCGGCGAGCGCAGCTTCGCCATCATCCAGGCCGAAGACGAACTGGCCGCAGTAGGCATGGTGCTGGGCGCGAGCTGGATGGGCGCGCGCAGTTTCACCCCGACCTCCGGGCCTGGCATCTCGCTGATGAGCGAGTTCATCGGGTATGGCTACTACACCGAGATTCCGGCTGTGATTGTGGATGTGCAACGCGTCGGCCCCAGCACCGGCATGCCGACCCGCACCCAGCAGGGCGACCTCACGCTGTGCGCGTACGCCAGCCACGGCGACACGCGTCATCCTTGCCTTTACCCTGCGGACCCATCCGAGGCCTTCGAACTCGCCGCCATCAGTTTCGACCTGGCAGAACGCCTGCAGACACCGGTGTTCCTCGTCACCGATCTGGATATCGGCATGAACGACTGGATGATTCCCGAGATCACCTGGGACGCGAACCGCCAGCCCGACCGCGGCAAAGTGCTCAACCACGACCAACTCGAAAAACTCGATAAGCCCTTCCAGCGTTACGCCGATACGGACGGCGACGGCATTCCGACGCGCTCGCTCCCCGGCGTACACCCCAAGGGCGCGTTCTTTACCCGCGGCTCCGGCCACACCGCTGCCGCGCGCTATACCGAAGACGCGAACGAGTACCGCGAAGTCCTGGACCGCCTGAAAAAGAAATTCGAGACCGCCAAATC
>CAZKFT010000012.1:0-27979 GCA_964552205.1 uncultured Gammaproteobacteria bacterium
CGCCGATACAGCGCGGTCTCGCGGCCAACGACAGAGTAGAAATCACGGTCCTCACGGCGGTAGAAATCCTCGCCGCTGCGTGTGGTGCCGTCTCCGGTAATGATGGTGAGGTTGCCGATCATGCCCACGCGTGAGCCGGTCATGCGCCGCCGTTCCAGTTCCATGTAGCGGGCGGTGCGCGGGATGGCAACCTCATCTGAATAACGGGCGGCGAGCTCTTCGCGGATGTCGCGCGCAATGGCCTGCTCTCGTTCGTCGAACTCTTCCCAAACCAGTGCCGCCATGTCCTCCAACTGCGGGTAGCCACGTTCAGCCGCGAGGTCGAACCATGCCCATGCCCGCGGACGGTCCACTGAGACACCGTGTCCTTGATAGTGAATGACGCCGAGATTGTACTGGGCAATCTTGTCAGCCCAATGCGCAGCAAGGAGGAAGTTGTGTCGTGCAGCGAACATTCGGCCGCGGCGAAAATCCTCCATGGCCTGCGCGTAGGGACGTACACCAGGCGTGTGCTCGAGGTTCGGGAGGTTCACATCGGCTGCTGTCGAGCCGGTGAAAAAGAACAGGGCAAGGCCAATGGCGACTGCGAATCGGGACATGGCTCAGCTCCTTCCGCGTAGAGTCATCACTCCGATACCTGCCAATACGATAACGCCACCCACAATGAACATCCAGACCGGGAATCCGGCCGTTTCGCGTTCTGCCGGCGGCTCGACTGGTTCGGCCTGGGCGCTGGGCTGCTGCGTGGCAGGTGCGGATTGAGGAAGTGCGGTGCCCGGCTCGATGGGAACACTTGGCGCGCCTCGGACTTGCTCGATGAGGAAGTTGAGCAGGGCAATGGCACCATCGTAGGACCCAGCACTGGCCGGGCCGAAGGTGTAGGTCCCGGCGACGACCACGGTGGGGGTGGAGTTGACCCGGGCTCGACGTGCAAACTGATCACCGCGTCGCAACCGCGTTTCCACGCCGAAGCTGTCCCAGGTGCGCTGGAAGTCCGCTTGCGCCACACCACCGGCCTGCGCGAACACCCGGGCAATGGCATTGGCGTCGGCAAGCATATTGCGTTGTTCATGAATGGCTCGGAAGAGGGCAGGGTGAACCTGCTCGACGACACCCAAGGACTCCGCGGTGTAGTAAGCGCGCGCATGGATGCGCCAGTTGGGGTTCAGGACTGCGCCGACGCGGCTGAACTCGACATCCACGGGGCGGGTTTCCAGCCAACGCTCAACCAAGGGTGAGAACTGGTAGCACGCGGGGCAGCCATACCAGAAAACCTCTACCACCTCGATTGGCTCTCCGGGAGTATGAGCAGGCGCATCTGCCAGGCGCTGATAGTGGGTGCCCTCGACGAACTGCTGTGCGTTCGCGGCCAGAGACACGGCAAGTAGTGCAAATAGTGCAATGATCTTGTTCATTCGCTGCTCTCAGTAGCGACACGCTGCCGCTCTAGTTCGATGAGGTGGTTCATCAGCTCGATGAGCTGTGGGTAACCACGGGTTTGGCCGGGATTGGTACGGTAGCGGCCGTTGATGATGATGGTCGGGACCGCTGAAATGCGATAACGCCTGACGATGTTGTCACCACGGCGCATACGGGTCTCAACCGGGAATCCCTGGAAAGTCGTGCGGAATGTTTCCGGGTCTATGTTCGCGTGTCGTTGAAACAACTCTGCGAACGCCTCGACAGTGTTCAACTGCGTCCGATCGATATGAATGGCATGAAAAATGCGTGGGTGCATCTGGTCCAGGACGCCCAGCGCTTCGGCGGTGTGAAATGCCCGCGCATGGACACGCCATGCTGGGGTCATGCTGGCGGCCACCCGGACGAACGCAACATCATCGGGTTTACGCTGCAGCCAGCGGACCAGATAAGGTTCGAAGTTGAAGCAGGAAGGGCAACCGTACCAGAAGGCCTCGATGACTTCGATGCGTCCGTCTTCGCGGACCTCCGGCGTGACGGTCAAGACCTCGTAGTGTGTGCCCTCAACCCATTGAGCGCCTGCCGCAAGCGGAAACGAGAACAATAAGGCAACGAGTACCAACCGGTACATCGGTTAGCGCAGGCCCTGGATGTAGCTCGCAACCGCCTCGATTTCCTCGTCGGTCATGCGGCGCGCGATGTCACGCATCATGCCGCCCATATCGGTGACCCGGTTGCCCGCTCGGTACTCCCTCAACTCTTCGGCGGTGTAGGTGGCGTGCTGTCCAGCCAACGATGGCCAGGAGGCCGCCGGGTTGCCACGGCCGGTCGGGCCATGACAGGCAATGCAGGCAGTGACACCGGACTCCGTGTTGCCACCGCGATAAATACGTTGGCCCAGCTCGACGAGATCCGGGTCCGCCTCATGCTGCGCTTTGGCCTGGGCGGCATAGAAAGCGCCTAAATCCTTCATGTCCTGCTCACTCAAGCCGGCGACCATGCCCGCCATCAGGGGGTCGACCCGGGTGCCGTCCTTGTACGCCTTGAGCTGCGCCACGATGTAATTCGCGTGCTGACCGGCAATATTGGGCCACGCGGGGTTGACGCTGTTTCCATCCGTCCCGTGACAGGCTACGCAAGTGGTGGATTTGGCGCGGCCTGCCTCCGCGTCGCCCGCGTGGGCGGCAAAAGCGGCTATGGCGGCGAAACCAGCGACAATCAGGACAGATGTCTTCATTGCGAACAACTCCTGGGCGGTCCGTACAGCGTTATGATGGAGGCCCGAATTTTACACCAAAAGTGAAGGCCTGCAGACGATGACACGACCATTGGAGCCTTGGCGTCAGGCCAAGTTCACTCTATCTGCTGCGGAGCCGAAAGGGTTTCCGGCGGTGGAAGGCACGGAAGTGGCCTTCGTAGGCCGCTCGAATGCCGGAAAATCCAGCGCATTGAACACCTTGTGTGGCCAGAAATCCTTGGCGCGTACCTCGCGCACGCCCGGTCGCACGCAGCTCGTCAACTTCTTCCGCATCGACGACACCAGAACTCTGGTGGACCTGCCGGGGTATGGATTTGCAAAGGTCAGCGTGGAGGCCAAGCGCCGTTGGCAGTGGTTGATCGGCGCCTATCTGGAAAGCCGCGAGAACCTCGCGGGCGTGGTGCTGGTGATGGATATCCGCCATCCCCTCACCGAGGCGGACGCGCTGATGGTGGACTGGTGTGCTAATGCGCAGGTGCGCCTTTTGGTGCTGTTGACCAAGTCCGACAAGGTATCGCGAGGGGCAGCTGCCGGCACGGTGCAGAAGGTGCGACACGCACTTCGGGACTACCCGGCACCTCATATCGTGCTGCCGTTTTCCTCGCTGAAAGCCACTGGGGTGCAAGAAGTGCTGGTTGAACTGGAAGCGTGGTTCGCGGGCGAGTGATGAAAAATGCCCCGGTCGCGGGGTCGTGCGACCGGGGCTAGCTTGGCCCGGTTGGGGAGGCCGGGCGGCTAACCCGTCCAGGGAGGCGGACAGGTAAGCACTGTTGCAGCGCTCACCCCTTGTGACTCCGAATCTCGGGGAAAGTTCAATCAGCGTTTGAAAAATGTAAGCAGCTGATTTTAGTGGGCTTCGTCCCAGTTTTTGCCGTTCTTGGCGTCAACGACCAGAGGGACTGCCAGCTCGGCTGCTTGGGCCATGCGGGTGCAGATGTCCTTCTGCAACTGGTCGGCGGTTTTCACCGGTGCTTCGAAGACCAGTTCGTCGTGCACCTGCATGATCATCCGGCACGGTGACCCGGTCTCTGTCAGCCAACCGTCGAGGTCTATCATCGCTCGCTTGATGATGTCCGCAGCCGTGCCCTGCATGGGCGCATTGATCGCGGTGCGCTCTGCGTACTGTCGGACATTCGGGTTGCGTGCCTTGATGTCGTGCAAGTACAGGCGTCGGCCGAACACAGTCTCGACATACCCTTGCTCTCGTGCCTGCGCTTTGGTGGTGTCCATGAACGCTTTCACGCCGGGATATCGCTCAAAATACTTCTCGACATAAGTCGCTGCCGCACTTCGACTGATGCTGAGCTGACGCGCAAGCCCGAATGCAGACATGCCGTAAATCAGACCGAAGTTGATGGCCTTCGCTGACCGCCTCTGGTCCGCGTTGACCTGGTCCAGGGGAATCTCGAACACTTCTGCAGCGGTGGCCTGATGAATGTCCGCGTTCGCCGCGAATGCGCTGAGCAAACCTTCATCTCCCGATAAATGGGCCATGATGCGCAGCTCGATCTGGGAGTAATCCGCGGCGATGAGGCACATGCCTTCAGGTGCGACGAATGCCTGCCGGATTCTGCGGCCTTCGGGTGTACGGATGGGGATGTTCTGCAGGTTGGGGTCTGACGAGGAAAGCCGCCCGGTGGCGGCGACCGCCTGATGATAGGAAGTGTGTACGCGCCCCGTACGCGGATTGATCATCGTTGGCAGTTTGTCGGTATAGGTGGACTTCAGTTTCGCCAAACCACGGTATTCAAGAATGAGCCGCGGCAGCGGGTACTCATCCGCCAGTTCGGCAAGCACATCCTCAGCGGTGGAGGGTTGGCCGGTGGGTGTTTTGCGCTTGACGGGTAGTCCCTGCTTCTCGAACAGGATTTCCTGAAGCTGTTTCGGCGAGGACACATTGAACTCCCCACCTGCCTCCTTGTGCGCCTGCGCCTCGACTTCGCGCATGCGCTCCTCCAGCTCATGGCTCTGGGTGAACAGCATGTCGGCGTCTATCAGGACACCGTGTTGCTCGATCTTTGCCAACACCGGCACTAGGGGCATCTCGATGCCCAGATACAGGTCTCGCAGGCGCTCGTCCTTGGATAAGGGTTGCCACTGAGACTGGTGCAACCGCAGTGTGATGTCGGCATCCTCCGCCGCGTAGCGGGTGGCATCATCGATACGGACCTCATCAAATCCGATCTGCTTGGCGCCTTTGCCTGCCACATCCTCGTAGTGAATGGTCTCGACGCCGAGAACGCGTGAGGCCAAGGAGTCCATGTCATGCCGCTGTGTACTGTCGAGGATGTAGGACTGCAGCATGGTGTCGTGAGCAATTCCACGAAGCTGGATGCCGTGGTTGGCAAGGACATTGGCATCGTACTTCAGGTGCTGTCCTACTTTTGCTCGGTCCGGATTCTCCAGCAAGGGCTTCATGCGCGCGAGGGTCTTGTCACGGTCGAGTTGCGCCGGCGCATCTTGGTAGCGGTGTGCAAGAGGTACATACGCGGCAGTTCCTGGCGTGATGGAAAACGACACGCCCACAATCTCTGCCTGTGAATAATCCAGGCTCGTGGTTTCCGTGTCGAATGCAAAAATCTCGGCCTTCTCCAATGCGCTCATCCAGGTTTCGAATGTGCGCTCGTCGAGGATGCATTCGTAGTTCGTGTTGGTGGGGGCATCGGAGTTGGAAGCCGGGGGTTCGGCATTGGCAGCGGGTTCAGCTGATTCCAGGCCCTGCAACCAGGTCTTGAATCCCAACTCCGAATACCACTTCCGCAATGCCGCGTTGTCGGCGGCGTGTGGTTTAAGCGACTCCGGGGCGACATCGAGACTCACATCGCATTTGATGGTCGCCAGCTGACGCGACAAGGGCAGGTGGGCAAGTGACTCACGCAGGCGCTCCCCGATCTTGCCGCCGAAGTCGTCCGCACTGGCCATGATGGCATCCAGCGTGCCGTGCTCGGAGAGCCATTTGACGGCAGTCTTCGGCCCGACACCGGGCACGCCAGGGATGTTGTCGCTGGTGTCGCCGACCAAGGCCAGGTAGTCAATCACCTGATCCGGCCGCACTCCGAACTTCTTCACCACGCCTTCCTCATCCATGATGCTGTTGTTCATGGTGTTGATGAGCGTGACACCGGGCTGGACCAGTTGTGCGATGTCTTTGTCGCCCGTGGACACCAAAACAGTCATGCCTTTGGCGACTGCCTGTTGGGTGAGTGTGCCGATGACATCATCCGCCTCCACACCGCTCACTTGCAGCAACGGCAGACCCATGGCGCGCACGACTTCCAGCAAGGGCTCTACCTGAGGGCGTAAATCATCCGGCATCGGCGGTCGGGTGGCTTTGTACTCTGCGTACAGCTCGTTGCGGAAGGTAGGGCCCTTGGCGTCGAACACCACCGCCACATGCTCAGGCCCGTAATCCGCGATGAGCTTGCGCAACATGCTGACAACGCCATACAGCGCACCGGTCGGGCGTCCGTCGGGTGCCTTCAGCGGTGGCAGCGCATGAAATGCTCTGTACAAGTACGACGATCCATCCACGAGGACCAGGTCAGGGCGCTTCACGGTAACAATGCCTCACCGCGCCAAAGGTCTGACAGCTGCTCCCGTGCTCTGGCAAGGTGTGCGCGACCCTCTTTCAACAACACCTCCGCCGCACGCGGTCGCGCGTTGTAATGGGAGCTCATGCTGGCCCCATAAGCGCCTGCGCAACCGATGACAGCGAGGTCACCGGCTTTGGCGGCGAGCATCCGTTCGCGACCCAGCACATCCCCGGATTCACACAAGGGGCCGACCACTTCACAGCGGAACGCTTCACCGCTGGCCCCGAGGATCTCGATGGGGTGCCACGCGTCGTAGAGCGAAGGCCGCATCAGTTCGCTCATGCCGGCGTCCACCACGACGAATGCATGTTGCTGTCCGGGCTTGACGAGAGTGACGCGCGTCATGAGTACACCTGCCTCGCCGACGAGTGCACGACCCGGCTCGATCACAAGCCGCAGTTTGCGTTCACCAAGTGCGGTGCGAATGACGGCTGCAAGGTCGGCAGGCGTGGGTGGCACCTCGTCCCTGTACCGGATTCCCAGACCGCCACCCGCGTCGAGTTGTTCAAGCGGTAGCCCCTGTCCCACCAGTGCATCGTGCAAGGCAAGTGTGCGCTCCAGCGCCACCTTCATCGGGTGCAGGTCGGTCAGTTGTGACCCGATATGCAGCGCAAGACCGTGGAGCTTCACCGCTGGCAGGGTTGCAGCATGCCGCGCAAGTTCTCCCGTTTCCTCCAGCGGGATACCGAACTTGTCATCATGGTCGCCGGTGGAAATATGCGGATGCGTGAGCGCATCCACTCCGGGGTTCACCCGCAAAGAGATAGGGGCAACCAGTCGTGCGTTACCTGCGCGTTGGTTGACCATTTCCAATTCAGCCGCAGACTCGCAATTGAGACTGCCGATGCCGGAGGCCAGCGCGGCATCGATTTCGTCAACACGCTTCCCGACGCCGGAAAAAATGGTCTTGCCCGGATCGCCACCTGCGCGCTCTACGCGGGCGAGTTCCCCAACGGAGACGACATCAAACCCGACCTCTGCGCGTGCGAAGTGCTGCAGTACAGCAAGATTGCCGTTTGCCTTGACTGCGTAGCGGACATGCGTGTCCATGTCGGAGAACGCAGCACGAAATGCAGCAAGGCGGGAATCGATGACGGCACTGTCATAGACCCATAGCGGCGTTCCGTATTGCCGCGCCAACGCGGCAAGGGTTGCGTCATCGGGTCTGGGGAAAGCGGACATCAGATGTGCCGCTCGTCATCGTCCTCGGCCGGTTCTTCGACGGGGTCGGGTTCCGGGGGTGGGTCCGTGGGCAGAACCAACGGACCCTTCTGGCCGCAGCCGGCCAGCAGGATAAGAAGTAGGAGGGTCGCGAGGCGCATGGCCATAGTTTAACGGTCCAGGACCGACATGGTGAGCCGGCTGATGCAAACCAGCCGTTCTGCCTCATCCACAATCCGGATTTCCCAGACTTGGGTTGTCCTGCCGAGATGCACAGGGCGGGCCGTGCCCGTGACAACGCCGGATTTCACGGAACGAATGTGGTTGGCATTGATGTCCAGACCGACGGCAAGTTGGCGCTCGCGATCAATGACCAGATTGGCGGCGGTACTGCCAATGGACTCCGCGAGCGTGACCGAAGCGCCGCCGTGGAGAATGCCAGCAGGCTGCCGCGTGCGCTCGTCCACCGGCATGCTGGCCGAGATCCAATCGTCGCCAACATCCGTGAACATGATGCCGAGATGGCCGACCAGGCCGGCGCGCAAATGGGCATTCAGCAACTCCGGTGTCAACGGGTCTTTCCAGATGCTCATACAGGTTTCACCACCATCATCCACAGACTGAGGAAAGTCATCACTGCCGCCACGAGCATAGTGCTCTTGCAGGCGAATGCAACCCGACCTGTTCCGCGGCCATCCAGCATGCTCAGGTAACAGGGCAGAACAAGCAGTAGCCAGAGCACGGCGGTCGCGACAAGCAGCCCGCTAGCGGTCTTGATCCAATGCAGGGTGAAATAGTCCGGAGATAGAACGCGCCCCATCAACATGCCGGTGCCCAACAGAATCGCGAAGCCGCCACCGACCGTGACCAGAGTGGTGAACAGCACAGTCTTCTTCATTCCGGCACTCGCGCTTGGTGGCAAATGCCGCAATGCATGCAAGAGGAAAACCGGCGCGAAGAATATCCAGCCGGCGAATGCAACGGTTGCCAGCACATGCAGGAACTTCACCCATAGATATGCGTCGTGCATCAGTCCCCCAGTTTCAGACCTACACGGGTGATACGGTCACCCTCCATCTCACGCACCACAATTTCCACATGCGCGATTCGAACACGGTCTCCGACAACCGGTGTGCGAACCGTACGAACGATGTAGGCAGCAAGCGTGTCGTCTGTGCGGTCATCCGACAGCTCAATGCCGTAGTGTTGCAGAAGGTCGGACAAGGGGACATCCGGTCCCAGTACGAACTCACCAAAGAAGCGGTGTTGCTGTGCTGCGTCCGTGCCCGGAACCGCCACGAACATCGGGTCCAATGCCTCGACATCATCTTGTTTGACGATGAGATAAGCATAGTCGCCTTTCTGCAGGGCTCCTGCGTCATCCGGCTCCACCAACTGACCGCCTCGGACCAACATCATGGAGCGGGCCTGCAGGTTGATGCGCAGATCGTCCGCCATCCGGCCGAGGGCTGGGCTGTCTGCGGCAATCTTGTAGCCCACGATTTCGTAGTCCACCTGACCGGGAAGCTCCAGCTCCACGCGTTGGACCCGCTGCGACCCGGTGGGCAACTCTACCTTTGCCAAGCGTGCCGCCAACGGGACCGACCAGCCCTGTAACAGCAGGGAGATCAGAACGATAAAGAAGGCGATGTTGAAGAAGAGGGCGGCATTCTCCAGTCCTGCAATCAGAGGGAACATCGCCAGCACGATGGGGACGGCACCGCGCAGGCCGACCCACGCGATAAAGCAACGCTCCCGGAATTTGAAGCGGAAGGGTAGCAGCGACACCCATACCGCTATGGGTCGGGCGACGAAAATCAGGACCAAGGCAATGGCGAGACCCTGTGGCGCAACTTCAATCAATTCACTGGGAGAGGCCAACAAGCCCAGAATGAGGAACAGTCCAATCTGTGCCAGCCATGCCACCCCATCGTAGAAGCGTTGGATGTTGTGCAGTGCCTGGACGCGCCGATTGCCGATGACCAACCCGGCCAGGTAAGCGGCGAGGAAGCCGCTAGCACCGAGCATCTGCGTGGTACCGAAGATGACCGCGCATCCAGATAGCGCAAGCAGCGGGTACAGGCCGGCACTCAGGGTGAGCCTGTTGATCAGGAACACCAATACCAGGCCCCCGCTGATGCCGAGTGCGGCGCCCGCGCCCATCTGCCAGACGAAATCCCAGATCACTCCTAGCCCAGGGGCACTGGCGCCGGTGGAAATCGCCTCCACCAAGACGACTGTGAGGAAGATGGCCATGGGATCGTTGGTGCCGGATTCGATCTCCAAGGTGGCGGCAACACGCTCGTTGAGTGCGCGGTTGCTACCGCTCAAAAGAGCGAAAACCGCCGCAGCGTCGGTAGAGGCGACGATGGCCCCGATCAACAAGGCCTCCATCCATCCCAGATTCAAGACAAGCCAGGCGAATCCGCCGGTGGCTGCAGCCGTGATAAGCACGCCGACACTGGCGAGTGACAAGGCCGGTCGCAGACCGACGCGGAACAGCTTCAGGTTGGTGCGCAGGCCGCCGTCGAAGAGAATCACGGCCAGCGCCAAACTACCTCCAAGATACGCCAGCCCAACATCATCAAATTGCAGTCCGCCCGGCCCGTCCTCGCCAGCCAGCATGCCGATAACGAGAAACACCAGGAGCAGGGGCATGCCGATGCGCGGCGAAATCGCGCCGGCAATCACGCTCAGGAGCACGAGAATGCCCCCGAGGAAAATGATCTGGTTGGTAAGCTCCATCGCCCGATTATACGAACAGTCTGTACAATTCCCCGGAATGCTCGAAACGATTGAGGTTCAACCTGCGGTTGCCGTCAAGGCAACAGTCATCTGGCTCCATGGGTTGGGCGCGGACGGGCATGATTTCGAGCCCATCGTGCCGGAGCTACGGCTTCCTCAGCGTCTTGGGGTGCGGTTCATTTTCCCCCATGCGCCGGTGAGGCCGGTCACCCTCAACGGCGGTATTCCCATGCGGGCATGGTTTGACCTCTATTCGCTGGAGCGCGACATGCGCGTGGACTTGGATGGTATCGAGCAAGCGAGGTCTGAGGTTACCGCTTTGGTCGCACGCGAGCAGGAGCGCGGCGTGCCGCCATCTCGTATCGTCATTGCGGGGTTTTCCCAAGGAGGCTCGTTGGCGCTGGTGACGGCGCTGGGATTGGAGACGCCCCTCGCTGGAATCATCGGCATGTCATGTTGGTTGCCGGCTGCGTACACGAAGGTTCATGAAGCGCAGAAAGGCACGCCGGTCTTTCTTGCTCATGGAACCTTTGACCCGGTGGTTGCTGTGGATTACGGGCGTGCGACCCACGCTGCGCTGACCGACGCGGGAATGAAGGTGGATTGGCATGAGTACCCGATGGCCCATCAGGTCTGTGCCGAACAGATTGCGCACATCAGTAGCTTCCTCGCGGCAAATCTGTCCGACAGCTAACGCTCGATGGTGTATTTCAGGTCGGTCGAGCTGGCCTCTTCGCTGGTTTCAACCTCAACCGACCAATTCCGATTCAGGTGGAAACGCAATCGTAAGGAGTTGGTGGACTCGAACAGACCGATGCCATAGCCGACATACACTCTCGGCGAGAAGTAGTGTCCTATGACGAGCGCGGCCTGGTCCGGCTCTAACCCATGTTCGATGCCAACCTCGCTGATACCCAGCCGCCGACCGAGTTCCCGGGCCAGCAGCTCCCCGCCAGCCAAGCTTGCGCTGCGCGCGGTGCGATTCAACAGTTGTTGTTCGGCACCACTGGTCTGGGCCAATGGCATTCCCAGCACCAACCATGACAGCAGTTCCGCTTGCTGCATGCCTGGCTCTGAAATCAGGCTCAACTCCGGGGCGCGCAATGTGCCGCGCACGTTCACGCCCACCATCACGTCGCGAGGGCGCCGCACAGCGCGTATATCCAGACCAGGCTGGGTGATTGGCCCGCCGGTGAAGATGAGGCGTCCGCGCTCGATTTCCAGAGCTTGCCCCCAGGCGGCATATCGGCCCTCTTGAATCTGCAGTTCGCCCGTGGCGGTGGTCTGCTGCCCCGGCTCGTCCACGGCTGTCAGTCCACCCGTGATGAGACCCGTCAAGCCGAATCCGTCAAAACTCACATCACCGAGGCGCATGCGGATTCGCGTGTGGATGCGCCATCGCTCCTCCAAACCATCGCCCACCCCGTCGTCAATAAGGATCTCGTCATCAGATCTCTGCACGACAGTGGTGAAGTCGTTTGGTGCGAGTTGCGCTCTGGGTACCCGAAGGTCGCCATCGATACGAATCGTGTGCCCTTCGATTGTGATGTCGATTCGTGGTGCGATGACCACTTGGGCTTCCGGTGTCGCGGATGCCTGAAAATCTTCTCCCTCAAGCCGCGCGCCGCCGATGAGTTTGCCGTCGCGCACGGCGAAAATTCCGGTGATGCTCATGACACCTTCACCAGAACGCGTCTGTGCACGAACTGCGAGCAGGTCCCGCCCACCTTCGAGTTCGAACTCCATGTCTGTCAGTCGTAACCCGAGGCGAGGAAGTGTCATGACACCATCCGCGATGACGAACTCGCCACGGAACTGCGGATTGTTCAGCGTACCCTCCATGACAAGGTCTGCATCGAACTGCCCGGTGACGGTACCCACATCGGGAATCAGTGCGGGAATAAGATTGAAATCGGTGAACTGACCCTTGAATCGGGCGGCAACCGGTCGTTCGCCACGCTCGCCGGCCGCGTTGTCTGCAATCGGCATCGAGAGCGTCGCGTCCAAGGTGCCGCCGTCCGCCAGCGCGAAGCGGAATGCGCCCTGCAGGTCCCCGGCATGGGCCCCTGCCTCCAGCGAGACGCTATTCCAGGCAATCAACGCGACAACTCCGTCAGGCGTTTCCTGCTTCCACGCGCCTTCGTCGACAGAGAGGTCGAGAGAAATGCGTGGCTGTGCCGCCTCGGGCTCCCAGACCAGTGCCGCCTGACCATCCACCATCCCCTCAAAGATGAATCCCACGGGTAGCCAAGCACTGAGTGCTTGCAGGGGAAGCCCCCGGAGTTGTGCGGTGGCGGCTATGCCGTCCGGTCCCGCCCAATGACCGGATGCGCACAGCGAGTGTGTTGACGCCGCTTGCGTCCAACAGGATTCATTCAAACGAATCGCGGAGGTGGATAAGCTCAGACCAGCAGGCCCGGTGAGTATCCAGCGGGTATACCCCTGCCGATGAAACTGCGCGTTCACCAGACTGCCAGTGAGCGTGCTCTCTTGCCACGCGCCCCGAATCTGCAAGTTTGCGTCCAGCCCCTCGGCGTGTGCGGACAACTCCAAGGACAGGTCCTCAGTCTTACCTGACAGACTTGCGGTCAGCTCTCCGATGCGTTGTCCTGCCAGTTGCAATCCCCGGATGTGCAGTCTGGCAGTGTTGTCCTCTCCTGCCGCCAGCTTGACCGCGCCAGCTCCTCGCGCGCTCTCGACGCGAATATCAGCCCACCGGAGGCGGTCGGATTCCAGTTCGAACTCGAGCTCGGGCTGCTCGACAGTGCCACGCAGTGTTCCTTCAGCACGAAGCCGTCCACTTGTCTGAGGCGCAAGGACCGCCAGGTCCGGGATGCGAACGCGCCAATCGAGATTCAGGATTTCATCAAGCGTGCCGCTGATGTGTGCTTCCGCGTCGCCAACATTGGCATTCACATCTACCTGTCGCAGCGTCGTGCCTTGGCCCTGCGCCAGGCCTTCCATGTCGAACGTCCATTCGTTGAATGTACCGGTGATGCGCTGGAGTTCCGCCCTCCAACCGTCGACCCCACCTGTCGCACTCACAAGCCCTTCAGGGCTGTGCATGCCAGCAACCCTGAGGTCGGCCCAACGCACCTCCGCTGATCCCCGCAAGTCCCGGATATCGATGGGCCAGGCAACGCGGCCTTCACCGCGGACCCGTCCTACGGGTTCATCGCCGAGCTGACCATCAGCAGTCACCTGCAGCGTACTGCCTTGCAGGTCCATGCTCAGCGTGCCATCGGTGCTTGCAATATCGTCGCGTAATCGCAAGCCGGTCCAATGACCCCGTAGCCTCCCACTCGGCAACCCACCATCCCACGCGTAGCGACCCGATCCCTCAAAGCGCCCCAACATTCCGGCAACGGAGGTTTCCAATGACCGGATGACTAGCAACTCCGCACCCCAGGCTGCCTCCATTTGAATATCGGTGGACGGCAGACTTTCGGAGGACAAAGTCATCGTGGCCAGTACGGTGAGATCCTCCACCCATCCCTGCAGTGCAAAGTCGCCGGTCACCAGGAGCGCAGCATCCAGATCCGCCCACTCGTGCAGCGGGAAGTCCTCCAGCTGCAGTTGAGCATCCACCGTCCGGTTGGCCAGTGGTTGCGAAAGCGCGCCATGCAATCGAACCATCCCGTCCGTGGTGGTGGCGACGAACGGAATGCGGTCGTGACTTCCATCAAGCAGAGCAAGGGCGCCCGTAAGGTCCGGGGTGTCAGGTATGGACAGGGTCCAGGTGGCATCGAGCGAACCCAGCTGTGCCCGTCTGCCCTCCGCGCGAATTGCACCGCTAAGTAGATTGTTCATCTGTAGCAGCACGAAATTGTCTCGTGTGACGACAAGCTCGCGGATGTCCAATGCATCCAGTCTCAACGGTAGCGGCATCTCAAAGCCGCCGCGGGCAGGGCCGCTGGCCGGGCGCGCTGTCTGCGTGGTGGTTCCGCGGAGGGCGACCTCCACCCTTTCGGCGCGGAGCTCGGTGATGTGCGCACGTCCCATCAGCGCTGGCAGCAACCGCCATGATGTGCGCAGTTCATCGATTGTGACCACCATGGCATCACCGTCACGCCAGACCACCCGCGCGATTGAAACCCCACTGGCAAGTCGCCCACTCACGCCCTCGAGTGCCAAGCCAGGTACGCGCGCTTCCACCTGAGCTGCGACTCCCCGTAGCACTGTCTCGCTGGTGAGCAGTACAAGCGGTGCCGCAAGCAGCAGAACCAGGACGGCGCCTGCGAGCCAGCGTTTACGCAACTTCACAGGTCAATCCCCAAGGTCAAGTGGATACGTGCGCGCCTACCGCCGGGGTCGTCGAACGGGTGCGCGACATCGAGTGCAAACACCGCGAAGGGCAACTGCCAACGCAGCCCGATGCCTGCGCCGGTGCTGAAGCCATCACCGAAGTCGTTGAAGGCATTGCCGTGGTCCGCGAAGACTGCCACGCCCCACTGGTCGGTCAGCCAGTGCTCCCATTCCACGCTGGCCGCGGCCAGATACTTTCCGCCGATCACGTCTCCATCCACATTGCGCGGACCGAGAGAGTTGAAGCGGTAACCGCGGACGCTGTAATCACCACCCGCGAAGAAACGTTGGGATGCCGACAGGCTTGTAGCGTCGTCGGTGGCGATGGCTCCGACATCCAGGCGTAGCAGCAAACGGTCCTGCTCGCCTATGGGAAACGTGAGACGGGTACGGGCCCGGACGGAAAGGAACAGCGTTGGTGCGCCCAGCGTGGGTCCGGACCCCGAAACATTGAGTGTAAAGCGGGTGGCGTCGCGGGGACGCGGCCCGCTCTCGCCGCCGGTGTAAATCCACTCGCCGCCCGGAATGATCTGGGTGCGGAGTGTCGCGTTCGCATTGAGGATGTCACGCTCTCGAAGCACCGTGGTGGACAATGTCTGCTGCCAGCGGTCTTGTCGGGTAACCCAGGCACCCACCAGCTCCGCTCGCTCACTATCAATGTCACCCAGTTCCTCGCGTACGAGGTTGCCGACAAGGGTAAGGCGCTCCCACACCGGATTCTCAAGCGGTATCAGGTATCGCGTCGTCAGTGACTGATACACCCGTGACAACTTCACATCCGCACTCAAGCGATGGCCGCGCCTGTTGACCCTGCGGTTCTGCCAACCCGCCAAGCCTCTTGGGCCGGTGTCTGTGGCGAAGCCGATACCGGCCGTGTAGCGGTGGCGTCGTGCCGGATGCATGCTTACAGTCACCGGCACGTTGAGGTCGCCGGCAAGGCGGTGGGATGCGTCAACTTCTACTAGGTTGAAGTACTCGCTGTCACCCAGTGCATATTGCAGCTGCAGCAGGCTGGCGAGACTGAATGGGTCGCCGGTTTCGAATGGCACGAAACGCTGCACGAACGCCTCGTCAAGAATGTCCTGCTCCAAGGTGATGGTGCCGAATCGATAACGCTCCCCGGTTTCAAGGTGCAGGATGATATCCGCAGCACGCTCACTCACAGACACCCGTAGCTCGTTGGTGGTGAAGCGAGCGTCCAGGTAGCCAAGGTCGTTGGCGGTATCTTGGAGCGCCTGCTTGATTCGTTCGTAATCCGGGTGGCGCAAACGGTCCCCGGGCAATGGCAGGTTACTTATGGCAGTGAAGGCAGCGTGTTCTTTTCCCGGGCCGTCTACACGCAGGTCGAACTCGCGTATGCGTACCGGCTCTCCGGTCCGCACGACATAGCGCGCCACCCACCGGCCAGTACCAACGTCTAGACTCGCATCCACTTCAGCTTCGTAAAACCCGAACGGCATCAGGGCTTCACGGATTTCCCTCGGTGCACGCGCATGCAAGCGATGCACCATGGTGTCGGTCAACTCCGGAAGCTCGCGATAGCGGTGCATGGAGAGGGCCTCCATGACATTGGCCAGCAGGTTGCCGGTGAGTCCCTCAATCTGGACATCGACCTCCGTTGCCGCGAGCGTAGGACTCATGGCAAGCAGCAGAATCAACGCAATCAGGGAGGTGCGAGGGGACATTGCCCCAATTATAGCGGTCTGCTCGTTTAGGCCATGGTCCATATATGTACGGGGGATTGGCGACCGCGCAGTTGCCGCTCGCCGCAATTCTGCCATTGCTCCTTTGGGTTACCTTCTTTGACGGCCGTATCCACCAGCAGTTCCGTGCCCAATTCGCGATTCATCTGCTCCAGTCGCGCGGCGACGTTGACGACATCGCCAATCGCTGTGAAGTGGACGCGGGGACCGTAACCCAATGTGCCAATCCGAGCATGACCCGCAGCGATACCGATCCTCAGCCGAACAGGGTGGCCAGCAAGTGTCATCGCGCTCTGTGCGGTGCAGCACCCAAGGCACACTTTGGCTGCAGCTACTGCCTCTGCACTCCCATTGGTCGCCTGGCCGATGCCGAAAAGTGCCATCACCCCATCGCCAAGGTATTTGTCCACGAATCCACCATGGTCGGTCACGATTTTCTCAAGCGTGGTAAGACAACGACCGACTTCCTCCGCCAGTCGGTCAGGGTCGCAGCGCTCGCTTGCGAGTGTGAAGGAGGCAATATCGATGAAGCACACGGTAAGCTCCTCTACCGCATGGATGTCGGGGCGGCGTCGGAAGCGCGAGGGCAGCCCGTGCATGTAACGGCGAAGGGTCGACGCATGACGGTGAAGAACACCCATGGCAGCTGCTATCGTCCACGCGAGGATTGCAGCGAGCCATTGCAGGACCCAGCCAAGCGACCACGCGACGAGTACAACAGCGATGACGAGTAACGGTGCGACAGGCCATGTACGACCCAGCGAGCCGGATACGCCTTGCCACGAGCCCAGCACAGCCATGAACACAACCCATGTAACACCCACGAGATTTGGCGTTATCCGCGGAGGCTTTCCGTGTATCCATGTATCCGCGGCGAGCGCGTGCAGCAAAACACCGGGTCGCTCGCCGTGTACGCTCAAATGGTGATCCTCGCCCGGTAGCCATGCCCCTACGACAACCGCTCGGCCCGCGAACGCCTCCATCAATTCGGGCGATCCCCGTTGGCGAATGAGCTCGCCAATGGACCACGTGACGAAATCCCGTTCATGGGTGGCAGCAAGCAGGACTGCTGTTTGGGGTTTGGCCCCGGCCCGTGTCGCAACCGCAGAGGCCAAAGAGCTATCGGGAAGCAATCGCCGGATGACACCGTCATTGTCTTGCGGGAAGTTCACCAGCGCCAAGGACCCGGCACCCCCGACTGCCACGCGCTGCGAAGTTGAAGGGATGGCAGGCAGCGTTCCCGCCGCCATGCCGAGAATGATGCGTCCCTCGCGCGCGCCGCGGCGAATCACGCGCAGCCAGTCTGCAGACACCCGTTCCTCATCCGGGAATATCAGGTCCACGCCAATGACGCTGACACCAGCATCCAGGAGCGCATCCAATGCTTCTGCCAATGGACCTGACCAGTAGGCGCGTGCACTGCCGGCGAACAGCGGATGTTCCAGCGTTTCCGGGTCGAGCAGGGCCAAAGCAACGTCCGATCTTGTATCAGGGGTTGCCCACAAAGCGGCTATCCGGCTGAGCCACACCAAGTTGGTCCTGTCAGCTTGCAGCGCTGGGAGGTTTGCCAAGACAGCGCCGACCAAGCACGCGAGCCAGAGTGCCGGCCATGGTTTCACTCCAGTTGCACCACGCGTTCGAGAATGGGGCCGTGCGTGTGGAGCGCATCAGGGTCCACCCAGACGCGCTTGCAACGGGTAGCGTTGCAAATGTCGTAGAGCGCATCGGTATCCAGATGGAGACCCAGTTGATCGAGTCTCGTGATGGTCCCCTCAGCGGTCAGGAAGACCTGGTGCCCGGACGGTTTCTGGCGTGTTAGCTGGATGCGTTCTCCGGGACTGGCGAGGATGGTGGGCTGTGTTGTGCGCAGGCGCCACACCGGTGTCTGTCGCGCCGATGCGCTTCGCAATACAAGTGCGCCAATTGCGCCAGTACCGTATCGACCGAGCACTGGGGGATCACAGTCGCCTGTGATGCGCTCAACAATGCCCTCCACGGTGATGCTGGCGGTAACACCGACTCTGAGCCGTCCGCCGCGAATGGTTTCGTGTACGCACGACGCAAAGTACGCCAGACGAACACGTCCGTGTTCGCCCAGGTCGAGCACTGTTCCCGGGTGCAGCATCGAGAGGGAGGTGACAGTGTCCAGGTTGCGGACACTGTCGACGATGGCGGTAGGTGCCGGCGCCAACAGGACGGCCAGCGTGATGGCGGTGAGCATGGCGAGTCCTCCATGACTTGCATGGAGAAAAGGGTGGTGGGGGACAGGGCTGGGGCGCAAGCCCCGGGGTGTCACTTCTCCAGGAAGTGCGCGATCGAGTTTGCGTAGTACTGAAGTAGCGGTTCTTCACCGGGAACAATGTGGTATCTGCCCTCTCGTACCTCGAGTACGCCCCTGAGCGTCAGCGTGCTGAGGCCCAATTCAATGGCGTAATCCCAGTTTCTGCCAGGGACATACAAGGGTGCCTCCTTGGCAGCCAGGCGACCGATGACGCGGTCGATGTCAGTGCGTAACTCCGGGAGGGTGGGCGCGCGACCCTGTTGCTCAAGCAGTGCAGTGGTGATGAGGGATACCGGCAGGACGGGGATGACCCCGCCTACCTGCTTCATCAGGTGGTCGGCGAGCTTGCTGACGTGGTCAAAACGCTCTTCGCGAGACAATGTGCGCAGGTCAATCTGGTTGTCCTGCAACCACTGGCGCATGGAAATCGGTGATCCGAAATTCGCACAGGCGTGACCGAATCGCGACCAGCGCCCGCGAATCATCTGCCAAACGTTGCGCGCAGCGAAGCTGAGAGAGATGCCGAGCGCGCGCCACCGGCTGACTTTGGGCCGGTCCGGTTGCAAGCTGAGGAGCAAGCTGCGGTCTTCCAGTGTCCGGTCGTAGTTGATACCGACCGGAATGAACACGAGGTCGCGCTCGCCTGCCGGGTTAAAGCACTTGACCATGTAGTCGAGCAATCCGAGCTTTGGTGTTTGCAGGCGCCCATCGCGACTCAGTCCCCCTTCCGGGTAAATGGCCTGCGTGACGCCGCCTTCTACAGACATGAACACATAGCGTTCGAGCACACGCCGATAGAGCGGGTTGCCTGAACCACGCCGCACGAAATAAGCACCCATGGCACTGATCAGCTGTTGTAGTGGCCACACGCGCGCCCACTCACCGACTGCGTAGCTCAGTGCTGCCCGGTACAGCGCGAGGTAGGCAACCAGCACATAGTCCATGTTCGATCGATGGTTCATGACGAACACCACGCTGGAATTTCCACGTATGTGGCCTAGTCCCTCTTCATCCGCATACCCGAGACGCATGCGGTAGAGCGTCGCGGCGATGCGTTTGCAAATCCAGGTACCGAATCGGAAGTAGATATAGGCATTGAAAGACGGCACGATTTCGCGCGCGTACCGTTCCACCTTTGCCATTGCCACTTCGCGAGGCACATTGTTCTCACGACAGTGCTCGGCTACCGCTTCCGTCACCAGCGGGTCGTACATCAGACGGTCAATCAGTACTTGGCGCTTGGTCAGCGTGAAGTTCGGCAGCTCCAGCTTGAGTCGTTTGTTCAGCTCCTCGATGACCCGGTTGGCGCGGCTACGGAAGAACCAACGCACGCTGGGAACCAGCAGCCGGTCAAGAACCACCCACGCCAGAACGGCGATGAGAATGACCACCAGCCAGAGCGGCAATGTCACCGGCGCGGTCATGACATCGGCCACAACTTCCAGATGGAGACGCTCGTGACCACCATCAGCAGTACGTTCAGGGGGGCACCCACCTTGGCGAAGTCAGTGAATCGGTATACACCGGTTCCGTAAATCATCGCGTTGGTCTGGTAGCCGATGGGGGACAGGAAGCTGGTGGATGCCGCGAACATCACGGATAGCACAAGCGGGAATGGGTCCAGTCCAAGCAGATTGCCAAGCGAAATGGCCACAGGAACCAAGATGACCACAGACGCGTTGTTGCTCACGATTTCGGTCATCAGGGTGGTGACAAGATAAAGGGCCATGAGTATGAACACCGGGTGCCAGCCACCAGCGTGAACTGCGAGTAAGGACCCCAGCCATTCGGCAGCACCGGACTTTGACATGGCGATACCCAGCGGAATGACACCGGCGAGCAGGAAAATGACATCCCAAGAGACTCCGGAGTACATGTCCTCCTTCACGACGCAGCCCGTCGCCACCATCGCGATGACGCCGGCGACAGCCGTGACGACGATGGGTAGCGGGGTGATCGCCGCAACTGCCACCACTGCGGCAATGATGCCGCCGGCAATCCACATGTTGCGGACCTCGAAGTCGTCGGTGTACTCGCCAAGCACGATGAGGTCGGGGTGGCGCCGCATTCGGGCAAGTGCGCTCGCCGAGATTTCCATCAGCACCTGCTCGCCTACATGCAGCTCTTCCTGAGCGAGCCGGGAGGATTTGCACTCGTCTTGGGAAAGTCCGATGAGCCGACCACGGTAGCGGTCCCAGAAGTTCACCTCACCGGCGGTGTGGCCGACGAACACCCGCCTGTTGCGGAGGAGAACCGGAACCAGAAGTCCATCGCCCCGCACACGGCGTGCTTCACCAAACTCCGAGAGCACTTCGACAACTGAGGACTTCATGAGGTCCATCACCTGTCGCAGGTTGGCGCGAACTTGCAAGAGGTCACCAGCCTGCAGCTTGATGGTCGGCGCACGCTTGATGTGGGTGGTTTCGTCGCGCACAAGTCTCAAGACTGTTCCGCCACTGGAATCGCCGAATTTCGCCTCCTCGACCGATTTGCCGATGAGCTTGCTGTCTTCCACCACGCGTACTTCTATGAGAAAAAAATCATCCTCAGCTCTCGCGATGGGCGCGGCATCCTTCTTGGGCATCAGAAAGCGCCCGACGGTCAGGAAGTAAACGAGCCCGACGCCGAGCACGATGAGTCCCAGGTGTGTGAACTCGAACATGCCGACCTCACGGCCGAATGTGGGGTCGTCCTTGAGTATCACCGAGGCCAGAATGTTGGTGGAGGTGCCGATGAGGGTGAGCGTGCCACCCAGCATGCCGAAGAAACTCACCGGCATGAGCACGCGCGAAGCCTGCCCACCATTGCGCCGCACCATGTCCAGCACCAGCGGGATGGCCATCGCCACGGCCGCGGTGTTGTTGATGAAGCCGGAGACTGGCCCAATCAGCAACGCTATGACAAGGATCTGCCGAATCTCGGATTTTCCTACCAGCGGGAAGATGCGCTTGCCAATCGCGTGGACCAAGCCGGAGCGTTGGATGCCCGCCGATAGAATGAACATGCACAGTACGGTCACTGTCGCAGGGCTGGAGAGACCGGACAAACCCTCGGCCACTGTCGGGAACGCGGACTGCAGGTCCACGCCACGAGACAACAGCCAGTCAGAATGGAAGACGATGGGGATGCCGGTGACCGTCACCAGTATCAGGAGTGCGGTGATGTCGAGCGGAAACCGCTCAGACGCGAACAGGTAGAGCGCTGCTGCGATAAGGAGGAAAACGAGTGCGATTTCGACCGTCATGGGGCCATTGTGCGTGACCCAGACGGTACAATCCACGGCCTATGGATGTTTCCCCGATTCTGGATGACCTGAACGACGCCCAGCGCGAGGCCGTCGCGGCCCCGCCGGGCAATATGCTGGTGCTGGCCGGCGCGGGCTCGGGCAAGACCCGGGTATTGGTGCACCGCATCGCCTGGCTCATGGAGGTGGAGAAGCTCTCTCCCTATGCCATTCTCGCCGTGACCTTCACCAACAAGGCCGCAGGGGAGATGCGTACGCGCATTGAAACGCTGCTCGACTTTCCCGTAGGGCAGATGTGGGTGGGCACTTTCCATGGGCTGGCCCATCGCCTGCTCCGCACACACTGGCGCGAGGCGGGCTTGCCGCAGGGGTTCCAGATTCTGGACTCCGAGGACCAACAGCGCGCCATCAAACGCGTCATCCGTGCCTTGGATCTGGATGAGGACCGGTGGCCAGCCAAGCAGATCCAGTGGTTCATCAACGCGAGAAAGGATGAAGGCAAGCGACCGTCATCGTTCGGCGGGGATATCCGCGACCCTGTGTTACAGACACAGCTTCGGGTGTGGACGGCATACGAGGACGCATGTCAGCGCGGAGGCGTGGTCGATTTCGCCGAATTGTTGCTGCGCAGCTTCGAGTTGTTCCGCGACAACGCCGATCTGCTGGCGCACTACCAGCGCCGCTTCTCTTATGTGCTGGTGGATGAGTTCCAGGACACCAACGCCATCCAATACGAGTGGATACGGATGATTGCCGGACGCACGGCCCATGTATTCATAGTCGGCGACGACGACCAGTCCATCTATGGATGGCGCGGCGCCCGCGTGGGTAACATCCTTCGCCTGGGGAAGGACTATCCCGGTCTTGCCACCGTCCGCTTGGAGCAAAACTACCGGTCCACCGGACACATCCTGAATGCGGCCAACGCGCTCATCTCGCACAACACCGAGCGCATGGGCAAGAAGCTGTGGACGGAGGGTAGCGAAGGTGACCCCATAAGGGTGTTTGCGGCATTCAACGAGCGGGAGGAGGCGAGTTTCGTTGTTGACCGCATTCGGGACTGGGTCGCGCAAGGTGGCACACGACGGGAATGCGCCATTCTTTACCGCTCGAACGCACAGTCGCGCACCTTTGAAGAAGCATTGATTTCCGCGGGAATGCCTTACCGAGTGTACGGGGGCCTGCGCTTTTTCGAGCGACAGGAGATCAAGGATGCGCTCGCCTACCTCCGCCTTTCCGAGAACAGGCATGATGACGCCTCGTTCGAACGCGTGGTGAATCTCCCGACCCGGGGCATCGGTGCGCGCACCATGGAGGAGGTACGGGCGGTGGCCCGGGACCGGCAGTTGTCGTTATGGCAGGCCGCAGGCCGCTTGCGCGACGAGCATGGACTGACCGCGCGCGCAAGCGCTGCGCTGGAGGCATTCCAGGACTTGGTGGACGGGCTGGCGAGTTCCATCCAGGGATTGCCGTTGCATGAGCAAGTGGATGCGGTGGTGCGTGGCAGTGGGCTGATTGAGCACTACCGCAATGAGCGTGGCGAGCGCGGTGAAGCGCGCATCGAAAACCTGGAGGAGTTGGTGAGCGCGGCGCGAGGCTTCGAGGCCGGCCCGGATGATGACCTACCGCCGCTATCATCCTTCCTCGCCCACGCGGCCCTGGAGGCGGGTGATGCGCAGGGGGATGCCTGGGATGACTGCGTGCAGCTCATGACCCTGCACTCGGCTAAGGGACTGGAATTCCCATTGGTGTTTTTGTGTGGCATGGAAGACGGGCTGTTCCCGCACCAACGCTCCCTGTTGGATGCCGGTGGTCTGGAGGAGGAGCGTCGTCTCTGCTATGTCGGCATGACCCGCGCGATGCAGCAGCTTTATCTGCTCTGGGCCGAGGCCCGTAGGATTTTCGGCACCGACACGCTTACCGTGCAATCCCGCTTCATCTCGGAGCTGCCGGCGGAACATCTGGAGGAGGTGCGCGCTCGTCCTCGTGTCTCCCAGCCGGTGTGGCAGGGCCGGAATCGGGCCGTGAAAACAGCCCAACCCGCACAGACTCCGGGTGGGTTCCGCCTGGGGCAGGTAGTGCGGCACGCGAAGTTCGGGGAGGGTGTGGTACTGAATTTCGAGGGTGATGGTGCTCATACGCGAGTGCAGGTGAACTTCCACGAGGCCGGTACCAAGTGGCTGGTCCTCGCCTACGCCAACCTCAGCGCATCCTGATGCAAAAATAGGACTATCATTAGACCCCATGAAGATCATCATTCTCGGCGCCGGGCAGGTCGGTTCGACGATTGCCAGACATCTCGCCAAGGAAGAGGTCAATGACATCACAGTCGTTGACCTCAATGAGGGCCTGCTGCGTGACCTGCAGGACCGCTTGGATATACGCACCGTCCATGGTTTCGCCTCGCACCCCGCCGTTCTTGAGCAAGCGGGCGCCGAGGACGCGGAAATGATTATCGCCGTGACGGACAGTGATGAGACCAACATGATCGCTTGTCAGGTCGCCTATACGCTGTTCCACACCCCGACCAAGATTGCACGCGTCCGCGAGACGGATTACCTGTCGCGCGAGAAATTGTTCAAGCAAGAAGCGTTGCCGGTGGATGTGCTCATCAGTCCGGAGCAGCTGGTCACGGATTACATCCGTCGCGTCATCCAATATCCTGGCGCCCTCCAAGTGGTGGACTTCGCCCATGGACGCGTCCGTCTGGTGGGTGTGAAAGCCTACTTCGGCGGTCCACTGGTCGGGCATGAATTGCGAACCATTCGCGAACATATCCCTAATGTGGAGACACGTGTCGCCGCGATCTATCGCAAAGGTCAGCCACTCATCCCGGAAGGCGATACCGTCATCGAAGTGGATGATGAAGTTTTCTTCATCGCCTCGCGCAAGAATATCCGCGTGGTCATCAGTGAGCTGCGCAAGCTGGACCGGCCGGCGCGCCGCATCGTCATCGCTGGCGGTGGCAACATCGGTCTACGCCTCGCAGCGTCCTTGGAAGAACGTAACCAGGTGAAAATCATCGAGCGCAACCCCGAGCGTGCAACCCGCGTTTCGGAAAAGCTCAAGGACACCCTGGTGCTGACCGGCGATGCTGCCGATGAGGACCTGTTGCGCGAGGAAAGCATCGAGAGCGTTGATGTCTTCTGTGCAGTGACCAACAACGAAGAGGCCAATATCCTCTCCGCCATGGTCGCGAAGAAGATGGGCGCGAAGAAGGTGATGGCCCTCATCAACCGACCGAAGTACGCGGAGCTCGCGGAGGATGGGTTGGTGGATATCGCCATCTCTCCACAGCAGGTCACGATTGGCACATTGCTCGCACACATCCGGCGTGGGGATGTCACCACGGTGCATTCGCTGCGTCGTGGCGCGGCCGAAGCGCTGGAGGCAGTTGCCCACGGAGACAAAGAGACATCCAAAGTGGTCGGACGCGCGATTGCCGACATTCCATTGCCGAAGGGTACGACCATCGGTGCGGTAGTGAGAGGTGATGAAGTGCTCATGGCGCACCACGACATCGTCATCGAGCCGGACGACCACCTGATTCTGTTCCTGGTGGACAAAAAGGATGTTCCAGCAGTCGAGAAACTCTTCGAGGTCAGTGTGGCCTTCACCTGATGAGCCTGCTCAGTATTCAGCGTATCGTTGGTCTTCTGCTGTTGATTTTCAGCATCACGATGCTGGTCCCGCTTGGGGTCTCACTTTGGTTCAATGATGGTAGCTGGTATGCATTCCTTGTGGGGTTTGCAGCCACGGCAGGAACAGGGCTTCTGATCTGGGCGCCCGTGATGAACCAGAAGAAGGAATTGCGGTTACGGGACGGCTTCCTCGTCACCGTGCTTTTCTGGGCCGTGCTGGGGTCCGCTGGCGCCATTCCCTTTTTCGTCTCCACCGCACCCGCGGTGTCGGTCACGGATGCGGTTTTCGAGGCGATTTCTGGACTGACAACGACCGGCTCGACTGTGCTTGTCGGCATAGACCAGTTGCCGGAGTCCATCCGCTGGTACCGCCAACAGCTGCAGTGGCTCGGTGGCATGGGCATCATCATTCTGGCTGTGGCGCTGGCGCCCATGCTTGGAATCGGCGGAATGCAGCTCTATCGCGCCGAGACGCCGGGTCCGGTGAAAGACAACAAACTCACTCCTCGAATCACAGAGACAGCGAAGGCGCTCTGGTACATCTATTTCGGCCTGACCGTCGCATGTTTTCTGTCCTACTGGGCTGCGGGCATGGGATGGTTCGATGCTGTTGGTCATGCGTTCTCGACGATGTCGGTTGGCGGCTTTTCGACGCATGACGCGAGCATTGGCTACTACGACAGTCCGCTCATCGAGCTCATATGCGTGTTTTTCCTGCTGGTTGGTGCCACCAACTTCGGCCTGCACTTCTTCGCATGGCGCCACCGGAGCATCAGTCATTACATCAAGGACTCAGAGTTCCGGGGCCTGATTGCTGTTGCGTCCACTCTTCTCGTCATCGTCACGGCATACCTATACAGGAATGGTGTGTACGAGGAGTTCGACCAAGCACTGGTCAAGGCATTGTTTCAGGTGGTTTCCATCGGAACGACTGCCGGATTTACCAGTTCCGAGTTTGCCTATTGGCCTGGATTTCTGCCCGTCTTGCTGATTTTCGCGAGCTTCATCGGTGGCTGTGCATTCTCGACGGGCGGCGGTATCAAGGTCGTGCGAGTGTTGCTACTGGTCAAGCAGGGCGTGCGCGAGGTCACCCGCTTGGTCCATCCGGCTGCGCAGATTCCGGTCCGCATGGGAGGCAAACCGGTTTCGCCGCGGGTGATCGAGGCTGTCTGGGGGTTCTTCTCGGTCTATATCGGCGTATTCGTGGTGATCATGCTGCTCCTGATGGCATCTGGTCTAGATCAAGTCACGTCTTTCTCAGCGACAGCAGCCACCCTCAACAACCTTGGCCCGGGGCTTGGCGATGTCGCCAGAAACTTTGGCGGTATCAACGATTTCTCGAAGTGGGTGTTGGTCGTTGCGATGTTGTTGGGGCGGCTCGAGATATTCACACTGCTGGTAGTGTTGACGCCGGCATTCTGGAGGAGATGAATGAGCGAGCATGACAACTTCCGGCCAACCGAGCGTCGGCCGAACGAGCACGCACTCAATCGCGAGTCGTGGAAAATCTTCCAGATCATGGCTGAATTCGTGGAGGGCTTTGAACGGCTCGCCGCTATCAAGCCCTCCGTGAGCGTGTTCGGCTCTGCGCGCACGCCGACAGACCACCCGTACTACGCGCTGGGAGAAGAAATCGGGCGCCTGCTGTCCGACGCCGGGTTCTCGGTGGTTAGCGGTGGTGGGCCGGGCTTGATGGAGGCCGCGAACAAGGGCGCTCATGCAGGACGGTCGCCCAGCATCGGTCTGAACATCATCCTGCCGCATGAGCAGAATGCGAACACCTACCAGGACATTTCATTGACCTTCCGCCACTTCTTCTCGCGCAAGGTCATGTTCGTAAAGTATGCCGCTGCATATGTCGTACTTCCGGGTGGCTTTGGCACCCTGGATGAACTCGCGGAGATACTCACGCTCGTACAGACCGGCAAGTCACGTCGCATCCCGATAGTGTTGGTCGGGACAGAGTTCTGGACTGGCCTTCTCGATTGGATTCGTGAGCGCTTGGTGGCTGAGGGAATGATTTCTCCGGAAGATTTGGACTTGATGCAGGTGGTCGACGAGCCGAAGCAGGTGGTGGAGGTTATCTTCGACTTTTATGCCCATCGCGGATTCGAGCCGTCCGCGGCCGAGCGCGAGATTATGCTCGAGCTCTGAGCGGTGTCAGTCTTTACGGTGGTCACGGAAGCAGCGTTGTCACCGTGGCTCGAGGCCTGCGGTGCAGGCCGGCTGTTGGTCTTCGACGGTGTTGAGGGCGGCGTCGAGAATACCAACTACCGCGTCGAGACCGAGCAGGGTGCTTTCGTTCTGACTTTGTTTGAGTGGATGCCGCAGGACGCGGCCGAACGCTCGCTCGCCTTCACCTCCGCACTGGCCGATGCAGGACTCCCCGTCGCCGCCCCGTGGCCCCAACTAACCGTGGGGTCAGACCCCACGGACAAGAAAAAGCCCTTGGGGTCAGACCCCACGGTCATCGGGAAATGGACCGCGCCACTCGCTGGTAAGCCCGCTGCCCTCGCGCAGTGGCTTCCCGGCACCCATCCGGACATACCCACGCTGGCTCAATGCGCTGCCATTGGGGACTTCCTGGGCCGTTTGCACACCGCCGAGCTGATTGGGGGGTCAGACCCCA
>CAZKFT010000012.1:28079-31259 GCA_964552205.1 uncultured Gammaproteobacteria bacterium
GGGGACTTCCTGGGCCGTTTGCACACCGCCGAGCTGATTGGGGGGTCAGACCCCAAACGCTGTTTGGGGTCAGACCCCATGGTCAATTTGTTGGGGGATTCCCGCGGACCGGCTTGGCGTGCGGAGTCTGCCGCACGCGTTATCCCGAAGCTGGATTCTGAAGACCGCGACCTGCTCGAAGCGGCCCTCGCGGATGCCGCGGCGCTACCCAACCTGCCGGAGGGGGCCATCCATGCTGACCTGTTCCGCGACAATGCCCTCTTCGAGAACGATACACTGCGCGGCGTGATCGACTTTCATTACGCATGCCGCGGTCCGTTCGCCTACGATCTTGCCGTCGCGGCCTTGGACTGGTGCGCGGACGATGCTGTCGAGCATGCGCTGATGGCGGGCTACGCGGAGCACCGTACGCTCACGGAGGAAGAGCTTGCGCAGTGGCCTCGACTCAAGCGCATGGCGGCGCTGCGCTTCTGGCTGTCCCGGCTGCACGATGTGCATTTCCCTCGACCCGGCGGGGCGGTACTGGTGAAACCTCCCGAGCACATGCGTGACCGACTGCGTCAGGCGATGAAATGAATCGAGTCATCACCACCTGCGAAGCGATATCCGAGTGGACGGGCCGTGCAGTGGCATGGCTCACGCTCGCCATGGTGATCGTGACTTTCGCCGTCGTCGTCCTCCGCCGCCTCGACATCGGATGGATCGCCATGCAGGAGACAGTGACCTGGATGCACGGCATCGTGTTCATGCTTGGGATGGCCTATGCGCTGAAGCACGAGGCGCATGTGCGCGTGGATGTGTTCTACCGCGACTGGACGCCGACACGCCGCGCTATTGTGGACCTCATCGGTACGCTGCTTCTGCTCCTACCACTCGCGGGATTCATTCTCTGGTCGAGCTGGGACTACGTCGCAGACGCTTGGGCCATCCGCGAGCGCTCACGTGAAGCCGGCGGCTTGCCGGGTCTTTACCTGCTCAAGACTGTCATTCCCGTCACGGCGGTACTCTTGTTGGTGCAGGGGGCCGCTATCGTATCGCGCGCCGCGACGGTACTGAGGGGGTCGCGCTGATGGAGTGGTTGGCCGTCCTGTTGTTCGTGCTGGTGATAGCGGTCTTGATGACCGGTTATCCGGTTGCTTTCGTGCTGGGCGGGGTGTCGCTGCTGTTTGCCTTGGTCTGCACCGCGCTCGGGCTATTCGACCCCATCTATCTGCAGGCCATGCCCAATCGTCTTTTCGGCATCATGCAGAACGAGGTTCTGATTGCGGTGCCGCTTTTCGTGTTCATGGGTGTGATGCTTGAACGCACCCGTATCGCCGAGGAGCTCCTGGAAACACTCTCCATGTTGTTTGGCCCGTTGCGTGGAGGACTTGGTATCTCGGTGCTGCTGGTCGGCATGTTGCTTGCGGCCAGCACCGGTATCGTGGGCGCAACCGTCATCACCATGGGGCTACTCTCCCTCCCGGTGATGTTGCGTCGTGGATATGACCCCGCACTCGCCACCGGCTCCATCTGTGCGGCTGGCACGCTGGGGCAGGTGATTCCGCCGTCCATCATTCTCGTCATGCTGGGTGATGTCATTGCCTCCGCCTTCCAGCAGGCCCAGCTGGCGCAGGGTGTGTTCTCACCCAGAGCCATCTCGGTTGGCGACCTCTTCGCCGGCGCACTCATCCCCGGGTTCATGCTGGTCGGGCTTTACATGGTTTATATGATCGGTGTCGCCTGGCTGCGACCGGATGCGGCGCCGGCCGTACCCGCGGCCGAGCGTGATATCCCGGTGCAGGCGTTACTCCTGCGTGCACTCAAAGCCATGTTGCCGCCGCTTGTGCTCATCGTTGCCGTACTCGGCTCCATCATTGGCGGGTTTGCCACACCGACCGAGGCCGCATCGGTGGGTGCGGTCGGCGCGTTGATCCTGGCGCTCGCCCGGCGTTCCGTTGATGTGGCGCGATTGCAAGAAGTCATGCGCCAGACATTGAAAATCACTTGCATGGTCTTCGCCATCCTGCTCGGGGCCTCGCTTTTCGCGCTGGTCTTCCGTGGTCTGGGCGGAGAGGCGTTGGTACACGATGTCCTCACCGTGCTTCCGGGTGGCGTGTTCGGTGCCATGCTGGCGGTCATGCTTTTCATGTTTCTGCTCGGCTTCGTGCTCGACTTCATCGAAATCACGTTCGTGGTGGTCCCGATTGTCGGCCCGGTCTTGCTGATGATGGGTGTGGACCCCATATGGCTGGGCATCATGATCGCCATCAACCTGCAGACCTCATTCCTGACCCCGCCTTTCGGGTTCTCGCTGTTCTACCTCCGTGGCGTTGCTCCCGAGTCAGTCCGCACTGCCCAGATTTACAAAGGTGTCATGCCCTTCATTGCCATCCAGCTCACCATGCTCGGCATTCTCGCCGCCTGGCCACAGCTCGCGACATGGCTTCCGTCGATTCTCTACTAGCGGCTTGCCAATGCCCGCCATTGTCCGCCCAGCAACCCACGATGATATTTCTGGCATCTGGGAAGTACGGTACTCGGTCTCAGAGAACACCCTGACTCCGGGCAGGATCTCAGACGATGAGCTACGACGTTCTCTCGACGATGACGGACGCGGATGGGTGGCTGTGGAAGGTCGTCGCATCATCGGGTTCGCCATAGGACTTAATAGCGGGAATGTCTGGGCACTATTCGTTCGCCCCGAAGCTGAAGGCCGTGGTGTCGGGTCGGCCCTTCACGCCGAACTATTGGCATGGTTTGCGCAACAGCCGGTGCCGCTCCTGTGGCTGTCGACGGGGGCGGACACCCGGGCGCGGAACTTTTATGAGTCCAGAGGTTGGCGGTATGCTGGTCCGTACGGCACCGATGAAGTGCGGCTCGAGCGCCCGAACGAGGTTGGGAATGCATCCTGAGATTCGACAATACAACGAGGAGCAGGAATCGGGGCAAAAGGAGGTCTGTGACCTGCTGGCAAAGGAAATCGACCGTGCGTTGCCGGAAGCCGAGAGCAAAATATGGCACGCCCACCCGGTCTGGTTCCTGGACGGTAATCCGACCGTCGGGTACAGCAAACAGAAGCCCGGCATTCGACTGATGTTCTGGAGTGGGGCGGATTTCGAGGAAACCGGGCTGAATGTGGTGGGCAAGAAATTCAGTGGGACTACAAGAATCTGATCAAGCGTAAAGGACGGCTGGAGC
>CAZKFT010000012.1:31359-37405 GCA_964552205.1 uncultured Gammaproteobacteria bacterium
CAAGAAATTCAGTGGGACTACAAGAATCTGATCAAGCGTAAAGGACGGCTGGAGCGACTGAAATTGCATGTACGACCTTCCATACCACAGGGAACCAGACGAGCAGGTAATCAAACAGTTCATGCGGCGGAATCCATTCGCGCTACTCAATGGGTGTGGTCAAGGGAACGTTCCGGTGGCTACCCAAGTGCCTTTGCTTCTCGATGAGAGTCGCGGCCGAACGACACTTGTCGGGCACATCATGAAGCATACGGACCACTGTGAGGCTTTCATGCACAACCAGAACGTTCTTGCCGTGTTCACTGGCGCCAATACCTATGTCAGTGCGACCTGGTACAGCGACCCGAACCTTGCTTCTACATGGAACTACATGAGCGTGCATGCGAGGGGCGTCATCAGATTTCTAGACACCGCAGGTACGGAGGCAGTGCTACAAAGAACCAGTCTCTACTTCGAGAAGAATGACGGAGAGTCTCCAACCGTCTATGCCAATCTCCCGGCAGCGTTCAAACAGAAGGTCATCAAGCTCATTGTTGGGTTCGAGATTGATGTCGTCGAGTTGCGCAGTGTCTTTAAGCTAAGTCAGGACAGGGATGCCAAGAGCTACGACAACATCATTGAAAAGTTGACGGCTCAGGGTGAACGCGGCCGTGAGATTGCCAGGGAGATGGAAGCGCGCAAGGCGCAAATGTTCGGTGAGCCAGAGCACCGGAAAGATTAGGCCGCTCTGGTACGAACCTAGGTGTATTATCCGGGAATTCCTGATTGGAGAGTCGCCATGCGCATCCTAGTTGCTGTTCTCGCTGTCCTTACCCTTTCTGCTTGTGAGCAGGCCCAACCACCCGCGGCGCCGGAAGCGGTTGTGGCACAGCCCATGGCGGAGGCGCCGTCGCTTGCGGCCATACTGGCCGCTCAGCCGGACGAGGTGCGTGCGCGATACGACCAGCGCCACCCGCAGGAGACACTCGAATTCTTCGGGATAGAGCCGGGCATGACAGTCGTCGAGGCACTGCCCGGTGGTGGTTGGTACTCGAAGATTCTGTTGCCGTACCTCGGCGAGAACGGTCGCTTGATCGGCGCGAACTACGCGCACGACATGTGGCCGAAGTTCGGATTCTTCGACCAGCCCTTCATCGACTCCATGGCGACTTGGACCACCGACTGGCCGCAGCAAGCCCAGTCATGGGCCGTGGAGAACGGCGCGTCGGTTGCCGCTTTCGATTTCGGCTCACTGCCCGAAGCTCTCGCCGGAACCGCTGATGCGGTGCTGCTGGTGCGCGCCCTGCACAACCTTGCCCGTTTCGAGGGCGATGGCGGCTACCTGACGGCGGCGTTGGCAGATGTGCACCGCGTCCTGAAACCCGGTGGTGTCGTCGGCGTCGTGCAGCACGAGGCGCGATCGGATATGCCGGACGAATGGGCTTCGGGCGCACGCGGCTACCTCAAGCGCCAGTCCGTCATTGACCGCATGACGGCGGCTGGCTTCGAGTTCGTAGGCGCAAGTGAAATCAACCAGAACCCCGCTGACCAGCCGGGCGCCGACGATGTTGTATGGCGCCTGCCGCCGAGTCTGGCGACCAGCCGCGATGACCCTGAACTGCGGGTGCGCTTGGAAGCAATCGGCGAATCGAACCGGATGACTCTCCTGTTCCGCAAGCCGTAAGCACGCGCCGGTATTGGTACGAGCGTGATTAGCCGCGAGTTGGTGGTGGGGTCGCGCCGCGCCACGGCCACGCCATGTCGAAGCGCCGGCCGTTCAGTAGCACGCTAATCCAGCTACGCTGCACGAAGTAGTGGTAGCTCAGGAAGCAGATGAGCGCGGTCAGGTCGACCACGATTGAGAACTTCAGTAGCAGTGGCAGGTCGTAGCGGACCAACCACCACGCAATGCCCGCCGCGATCGGCATGTGCACCAGGAACACCCAATACGCCGAGCGTGAGACATACGCGACCCACGGCGAATCGTGGTCAAAGTATCTGAGCGCCGCACCGATGCAGGCGTAGATTAGCGACCAGGTGCATAGCGCGCTCGTGATGACGATTATCGCGTGCGGCGCCCCACGCTGACCGAGGTAAGCCGAAAGCGTAAACAGCAATAGACCCGCAACCGCGTACTTCCCCGCATGGCGCGTGGCGGCGGACAGCAAGCCGCCGTAGCTATGCAGCATAAAGCCGACCACGAAAAAGAAGCCGTAGTACATCAGCGCCGGTAAGTGCGGCTTCAGGAAGATGAACTCGCCGAGCACAATGCCGCCAGGGAATGGCCACAACGCCACGGTTGTGACCGCGCCAAGCAGCAGCACGGTGGCCGGTGATGCGGAGAGGCGGTCGATTGGACCCGCCAGCGGGCGGCTCGCGCGGTCCAGCAGCAGGCACGCCGGAATCAGCAGGTAGAACCAACACAGGTAGTACAGAAACCACAGGTGCCCGAGTGGCACCCGGCCTGGCCGCGCGCCGGCCGCCAGCATCTCCTCAGTCAGCGTTATCAGCTCTTCGCGCGCGGGCAGGAACGCCGTGCTTCCAAACCGGACGGCCACCATGAAGTTCGCCATAAACAGTAATGCGATGGGCAGGATGGTCACGGCCGCGACTACCAGCGGTACCGCGACGCGCACGACCCGGTTGCGGTAGGTCGCCCAGACGCCGCGCCGCGCGACCAACAGCGCGGTGAAGAAGCCCGCCAGCACGAAGAACGCCGGAATGCGGAAGCTGTGGATCAAATGGAAGATGAGGTCGAACACCAAGTTGCCGCCCTGGTCGCCGGGATTCGGCATTGCCGGGGGCGGCGCGGCCAAGTAGAAGAATGCGCCGTGCAGTACGATGCCGAGCATCATCAGGGTACCGCGTAGTGCATCCAGCCCGAAGTGCCGGGGCTCGTCCGTCATAAATCCCGCGCCAGGTAGTAGGCCTTTTCCGAAATCCGGTGGTAGGAGCTCACCTGCTCATGGAAGCGGGTGTAAGAATCGTGGATGCGGATTGATATCTCATCGCGCGCACCAACTTCGGCGAGAATCTCGCGGGAAATCTCACGCAAGCGCACCAACACATCGTCGGGGAATTGCCGCAGCTGCACCTGGTGTTCGTTCACGAGTTGTTCGAGGGCGATGTTATTGCGCGCGGTGTACTCGGCCAGCATGTCCTGCTCGGCGACGCGACAGGCATTCAGCACGATGGATTGCAAGTCCTCGGGGAGTGCTTCCAAGGCCTGCTTGTTGATGATGGCCTCGAGTGCTGCGCAGGGCTCCTGCCAGCCGGGGTAGTAGTAATAGCGTGCGGCACGGTGCAGGCCGAATGCGAGATCGTTGTAGGGGCCAACCCATTCGGTGGCGTCGATGGCACCGGTTTGCAATGCGGTGAAAATTTCTCCGCCCGGCAGATTGACCGGGGTGCCACCGGCACGGCGTAGTACATCGCCACCAAGCCCCGGGATGCGCATGCGTAGTCCACGAAGGTCCGCGACGGACCGAATCTCCTTGTTGAACCAGCCACCCATTTGCACGCCCGTGTTGCCAGATGGCATGGGGACCAGCCCGAATGGCGCATAGAGTTCCTGGTAAAGCTGCAGTCCACCGCCGTGGTGAATCCAGCCGGACAGTTCTTGCCCGTTCATGCCGAAAGGAACAGCCGCGAAAAACTGCACCGCTTCGTGTTTGCCTTTCCAGTAGTACGCGGCGCCATGGCCTATTTCGGCGGTGCCGCGGGATACGGCGTCAAAAACTTCGAAGGCTGGGACCAGTTCCCCCGCCCCATATACCCGGACCTGAAGGCGGCCACCCGACATTTCCCCGATGAGGCGGGCGAGGAAGTTGGCTCCGGTGCCAAGCCCGGGGAAGTTCATGGGCCAGGTGGTGACCATGCGCCAGGTCATGGTTTCACCTGCGGAGTAGGTCCGCGTGCCGGTGCCCGGTGCTTGTCCGCAGCCAGTCAGCGCGCCGAGGGCGGCACCCGCACCCAGTGTTTTCAGGAGCTCACGTCGTTTCATCGTCGTTTTCCAGATCTTGCGAGTAATCGGTGTCGAGGATACGTCTGGCGGCACTTTCGTTGTCTGGGGCCACCATCAGGGAGATGCGAACCACGGTTCCGGGGATGGCTTGCGCAAGGTAGGCATTGGTCAGGAACGCAGGGATTCCCTCGGCTTCCAGGCGCCCCACCGCAATCTGTGCTTCGGGAAGCAAGCTATATGTCGCAATATTCACGAAATCCGTCATGGCCATTGCAGTATAATTCGCCGCCCTCATGATTCAGAACCTCAGAAACATCGCCATCATCGCCCACGTCGACCATGGCAAGACAACACTCGTGGACAGACTGCTCCAGCAGTCCGGCACTTTTGACCAGCGCGCCGCGCTGGTCGAGCGTGTCATGGACTCCAATGATCTGGAGCGCGAGCGCGGTATCACCATCCTGGCGAAGAACACCGCCATCCGTTGGGGTGAGTATCGCATCAACATCGTGGATACGCCCGGCCATGCCGATTTCGGCGGCGAAGTGGAGCGCGTGTTGTCCATGGTGGACTCGGTGCTGTTGCTGGTAGACGCCGTCGATGGCCCGATGCCACAAACGCGCTTCGTCACCCGCAAAGCATTCGCGTTGGGGCTCAAACCCATCGTGGTCATCAACAAAGTGGATCGCCCCGGCGCACGCCCGGAGTGGGTGCTGAACCAGACCTTTGATCTTTTCGACAAGTTGGGTGCCACCGAAGAGCAGCTCGACTTCCCGGTCATCTACGCCTCGGCGCTTCACGGCTGGGCGAACACCGACAACGGTGCCCACGGTGGCGACATGAAGCCGTTGTTCCAGGCCATCGTGGACCGCGTGGCGCCGCCCAATGTGGACGCGGAAGGCCCGTTCCAGATGCAGGTCTCCAGCCTCGATTATTCCAGCTTCGTCGGCGTCATCGGTATCGGTCGCATCAGTCGCGGTCGCGTGAAGACCAATACGGCAGTGGTGGTGGTCGACCACGAAGGCAGTCGCCGCAACGGCCGGATGCTGCAGATTCTGGGGTTTCATGGCCTCAACCGTGTGGAAGTCCCGGAAGCACAGGCGGGTGACATCATCGCCTTCACCGGCATCGACGGGCTCGGGATATCCGACACCCTGTGTTCGCCGGACGCCGTTGAGGCGCTCCCCCCGCTGACGGTGGACGAACCAACGGTGAGCATGAGCTTCGAGGTGAACAACTCCCCGTTCTGTGGGCGCGAGGGCAAGTACGTCACCAGCCGCCAGATACGCGAACGCCTGCATCGCGAGCTCATCCACAATGTCGCGTTACGCGTCGAGGACACGGCCAACCCAGACAGGTTCAAGGTGTCGGGGCGCGGCGAACTGCATCTGTCCGTGCTGATTGAGACCATGCGTCGCGAAGGGTATGAGCTCGCGGTATCACGCCCACAGGTCATCATCCGGGAAGTGGAGGGTGAGCAGCACGAGCCCTTCGAGCAGCTCACCGTGGATGTCGAAGAGGCTGACCAAGGCGCGGTGATGGAAAAACTGGGCGAGCGCAAAGGCGACCTCGTGGACATGCAGGCAGATGGCCAGGGCCGGGTGCGACTGGACTATGTCATCCCTGCGCGCGGCCTGATCGGTTTCCGCACCGAGTTCATGACCGCCACTTCAGGTACCGGTCTTTTACACCACGTATTCGATCATTACGGCCCCATCAAGAAAGGCGCGATCGGGCAACGGCGAAACGGTGTTCTCATCGCCAACGGGCTAGGTCCGGCACTGGCGTATTCGCTGTTCGCATTGCAGGACCGAGGTCGGATGCTCATCGACCCGGGTACCGAGGTCTACGAGGGGATGATCATCGGCATTCACAGCCGCGACAACGACTTGGTCGTGAACCCGCTCAAGGGCAAACAGCTGACCAACATCCGTGCCGCCGGGCGGGACGAGAACATCCTGCTCACGCCGCCGGTGCGCTTCTCGCTGGAACAGGCCCTGGAGTTCATTGATGATGATGAACTGGTCGAGGTGACCCCGCAGAACATCCGGCTTCGCAAGCGGCAGCTCTTGGAGCATGAACGCAAGCGCACCGCCCGCGGAG
>CAZKFT010000012.1:37505-43772 GCA_964552205.1 uncultured Gammaproteobacteria bacterium
CCCGATATCGGGCCGTGTTGTTCGACCAGCGGGGATGCGGGCGGTCCACCCCTTACGGCGAGATTTCGGGCAATGACACTTGGGCCTTGGTGTCGGACCTGGAACGCATCCGTGAGTCACTGGGCATCGAGAATTGGGTCGTGTTCGGCGGGTCCTGGGGTTCCACGCTGGCGCTGGCCTATGCCGAGTCGTATCCGGATCGGGTATTGGGGCTCATCGTCCGCGGGATTTTTCTCGGTCGTCAGGAGGACCTCGACTGGTTTTATCGGCACGGCACCAATCGCATCTTCCCCGACCACTGGGATGATTTCCTTGCCCCCATCCCGGAGAACGAGCGCGAGGACCTGGCAACGGCGTACTACCGGCGACTGACCTCCGGCGATGAACAGGTCCAACGGGCGGCGGCTCGAGCATGGGCCCAATGGGAAGGGCGCTGCGCGACATTGATGCCGAGTGACGAAGCCATCGAGCATTTCACCAAGCCGGAATCGGCGCTGGCCTTGGCACGCATCGAGTGCCACTACTTCGTCCACAACGTTTTCCTTGAGCCAAACCAACTACTGCGCGACGCCCATCGCCTTGCCGGTATCCCGGGGGTCATCGTGCACGGCCGCTATGACGCGATTTGCATGCCGGAGGGCGCTTGGAGCCTGCACTATGAGTGGCCGGACTCTAAGCTGGTTTTTGTTGATGATGCAGGTCACCTCGCCAGTGAACCCGGCATTCGGCGGGAACTCCTGAAGGCCGCGGACGAGTTCGCGACGCGTTTCACATGATTGCACTCCTGCAGCGCGTGACGGAGGCCAGCGTGGTGGTCGACAACGACACCATTGCCACAATTGACGCTGGTCTGCTCGTGCTGGTGGGTGTTCAAGCGGGTGATGCGGAAGCCGAGGTGGACCGATTGTTAGAGCGGACCCTGGGCTACCGGGTATTCCCGGATGCAGACGGCAAAATGAACCTGTCGCTGCGTGAGACCGGGGGCGGGCTGCTGTTGGTCCCGCAGTTCACGCTGGCTGCGGACACCCGGAAAGGTACGCGGGCCAGCTTTTCGCCGGCCGCCGCGCCAGAGATCGGGGAGCGGCTTTTCCGGCAACTATGCGAGCGGGCGGCCGCGGCATGGTCACCGGTGGCCTGTGGCGTGTTCGGCGCGGACATGAAGGTACACCTGGTCAATGATGGCCCGGTCACTTTCTGGCTGGAAGCGCCGCCTGCGCTGTGCTAATAATGCCCACGCATGCTGTTGATTCCCGCAATCAATCTCAAGGATGGTCGGTGTGTCCGGCCGGGTGAGGGCGATGCCCGCTCGGCGAAGCGAATCACTGAGGATCCGGTGACAGCCGCCTCACGATGGGTGGAGGCAGGTGCTGCTCGTTTGCATGTCGTGGATCTGGACGGTGCGCGGGCCGGCGAGCCGTCGAACGCCGATGCGATTCATCTGATTGCAGAAGCTTTCCCGGAAGTTCGCTTGCAGGTTGGGGGTGGCGTCCGTAACGAAGAGACGGTGCAGGTGTATCTGGATGCTGGTGTGGACTGGGTCATCATCGGGACCCGCGCTGTCACCGCGCCGCATTTCGTCAATGATTTGTGTCTGGAGTTTCCGGAGCACATCATCGTCGGACTCGATGCGCGCGAGGGTCGCCTCGCGATTGACGGGTGGTCGAAGTTGTCGACCCATGATTTGTTGGATACGGCGCGGTTTCTGGAGCGCGACGGCGTTGCGGCGTTTGTTTTTACCGACATCGACCGCGATGGAAAGATGCAGGGACTGAATGTTGCGGCAACCGTAGAGCTCGCGCAGGCCGTCAATGTCCCGGTATTCGCTTCAGGCGGCGTGCGTGGACTAGAGGACGTGAAGGCCCTGGCGGAAGCCAGGGAGGAGAACCTGGCCGGCATCATCGTCGGCCGGGCCATTTATGAGGGTAAGCTCGATCTCGGCGAGGCGCAGAGGCTTGCAGACTCGCTCGCTGGTTGAGAGGAGGTTGGAACAATGGGTTTCGGTGGCATCAGCATCTGGCAGTTGCTCATCCTGTTGGTCATCGTTGTCCTGCTGTTCGGGACCAGCAAGTTGCGTTCGCTGGGCGGCGACCTTGGCGCAGCGGTAAAGAGTTTTCGCTCCGGCATGAAAGAGGGCGACGAACCCCCTGAAGACAAGGACAAGCCGTCCAAGGACGACTGACCTCACGCCATGCTCTCAATCGGTTTCTGGGAGCTCACCCTCCTAGCGGTACTTTGCCTGCTCGTGGTCGGTCCAGAGCGCCTGCCGGCGTTGATGCGCACGCTTGGCCAATGGACTGGCCGTGCACGGCTGGCGGTGACACGCTTCAAGGCGGAGCTCGACCGGGAGATCGGGGACGATGAGCGAAAGCACTGAGTCCGGCGCACAGTCCCTAATCGGGCACCTGACTGAGCTGCGTAGCCGGCTGCTGCGCATCGTGCTGACCGTACTGGTACTGTTTGCCGTCTTGGCGCCATTCGCCAATCACCTTTTCACGTTCATAGCAGGACCCATGTTGGAACGCCTTCCTGAAGGCGCAACGATGATCGCGACCGAGGTCGCTTCGCCTTTCTTGACGCCGTTCAAGCTCGCTTTGGTGTCGGCGATATTTCTGGCCATGCCCATGGCCTTGCATCATGTCTGGGCGTTCATCGCGCCGGGACTTTACCAACAGGAACGACGCTTCGCCTTTCCGCTGCTGTTTTCCAGCATCCTGCTGTTCTACGCGGGCATCGCATTCGCCTTCTTCGTGGTGTTCCCGTTGGTGTTTGCATTTCTCACCGCATCCGCACCGGCGGGCGTGCTCGTGATGACGGACATCGGGAAGTATCTCGACTTCGTGCTGTTGCTGTTCTTCGCCTTCGGTATTGCGTTCCAGGTGCCGGTTGTCACCTTGTTGCTGGTCCGCACAGGCATGACGACGCCAGTCCGCTTGGCGCAGGCGCGACCCTATGTGTTGGTGGGCGCGTTCACCATCGGGATGTTTCTGACCCCGCCGGACGTCATCTCGCAGACGCTGCTGGCTGTGCCGATGTACCTCTTGTACGAGGCGGGGATTCTGCTCAGCCGCTGGCTGGTCCCGGGCTGGAAGGAAGTTGAAGCCCAGCGCCGGGGCGAAATCCCCGGCGACTGAGCCTCGTTGGACTACAGGGAAATGCGGAGCTCCAGACCAGCACGAGTGGTCTTGAAGGAGGATCCCGCGAAATCCAGCCCGAGCGCGACGCTGTCCGTGAAGCGATAACGCGCCGTCACCCCTGCAATGGCACTGGTGCGCGAGCGGGACTCGGTGCCGAATGAGGCACGACCTGCTTCGACACCAATCCTGCCTGCAACCGAGAAGGGTCCGCCGGTCGGGAATATCTCGTAACCCACCGTGGCACTTGTGAAGCGGGCTTTGGTCGGCACGGCGATGGCCGGGCAGGCAGCAACACCCGCGCGGCAAACCGCATTCCCGGTTGAGCCGGTCCAATGTTCAAGCTGGAACTCCAGCCCGGTGTCGTACTGGTAACCGACAAACAGCGACGGCCGAGTGCGCGTTGAGTCAATAACTCCGGGTTCGGTTGTTCGCGCGACATCCACATTGGCTCGGTTGACCTTCACGCCGAGGAAAAACCCGTCGGCCTGCGCAGTTGGAGTACCTAGGAGTCCAGCTACAACGACGACGGCAAGCGCTGATCTCACCATATCATCGGCGACAGATTGCGAATCGCCCCTCCCGTGTCCGCCCGGCCCGTGGCGCTCAGATCATCTGATGAGAAGACCTTGGTTCCCGTGCGAGTGTGCATATCACTGCTACCATCGGCGGGGACTTCTTGGGCGATGCGTGAGCCGGTGAGAACGCGTTTCTCCATTTTCACCTCTGCAGCAGGTTCTGCTACCGGTGCTGCGGCGCAGCCGCCCAACAGGGCTCCGGCTAAGACCGCCACCGTAATCACTTTCAGTTTCATGGTGTTAGATATCTCCATCTGAGGATTTGGCAACAAGTTGATTGACTGTCATCAAGGATGCGGTAAAAGTGTCGCAGTTACAAACTGAACAGAAGCTGAAGGGGGAGAGTGAAATGATTGCCGGACACCCGCGCGGTTTGTACACCTTGTTCTTCACAGAAATGTGGGAACGGTTTTCCTACTACGGGATGCGCGGCATCCTCTTTCTCTTCCTGGCTGCCGCGGTCGAACGGGGTGGCCTAGGGATAGATGTTGCTACAGCTGGGGCGATTTATGGTTTGTACACCGCGGCGGTGTACCTGTTCGGTCTGCCCGGCGGTTGGATCGCCGACCGCATCATGGGCCAGCAGAATGCGGTCTGGTATGGGGGCATCATCATCGCCTGCGGCCACTTCTCGATGGCCGTACCCTCCCAGACCACCTTCTTCCTCGGTCTGGTCCTGATTGTGGTCGGCACCGGCTTGCTGAAGCCCAATGTCAGCGCCATCGTGGGCGAGCTTTACCCCAACGATAACGGCGCCCGGCGAGACGCTGGGTTCTCCATCTTCTATATGGGCATCAATGTCGGTGCCTTCCTTGGCCCCTTGATTTGCGGCTATCTGGGCGAAAACGTCAATTGGCATTATGGCTTCGGCGCCGCGGGTGTCGGCATGGTGATTGGCCTCATACAGTTCCGACTTACACAGCACCACTTGGGGGAAGCGGGCCGCCATCCTACGCCGTTCAGCGATGATCCCAAGGTTGACGCGGAGAAAAAACGGCAGGCCACGACTTGGGCGTGGGCGGGCACCGGGTTGCTTGCGCTCGTCATTCTGGCTGGCTTGACCGGCGCTATCACAGTAGACCCGGTCGGCTTGGCCACCAATGCCATGGTGGTCATCGTCGCTGTCGCGGGCGGTTACTTCGCGTGGGTATTCACAAGAGGCCAGCTGACACGCATAGAGAAACAGCGGGTGGGCGTCATCGTCATCCTGTTCATCGGTGCTGCCATGTTCTGGTCCGGCTTCGAGCAGGCCGGGTCTTCATTGAATCTGTTTGCCGAGCGTCACACCGACCGCATGATTTTCGGTTGGGAAATGCCAGCGAGCTGGCTGCAAGCCGTGAACCCGTTGTTCATCATCACGCTCGCGCCATTCTTCGCCTGGTTCTGGGTGTACCTGGCGCGACGTAACCTGAACCCGTCCATGCCCGCGAAGTTTGCGCTGGGCCTGATTCAACTCGGCTTGGGATTTGGCGTCATGGCAGTGGCATCCTTGCTGGCGGTCAAGGGGCAGTCGGTGTTGCCGACTTGGTTGGTGCTGACTTACCTGCTCCACACCATGGGTGAGCTTTGCCTGAGCCCCGTCGGCCTTTCGGCAGTGACCAAGCTGTCGCCCAAGCGCTTTGTCGGTCAAATGATGGGTATCTGGTTCATCGCGGCGGCGCTCGGCAATCTCATGGCCGGTCTGATTGCCGGTCGCTTCGACCCGGAAGCGCTTGAGCAGATGCCGTCCCTGTTCAGCATGGTATTGATGAGCACGGCTGGTCTTGGCGTGGTCTTCCTCATCTTCCTGCGACCATTCCGCAACCTCACCCATCGTGACGATGTGGAAGTTGCTGCCGGCGATGCACTGTTCCGCAAACTCGGTGCCGGCGGTGCAGTGATTGGGGCAGCCATCGTGCTTTATGTGATGAGCCGCTGATGGGGACCATACGGGTACCCCACACGCTGGTACTGCTGTTCGGCATGATGGTGGTGGCGCTTATTGCCACCTGGATTTTGCCGGCCGGGAGCTTCGACTTCGTCGACGGTAGCCGCGCCGTTGTTCCGGGGACATTCAAGCTGGTCGAGGACGCCCGAACGCTCAGTCCATTGGACTTGTTCACGGTCATCCCGCGCGCCCTCGCAGACGCGCAGGGCATCATCTTCTTTGTCCTGATTGTCGGTGGCGTGCTCGCAGTCATCAGGCGCACGGGTGCCATTGATGCATTCCTGGGATGGATGCTGACGCGATTCGGCCACAACGTCGGGTTGATGATTTTTGCCGGCATGTTCGCATTCGGGGCCGCGTCCAGCACCTTCGGGATGGCTGAGGAATACATTCCGGTCGTTGCAGTCCTGATCACGCTATGTGTCGCCTTGCGCCTAGATACGGTTGCTGCGGTGGCGACCATGGTGGTCGGTTACGGAATTGGTTTTGGGGCAGCAGTATTGAACCCGTTCACCGTGATGATTGCCAAGGATATCGCGGAACTGGCGCCGCAATCCGGCATGGAACTGCGTTTGATCATTTTCCTGCCCTTGCTCGCCATCGGCTTTCACCATGTCTACCGCTATGCAAA
>CAZKFT010000012.1:43872-51888 GCA_964552205.1 uncultured Gammaproteobacteria bacterium
GAGACTGCCAAGGTATTTGGCATTGGCGCTGCCGAGTTGTCCATGACTGCGTTGCTCATCGGCTTCGCCCGCTCCATTGCGTTGTTGCTGGAAGATGGTCAGGTGTTGCACACCATCGTCCATGGACTTTCGGTTCCGCTATCCATGGTCGGGCCTGAGATTGCCGCCGTAGGTATGCTGTTCATCCAGAGCGCGCTCAACTTCTTCATTCCATCCGGCAGTGGACAGGCCTATGTCACCATGCCGTTGATGGCGCCTATTGCCGACCTTGTCGGGCTCACCCGCCAGACAGCAGTGCTTGCTTACCAATTCGGCGACGGCTTCATGAACATGGTGGTGCCCACCAACCCGGTGTTGATGGGCATCCTTGGTATCGCTGGAATCCCGTACGACCGTTGGCTACGCTTCATCTGGCCTTTGATGGTGAAGTTGCTGGTGGCCGCGTCATTCATCCTCGTCGTCGCTGTCTGGATAAACTACTCGTAACGAATTAGGTAAGGAAACTCGATGACCAACGCGCAACCCTTCCGCGTACCGCACACTTTGGTGTTGTTGTTTGCGATGACTGCCATCGCCTTGGTGCTCACATGGGTGCTTCCCGCGGGGACTTTTGACACAGCGCCGGACGAAAGTGGGCGCCAGGTGGTCGTCGCTGGGACCTATCACACCCTTGATGACGCGGAAACGCTGTCGCCGCTCGCGCTGCTGACGGTCATTCCCCGTGCACTTGGAGATGCCCAAGCAATCATCTTCTTCGTATTGCTGATCGGCGGCGTTCTGGCCGTGGTCCGCGCAACCGGAGCGATTGATGCGTCGCTTGGATGGACCTTGCAGCGGTTCGGACACCGGGTCGGCTTGTTGCTGTTTGGTGGGATGTTCGTGTTCGGAATTGCCTCCAGCACCTTTGGTATGGCTGTGGAGTACATTGCACTGGTCGGCATCATGGTGTCCCTGTGCGTCGCCTTGCGTTTGGACACGCTTGCAGCAGTCAGCACCATGATCATCGGTTACGGTGTGGGCTATGGTGCGTCCGCCATCAATCCATTCACCGTGATGGTCGCCCAGGATATCGCCGGCTTACAGCCCGGCTCCGGAATGTGGTTGCGTCTCGCCATCTTCGTACCTTTCCTGCTCATCGGATTCCACCATGTGTATCGCTACGCGATGAAGGTCCAGAAAGACCCGTCTGCGAGCTATGTCCACGACCTGCCAGACGCGCAGCCACCCAAGACAACAGAGTATCCACAAGTCAGTCGACGGCACCTCGGCGTGCTCGCCGCCATGGTGGGGACGCTTCTGTTGCTGGTATCCGGCGTCATCTTCTGGGGTTGGTACTTGGTGGAGCTGTCGGCATTGTTTCTTGGGCTCGCGGTGGTCGCAGCGGTTGTAGGTGGTTTGAGCGCGGACCACACTGCGAAGACATTCGGCATGGGTGCTGCCGAATTGTCCATGACCGCGTTGCTCATCGGTTTTGCACGCGCCATCGCGTTGACGCTAGAGGACGGTCAGGTATTGCACACCATCGTGCACTATCTCTCCATGCCTCTGTCCATGGTGGGCGCGCATCTCGCGGCGGTCGGCATGCTGGTCATACAGTCCATCCTGAATTTGTTTATCCCTTCTGGATCCGGTCAGGCCTACGTGACCATGCCGTTGATGTCACCATTGTCTGACTTGCTGGGCATTCCGCGCCAGGTTGCGGTACTCGCCTATCAGTTCGGCGACGGCTTCATGAACATCATCGTGCCGACCAACGCCGTGCTCATGGGCATTTTGGGTATCGCCAATATTCCCTACGACCGCTGGTTCCGGTTTATCTGGCCGCTGGTACTGAAGCTGATGGCAGCGTCGGCTGTTGTTCTGGTCTTTGCGGTGGCCATCGGCTACAGCTAAACGCCGTGCTGACTTTCTGGTAGGCTCATTCGCATTCATTTTGAGGATTTGATGATGAAGAAAATTCTGCTGTTGGTCCTTGTTGCCGTCTTCCCACTTGCCCTTTTCGCGGACGGTTTGACCATCGAACAAGTCGCGCAGATGCGCATGGTCGGTAGCGCTGCCATTTCGCCACAAGGCGGCCAGATTGCCTACTCCGTCGTTGTCCCACGCACGCCGTTCAAGGACGATGACGGAGCCGCCTGGTCGGAGCTGCATGTCACCGATACGCGTGGCAACTCGCGGCCTTTCGTGACCGGGCCCGGCCGCACGGCGCAGATCGATTGGCTTGCAGACGGCAGCATGATTACCTTCCTCGCCAACCGTTCGGATGACAAGCACACGGTCCTCTATGGCATCCCAGCAACGGGCGGCGAGGCACGACGCTTGGTCGCGCTGGAGACCGCGGTGTCCCGTTATGCGCTGAGCCCGGATGGCACACAAGTTGCGTTGCTCGCCCGCGAACCGGAGCCGGCAGACCGTGCAGAACTACGTCGACGTGGGTTCAGCCAGAAAGTCCACGAGGAGGACTGGCTCGAAACAGGCGTCTGGATTGCGCCTATCGATGGAGAGGGTGAAGCACGCCGCCTGCCGGTCGAAGGCACGGTGCATCAGCTGAAGTGGAGCCCGGACGGTAGTCGCTTGGCGCTGGCTGTCGCGCCAACACCATCCGTGGATGACTCACTGGTCATGCTTCGCGTACGCGTGGTGGATGCCGAAACTGGAGAGGTTCTTGCTCGCATCGACAATCCAGGCAAGCTCGGCGACCTGGCATGGAGCCCGGATGGCGAGTATCTCGCCCTGATTTCTGTTGTTGACCAGCACGACCCGCGCGAGGGCCGCCTGGTCGTAGTGCCTGCGACTGGAGGAGAGCAGGTCGATTTGATGCCAGGGCTGCTAGGCCATGTGTGGAGCATGGATTGGGTGGACGCAAGAACGCTCGCGTTCATTTCCCATGAAGGCACCTACTCGCGACTCGGCACCATACGCCGCGACGGACGCAACCAGCGCACGGTGTTGCGTACGGGCGGACCGGTGTGGACCTCGTTGTCCATCGCCAAGAACGGTGAGATGGCCCTGACCGCATCGACCCCGGCACACCCGACTGAACTGTTTCACCTACCACGGAATTCTTCGAATGCTCGACGGCTGACCAACAGCAACCCATGGCTGGACGATGTACGCCTTGCCCGTCAGGAAGTGGTGCGCTACCAAGCCCGTGACGGACTGGAAATTGAAGGCGTGCTGATCTACCCATTGGATCACCGAGAAGGGCAACGCTATCCGTTGATTCTTCAGGTACACGGTGGGCCGGAGGCGCACTACTCGAACGCGTGGCTTTCGTTCTACCACACGCCCGGGCAGGTAGCAGCTGCGCGCGGCTTTGCCGTGTTCTATCCGAACTATCGGGCCAGTACGGGGCGCGGCGTCGAGTTCTCGATGCTTGATCACTACGATCCCGCTGGCAAGGAGTTCGACGACTATGTGGATGGGGTGGACCATCTCATCGAGATGGGTCTGGTGGACGGCGAGCGGGTCGGTATCACTGGGGGTTCCTACGGTGGTTACGCGACCGCGTGGGGGTCCACTTTCTACTCACATCGCTTCGCCGCGGGTGTGATGTCGGTCGGCATTTCTGATGCGACCATGATGATGGCGCTGGGGGATATTCCTTGGGAGATGTATCTGGTCCACCTACGGGTTTGGCCGTGGGAAAACTGGGATCTGTACCGTGAGCGTAGCCCGTTGTTCCATGTCACCAAGCACCGTACGCCGCTTCTTATTTTGCACGGTGAGGCGGATACGCGAGTGCATCCCGGGCATTCCCTGGCCTTGTTCCGCATGTTGAAAGTGTTGGATCAGGCACCGGTGCGTTTGGTCCTGTATCCCGGTGAGGGTCATGGCAACCAACGAGCGGCTTCGCGCTATGACTACAGCCTGCGCCAGATGCAGTGGTTCGAGCACTACCTGAAGGGCGAGGGTGGCGCGCCGCCGCCGTACGAGCTCGACTATTCCGGGTTCCGTCAATGATCAGGGTTCTTGCAGCTGCTCTTTTATTGGCGGCCACGCCTGTGTTGGCGAGTGATGTCGAGCGATTGGCATCCTCAGTGGATGCGCAGGTGGTGGAGTGGCGACGGGACTTTCACCAGCATCCGGAACTCGGGAACCGTGAGTTCCGAACTGCGGGCATTGTGGCAGAGCATCTGCGTGGTCTTGGTCTTGAGGTCAGGACCGGCATAGCCCATACCGGTGTTGTAGGTATCCTCCGCACGGGACGGCCGGGACCTCGACTCGCGTTCAGAGCGGACATGGACGCGCTGCCAGTCACCGAGCAGGTTGACCTGCCCTTTGCCTCGAAGGTCACCACGGAATTTCGCGGACAGTCAGTGGGCGTCATGCACGCGTGCGCCCACGACGGGCATACGGCCGTATTGATGGGACTCGCTCAAGCGTTGGTCGGCGTGAAGGACCAGCTCGCCGGCGAGGTCATGTTCATTTTCCAGCCAGCGGAAGAGGGCGCACCCGAAGGTGAGGAAGGGGGCGCGAATCTGATGATCAACGAGGGATTGTTCGCGGACTTCCTGCCGGATGCGGTCTATGGGTTGCACTTCGGTGCTGGCATTCCCTCGGACACCATTTCCGTGCGACCGGGCCCGTACATGGCAGCAGCGGATGCGTTCAAGATCATTGTCCGAGGTCGGCAGGGCCATGGGTCGCGTCCGTGGAGTGCCGTGGATCCGGTGGTTGCCGCAGCAGACATCATCGGGACGGCGCAAACGCTGGTCAGTCGCCGATCCGACCTGACTCGCGCGCCAGTGGTAGTCACCTTTGGCGCGATCAGAGGAGGCGTTCGTCAAAACATCATTCCGGACTCAGTGGAGCTCATAGGAACCATCCGCACTTTTGAACCGGATATGCGTAGCGCGGTGTTCGCAGGTTTGCGCGACATGGCCACCAATGTCGCCGCGGCGCATGGCGCGACGGTGGAGATCGAAATTCCCTGGCTGGAAGGCTACCCGGTGACCCGCAATGATGAAGCGCTGACCGAGCAGTCGCGTGCTGCCTTGACGCGTGCCGCCAACGGCAAGGTAATCCAGCTTCCGCCAATCACCGGCGCGGAAGATTTCTCCTACTACGGGCAACATGCACCGGCACTGTTCTTTTTCATCGGTGCGACACCGCCCGACCAGGATATGAGTAGCGCGGCTTCCAACCACTCGCCGTTGTTCTTCCTGGACGAGGCCGCGCTCAAGCTGGGTACGCGAGCCATGCTGGAAATCGCCATGGAGCGGCTGAAGCAATAAGAATCGGGTAGGCGTGGAGTCGGGCAGCGGCATACAATACGCGGCCCATGCCCGACCAAGAGCAGCCGCTGAAGTCATTTGCCGTCATCGGTGCGTTGCTTGTCGTCTATGTTGTCTGGGGATCTACCTACCTCGCGATTCGATTCGCCCTTGAAAGTTTCCCCCCGTTCTTCTTTGCTGGCATCCGCTTTGCGGTAGCGGGCATTCTTTTCTATCTTTGGTTGCGGTTACGCGGCCATGCCCCGCCGACTCCTGTGCAATGGCGTTCCGCCGCATTACTGGGGGTTTTGCTTCTGACAGCGGGTAACGGCGGCGTGGTTTACGCGCAGCAGTATGTCGGTTCGGCTCTTGCTGCCACCATGGTGGCCACCGTGCCGTTGTGGGCGGCACTGTTCGCGGGTCTTTGGGGCCGGTGGCCGGTGCGCCTCGAGTGGGTCGGGCTTGCCATCGGCTTTGCCGGGATTGTCCTGCTCAATCTGGAGGGGGACTTTGTGGCCCGGCCCATGATGGCGCTGGTTTTGGCGGCGGCCGCTGCCAGCTGGGCGTTCGGGTCTCTCTACAGCCGCAGGATTGATGTCGCTGCGGGGCCCATGAATGCTGCAACACAGATGCTGATGGCCGGCATTTTCATGCTGGCGATTAGCGTGTTCCGTGGTGAGGTCGTTACCAGCGCGCCCACCCTGAAATCCGTGCTGGCGGTGGTGTATCTCATTGTCTTCGGTAGCATTCTGGCGTTCAGCGCGTATGTGTGGCTGGTGGCCAATACGCGATCAACGGTGGCCACCAGCTACGCCTATGTGAATCCCTTGGTGGCGGTGGCGCTGGGCATGACGCTTGCGGGAGAACGTATAGGCGCCATCGGGTTCGTCGCCATCGGTCTGGTTCTGGCTGGGGTAGCGCTCCTGCTTCGCGAGGGCGCGCGTCGGACTGCCTAGCGACAGCCAACCTCCCAATACGGATCGCTGTCACTAAAGCGGTCGGCAAAGAAGTCAATCAACAGTCGTACTTTGGTGGAGAGATGCCGGCGGTGTGGGTACACCGCGTGCAAGCCGAGCTCGGGGGATTTCCAGTCGGGCATCAATTGCACCAGCTGCCCATCGCGAATGGCCTGCCCCACGATGAAGGTCGGTTGCAAGGCGATGCCAAGTCCAGCCAGCGTCGCAGTGAGTATGGCGTCGCCGCTGTTGGCATCCAGATTACCTTTGACCTGCACGGTTTGGAGCCCGCCCGGGCCATCGAAACGCCAATCCCGTCCTTGCGATGAGTAGCTATAGGTCAGGCAGTTGTGGGAGACGAGCTCGCTGGGATGCATTGGCGTCCCATGTGCTTCGAGGTAATCGGGGGAAGCGCACAGCACCAAGCGCACGGGTGCGAGCCTTCGTGCGACCAACGAAGAGTCGGCAAGGTTGCCAATACGCAGTGCAAGGTCGTAACCCTCTTCAACCAGGTTGACGAGGCGGTCGTTCAGACTCAACTCGATACTGGATCGTGGGTGCTGGTTGAGGAAGTCCGGCAAACATGGGGCCACGTGCAGGATGCCGAAACTCATCGGTGCGTTCAGGCGCAATGTCCCTCTGGCCTCATTGCTCAGATCCGAGACGGAACTGTCCAGCGATTCGAGTTCTGCCAATAGGAGAACACATCGCTCGTAGTAGGCGCGGCCAGCTTCCGTGAGGCTCAATCGACGGGTGGTACGGTTCAACAGGCGCGTGCCCAGGTTGTCCTCAAGCTGCTGCACCAGTCGGCTCACCATGGCGCGGGAGAGGTTCAAATGCTCGGCAGCTGCGGTGAATCCACCAGCCTCGACCACTCGGGCAAAAGCCGTCATTGCGCGTAGTTTGTCCACTTATCGTTACCAATATGGTGAATGAATGATGGATTGTAACCCATAACGAAGCGGCATAGAGTAAGGCTTCATCCACTGAAGGGGTCAACGCCATGTCTGCAATCGAACGCTACATTCCATTGGGAGGTCGAGCACTGCTCGCACTCATCTTCTTGCTGAGCGGTTTCGGCAAGGTCACCGGTTTCGCTGGCACCGTCGGCTATATGGAAGCCTATGGCATGCCCATGGCTTCGTTCCTGCTCGTCGGCGCCATCATTTTCGAACTAGGCGGCGGCTTGTCGCTGCTGCTTGGGTTCAAGGCGCGTCTGGGTGCCCTCGCACTCATCATCTTCACCATCCCGGCCACCTTGATCTTTCACGCGTTCTGGTCGGTGCCTGCCGAGGCTGCCATGGCGGAGCAGATCAACTTCCTGAAGAACATTGCCATCATCGGTGGCCTGTTGATGGTAGTGGCCTACGGGTCGGGCCCTCTCAGCCTGGATAAGGGCAAGGCGTGACCACCACGCTATTCCTGTCCCACGGTGCGCCGACGCTGGCGCTTGAGCCGACGCCGGCGCACCGTTTTCTGCGCACATTGTCAGAGCATGTCGTGACACCCTCAGCCATCATCATGGTGTCGGCACATTGGGAATGTGCGCAACCAACCGTGACGGCGCATCCACAGCCGGACACCATCCACGACTTTAGAGGCTTCCCGTCGCCGCTGTATCAACTGCAGTACCCGGCGTCTGGAAACCCGGGGCTGGCCTTGGAGGTTGCAGAGGGTTTGCGTCGGCAGGGGTGGGATGCGCGGCTCGATGCGCAGCGCGGGCTGGATCACGGCGCTTGGGTGCCGCTGTCGCTGGCATGGCCGCAGGCGAATCTGCCGGTGGTGCAACTGTCGTTGATTGGCGGTGCCGATGCGCGCACCCACTACGCGCTGGGCCAAGCACT
>CAZKFT010000013.1:0-3170 GCA_964552205.1 uncultured Gammaproteobacteria bacterium
GCTCTGAGATTGCTGCCCATCAGGTCGTCCCACTGCGCGGCGTTCACGCTGCCAACGGGTGTGGGGTAAAAGGTGGATGCGTTGTTCACCAAGACATCGAGACCACCCCAATGGGCTTGTGCACGGCTAACGAGTAACGCGTGCGCTTCATCCTGCAGAAGATTGGCCTGTTTCACAACGGCTGAGCCAGTGCGCATCGCATTGAGTTCACTCGCGAGGCGCTCGGCATCGTCGCGGGACCGGTTGCAGTGAATGACGACATTCGCACCGGCTTCGTGGAGCGCACGCACGATGGCGGCGCCGATTCGTCGGCCACCCCCGGTCACCAAAGCGGTTTTCGGCTTGGGATTCATGGCTGCCAGTATACTTCCCTCCCATGTCGAAGCTGCCCCAACCAGAGCCCGCTGCAGTCGAGCACGGTGCGCGAGTCGCCGAGCACCTGGTGCGCATGCTGGACCAGGCCGGGGGCGCCATCCCCTTCGTCGATTACATGGACACGGTCTTGTATGCGCCGGGTCTGGGGTACTACAGCGCCGGCAGTCACAAGCTCGGAGAGGGTGGCGACTTTGTGACCGCCCCGGAGATTTCTCCGCTGTTCGGTCGTTGCCTGGCGCGCCAGTACGCGCAGCTCCATGCTCAGGGCTTGGACCAGATTCTCGAGATTGGTGCGGGTAGCGGTCGCATGGCGGCAGACCTGCTGGTCGAGGCCGCGACGCAGGGTTTTCTGCCCGAGCGGTATTCCATTCTGGAGGTCAGCGCCGATCTGCGTGCGCGCCAACGCGACACGCTGGAGGCGCTCGCGCCGGGGCTGCTGGACCGTATCGAGTGGCTGGATCGCTTGCCTGAGACATTCGAAGGGTTTGTCCTGGCGAACGAAGTGCTCGATGCGCTACCGGTGCACCGCTTCCAGCGCACGGAGGAAGGCGTGCTGGAAGCCACGGTAGTGCGTGACGGTACGCGTTTCGGATGGAGCACGCGGCTGGCGGACGCGCTGTTGGCGGATGCGGTCGCGAACATCGAACAGGACTTAGGGCAGCGGCTGCCTGTAGGGTTCGTGTCCGACGTCGCGCTGCGCACACACGCGTGGATGTCGTCACTGGCAGCGATGCTGCAACGCGGCGCGATCCTGCTGATTGATTACGGCATGACCCGCAGCGAGTACTACGCGCCGGAGCGCAACACTGGCACCTTACGGTGTCACTACCGCCAGCACGCGCATGACGATCCCTTCGTATGGCCGGGTTTGCAGGACATCACCGCACAAGTGGATTTCACGGCGGTTGCCGAAGCGGGTGTGTCGGGTGGCTTGGAGCTTGCCGGTTACACCACCCAAGCGCATCTGTTGCTCGGCTGCGGTCTGGAGCGCTTGCTGGCAGAACCGCTGACCGACGAGCGGGCAGGGTGGGTGCGCTCACAGCAGGCACAGAAACTGGTACTGCCGGGAGAGATGGGTGAGCGTTTCAAGGCCATCGGCTTCACCCGTGACATGGACATCGAACTCGCCGCGTTCAGCGTCCGCGATCTTCGTGATCGCTTATAGCGCTGAGACTGCCGCGATACGCGCGTCGCGCAGGGCGTTACCGAGCTTCACCCCACTCAATCCCTGCTCCAGCAGTGGCGCTGCCGTGACGCTGTTCGCTGCATCCAGAGCCTTGCGCAGATACGCGACCTGCGGGTAGTCACGATCTTCCAAACCTGTACGCCCGCGCGCGTCCGCCTCACAGGCCAGCAGGTATTGCTGGAATCGCTCCGGGCGCCGAAACGCATCCAGTGCCTCGAACAACTCGATGAGGGTGCTGGGTTTGAGTTCCAACGCCCGGTGGCAGTGCAGATGGTATCGTGCGACGCGTTCGGCGAGGTCTGTGTAATCCCTGGGCACTTTCAGGCGAGCGCCGAGCTCGCGGACGAGTTTGGCACCGCGTTGTTCGTGTCCATGGTGTTTGGGCAGGACATCGTCCGGGGTGGTTCCCTTACCGAGGTCGTGCACCAAGGCGGCATAGCGCACTTGCGTGTCGTCGCTGAGCCGCGCGGCTTGCTCCAGAACCAAAAGCGTGTGGATGCCGGTGTCCACCTCCGGGTGGTGCTTGGGTGGTTGTGGGACACCGAACAGGCAGTCGATTTCGGGGAAGATGACCGAGAGTGCGCCGCAGGCGCGTAACACTTCGAAGAACACTTGGGGATGACCTGTGCCGAGCGCACGCACCGTTTCCTGCCAAACGCGCTCCGGCACCAGCGCGCTGGCCTCGCCGTTTTCGACCATGGTGCGCATCAGGGCAATGGTCTCATCGGCCACGGTAAAGTCGAGCCCGGCGAAACGCGCGGCGAAACGTGCGATTCGAAGAATTCGCACGGGGTCTTCAACGAACGCGTCCGATACATGTCGCAGTACGCGTGCGTCCAGGTCCTTTTGTCCGCCGTAGGGGTCAATCAACGTGCCATCGACGTCTTCTGCAATGGCGTTGATGGTGAGATCGCGTCGGGAGAGGTCTTCTTCCAGGCTGACATCCGGGGCAGCGTGGATGACGAAGCCCCGGTACCCGGGTGCGGATTTACGCTCCGTGCGTGCTAGCGCGTACTCCTCGTTGTTCTCAGGGTGCAGGAAGACCGGGAAGTCGCGGCCGACTGGGCGGTATCCGCGACTGACCATCTCCTCGGGGGTGGCCCCGACGACGACCCAATCACGCGTGTTCGGTGCGACACCGAGCAAGCGGTCGCGGACAGCACCTCCGACGAGATAGGTCTTCATGGCGTCTATCCTACAATGGTCCCATGCGATTCATGGTCCTCATCGCCGTTGTGTTGTTGCAGGGATGCCATGCCCTGCAGGCCACGCACGGCCAGCTCTCACTCATGGCAAGCCGCCAGCCCATCGAGCGGGTCATCGCCGACCCCGAGACATCGCCCGAAGTGCGGGCGCGATTGCAGTTGGCACTCGAAGTGCGCACCTTCGCGGTTGAGGTGCTTGGCTTGCCCGAGAATCGCAGTTACACGAGCTATGTCGAGCTGGACCAACCCTATGTGCTGTGGAACGTGGTGGTGACCCCTGAGTTTTCCGTCGAGCCGCGCACATGGTGCGCGCCATTCGCGGGCTGCACAGCGTACAGGGGCTACTTCAAGGAAGTCGCAGCGGAACAGTTTGCGGATCGTTATCGTCGTCGAGGAGACGATGT
>CAZKFT010000013.1:3270-25813 GCA_964552205.1 uncultured Gammaproteobacteria bacterium
AGCTGCAGGGTAGCTGCCTGGAATCTGGACAGCACATCCGGCAGGCCGATGACGAAGCGCGAGAGCCCCGCCTGCTCACGGATGAAGTTCACAATCTCCCGGAGGGTGTATGTGTGCGGTCCGCACAGCGTATAGCGCTGCCCGTGGGTCTTAGGGTCATCCAGCGCAGCCACGAAAGCATCGGCGACATCACCGACATACACAGGTTGGAAGCGGGCATTTGGACAGGCGAGTGGGAAAGTGAACGGAATCATCTGCATCAAACCGGCGAAGCGGTTGATGAACGAGTCCCCCGGGCCGAAGATGACTGACGGCTGGAAAATGGTGAACTTCACATCGTTGGCGGAGTGCACACGCAGGGCCGCTTCTCCCTCGCCCTTCGATCGCAGGTACAGGCTAGGCCCGTTACCGGCGTCCGCTTTAAGGGAGCTCATGTGCAACAGTCGGCGCACGCCCGCCGCCCGGCAGGCCTGCGCGACCTTGCGTGGCAATTCCACATGGTTGAGGCGGAAACTCTGGCCGCCGGATTCATTCAGGATGCCGACGAGGTTGATGACAGCGTCGCAGCCGCGGATTGTGCGCAACAGCGCGTCTTCATCGTGGATGTTGGCGCGTACCAAGCTGACGGTTGGCAGGACCGCCTGCGCACGATGGCGCGCCGGGTGGCGTGTGGGGATGATTACACTGCGACCTTGGGCTGCCAACTTGGCGACAATAGCGCTACCGACAAAGCCGGTTCCGCCGAGAACGCAGATTCTTTCATGTTTCATCGTTCGTCAGTCCGCTACCTTGATGTCCTGCATGCGCTCCGTCAGGCTGCGCGCTTCTCGTCCCAAGCGCCAATCGAATACCGCGGTACCGCCCATGACTTGGCGCACATAGTTTCTGGTTTCATTGAACGGGATGGTTTCCACCCAAATGTCCGCCGGCAAGGATCCTTCCGTAGGCAGCCAGCGCTGTACCCGCGCAGGCCCAGCATTATAGGCGGCGGTAGCCAACACTTCTTGTTGACCAAAACGCGCCATCACCGTCGACAGGTAGGCACTACCCAGGCGGATGTTGGTTTCGGGGTCCATGAGCGCTGTAGTGTTGGGCGCTCTCATGCCCAGACTTCGTGCCACATCGCGACCCGTACCGGGCATCAATTGCATCAGGCCGAGTGCGCCTGCCACAGACCGTGCGTCCGGCACGAACAGGCTTTCGCTGCGGATGAGGCTGTAAACCAGAGCGGGGTCCAAGCCTTGGGCTGTGGCGTGTGGCAGTACCTGTTGCGAGAAGAGTACGGGGAAGCGCGCCTCAAGGTGATCGAAACGGCCGGAGCGGTTCACGGTCGCGATGGCCTGTGCATGCCACTGCCAACGCTCCGCAAGCAGTGCGGCTTGAAGCAGATATACCTCATTGAGCGTTGCAATCGCGCTGCTCCATTCGGCGCGCGCCTCAGGCTGCATGCCGAGCGCAAGGAACTCTCTCGCCCGTTGGAACGCGGGGCGGGAGGATAGCTCTTCCAGCACCGCCTCGTCGGCCTCAAGAGCCGTACTACTCAAGTTGTAGGGCTTGCCGACACGGTCCGCTGCCAGCCATCCGTGATATCCCCGCTCCGTCGCCAGTTGGTCGAACTGCACACGTGCAGCTTCCTCTTTGCCCTCGGCAGCATCTGCGCGCGCTAGCCAATAACGCCATCCTGATTGCGCGGCCTGCGGCGCCGGCATGTCCTGTATGACCGTTCGAGTTGTGCTCCAGTCGCCCGCGCGTAGCGCGGCACGGACCCGCCACTCCACGACTGTGGGGTCAGTGCCCGGCACTTCCGCCAGCCACTCCCCTGCTTCAGGTTGGTGGCGTTGCGCAGCAATCATCGCTGCGGTCCGCAGAATCTGTGTACGTTGCCCGTCGTCAAGTTGGTAGTGCGTGCCGATGCGCTCCAGACGGTCACGGGCCTGAGCCGGATTGGAACGTGCGAGCCGTTCCAGGCCGGCGGTAATCAGGCGACGCTCGCGCTCGGTATCCGGTGGCAAGCGTGTAGCTGACAGTGCGCGCATCGGGTTGGATTGCATTGCCTGCCAGCGCTGAACGAAGTCACGATCCGCCTCATCCAGACGCCGAGCCAACCACACGGCTCGACTGAACTGGCGTGCCTCCAGCGCCAATTCCATGCGTTGCTGTATCAGCCCCTCAGTCAGGTGCGATGCGCGCTCCATCCACGCGAAGACGGGATCGCAGGCATCCGGCTGGCTGCGGCCTACCAGCCAGAGCTCGGTCGCAGCTGCGATTACCTCATCCTCTTCCGCTTGGTCGGTTCGTATGTGTGCGTTCACCCAGTGGCAGCGAAGGGTGGTATCGGATGTCGGTGCCCATTCATCGAGGAACATCTGCCAACGACCGCGTCGTGCGAGCGCCATCAGCCAATCCCGCTGCAGGCGGGCATTCACAGGCAGGCCAACATTGTTCGCGAGGAACGCGCTGACATCGTCCGCCTCGGCGAGCTCAAGTCGGTTTCCGAGCAGGTAGTAATCGAGATACGGAAGCAAGGGGTAGTCGGCAAGTAGTTCACGGTGGCGTTCAACGCCGGAAGTGTCCCCGCGTTTGGCAGCGCGGAGCGCGTCCGGGAAGGCGATGCGTTGCGCACCAAGATCTGCGGCCACCCCGCTGACAGGGGTGAATAGACACAGGACGACAAGGTAGGGCAGGGCGCGCATACTGCTACTATAACCGTATGAAATACTTTTCGTTGAACCCTTCGACCGGTAAATTGCTGTTGTCATTCTCCAACATGGAAGATGGTGAAGTCGAGCAAGTGCTGGCCGCCTCCGCGCGAGGTGCAAGCGCGTGGAGTGCCGCCTCGCTTGATGACAGGTGCAATGTAGTTCGTGCGTTAGCGCACAGACTTCGCGCCCGCCAGGATGAACTGGCTTCGCTCATGTCATTGGAGATGGGCAAGCTGCAAGCGGAGGCAGTTGCCGAGATCGAAAAATGTGCGACGGCGTGCGAGTTCTTCCTGGCGCACGCACCGGAATGGATGGCGGATGAGCCGTCGGGAATCGACGGCGCCGATGTCCGCGTCGTTTGGCAACCCTTGGGAACGGTGCTTGCAATCATGCCGTGGAACTTCCCGTTCTGGCAGGTCATTCGCTGCGCCGTCCCGGCGCTGCTGGGTGGCAACGCCATCATCCTCAAGCATGCACCGAATGTGCCGCAGTGCGCACAAGCCATTGCTGCGCTAATGATGGAGGCTGGCCTGCCGGAGGGCGCGTTTCATACGGTATTCGCCGACGACGACCAAGTTGCGCGGATGATTGCCGACCATCGTGTGCATGCGGTGACGCTTACCGGGAGCGAACGCGCTGGGAAGGCCGTGGCGGAGGTGGCTGGCAAGCACCTCAAGAAATGCGTTTTGGAACTCGGAGGGTCGGATGCCTTCGTCGTGCTCGAGGATGCGCCGCTGGAACAGACGGTGGGTACTGCACTGACGGCCCGGTTCCAGAATGCGGGACAGAGCTGTATCGCAGCGAAGCGCTTCATTGTCGTTTCTGATGTCCATGACGCTTTCGTAGAGAGATTCCGGGATGCCATCCAGACGCTGGAATGCCGGGTGACGCTGGCACCGCTCGCGCGGGCGGATTTGCGAGAGGGCTTACATACGCAGGTGTCACGCTCATTGGCTGCCGGGGCCCGATGTGAAACCGGTGGTCAGCCAGATGCCGGCCCAGGTTTCTACTACCAGCCCACCTTGCTGACTCAAGTAGCAGCAGGGATGCCGGCGGCCGATGAGGAGATGTTCGGGCCGGTGGCATCCGTCCTCGAGGTTGCGGATGAAGCTGATGCGCTTGCGGTAGCCAATGCCTCCAGGTATGGATTGGGCGCATCTGTATGGACTGCCGACCTGGCGCGCGGGGCGGCATTCGCTCGCCAGTTCCAGTCCGGTATGGCATTCGTGAACGCCATGGTGCGTAGCGATGTACGTGTGCCGTTCGGCGGCGTCAAATCCTCCGGCTATGGTCGGGAGTTGTCGCAACTCGGGATGCGGGAGTTCATGAACGCAAAGACATTGTGGGTGCAGTGACAGCGGACCTGCTCTGGTTGGTGTTGGCACTCGTCGCTGCGGGTGCAGTGGCGGGCGTGTTGGCAGGGCTGTTGGGCATTGGGGGCGGCCTGGTGTTCGTGCCGGCGCTCGTGTTGCTGTTCAGGGTGCAAGGCCTGCCCGATCTCCTCGTCATGCACATGGCGGTGGGCACCTCGCTTGCGGCCATCGTGTTGACTTCGCTGTCGTCCATTCGCGCGCACGCGCGCCTGGGCAGTGTTGACTGGCCGGTGTTCATGCACATGTTGCCCGGCCTGCTTGCTGGGGGCTTGCTCGGTGCGGCCTGTGCAAGCCTGCTGTCGGGATTCGGCTTGCGCGTGGTGTTCTCAGTGTTCCTGATGCTGGTGGCGTTCCGGATGTGGATGGGTGGGCGCGGGACTTCGGTGCGAACCACACACGGCCCGCTGGGTACCGGCATTGCTGGCGGTGCCATCGGAACACTGTCTGCCCTTCTCGGCATCGGTGGCGGAACCCTGACTGTCCCGTACCTCACCTGGCGCGGCCTTGTGGTGTTGCGCGCAGTGGGTACCGCCGCAGCCGCAGGTCTGCCGCTGGCCTTGGCGGGAACCGTTGGTTTTGTCTTTATCGGTTTGGGTGTGGAAGGCAGGCCCACCGCCAGTTCGGGCTACGTGTGGTGGCCGGCTGCCATCCTGATTGGGTCAGTGGCCATGGTGTTGGCGCCAACGGGAGCGCGTCTCGCCCACCGTATCGAACCGGCCAAATTGCGAAGGGTGTTCGCTGTCCTCTTGGTTCTGGTCGCGTTCAGCCTGGTGCGGTAACCCACTTTACTTTCCTATTGGCGGCGCTAGAATGCGCGCTCCGTTCCACCCTCACTTACAGGAAGTCCATTACATGCAGAAGAATGTTGTTGTGGTCGCAGTGGCAATTCTTGCCCTGTCGCCGATCGCAGCGGTTGCTGGTCCTGGTTACGACTATGTCGAGGCCGGCTATGTCAACGTCAAGATTGACAATGGCCCGACCTTGGACGGTTTCGGTCTACGTGGATCGTTCTCCGTCAACGAGCAGTTCCATGTCACTGCTCACTACATCCAGACAAGCGACAGCCCGCTGACCCTCAGCGAGACAATGGTAGCGCTGGGTTACAGTATGAACCTGTCTGATCGTGCGGACTTCGTAGCCCGCGCCGGCTGGCTGCAGTCACGCGTGAAGATCACCGGCCTTGGTAGTGCAACGGAGAGCGGTTATATGTTGCAGGCTGGTTTCCGTAGCATGATGTCCGCTGAGATTGAGTTGAACGGCTTTGTCACTCATCGTGATGCCGGCGGTTCCGAGACTTCGCTGGACCTGGGGGGCGTGTACCACTTCAACCAGCAGTTTGGTGCATCGCTGGGCGTCAGTTTTTCAGATGACGCCACCATCTGGACCTTGGGTGGTCGCTTTTCATTCTGAAGTCCGCGACAACTGTTGCAAGCAAAAGCCCCGCGTAAGCGGGGCTTTTTTTATCGGATGACGATGAACATCGCGCCGCCACCTCGCCTCAGATGAATCAGGAGTTGTGGATGTTCCGGCCCTGCCAGACGGCGCAGATCCTCCACGCTTTTCACTTCCTGACGGTTGACCGCGATGATGACATCGCCAGCACGCAGGTTGTAGCGCGCAGCGTTCGAGCCCTGCTCGACATTGGTCACCTGTGCGCCCTGCATGCGGCCATAAAGCGGCGAACTTTCGGTGATGTTGGAGAAGGTCGCACCCTGCAATCCACGGTGCAGTTGCTCGCTCGCCACTTCTTCAGGAGTGGACTCGGAAATAACCGCGTTCACAGTGCGACGGCGGCCGTCGCGGATGAGCTCGAGACGGACCCGTTCCCCGATGCGGGTCATGCCAATCTGGTTTCTCAGCTCGTTGGGGTTGTTGATGCCACGACCATTGATGCTCACGATGACATCTCCTGCCCGGATACCTGCGCGTTCGGCAGGGGAGTCGGTGACGACATTGGACACCAGCGCGCCCTGGGTCTCGGAAAGGCCAAGCGCCTGCGCGAGCTCCTGATCCAGCGGCTGGATGGTGACGCCGAGCATGCCTCTGCGGACCTGGCCGTGCTCGATGAGTTGTTCCATCACCAGCTTGGCCATCGCGACCGGAATGGCAAAGCCGATGCCGATACTGCCACCCGAATTGGAGAAAATGGCCGTATTGATGCCGACCAGCTCGCCGCGCAGGTTCACCAGCGCACCACCTGAGTTGCCGCGGTTGATGGCGGCGTCGGTCTGGATGAAGTCCTCGTAGCTTTCGGCGCGCATTCCCGGCGCACGACTGAGACCGCTGACGATGCCGGAAGTCACCGTCTGGCCCAATCCGAACGGATTGCCGATGGCCACAACGAAATCACCCACCGCCAATATTTCCGAGTCGCCCAGTGGGACCGCGGTAAGGTTCTGTGCGTCAACTTTCAACAGTGCGAGGTCGGTTGCCGAATCGGTGCCGACGACGGTCGCTTCGAGTGCACGGCCATCCTGCAGGGTCACCGTAATCTCTTCTGCGCGATCGATGACATGGTTGTTGGTGAGGATGTAGCCGTTGTCAGCGTCGACGATGACTCCGGAACCAAGACCCTGGACCTGTCGTTCTTGCGGTTGGTTGGGCTGCCCGAAAAAGCGCCTGAACAGTGGGTCGTTCAGAAGTGGGTTCTGTTGTACCTGCACGGTGCCCCTGGTGGAAATGTTCACCACCCCAGGTGTCACCCTCTGCAGCATCGGTGCAAGTGTCGGGAGTGGCTGACCGTCCACCGCAATGGGAAGGGCGGAGCTTGCGGTCCCGGGAAGTGTGGATGCGGCGAGTAAGGCCGCTAGTAAAACGGGTTGGAACTTCATGCTGCTGTGCGCTCCTTGGTGATTCTTGAAGGGTCGGCGCGACCAGCGGTCACTGTCAAGCACCGGCGCGTCCGTTGCAAGCACAGACAAGCGGACGCGCCGGAAAGTTCATTTCAAGCGTTGACCGTGATGCGACGTGGCTGGACTTTTGCGTGTTTCGGAATCACGACTTCGAGCACGCCGTTCTTGCCGGAAGCGGAGATTCGTTCCGCGTCAGCGCTGTCTGGTAGCGTGAATCGACGGAAAAAGCGGCCGCTGACGCGTTCGACACGGCGGAAGCCGTCACGGTTATCGGTGGTCTCCTCGGAGCGTTCGCCGCGTATCGTGAGGAGCCCGTTTTCCATGGTGATTTCGATGTCCTTCGGGTCGACGCCAGGCACATCGGCGCGTAAGGTGTAGGCGTTTTCGTCCTCGCGGATATCGACTGCTGGCGTCCAGTCCGCGACGGTTGCCGTGGATTCTTCGCCAGTGGCAAACAGGCGATTGATTTCATTGTGCAGCTGGTTGACCAGCCGGTAGGGTTCGGTGACTCTGATATTGGTCATGGCAGTTTCCTCTCAAAAATAGGGGTTTCGATGGCCATGAAGTGGGGGCCGCTGAGGCCTTTTCAAGGGGCGTCATGTAACCGTAACCCATTGGAAAATCAAGGCCTCTTTTCTTCATTAAGAATGAATGGCAAGTGTTTGTCCCATTTGGGGAAACCTGTCGCTAAAACGCACCTTGACAGCATGCTTTCCCACGCCTACAGTTAGCCCCCAGACACAAGATGTTGTGTCCACCGAAATTCCAGACACAAGGGGAGCCGGGGGCGGTGAAATGGGGCGGCTGCGGCCAATCCCACCGGGCCACGGCGATAACCATAAGAACCGGAGGTCGCCCCCTCGATGAAGAGCGCAGTCAAAGTGTTGCCACAGCAAGTCACCGATATCCCAGTCCAGGAAGCTTCCCAGGACATCTGGGACAAGAAATACAGGCTCAAGACCAAAGACGGCACGGTCATCGACCATACGGTTGATCACACCTGGCAGCGCGTTGCACGGGCTCTTTCCGAGGTTGAGGCACCGGAAGTCCGTGAGGAGTGGTACGAGCGGTTCCTGTGGGCCTTGCGTCGAGGCGCGATTCCGGCCGGCCGCATCACCTCGAACGCTGGTGCACTGGAGCACAAGCCTGCTACTTCGACCATCAACTGCACGGTGTCCGGGACCATCCGGGACTCTATGGACGACATTCTCGGCAAGGTGCACGAAGCCGGCCTGACGCTGAAGGCGGGCTGTGGCATCGGCTACGAATTTTCCACACTGCGTCCAAAGGGCGCTTTCGTCGCAGGTGCGGGTGCCTACACATCAGGCCCGCTCTCGTTCATGGATGTCTACGACAAGATGTGCTTCACGGTTTCCTCCGCCGGGGGGCGTCGTGGTGCCCAGATGGGCACCTTCGATGTCGGTCACCCGGATGTGATGGATTTCATCCGCGCGAAACGCGAAGACGGTCGCCTGCGTAACTTCAATCTTTCCCTCCTGATCACCAAAGAGTTCATGGAGGCGGTAAAGACCGACGGGGATTGGCATCTGACTTTCCCGTTGGCGGAAGCCGAGACATCCTTGGTCGACCTCAACGACGAAAACCAGATCGTCTGGCGTGAATGGCCTACCACCAAGGGCTACGTCGCGAACGAAGAGGGTCTGGTCGCGTGCAAGGTGTACAAGACCATGCCCGCCCGCCGTCTGTGGGACATGATCATGGCTTCCACCTACGATTTTGCGGAGCCGGGTTTCATCCTCATCGACAAGGTCAATGAGATGAACAACAACTGGTGGGTCGAGAACATCCGCGCCACCAACCCCTGTGGTGAACAGCCGTTGCCGCCCTACGGGTCGTGCCTGCTCGGGTCGGTGAACCTCACCAAGTTCGTGGTGGACCCCTTCACCGAAAGTGCGCGTTTCGACTGGGACGAATACCGCAAGGTGGTCAACATCTTCACCCGCATGCTGGACAATGTGGTTGAGGTGAACGGCTTGCCGCTGGATCAGCAGCGCGACGAGATCCTGAGCAAGCGTCGCCACGGCATGGGTTTCCTGGGTCTTGGTTCGACACTGACCATGTTGCGCATGGCTTATGGCTCACCCGAGTCAGTGGAATTCACCGAGGCCGCGGCACGCGAAATGGCCTTGTCCGGTTGGGAAGCCGGGCTGGAGCTGGCCAAAGAAAAAGGTCCTGCACCCATCATGCTGGAGGAGTTCGAGGTCACCCCGGCGATGTTGCGCAAACGCCCGGAGATGGCAAAGGACGGTTGGAAGGCGGGCGACCGTATTCCGGGCCGGATCCTACACGCACGCTATTCACGTTACATGCAGCGTGTCGCGGAAGTGAATCCGGAGCTGGTGGAACAGCTGGCGGAAGTCGGTGCACGCTTCACGCACCACAGCTCCATCGCTCCAACCGGCACGATTTCGCTTTCCTTGGCCAACAATGCCAGTAACGGAATCGAGCCGAGCTTCGCGCACCATTACTTCCGCAATGTCATCCGCGAGAACAAGAAGTCGAAGGAGAAGGTAGATGTTTTCTCGTTCGAGTTGCTTGCCTATCGACATCTGATAGACGCGAACGCTGACGGACAGTTGCCTGAATACTTCGTGACGGCAGACGACATCACGCCGAAAGCGCACGTCGATATCCAGGCGGCAGCACAGATATGGGTGGATTCCTCCATCTCGAAGACCGCCAATGTCCCGACCGACTACCCGTACGCCGACTTCAAGAACATCTATCTCTACGCGTATGAGCAGGGTCTCAAGGGCTGCACGACCTTCCGCTTCAACCCGGAGGCGTTTCAGGGCGTGTTGGTGAAAGAGAAGGACCTCAAAAACACCACCTACAAATTTACGCTGGCGGACGGCAATGTGGTCGAACTCAAGGGCGATGAAGAAGTCGAGTACGACGGCGAGATGCACACCGCAGCCAACCTTTACGATGCCCTGAAGGAAGGGTATTTCGGCAAGTTCTGAGTGAGTTCCAACATGACAGTCAAAATTGAAAAGAAAATCGTCGGCTATTCCGTGGTCAAGCCCGAGGACAAGGCAGAACCGAAGAAGGTCGAGCCGAAGGTCATCCCGGGCACCAATGTCGTGCAGATGCACGAGAAGCTTGAGCGCCCGGACATGTTGGTGGGCTCCACCTACAAGGTGAAGACGCCGGTGTCGGATCACGCCATGTACATCACCATCAACGACATCATCCTCAATCAGGGGACCGACCACGAGCAGCGTCGCCCCTTCGAGATTTTCATCAACTCGAAGAACCTCGACCACTTCCAGTGGATTGTGGCCCTGACCCGCATCATTTCCGCCGTGTTCCGCAAGGGCGGTGACGTGATCTTCATGGTCGAGGAATTGAAGGCGGTGTTCGACCCGCGCGGTGGCTACTTCAAGCCGGGTGGCAAGTTCATGCCCTCGATCATCGCGGAGATCGGGCATGTCATCGAGCAGCACCTGATCACCATCGGCTTGCTGAAGAAGGACACACTCGATGAGCACCAGAAGAAGCTCATCGCGCAAAAGCGCGCCGAGTTTGAGGCAGCACAGAAGCAGACCGATGCCTTCGTGGAAAGTGAGTTTCCGGCAGGCGCGCAACTGTGTGTGAAATGCAGCACCACCGCCGTGGTGATGATGGACGGGTGCATGACCTGCCTGAACTGCGGTGAGTCGAAGTGCGGTTGACGATTTCCTGAACCGGTGCGGGCCGGAAGGCAGCCCTTGGGGCTGCCTTTCTTTTTTCTCAGCTGCTCCCGCGCGCGATTGCGTCAGAGATGAGGCGCTTCGCCTCCTCCGGACCTAGCCAGTCCGTAATGCGCACCCATTTGTCCTTCTCAAGGTCCTTGTAGTGCTGGAAGAAATGCGCGATCTGGTCGCGCAGGACCTGGGGCAGGTCATCGGGGCGCATCACATTGTCGTAGAAAGGGTGCAACTCCGGCGCGGGCACCGCGATGATCTTCTCATCGCCGCCTGATTCATCCTCCATCAACAACGCGCCAATCGGCCGCGACCGGATGATGGCGCCGGGCACCACGGGCACCTGACCCACCACCAGGATGTCGCAGGGGTCACCATCCTCGGACAGGGTGTGCGGTATGAACCCGTAATTGCCCGGGTAGAACATCGCCGTGTGCAGAAAGCGGTCCACCCACAGTGCGCCGGAGGCCTTGTCGAGTTCGTATTTGATTGGCAGTCCACCAAGTGGAATCTCGATGACGGCATTGACCTCGTGCGGCGGGTTGCTGCCAATGGGAATCTGGGTGATGTCCATGCCTATGACGCTACCGCAAACGGCGACCCAACACCACGCCCGTAGCCACCGCAAGCACCGCACAAATGACCGTGACGCCGGAGTAGGCAGAGGCCTGGCCCCACGCACCCTGCTGAGCGAGCTGTACGACCTCCAGGCTGAATATCGAGAAGGTGGTGAAGCCGCCACAGAACCCGTCCATGACAAAGCGACTGAGGAGTGGCCTTGAGCGCCAAGGGCTGGTTGCGTAAACGCCAATCAAGAACGACCCGGACAGGTTTGCCACCAATGTGCCGAGTGCGGTGAGGTCACCTAGCGCGACTCGCGCCAGTGCTCCAAGTCCACTTCCTGCACCGACCACAGCGAGGATGCGGTAGCGGTTCATGTCATCCACCACACGCCTGCACCGGCAGCCAGGAGGCAACCAGGGAGGGTCAGTCCGGTGTAGGCAAGCGCTGCGCCTGGCTGGGCGTTCTGGAACAACTGCTGGGTCTGGAGGCCGAAGGACGACACGGTGGTGTAACTGCCCAGGAATCCGTAAGCAAGAAAGGACCAGTACAGTTGGTCGGTGACGGCGCCGAAAAGCACCCCTATCGCGAAAGCCCCGGTGATGTTCACCAACAGGATGCCCCAGGGGAAGGCACCGCCGAGTCGGGTATTCATCCATTCCGCAATGACCACCCGGGCAACACCGCCCATGGCACCCCCAAGCGCAAGCAACAGTACCGTCGTCATGAACGGAATGTACCCCGGAAATGCGCTGCGTCAATGACTGGGGAGCACCACGGCGTTAGGATTCCCTCATGAAAACACTTGCCTTGGTCGTGATGCTGTTCTTTGTGACCGGACCCGTGCTTGCGGACGATGAGTGGTCGGTGAGCGGGGATATCCGCGCCGGGTACCTGAATGCCGAGACGCGCGCGAGGTCGGGTGTTGAGAGCGATGCCGAGAGCGTGCGCTTCCGATTGCGTGTGGCATTGCGCGGCGAGTTCACCCCGGAGTGGCAAGTAGGAGCGCGCCTGGCGGGTGTGTTCGATACCGACCAGCCCCGGACCGAGGCGTGGTTCAGGGGGTGGGCTCCTAGTCCGGGTGGGCTGGCCCCGGGTCAGTTCGGTCTGGATGAGTTGTATCTCCATTGGCGGCCTGATGGCAGCGCTTGGCAGCTGAGGGTCGGGCGCATGCAGGTGGCTTTTCCTCTGCAGGACATGATGAAGAAGTCCTTGGATTACAACGACAGTCCGAACTTTGATGTGACATGGACAGACGGCGTCTGGTGGCAGCATCGCATGAGGGATTGGACGGCGCATGTGGTCCTGCATCACAACCCGCGACAAGGGCCGACACGGACGCTACGCCCTCCGCTGGATTTCACGGACAGCGATGCGCGGGTGGGCACTCACTTCACGATGGTAGCCAATGAGCGCTCCGGGGTACTGACCCAACGGGCGCTGACCGTTTCCTGGATGCCCTCTGCGTTGCGTCCGCTGGGTTTGGGCAGTCCCGAAAAAAGTGATCACCTTGCCGTAGTCGCCAAGACTGTGGCCGAGTGGGGCTTGGGCAATACCGGGTCGCGGTTCGCCTTGGGGAGCGAAGTCGGGTATGCCTTCCACACACCTACGGACGCCAATGGCTTGGCTTGGCAGGTATCGCTCAATGTGTTCGATTTTGTGCCCGCCCACGACATTGCACTGGTTTATGGTCGTGTCGGAGCAGGCTGGCTGATTTCCAGCGATTTTCGCCAGAACGAGTCCTTGGTGGAGTTGCGATGGGCTTGGCGCGTCACGCCAGCTTGGGCGGTCGACGCGAGGGTTCGTCGACGCGACGAGATGAAACTTCCCGCAACAGCGCTGATGTCGCGGCGCACTGATGATTTCTACCTGAGGACAACCCTAAGGTTCTGACGGGATTGGCGTTTCAAGGGGTTTCGGTTATGGTAATCCCGGACTTTAAGGAGCAAATACCATGTCTCAGGGATCCATCGGGAGGTCCACGGTTGTTTGGTTGGTCGTGGCCGTATTGCTGGGAGCGTATGCATTCTGGTTGTCCGGGCAGTTGGATGATGCCCGCACACAGGCACAAGCTGCGCAGCAGCGGGAACGTCAACTGGTCGAGCAGATCCAGATGCTTGCCTCCCGAACGACGACCGTACAACCATCCTCGCATCCTTTGGCGGACGACCTTGCAAGAGCATTGTTGCGGCGCCCTGACCTCATACCCTTTGAGCCTGTTATGGGTGGCACGTTCTACTTTCTTGAAGACTCCATCCAGGTGCTGTCCGAGCGCCATGTCCAGGTAGTTGCCGAGGATGGGCATATCCGCGGCGAAGTGCTTCTCAGCTTTGCGGTCGGGGCAGATGGGGCTTACGAATTCACCGTGCTCGATAGCCGTTTGGACTGATACGCCCTGCCAGTAACACTGGACATAAAGCGTCCAGTTAATCTTTCCTGTTGCCGTTGTCTGCCGGTTTTTACACTGGCCGACGATGAGCACTGCCAGCCGTATTAGAATCGCGCGTCGCAAAGCCGGATTCTCCCAAACCCAACTCGCTGCCCTTATGAAGGTCACGCGAAGTGCGTGTAGTCAGTGGGAGATGGAGGGCGGAACGGCTCCCCGTGGTCACCGCCTAGAGCGTTTGGCTTCCATTCTCAATGTTACGGTGGAATGGTTGGCTACCGGGGAGGGCGCGCCTGACGGGTCGCACCGTACCGCGGACGGTGTGCCCATGTACCGCAATGGGCTGTCGGAAGAAGAGCGTGCGCTGCTGGATGCTTTCTCACATCTCGATGCCGATGCGAGAAAGGCATTGCTGGTCCTGCTGCGGTCCCAAGGCAAACGTCGCCGCTAGGCGGTTTCCACCGGTCCAGTCGGATTGACGGCATCTGGTTCGTCGTATTGCGGTCGATTGACTGCGGCACTGACCGGCCACATCTCGAGCGGCAGGTCCTCCCGGGTTCGACACAGGAACTGGAGGCGCCCTGGGCCCTGAGGAGTTTCATCAAGCCACTCTTCCCAGTCCTTGCCTGGCAGAACGACGGGCATTCGCGCGTGGATCCGTTCGGTGAGCGTGGTCGGAGCGGTGGTCAGGATGGCGAAGCTGTCCGCCGCGTCAGCGCCGTAACCGGGGGTCCAGATGCCCGCGAAAGCAAACGGGGCCGCGTTGCGCAGTTGGAAGAACCAAGGTTGCCGGATGCGTTCTTCACGCAACCACTCGTACCACCCATCGGCTGGCACCAAGCATCGACGCTTGCGGAAACTGTCGCGGAACATTGGTTTCTCGGCCACAGTCTCCGAGCGCGCATTGATCTGGGAGCGGGCAGGGTCCTTGAGCCAACTTGGGGAGAAACCCCATTGCATGTGGGCTTCGCCTGCCGCTCTGACCACAAGGCAGGAAGTCCCTGGAGCAATGTTGAAGCGCCCGCCGGCGCGATGGGCATATCGTCCACACATGCCCCAAGTCTAGACCAGGATTCAGCTACAGAATGGCCAAACCTGCCAGAAATGCCTGCAACGGAACTGGCTTTCACATGCCTGGAGCTGGTCAGCATAGGTGTGGGCTTGGCGACTGACACGTAGTGCCACGTTCTGAAGCGCCGGCTTGCTTCTCCAGGTGCCTCGCGAATATCCCCCATGACCCTCGTGGTAGGCAAGGTACAGTCGGTGCGCATCGGTTTTCGGCAAGCCTAGCCGACGGTGGCTGACGTCGTTGTACCAACCAATGAAATCCAGCGCATCGCGGATGTTGCTGCGGCGGGCATTTCGCCGACCCGTGTCGTTCACGTAGTCCTGCCAGGCTGGCTCCTGTGCCTGAGAGTAGCCGAATGAGCTCGACTTTCGCGGCAACGGAATGACGCCGAGAAAGCGCTCGCGCGGTGGTCGCACGGTTTGCCGGAACGTGGACTCTTGATGGATGAACGCCATCTGGATGGCGATAGGGGTGCCCCAGCGATCTTCGGAGCGCTTGGCGTGGTCATACCAGGATGGGTGCTCGGTAAAAATCGCACAGAGGTTGTCGACGTTTTGCGGGGGCTTGGTGGCGCAGCCGACCAAGCCCACGGTCAGCAGCAGGAAAAGCAAGATTCTGACTGTGGTGGTCCCGCCCATGGTCGGCAATTCTAGCCGATTTGGCGGGTGGTCCTGTTGGCGTAGTAAAATCGGCGCATGAATGGTTCACGTTGGATTGTTGCCTCACTCCTGCTGTTGCTGGCTGCCTGCGGTGGCGGCGGGTCCAGTGGCGGCGGCGATGGCGATGGCGATGGCGGCGGTGGCTCACCGCCGATGTTCCAGAACATGCAGGTCGTGCGTTACCCCATGGGTCCAACAACGCCGGCCAACGTGCAGTCCCAGTACGCAGCGGTTCTGCAAGATTGCGTGTTTTCGAACACGCGCGTGAACTCATGCAACTTCGGTGCATTGCCTTTGCTCGGAACTCAGACCCGCAATCCCACCATTGATCAGGTGATGGACCGCGTCCTGGTTTCGCACGCCTGGATGGGACCTCGCTTTCGTGAGGTGCTGGAGGCGATGCCTGCAGACATGTTGCTCATGATGCGAGGCGTGACCGCAGTCGTAATCAGCAGCGATGTCCGTCCGTCGTTCTTCTGGACCCGGACAGGCGCCATCTATCTGGACCCCGAATACATCTGGCTGACCCCGAGTGAGCGCGCGACCATCCCCACGACGCCGGATTTCCGTAGCAACTTTGGTGCCGACCTGCAGTTTGCGATGCCGTGGCGCTATGTGAAGGACAACGCGCCAGCCTATGTCCGCTATCCCTATGGCCAGGAACAGCCGCGCCAGATCGCCGATATCGTTGTGGATATCGGCCGCTTGCTGTATCACGAGCTGGCACATGCCAACGACTACTATGTACCGGCACGTCAGGCGAACTACACCACCAACCAGACCCCGTTGAACGCGGTCGTGGCACCCATCGTCAGCGACGATCTGACTTCCCTGATGCCGCTCGGTTCGAACGAGATGCGCGGGCTGGCGAGGGTGCGGTTCCACGGTGACAACTCCACGGCGACCCAGCGCGGATATACGCCTACGGATGTGGCAGGGTTCTTTGCGTCGGATACTGCCACGGTGTTTTACAACTACTCCACACAACGCGAAGACCTTGCAATGTTGTTCGAGATTCTCTTGATGCGCTTCCATTTCGGCGCAGAGATGGACACTGCGGTTACCAACAACCCGCAAGGCGAGAACCTGACCGGCGCGGATTACATCGTCGCGTGGGGCCAACGAAACCGTCTGGGAGAGCATGCGATCCGGGAGAGGGCGCGCTATGTGGCGGCGCGCTTGCTGCCGGAGGTGAATCTCAACCACTATGTTGATACGCTTCCCGGCCCGAGACAGATGCAGGCGGGCGCGTCGTGGTCTGACAACATGGTGCTGGACCCTGCGCCGGACTCGGCGCAGCACCACCACGGCCATGCACATGTGGAACAATGGCGACACTTGCCTGTCGAAACACTGCACGGATACCACTAAAGGGAGTCACCATGAAGAAAGTAATGACCAGCCTGCTGAGCGCGGGCCTGCTGGCGGCGTGCTCGCCATCCGAACCCCCGGCACCTTCCGCCCCGGTCCTGGGGCTAGGTGTCGAACTGCAGAACATGGACCGGAGTGTTCGGCCGCAGGACGATTTCTTCCATTTCGTGAATGGTGGGTGGATGGAATCCAACGAGATACCCGCGGACCGTTCACGCTGGGGTAGCTTCGACGAACTCAGGGAGGCCGCAGAGCAGCATGTTCTCGCCATCGTCCTTGAGGCCGCCGCTGTGGCCGATGCGCCAGCCGGCTCCGACCAGCAAAAGGTCGGCGATCTCTTCAAGTCCTTCATGGATGAGGAGACCATCGAGGCCCTGGGCATCACGCCACTGGGCGAGGATTTGGCCGCAATTGACGCATTGCAGTCCCACGATCAGCTTGCCACTTACTGGGGTGACGCGCGCCGCAACCGGGCAACCGCTCCGGTGGGGATGTTCATCGGTCAGGACCAGCGCCAATCCGACCAGTACATCGCATCGCTGAGTCAGTCGGGTCTAGGGCTTCCGGATCGTGACTACTACTTGAATGAGGATGCCCGTTCCGAGCAACTCAGGGAGCGGTACCTCGCACATATCGCACGCATGTTCGACCTCGCGGGAATCGAGGACGGTGAAGCTGCCGCGGCGCGTATCCTCGCTATCGAAACGCGCATCGCGCAGGCCCAGTGGACTCGCGTCCAGAACCGTGACCGCAACGCCACCTACAACAAGATGGCAGTGGCGGACCTCGACACGCTCGCGCCTGGCTTTGCGTGGACCGCCTATCTCGAAGCAGCTGGTGTTGGCGCGGTGGAGGACCTTGTCGTGCGTCAGCCGGATTACCTGACAGCCATGGCGAGCTTCCACAGGGAACTCCCGGTGGCGTACTGGCGTGACTACCAACGGTTCCACCTGCTCCGCGCGGCGTCCTCGTTCCTTCCCGCGGCGTTCGTGGAGGAAAGCTTCGATTTCTACGGGCGTACGCTGAGCGGACAGCCGGAAAATCGTTCGCGCGACAAGCGTGGCGTGAGCACCGTCGAGTCAGTTCTCGGCTTCATGGTCGGGAAAATGTATGTCGAGCGGCATTTCCAGCCGGAGGCGAAGGCCCGAATGGACGCTCTGGTCTCGAACTTGCGGGTCGCCTTCCGTGAGGCAATCGCGGAGCTTGAGTGGATGAGCGAGGACACCAAGGTCGAGGCCTTGGCCAAGCTCGAGAGATTCAACACCAAGATCGGGTTCCCCGATGTCTGGCGCGACTACAGCTGCGTAGAAGTCGTGGCGGATGACCTGATCGGCAACATGCGCCGTGCGAGTTTGTGCGAGTACGAGCGCATGCTGGCCCGTTTGGGAAGCGAGGTGGATCGCGACGAGTGGTTCATGACCCCGCAGACTGTGAACGCCTACTACAGCTCAACCATGAACGAAATCGTGTTCCCGGCAGCGATTCTGCAGCCGCCGTTCTTCAATGTGGAGGCGGATGATGCCGTGAATTACGGCGCCATCGGTGGTGTCATCGGTCATGAGTTCACGCATGGGTTCGACGACCAGGGTCGCCGTTCAGACGGTGAGGGCAATCTGCGCGATTGGTGGACCGAGGAAGATGAATCGCAGTTCCGGGTTCGCGCGCAGCGCATGATCGACCAGTACAGTGCCTTCGAGCCGTTGCCCGGCATGAACATCCAGGGTGCCTTGGCATTGGGTGAGAACATCGCCGACCTTGGAGGCCTGACGGTTTCCTACCGTGCTTATCGTCATTCACTGGGTGGACGTGAGGCACCGGTCATTGACGGCTTCACCGGTTCCCAGCGGTTCTTCATGGGGTGGGGTCAGGTCTGGCGTATCAAGTTCCGTGAGGAGGCTCTGCGTCGCCAGTTGATTACCGGGCCGCATTCCCCGGGCATGTACCGCGTACTGGGTGTGCTTTCCAACATGCCGGAGTTCTACGACGCATGGGGCGTAGAAGAGGGCGACGGCATGTACCGCCCTGAGGATGTGCGGGTAAAGATCTGGTAGGACTCAGCGAGACGCTGCGACGGCCCGCGCCGGTTGATTCTGGCGCGGGCCTTTTACCAAGGCCTCACCCACTGTATCAACCACCATCGCCACCTCTGCCGAGGTGATGGCGAAGTGGGGCGTGAAGCGCAGAGAGTTCTGGCCGCCGTGGATGACACCTATGCCGTGCAAGCGCAGCCACTCTTCGGTACTGCCCTCGCCGAAACATTTGAATGCGTCTGACAGTTCCACCGACAGCAGTAGCCCACTACCCTGGACCTTGGTGATCATGCCATCCAGTTTTGCTGCCAGTCGGGTGAATCGTTCCAGGAACTCGGTGCCGCGCTCTCGTATGTTGTGGCGAAGCTCAGGTGTGAGTTCCTCAAGAACCGCGACGCCAACATCCATGGCGCGTGGGTTTCCTGTCATCGTATTGCCGTAGATGCCTTTCCTGTACAGCGCAGATGCGCGTTCCGTCATTGCCAGCACCGAGAGTGGGTACTGCCCGGCATTGAGCGCTTTCGAGTAGGTTTCCATGTCCGGGGCTTGGCACGTTTCGAAGCCCGGATAATCACAGATGGACAGACTGCCAGTCGTGCGCAGACCCGCCTGGATGGAGTCCACCAGCAGCAGGGTGCCGTGCTCCAGCGTGAGTCTCCGTGCTGTGTCGTAGAACTCGCGTGTGATGGCCATCCCGGGATTGCCTTCTCCCATGACCGGCTCCATGAACATCGCCTCGATGAACACGTTGTCCTTTTCTGCCCGCGTGAATGCCGCCTCCAGTGAGTCGCGGTCATTGGGGACCACGGTCCATAAAAGGTCCCAGTCGCGGAAGCTGGCGAGGTGCTGCACATAACTCTTTCGTGATGAATCGGAGAATTGCGCGGGTCTTTCGGTGCGGCCGTGGAAGCCACCCTTCAGGCTCAAGAGGCGTATCGACTTGCCCGCGTGTCGTCCGCCGGCGTCGGTCATGATGCGGGCGTTCACGTCTGCCAATCGCGCTGCAACGGACACCGATTCCGAACCACTGTTCACGAACAGGAAGTGGCGGAAGGGGCAATGCCCCCGCTGATGGCCGATTTCCCGCTTCAATGCCTGCGTGAGACGCTTCTGCGAGTAGCTTGCGGTCATGACATTGGCCATGACATGCGAGCGGCCCATCGCCTCCAGGACGCCCTGCGGCCCATGACCGAGGCCGAGCATCCCATACCCTCCGGAGTCATGCAGAACCGCTCCGCAGCTGGTTACTATCCACGGACCTCGAGCTGCCAGCGCTACATAAGGATTTACAGCGTCGTCAGCATAGAAGTTGACCAGATCGGACTGCAGCGCTTCCACCTGCTCGGACTCCGGCAGAACAGCCAAGTCAGGAAACTCGTCAAGGATGTTGGCGTGCGCCTGAACCGCCTCAGAAACAGCTTGCACCAGCATGGGATCACGGCCGGCGAACTCGCGGAGGGTAACGTCGGGCAGGCCGACCGTGCGGGCTTGGCCGCTTCGACGGCGGATGGTCTGGAGGAGGTCGATGATGTCCATAAGTGGCCGAATTATCGCATACGACTCAGCGCTGCGGGTTGCAGTCCACCCAGATTGCGCCGTTTCCATCCACGCGTTCCTGGCATTGGAACAGTTGGCGCGAAAGCGGCCGGTAGGCCTCTGGCGGGCGCTCTGGACCCTGATCGATGCGCGGCATCCGTGCAAGGTTGAGGTTTTGCCAGTCGCGTTGGTGTCGCCGCTCTGCCAGCTCATAGCGACAGTTGTCATAGCGGGTGGATGGCCAGCTCACGCCACGACCTTCACAGACCTCATGGTCAGCGTCGGCGAGCGTGCGTCGGTCATCTGCGGGCATCCCGGCACAGCCAGCAAGGCCGAAGGCCAACACTGCTAGAATGATTCCGCTCCTGTTCATCACGACATGATACCTGAGGACCCAAACATGAGATTTTCCAGTATTTTCCTGAGTTTGCTTCTGCTCGCCGGTTGCCAGGGTGCCCCTGAGCCGCTTCCGGAGGGCGCCGTCACGGAACTGCTGATGGTGGACGAGCTGGTGGGTGATGGCGCGCTCGCAGAACCCGGTGTCGTTGCTGTGGTGCATTACACGGGCTGGTTATACGACGAGTCCGCGGATAATCGTCGCGGTATCAAATTTGACAGTTCCGTTGATCGTGGCCAGCCGTTCTCGTTTCCGCTGGGGGGAGGACGTGTCATCCGTGGATGGGATCAGGGCGTCGCCGGCATGAAGGTCGGGGGCAAGCGCGTGTTGTTTATTCCACCGGAGTTTGGATACGGTGCTCGGGGTGCAGGCAATGTCATTCCGCCCAACGCGACGTTGGTATTCGAGGTCGAACTGCTTGAAGTGAGGAGGTGACAATGAACGCAAAACTCAGTGACTGGGGTATTGCCATCATCCGCGTGCTCGCGGGCTATATGTTCGTGGTAGCGGGGTGGCGCAAAGTGTCGATGGGCAGCGATTGGGTTCCTCGCATGCAAGGCTTCGTTAACCGCCACATCGAGGGTGAGAATGTGTACGGCTTCTTCCTGCCATTTCTGGAAGGCGTCGTTCTGAAGGTGCCGGCCATGTTTGCGTACATGGTTGCCTACGGCGAGCTCCTGCTTGGACTGGCGCTGATTCTAGGGGTGCTGACCCGACTGACGGCGCTCTTGGGCATGTTCATGGTTGCGTCCTTCCTCTTCACCAAGGGTCATTCGCTCACCTTGCTGTCGGCCAGCAACTACGACACGCTCTGGATACTCCTGTTCGGGCTCTTGTTGTTCACCGGCGCCGGCAGGGTTCTCGGTGGGGATCGCTTCCTTAGAGCCCGATTCGGGCCGCGCCGGTGGTTGTGGTAAGCCGCACCGAGCAAGAGTGGAAGGCTTTACTGTCTGAGGAGGCCTTCCGGGTCACCAGGCAGGCGGGGACAGAACGACCGTTCACAGGGGAACACCTGAACGAAACACGTATGGGTGTTTACCGCTGTGTCTGTTGCGGGAACGAACTGTTCCGCTCTGAGTCAAAGTTCGAGTCACACTGCGGTTGGCCGAGTTTCTTTTCGGCCCTGGCCGGTGATCGCGTCATAGAGCGTACGGACAAGAGCTACGGGATGCATCGCACAGAGGTGGTTTGTGCCCGCTGCGATGCGCACTTGGGTCATGTGTTCGAGGACGGGCCAGACCCGACAGGCCTGCGCTACTGCATCAATTCGGTTGCCATGAATTTCGAACAGGACACGGAATGAGATTCGTCGTATCAGCCATCCTCGGCACAGCGGTCGTGATTGCGATGCTGCTCACAGGCCTCTCCTTCTTCGACGGAAAGGTGGATAACGCGTCCTTGCGCAAAGGCGTGGAAGTCACGCCCTTGCCAGCACACAGCCGTCTCGATGTGGGCGAGCTCATGCGGGAGACGCGGGGTGATCTGGTTGAGCCATTGGAGGAGGACGGGTCAGTCGTGCGCTTGCCGCCGCCGCCGCCGTTCGAGTTGGCGCGACCGGACATTCATGGCTTCGTACAGCTGGTATTCACGGTTGGCGTGGACGGTCGCGCAGAGAACATCCGGGTGTTTGGCGCGGCGCCGGCCGGGTACTACGAGGATCAGGCGGTCGCTGCTGTTCAGGGTCGTCGCTGGGAGCCGGGTGAAGATGACCTCGGCCGCCCCATACCGCGACAGGCGACCGAGATCATCGAGTTCACGCTCCCATACGATGCACCGAGGCATCGGCCGAGGACATCGCCTTAGGCTGCGCAGCAGTCGCTGTCCCCTAGCATCACCTCAAGCTCGGCTTTGCGATGCCATATTTCCCAAGCGTTGCCGTCCGGATCTGTCATCCAGACCT
>CAZKFT010000013.1:25913-48724 GCA_964552205.1 uncultured Gammaproteobacteria bacterium
GCTTTGCGATGCCATATTTCCCAAGCGTTGCCGTCCGGATCTGTCATCCAGACCTTGTCTGCTTTGGCGTAGCAGCACTCCGCGTCGTGCTCGTCCCGGCCGACAGCGCCGGCGTCGCGGAGGCGGGCACGCCAGCGATGAAATACTTCGGTATCCGGTAGCTCGATTCCGAAATGCGAGTGGGTGCCCGCTTCGCCCACTACAGATTCCCTGGCTTGGTGACTGGCAGGTTCCAAAGCAAGGTGGATGCCGGGCTCATCGAGTCGGAAATTGGCGTAATCCGCCCGGCGTTTGGTGACAGGCTGGTCAAACAAGGCCTCGTAAAAGGCGATGGAAGCCGCGAGATCGGCCACCGACAAACTGATATGCACTCTCATGTTCATGGTTCAACTCCTTCGTATATCGTCGAAAAACGAAATAGTGGGTAAATTTTTTTTACAATTTTTCAATCATCTGTTTCATCTCATCCAATACCTCCCGGTTGATGCAATAACAGCGCCTGGTGCCATCAATCTCGCCGTCGATAATGCCGGCCTCGCGCAGAATCCTGAGATGTTCTGACACGGTTGATTGGGCGAGTGGCAGCTCATCGGCCAGTGAGCCAGTCTGGCAACTTCCGCGCTTGGCCAGAAACCTGACAATCTGCACGCGTGCAGGGTGGGCCAGTGCTTTGCACAATGCGCTCAGCTGATCGTCGGTCTTGGTTCCTGCTTTGCTCATGTCATGTCCTTCGTATATCGTCGAAAAACGATATACCTGATGAGAGCCGAAGTCAACAATTTTGTGTCAAAGGCCTGGGAGAACGTCCGGATTGGTCGAGTACAGCCCCGTGATACGCACTTCGCTGATGACATGCCCCTGCAACGCGGCCGCCACATCGGCTCCGGTAAACGGGCCTTCTACAGGGCATCGCTCAAGGTCGGTGGCGTAAAGGGTGAAATGGTAGTGGTGCGGGATGCTGTCGTTCCAGGGTGGGCATGGGCCATCGTAGCCAAAGTACTCCCCCTCCATATCGGGGTCCCCTGAAAACCAACCGGTGTAATCGTTGAGCCCCTGTCTGGAGCCAGCCGGCCCCGGTGGATCTTTCTTGCCGCGTTGGGTAATGCCATCTGAACAGCTACCTTCCGCAACCCCATCACAATTGGGCGCGATGTCGACCATGACCCAATGGTAGAAATCCGCTCGCGGCAAGTCTGCGGGCACCTCCTTGCCTTCCTTGTTCACATCGTCAGGCCTGGTCGGCGCGGATTGGTCGCGACAAATGAGGACAAGCGACTTTGTACCCTCCGGAACATCGCGCCAGCGAATCTCCGGGTTGCGGTTATCGCTCAACCTGAGGTGTGACTCCTCGTCCTGCACGCCGAAAGCAAAACGCGGGTCGATAGCCTCGTTGTGGCCGATGTCTGTTATCGTCATCTTCATAGGAAATACCATACTACAGGAGTCACGATGCGCATCCTTCACACCATGATTCGCGTGGGAAATCTGGACGAATCCCTGGCCTTTTACACAGGCATTCTGGGCATGCGCCTGTTACGACGCCATGAATATCCAGAGGGAAAATTCACGCTCGCGTTCGTTGGATACGGGGATGAGTCGGCCAACGCAGTCATCGAGCTGACCCACAACTGGGGCACCGACCACTACGACCTCGGAAATGGATTTGGACACATTGCCCTCGCTGTAGAGGATGCCAAGGCCGCATGTGATCGCATCCGCGAACGCGGCGGCAAGGTAGTGCGCGAGGCAGGTCCGATGAAGCATGGAACGACTGTCATCGCATTCGTGGAGGATCCCGACGGCTACAAGATTGAGTTGATTGAGCGTAAGGACGGATAGGTATGGCAGCGCTACGTGACACAGCCATCCAGATTGACGGCCCGGCGGGTGTTCTGGAGTGCCTGCTGCTCGAGCCTGGCGATGGTAAGGCCAGCGCCGTGGCTGTTGTCTGCCATCCGCATCCTCTGCATGAAGGCACCATGAACAACAAGGTGGTGCATACCCTTGCGAAGACCTTTGCCGCGCGGGGGATGGCGGTCCTGCGTTTCAACTTCCGGGGTGTTGGCGACAGCGAAGGCACTTACGATGAAGGCAGGGGTGAAACGGAAGACGCTCAAACCGCGCTGGATTGGATGATGGCCCGCCATCCTGGGGCGGCGGCCTGGATGGCAGGGTTCAGTTTCGGGAGCTATGTGGCGCTCCAGGTCGCGCAGGACAGGGATTTGGCGGGCTTGGTCATGGTTGCCCCGCCGGTAAAGCGCTTCGAGTTCGCGAATTTCCAGCACCCACACTGTCCGTGGCTGGTGGTGCAGGGGGACGCAGATGATGTGGTGGCTGTTGATGATGTCCTTGCTTGGATTGATGGACTCTATCCAGGGCCGACGCTGACAGTCATGAAGGGTGTAGGGCATTTCTTCCATGGCCACCTGACGGCGTTGCGTGAAACGGTTGAGGAGTTCATGAACGATGCTTGATGCACTGAAGCGCTTTTTTGATACCCGACTGACGGGGGCGGAACCGGGCCACGACGAGGCCGAAGTCAATGCTGCGTTGGAGATTGCGACAGCAGCATTGATGATTGAGATGGTGCGTGCGGATGATCATGCGCAGGGTGAGCAGGACGAGATTCAGACAGTGGAGGCCTTGCTTGCGCTGCACTTCCAGCTCGACGAGGATGCAACCGCGAACCTGCTCGCACTTGCCGAGGATCGCGCACAGGCGAGTGTGTCACTGCACGAGTTCACCCGCATCATCCACAAACATTTTTCCGTCTCGCAAAAAACAACGGTCGTCGAGATGCTGTGGCGGGTTGCGCTGGCGGATGGAAAGGTGGACGCCCACGAGGAGCATCTGGTGCGCAAAGTGGCGGAGTTGTTGTACCTTCCTCAGGCCGCTTACATCCGGGCCAAGGAAGCCGCTAAGGTTCCCCGGAAATGAAAAAAGCCCGGTAAAACCGGGCTTTTTCCAGTAATCCGGCGGTAGCCGGTTTACGCCATCTCTTTCAGACCCTTGAGTGCGGTGACCTTGACGACCCGGCGTGCTGGCTTCGCCTTGAACGTGGTCATTTCGCCCGTGAACGGGTTGACGCCCTTACGTGCCGGGGTTGCCGGACGCGTGCGCACGGTAATCTTCATCAGGCCAGGCACGGTGAACACACCCGGTCCACCTTTCTTGACGTTCTTCTTGATCAGTACAGCGAGTTCGTCGAATACGGCGCCGACTTGCTTCTTGGTCAGGTCCGTCTTGCCGGAGATGTGGGTGAGAATCTCTGACTTGGTTGGGGCCTTGGCAGCAGGTGCGGCTTTCTTCGCGGCTTTCTTCTTTCCGGCCATGCGGATAATCCTCCAGTTGTACAGTGATGTTGGTGGCCGCACGAACATTCAACGGCGGTTGCTTGATTCTCGTACAAGTTGGCGTGACTTACAAGCGTTTTGACCCTATTTTTTCAGGGTTGAAATCCACCCTACAGAATTGAGCGCAAGGCGAGCCTGAGGAATTGCAAGGCGATGAGGACGAACAGCGGGCTCAAATCCAGCCCCCCCATCACGGGGATGAGGCGACGGGCTGGATTCAGCAGCGGAGCGGTGATTTGCGACAGCAGGGCGGTTGCCGGGGAGTGCACGCCGGGATTCACCCAGCTGATGACCGCTTGAATCAGAATTGCGACGATGAAGGTCAACAACGCGAGATCCAGCAGTTGGTAAACGGAGACCCAAAGCAACGTACCGAGACCTGCCGCCCGGCCCTCCAGCAGCAGCACCAGCCACAATCCCAGCATCTTGATGGCGAGCATCGCGACGATGCATGCGAAGTCCACCCCCCGGAAGCCCGGTATGACACGCCGCAGTGGAATCAGGACCGGGTTGGTGATCGTCACCAATGCCTGCGAGATCGGGTTGTAGAAGTTGGCCCGAACCACTTGCAGGACGAAGCGCAACAGCAGTGCCATCGCGTACAGGTGAAATAGCGTGTCAATGAGGAATACAAAGGGATTCACTGGTTGGAGTCTCCACCTAATGCCTGCGCCAACTGTCTGGAACGTGCCGTAGCGCTTTCGATGGCGCGCTCAAACGATATCCGTAACCCATCGTGTTCGAGAACCTCCAGGGCTGCCTCCGTCGTGCCACCTGGCGAGGTCACCTGGGTCCGGAGCTCTGCCGGGGAGAGTTCGCTTCCTGCTGCCATCTCCGCGGCGCCTCGTGCGGTGGCCAGCGCGAGCTGCCTGGCAGTGGCAGCGGGCAGCCCTTGAGTGATGGCTGCAGCCTCCAGTGCTTCGATGACCAGGAAGAAATACGCTGGGCCGCTGCCTGACACCGCTGTGACGGCATCCATCAGTGCTTCGTCTTGTACCCAAAGTACATCGCCAGCCTGCGAGAGTACTTGCTCCGCAACCTCACGATGCTCAGCGGACAGGGCATCGTCGGCGACCAGGACGGTGATTCCGAGCCCTATGAGGGCAGGCGTATTGGGCATGGTGCGTACAACCGCTTGCGGACCTGCAAGCCAGCCACGAATGTCCTGGAGACGGACACCAGCCATGATGGAGACCACCAGTGCGTTGTCGGGAACGCTACCCGCGAGCGCCTTGACCACCTTCGACGCCACTTGGGGCTTGGTCGCCAGAAGGAGAAGTTCCGCACTTTCTACTGCGGCGTTGTTGTCGGCATGACACTGGACGCCGAAATCACGCATCAAGCGCTCACGCGCGCCAGCATCGGGTTCGCCAACGGCGAGATTCGTCGGAGGGACGCCCGCCGCAATCAGGCCGCCGATGAGGGCCCGGGCCATGTTTCCGCCGCCAACGAAAGCGATTTTCAGGGCATCAAGTCGGCGCGCTGTCATCGCGTGGAGCATACCGCCAGCAGCCACCGCGTCAAGCGCGGGGCCCGAAAACAGCCGTGCCCACACGCACCAGAGTTGCCCCTTCTGCGATGGCGGCCTCAAGGTCGCCAGACATGCCCATCGACAGGGTATCCATCGCCACGCCATGGTGTCGGCATTCATCAAACAGGACCCTGACGGCTGCGAATGCGCGTCGTTGAGATACTGGATCCGTGTGTGCGGCTGGGATGGCCATCAAGCCTCGCAAACGGAGGTTTGGAAGCGTTGCGACGACTTTTGCGAGCGCCAGAACGTCATTTGGTGCACAACCGGACTTGGCAGCCTCGTCGTCGATGTTGACCTGGATGCAAACCTGTAAGGGTGGCATCAGCGCTCCGCGATGTGCGGAGAGGCGCTCCGCAATCTTCACTCGGTCCACGGTGTGTACCCAGGCGAAATGTTGCGCCACCTGCTTGGACTTGTTGGACTGGAGGGTGCCAATGAAATGCCACTCCGCATCGGGCAGCGCCGCAATATGCTCAAGGGCCTCATTGACGTAGTTTTCACCAAAGCGGGGCTGTCCAGCTTCCCAAGCAGCCCGAATAGCCACAGGTGATTGGCCCTTGGAGACCGCCAACAGGGAAATATCATCCGGCGAGCGTCCATACTCGATGGCGGCCGCGGCGATACGCTGCTTGACGGACTCAAGTTGGTGTTTCACGGTGCTCATATATTGCGTCATCCGGTGCTTCGCTATACTTTAGCCAAAACAGGGGGGTCCCGATGGATATTGCCCAGCTGCTTCAGTTTTCAGTCAAGAACGGTGCGTCTGACTTGCACCTGTCGGCCGGCGTGCCGCCGATGATTCGTGTGGATGGTGACGTCAAACGCATCAATGTGCCTGCTTTGGAGCATAAGCAGGTCCACAGCCTCGTTTACGACATCATGAACGACAAGCAGCGCAAGGACTACGAGGAGTTCCTGGAAACGGACTTCTCCTTCGAGGTCCCGGGTCTTGCGCGCTTCCGAGTGAATGCCTTCAATCAGAACCGCGGGGCCGGCGCGGTATTCCGGACCATTCCCTCAAAAATCCTATCTTTGGAGGAGTTGAAGGCCCCGAAGATATTCGAGGAGATTTCAGACAACCCACGCGGCGTGGTCTTGGTCACCGGCCCGACCGGGTCGGGGAAGTCCACCACCCTGGCGGCCATGGTCAACTACAAGAACGAAACCGAGTACGGCCATATCCTCACCATCGAGGACCCCATCGAGTTCGTGCACGAGAGCAAGAAGTGTCTCATCAACCAGCGCGAAGTCCATCGCGATACCCTCGGATTCAACGAGGCCCTGCGTTCGGCATTGCGCGAGGACCCGGACGTTGTGCTGGTCGGCGAGATGCGCGACCTGGAAACCATACGATTGGCCTTGTCGGCCGCGGAAACCGGGCACTTGGTGTTCGGCACGCTTCATACGAGTTCCGCAGCCAAGACGATTGACCGTATCGTTGACGTCTTTCCTGCGGCGGAGAAGGACATGGTTCGTGCGATGCTATCGGAGTCGCTCAAGGCAGTGATTTCGCAGACCCTGCTAAAGAAAGTTGGAGGGGGACGTGTCGCGGCGCACGAAATCATGATAGGCACTCCGGCAATTCGAAATCTCATCCGAGAAGCCAAAATTGCGCAGATGTTCTCCGCCATCCAGACCGGTCAGGCGTTCGGCATGCAGACCCTGGATCAGAATCTGCAGGATTTGGTGAAGAAGGGTATCGTGACCAAGCAGGAAGCCAGGTCCAAGGCCGCAAATCGCGACCAGTTCATGTAATCGGCATTCGGGGGATTTTGAATGGAGCGTGACCAAGGCATAAAGATGATGCAAGAGTTGCTGCGGGTGATGGTGAGCCGCGGTGGTTCGGACCTTTTCATCACAGCCCAATTCCCTCCCGCGATGAAGGTCGATGGCATGGTGGCCCCGATTACCGACAAGCCATTGACCCCTGAGCAGAGTGCGGTCCTCGTGCGGGCTGTCATGAACGACAGGCAGGGCAAGGAGTTTGAGGCGACCAAAGAGTGCAATTTCGCCATCAATCCGCCGGGCATCGGACGTTTCCGTGTGAATGCGTTCGTGCAGCAAGGGCGCGTAGGGGCCGTGCTGCGGACCATTACCACGGAAATCCCGGATTTTGACAAGCTAGGCCTGCCGAAGGTGCTCAAGGACGTTGTCATGAGCAAACGCGGCCTGATGATTCTCGTAGGCGGCACGGGCTCCGGTAAGTCGACCACGCTGGCGGCGATGATCGGCTATCGCAACAAGAACTCCAAGGGCCACATCATCACCATCGAGGACCCTGTCGAGTATGTTCACCCGCACATCGGCTGTGTCATCACCCAGCGCGAGGTGGGAGTGGACACGGATAGCTGGGAAGCGGCCCTCAAGAACACGCTGCGTCAGGCGCCGGATGTGATTCTCATCGGCGAAATTCGTGAACGCGAAACCATGGAACATGCCATCGCGTTTGCGGAAACCGGACACCTGTGTCTGTCCACGCTACATGCCAACAGTGCCAACCAGGCTCTCGACCGGATCATCAACTTGTTCCCGGAGGAGCGGCGACAGCAGCTGCTGCTGGACCTGTCGCTCAATATCAGGGCGTTGGTGTCGCAACGGCTAATCAAGAAGAAGGATGGCAAAGGGCGTGCAGCGGCCATTGAGATCATGCTCAATTCCCCGTTGATTTCCGATCTCATCCACAAGGGCGAGATGCACGAAATCAAGGCCATCATGTCGAAGTCACGCGAACTCGGTATGCAGACATTCGACCAAGCGCTCTTTGAGTTGTACGAGCAGGGGGATATCTCTTACGAGGATGCGCTCCGCCAGGCGGACTCCCAGAACGAGTTGCGCCTCAAGATCAAGCTTGAGAGCAAACGCACTGACCTCCCTGCAGGTGAGCAGTCGAGCCTCGCCATGGTGGAAGAGGATGAGGGTAACCGGTTTTGAATATTCAACCATTCCTGAAATTGATGGTCGAAAAAAAGGCGTCCGACCTTTTCATCACCACCAACACCCCGGTCCGCATCAAGATTGAGGGCAAAATCATGCCGGTGGGCAAGGCGGTGATGACGCCGGATGTCACACGAGCCGCAGCTTACGGCATCATGAACGAGGAGCAACGCGCGGAGTTCGATCACGAAAAGGAACTCGACTTCGCCATCGCCGCTGAGGGTGGGCGCTTCCGGGTCAACGCATTCCACCAACGCGGGGATGTTGGTCTGGTGCTCCGGTACATCACTTCCGAAGTTCCTGTACTCGATGACCTCCAGGTTCCGGAAATCCTGCGCGACCTCATCCTGACAAAGCGCGGCTTGCTGCTCATGGTCGGTGCCACGGGGTCCGGCAAGTCCACTACGCTGGCCGCGATGATAAACCATCGGAATGAGTCGACGCCTGGCCACATCCTGACAATCGAGGACCCCATCGAGTTCGTGCACCCGAACAAGCAGTCCATCGTCAATCAACGCGAAGTCGGCGAGGACACCAAAAGTTATGCCCGTGCGCTGAAGAGCTCATTGCGTGAGGCGCCGGACGTGATTCTCATCGGCGAGATTCGAGACCGGGAAACCATGGAAGCGGCTCTCGAGCTGGCTGGCACCGGCCACTTGGCAATCTCCACGCTGCATGCGAACAACGCGCACCAGACCATGGAACGCATCATCAACATGTTCCCGGAGGAGATGCACAAGCAATTGTTTATGGACCTGTCCATCAACCTGCGCGCGGTCATTTCACAGCGCTTGGTACCGACGGTGGACGGCAAACGCTGCGCGGCGGTGGAAGTCATGATCAACACGCCGCATATCGCCGACCTGATCCTTCAGGGCCGGATTGATGAGATCAAGGAGTTCATGGAATCGAGCCCGGAGAAAGGTGTTCAGACCTTCGACATGGCGCTTCACAAGCTCTACCAGGAAGGGCGCGTCAGCATGGAAGAGGCGCTTCGCAATGCGGACTCTCGCGCCAACCTCGAGGCCAAAATCAACTTCGGTTAGTCGAACATCGCAACGGCGCGGGATTCGAACACCGGACCGTCGACGCAAACACGCTTCATCGCCGCACCCGCGGCGGTATGGACCTCCACCACGCACCCTGCGCAACCGCCCACCGCGCACGCCATGTACTCCTCCAGCGAAACCTGACATGGGAGGTCGAACTGGCGCGCCAGCGCTGCCACTGCACGCAACATGGGCGTGGGTCCGCAGGCGAGAATCTCAACCTCCGCTTTCGCGGAGTCATCAAGTGTTTGTAGCCAGGCCCGCGCCAGGTCTGTGATGTAACCTTCATAGCAGCCCGCAAATCCCTGCAGGCTGGCGAGTCGCGAAGGAATTCCCCAGTCCTCCAACAATGGCATGGATGCTATGACGCCTTCAGGCATGCCGGGCACCATGATGCGCGATGGGGTGACCGGGAATGGAAACGGCACCTCCGAACCCATCATGACCAGCGGTCGCCACCCTGCGCCGCGGTCTCGGCGTAATGCATCCGCGAGGAACACCATTGGGGGGATACCCACACCACCACCTAGCAACATGGGCCGGGTCCGGTCGCCATGCAGTCTGAACGGCTCGCCAATTGGCCCCATCACACTGATGGAATCCCCCGGCCCACGTTGGGCCAGCAGGCGTGTGCCAGCACCGACTGCCTTGTACAGGAACTCAACCCAACCTTCATCAACAGAAACTCGCATGATGGAAAGGGGGCGTCGCATCGGCAGACTGGGGTCGCAGGTCAGATGAGCGAAGGACCCTGGCTGCGCCTTACCCGCGACCCGCGGGGCGTTGACCCGCAAAACATACTGCTCACCCGCGTAGGCCACTTGGGAAACCACCGTGGCGTCCTCGATCAGGATGGTCCCGCGGTGTGCGCGCCGTGGATCGCTCATGAGTCCAGTCCTTGTGCCAGCCACTCGAGAACCGCCATGCGGACGGGTATACCCAACGCAACCTGACGAAGGATCAATGACCGGGGCCCATCCGCGACTTCGGACGCAATCTCGACCTCACGGTTGAACGGTCCTGGATGCATGACCAGCGCATCGGGCGCGGAACGCGAGAGTCGTTGCTCGGTAAGTCCCCATTCGGCGAAATAACTTCTTTCGTCCAGCTCGCCTTGCGCTGCCATACGCTCACGCTGTACGCGCAGGGCCATCACCACATCCGCCCCTCCCATGGCATCGTCGAGGGAGTCGAATCGGTCGATTCCCTCGAGGTCACCCGCTTTCGGCATGAAGCCGTCTGGACCGGCTATGCGTAGATGGGCACCGAGCTGCCCCAATACCTGTATGGCTGAACGCGCAACGCGCGAGTGAACGATGTCGCCAACGATGGCGATGGTTCGTCCTTCCACTTTCCCGAAACGCTGCACCAGCGTGAGCGCGTCTATCAGCCCCTGTGTCGGATGGTCAGCGCGTCCTTCACCTGCACTGACGATGGCCAGACGTTGACCTGCGAGGGCATCTGCGACCGGTTGCAACATGCGCTCGCCAGCGTGGCGTACCACGAACATCTGCACATCCATCGCGTGCAGCGTACGGATGGTATCTAGGAGGCTTTCGCCCTTGACGGTGGACGAACTCGCCATGTCGAGGTTGATGACTTGCGCTCCTAGTCGGGCAGCTGCCAGTTCGAAGGAAGCGCGGGTGCGGGTGCTGGGTTCGAAAAAAAGGTTGGCAACCGTCACGCCGGAAAGCGAGGCGGGCAAACTGCCGTTCGAAGACAGAATCCGGTCCAGAGCATCCGCCCGTGCAAGCAAATGCTGAATGGACTCTTTGCCGATATCTGACAGGCTGGTCAGGACAGGTATCGCACCACGCCGTTCCCGGGTCATCGGGTTTCGCCTCCACCAAGCCAGTCATTGAGAATGACAGCCGCTGCGGCGGCATCAATCTCGCCTTGCTTCACGCGCCGGTGGTCGCCCCGCTGGCGTCGTTCCACCAATGCCTCATTCGCAGCAAAGGAACTCAATCGCTCATCCACGAGGTGGACCGGCAGGTCGAACCGCTCGCCGAGGGTGACACTGAATGCCGTTGCTGCTGTCGTGATATCGCTGTCACTGCGGTCGGCATTATACGGAACCCCCACTATGAAAGCCGCTGGACCCCACTCCTTGACCAGCCCGTCAATGGCTGGCCAGTCGGGCCCGCTGTCACGGTTTGCGACAGTCAGCAAGGGGCGCGCCTCCCCCATCAATTCACTGCCTACGGCTACACCGATGCGCCGCAGTCCAAAGTCAAAACCCAGGAAGGTTCTGCTCACGCGTGTCCGGCCTCCACGCCCAACAGCCGGACATCAATGCCCAGAAGCCGCGCCGCCTGCTCCCAACGGAGATCGGGTGGCACCGTAAACAGGATTGATTCGTCCACTGGGACGTTGATCCAGGAGTTGTCAGCCAGCTCCTGTTCCAACTGGCCGGCGCCCCAGCCTGCGTAACCCAGTGCGAACAGGACGCGGCCAGGTCCTCGTCCCCGTGCCAGCCTTTCGAGCACATCCTTTGAGGTGGTGACGCTCAGGTTGTCGTTGATGCGTATGGTTGCGTCGTAGTCCTCGCTTCCGTCGTGGATGACGAAGCCGCGCTCCGGTTGGACAGGCCCGCCAGCAAAGACTGGCTGCCCGGCGACGATGGCGTCTTCGGTCTGTAAATCGAACTGTTCCAACACTTCTCCCACATCCATGTTCAGCGGGCGATTGATTACCACGCCGAGCGCGCCGTATTCGGTGTGTTCACAAATAAGGGATACGCTGTGCGCGAACCGTGGGTCAGGTAGTGTGGGCATGGCGATGAGCAGTTGCCCTGTCAATCTCGTCGGCTCAATGGAGGTTTTACTGACCACGGGCACCCGCACGGACTGACGACGTGGCATCGTCACCGAAATCCCAGACAAATGCGAAACGCAGCAGGTCCACTTCGCGCGCGAGATTTTCCGGAAACGCGGGGAAGGGGGCTGCCATGTATACGATGCGTAGTGCAGCGTCATCGAGAATGCGATGCCCGGACCCCGAGCGTACGCGCAGTTCACGGACATTTCCGCTTGGTCCCAGCGCCACTTCCAGCGTCAGAGCGCCTCTCAGTCCCTGCCTACGCGCCTCGTCTGGGTAGTTCAGGTTGCCCACGCGCTCAACACGCTCGCGCCAGGCATCCAGGTAGGCGGCATACAGGGCCTCACGGGTATTCACATCCACCCAGCGTTCCCGCTGATTCTCGCTGAAAGCGAGCGGCGTATGTGCATCTGTGTCTGCTGAGATGCTTGGTAAATTGAGGTTGGAACCGTAGGCTGCAGGAGTGGCAGTTCCTCCACCCGTCCGTAGTGTCAGGGCAAAACTCAGGTGCCCTTGTGTACTCGAAATGACGGGATCAGGGGTTGCAGCAGCCCGCGGCTGGGAGTCGTCCGCACGGTCCTCATTGAACTGCCCTGTGAGCGGCGTTTCCCCCCGCGTGGAGCTTGCCCGCGCATCGGGGTCACCCCGACTGGAATCCGGGCTTCGCGGCCTGACACGCTCATCCGTGTTGCCTGCACCCCTTTGCGATGCGTCGGCGAGATAATCGGCTTCCTCGGGTGGGTCATCGGTGGGCGCATTGACCAGGACAATTTCAAGCGTTGGAGAACCTTCAGTGTCGTCACTGCGGTCCGCGGTGAATGTAACCCCGAGAATCACCATCGCATGCAACAGCACAGCAAACGCCACGGTGGTGACCAAGCGATCCCGGTGGGTGATGGGGCTTTTTGTCACTTCAGCGTACATCTGGCCTCGCGGATAGGCGGGCGTTAATCGCCACGGTGATTATACCGGTTGCCGTTCCGGCGATGATGGCGAAAGCGAGCAGGACGGGTGCAGCCGCCCAAAGCCCCGGGTGTGGCACATAGATGGCCCAGGCAACCAGGAGCTGGCAAGCGATATGTGCCATTGCTGCAGGTACGGCAAACCCCACCGGCCCGAGCACTGGTCGCAGCGTCATATGCAGGACCGCGAGCGTGGCAAGTGCCCCGAGTGCGCCCGCCACCGAGAGGACGAAGGTCGGGCTCAACAGTGTTCCCAACAATAAGCTTGCACCTATGACCCGCAGACCTGTGACCCAGATGGCTGCCCCTAGCCCGTGGCGAAAGAGCACAATCAGCGTGATGACATTCGCGAGACCCGGCTTGATGCCCGGTATGGGTGACGGTATTCCGGATTCGAGAAGGTGCACGCTGATAGCGAGCGCCGCATACAGCGCCACTTGGCGGTCAGTAATTGATGCTGTCATACCCATCGTCCCGCGCAGCAATCCTGATGCTGACTCCGTTGGGAATGCAGGCAGCGAAATCTCCGGTCCTTCGCAACCAACCGCTCACGATGCATACGCGATTGCGGCACGGGGAACTGCTGAAGCGGGCCCGGCCTTCTTCCACGAGAATCACGCTCGGTCCAAGGGTTCCCGGAAAAATAGCCTCGGTATCCATCGTCAGGTCCAACTTCGTCGTGGTGGTCGGGGTGCGTATTTCGACCCACTGTGGCGGCTCGCTGGGTTGCCACAACGCCCGGGCAAGCAAGCCCACCGCCAACACGGCGAGTAACACGATGACGGCGTCAGCGGGCCGCAGCCACATGGGACCTTACCCTCATTGAGGCCGCACCAGGCTCGAAGTTGACTCTGTCCGCCATGTCTGGCGTACCTTCGATTGCACCATCGCTGCGAACGCGCATGACGAGAGTGATGCCCATGCTCTCGGCGATTACAGGCCACTCATCTCCAGCCACGAACAATGCGGTGGAAGCCGCGTCGGCTACCGCCGCATTCTCATGGATGACGGTCAGGGAGGCTGTTCCTGCCGCGGGGTTCCCCGTTCTGGGATCGAGGACATGGTGAAAGCGTTCGCCATCCCACACGAAGGCACGCTCGTAGTCTCCCGATGTGAAAATGGACTCTCCTGATTCAAGGGTCACGCCCGCGAGCACGCCACTGCTTCGCGGGTTTCTGATGCCGACGCGCCATCCGCGCCCTGCGGCGGTGCCGATGACTGCGATGTCGCCTCCGGCGTTCACCAGGGCATGCTGCACACCGTGTTCTGAGAGAGCCGCCATCGCTTCGGCTACAGCGACGCCCTTTGCGTAAGCACCCAGATCGATTCGCGTCGGCAAGCGACCCGACAACCAGGCCTCGATTTCCGACTGCTCCGGCGGTGGACCGGCTGGTCGCTCTTGTTCGTGGAACCCCCAAAGCTCCGTCAATGCGCCAATGGTGGGGTCGAACAGACCGGACGATAAGGACTGCAAACGACTGGCATGCGCCAAGAGTGCGTCCAGGCGCGGGCTGGCTTCTGCGTACTCTGCTGCACTGAGTGCACGGTTGTACTGACCCAATTCACCATCGCCCCAGCCATAGTAGTCATTGCCGGCGTCGTTCATGGTCGCGCGGACAACGCGAAACATTTCAGCTTGGCGATTAACGGGAACATCACGAAGACTGATCTCAACCAGCGTGCCCAGGGCGGGGAAGTTGTCGTGGGCAATATTGTCAGGTGGGGTACTGCAGGCGGACAGCAAGGCGCCAGCCAGCGCCAGGACAACGACTGCCCTCATGCGGGAAGGCGCGTCATCAACGCGTCGAAGAAGTCGCTTGCGATGTTGAGGTTGAACTGCTGGTCCAGCTCACGCACACAGGTGGGACTGGTGACATTGATTTCCGTGAGGTAATCACCGATCACATCCAGTCCTACGAAGAGCAGGCCCTTCTCCCGCATGGTCGGCCCGACCTGCGCACATATCCACCGGTCGCGCTCGCTGAGCGGAATGCCCTCGCCGCGGCCACCTGCAGCGAGATTCCCTCTGGACTCCCCGGCCGCTGGAATCCGAGCCAATGCATACGGGACGGGGTCGCCGTCAATCAAAAGGATGCGCTTATCGCCCGCGCTGATCTCGGGAATAAAGCGTTGCGCCATCACAAACCGTTCGCCGTGACCAGTCAACGTTTCCAAAATGACGCTGAGGTTCGGGTCGCGTGCTGATGTGCGGAACACCGATGCGCCTCCCATTCCCGCCAATGGCTTCAGGATGGCATCCGGGTGCGCATCAACGAACGCACGCAAACGCTTCATGTCGCGGCTGATCAACGTGGGCGCACAACATTGGGCAAACCAGCCGATATATGCCTTCTCATTGACATCACGCAAAGCGTCCGGCGCGTTGACCACCAGCGTACCAGCAAGGCTCGCCCGCTCAAGCAGATAGGTAGCGTAGACGTACTCGACATCGAATGGCGGATCCTTGCGCATGAGAACGATGTCGGCCAGTTCGTGCAGCGGCGCCTCGCACGACTCGCCGAACGTGAACCAGTCCGCTGCATCGTCCTTCACTGCAATGTCGCGCGCTTGGGCAAAGCACTCGCCATCCGCCAGGTACAGGTCACCCAATTCGATATACAGCAAGCGCCACCCACGGCGTTGCACCTCCAGCATCATCGCCAAGGTCGTGTCCTTCCAGGGCTTGATGTCTTGGATTGGGTCCATGACCACGGCGACGGTCACCATCAACGTGCTCCGAATCGGCTGATCTCAAGCGCTGCAGCTGCCAGTGCCAGCCGGGCCACTACGCCGTAGACATAGAAACGGTTGGCGCATGCATCCGGGGCGCGTTTGGGGTCGGGAGCGTTGCAGGGCTCTGCAAAGGGGAGCGGCTCGAACTGCATCCCCGGCGCGTTGAGGTTGTCGGCTGCGCCCTTACCCGTATGGATGCGATAAAAGCCGCCCACCACGAAATGATCGATCATGTAGACCACGGGTTCCGCAGCCGCCTGATTCTCTCCCCAGGTCTCCATGGTGTAGACGCCTTCCTGGATGATCGCGCCCGATACATCACGCCCTTCCTTGCTGGCAGCCATCTTGGTGCGTTGTTTGCGGTTTAGCTGACGCACTTCGTCCGCGCTTCTTACCATCATGACGGCCATCCCGTAGGTGCCAGCATCTGCCTTGACCACCACGAATGGCTCTTGGTCTATACCGTATTCGTCGTACTTGGTCCGGATCTGCGCCAGTAGCGCTTCCACGTTGCCGGCGAGGCAATCCTCACCTTCACGCTTCATGAAGTTGATTTGCCCGCAATTGCGATGCATGGGGTCAAGCAACCATGGATCGATACCCAGTTGGTCCGCGAACTCCTTGGCGACCTCGGAGTAGAGCGTGAAATGTTCTGACTTGAGGCGGTTCGACCAACCGACACCCATGGGCGGTAGTACGGGCTGCTCCAGTCCCTCGAGCATCGTCGGCCTTCCGCCGGACAGATCGTTGTTCAGGATGACAGCGCAGGGGCGGAAGTCCCCGACCATGACACGATTATCCTCGCGCGTCATGGGTTCGATGAGAAGCTTGTGCCCCGAGTTGGACACCAACTCGGTTGGAGCTTGCAGTTCTGGTGAAGGTGAGCCCAGTCGTACGCGGTAGCCCGCCTTGCCGATCAACTCGACAAGCCGAGCGACGCTGTCGAGGTAAAACAGGTTACGGGTGTGTGCTTCCGGCACCAACAACACACCGTTCGCTGTCGGACAGGTGCGCTCCAGCACTGTCTGGATGGCCTGGATGCAGAGCGGTTCGGAGTCAGGCCCAAGATTGTTGAAGCCGGCCGGGAACAGATTGGTGTCCACAGGTGCCAGCTTGTATCCAGCATTGCGCAGGTCCACTGACGCATAAAAGGGGGCGGGCGACTCTCGCCAGCGCCGACGGAACCAGCTCTCAATCTGGGCCTGTTCGGCCAGAAGCTTCGCCTCCAGGCGCTGCAAAGGCCCGCGCAACTTCGTGTTCAGGTGAGGAACTGCCTGCAGATGTTCAATATTCATCCGCATACTATATCCTGCGATTGGGCTATAGTGTTTCCGGTCCGGAATGGGAGGTAAAAAGTTGGGCGAATCACCTGCACAGGATGGCCGACCCGTACGGGTCATGGTGGTCGACGACAGCCGGACCATCCGTAGCACCGCGGAGGCGTTGCTGGGGAAGGAGGGCTTCACCGTCGTCACGGCCGAAGATGGCTTCGATGCGTTGGCGAAGATTGCGGCCGACCCACCGGACATTGTGTTCATTGACATCATGATGCCGCGGCTGGATGGCTACCAGGCGTGCACTCTCATCAAGAGCAACCCCCGATTCAGGGGTATTCCCGTGATACTGCTCTCCAGCCGTGACGGTGTATTCGACCGTGCGCGGGGCAAACTCGCCGGGTCCGAGCAATATCTCGGCAAGCCGTTTTCCCGGGAGGAGCTCGTCGAGGTCGTAAAGCGGCATGTCGGGCAAGCGAGTGGCTCCGGCTGATTCAGACCGCCAGGCTATAGAAGCCCTGTTCGAGCAGTTGCGACTCCAATCCTCGGAGGCGCTGACTGTCGCGGAGGCGTGGTTCGCGGGTGACGCCGAGGCCCACGCACAGCTCCATCATCTTCTCCACCAGCTTGAACGTGTCGCTGTCCTTGCGCAGATGGAGGGCCTCGCGCTGTTGGCGGGAGCCTGCGCGGACCTGTGCAAAAAGGACATCAAAGCAACGCAAAAGCAGGCCTTGGCAGAAGGGCTTGTCGGCCTGCATACCAGACTGGGCGATATGCAACCAGGGGATTCCTTCGCTGTAGAACGGTTCATCCCTGATATCAATCGGGTGCGCGGTGAAGCGGGACTGCCGCTCATTGATTCCGGTGGTTTGATGTCAGAGCAGCTCAAGTTGGGTGCACCATATGAAATTCCCTTTGCGGGCAAGCAGGCAGGGCTCCCAACCCAGGTGGAGGTGGCCGCCAAAGTTCGCGACCCAGCCAGAAACATTCTTGCTGCGTTTCGTCGCGGCAGTAAGCCGCGCCCCCCGGTAGAGGCCTTGCTCAAACTGGTGAGGACGCTAGAGCGGTCCGCATCGAATGCGGCGTCATACGAGCCATGGTGGATTGCCCGGGTTGCGCTCGATGCCGTCTTGTCGGGAATTCTCGAACTGGATGACGACATCAGCCGAACCTTTGCGGATCTGGAACACATTCTGGCGGGCATCGGCGGAGATGTCGCGGCGACATCCGAGGATTGGGTGTATCGGATGGTCGCTATTCTCGCGCCGGTAGCGGGTGGAAATGATGAGCTCGGCGCGGTCGCGGAGGTCTATCGTCTCAACGAGAACGGCGCTGGCGCAATCCCAGCCCGGGATAGTACCGCCACCACAGCGAAACGCGCTGTATCGGCAGCCGCCCGCGACGAGTTGGCACGGGTACGGGATGCCTTCGACATGCACATCCGCTCCGGTGGCAAGGATATGGAAATGTTGCGCCCGGCAACTGAGCGTCTGGAGCGTGTCGAGCGGGTGCTCACCCTGGCCATGATGAGTCAGGTTGTCGGTTTGCTGCAGGATTCGCGTGAAGCACTGCAGGAGCTGATGGAGGGCAAAGCGGGCGGTGGTGCAGCCGAACTCATCGCCGACACCCTGCTGCACGCGGATGAGGTGCTCGATTCTGGCGTAGGAGGCCCGGCTGAGAAGCTACGCGCGAACGCATTGCAGGCGTTGGTGGATGTGGCGTTGGAGGTGCTGACGCGTATCCGACCTAGGCTGGCCGAAGCAGCCGAATTGGATGATGCGTCGGAGCTGGAGGAGGTGCCGGAAGAGCTTTTCCGGCTTGCCAATGCCTTGACCCTAGCGGGCTTCGAATCTGCCGCAGCCATTGCCGAGGACACTGCGCTTCGCATTGCAACGGTTGGACCCGGCAGTGGTGGGTCGGATCAAATCGCAGAAGCCCTCGTTTGCCTGGAATTGTATCTGGATGCATGGCGTGACGGTGGTAGTGGTACCGAGGAATTGCTGGACCGGGCGCGTGCTGTGCTTGCGTCCGCTCCACTGGCGAACGCGGCGAAGGAAGTCGTGGCGTTAGAGCCCGTTGTCGTATCGGATGGTGCCGATCCGGACGTTTTGGGCATTTTCCTGGAAGAGGCGCATGAGCAGATTGAAGCCGCACGCGTTGCATTCGCAAAGTATCGCGACAGGAAAGACGACGACAAAGCGCTCATGGACCTGCAACGAGCTTTCCATACGCTGAAGGGAAGCGGGCGAATGGCAGGAACCTTGCGCCTTGCGGAGTTTGCATGGTCCATGGAATCACTGGTTAAGAAGGTCGCCGATGGCACGGTTTCACCGACGCCTGAAGTGATGGAGTTGGTCGCCTCTGGCGTGGCCATACTGCCGGCGCTGGTTGAACAGGTAGAGAGCGGACAGGATCCCTGCATTGACCTCAACAGCATCAGGAATGCAGCCATGGACCCTGCAACAGCAAAGGCCGGGCTTGCGCGCACTACCTTGCCCACGTTGATGGCTACACGCTTGGAGTTGGTCAAGCGGTGGATCAATGCAAGTGCGAACGAGGCTGGATCGGGACGTGTGCCACAGGCTGTTCTGGATGCTTTGGCGTCCATACGGACGGCAGCAGAGGTGTTGGGCTCCAAGGATGTGACAACCGGTGCCAAGGCCTTGCATGAACGCTTGGCAAGTACGGCTACGGTGGATGCAACCGTTCTAGAGGAGACTCGGGTTGGCTTGGGACGGCTGGAGGCGGATTCCACGGGAATCGTCGCCAATGCAGGAGACCAGGGCACCATTGAGTCCTACCGCGACGAGGCACGTAGCCTGCTGGACCGCATGAGTGACGCGTGTGATGCATTGTTGCTCGATGCCGGCGATGCAGACGCTGTGCTCAATCTGCAGCGGGTCTTGCACACGCTTAAGGGGTCGTCCCGAGTGGCTGGCTTTGGCGATTTGTCAGAGATTGCTCATGAAACCGAGCGCGTTCTGCAGGCGGTTGGTGACGAGCGCATGATGGTCACACCCCGTCTGATCTGGATGCTTCAACGAACTTTCGACGCGATGTACGGGACCCTTGATGCCAGTGGGGCACCATCGGCGGTAAAGCGTGCTCGCAACTTGCTGGATGAGTTGAAACATCTGTCCAACGATGACCGGTCGGTTCCGTCGGGTGCGGAGCGCAGACGCAAACCGCGGGTTTCTGTTGAAAGTGAACGCGTGCGTTCGGATCACTTTGACCGGGCCTTGGTACGGGCACTTTCGCTGGGCCTGCGCAGCGCCCAGATGGAAGGCCGCATGAGTGACCAGACCATGTGGAATGTTGCCAGCATCAGTTCGATGTTGAAGGCGCTGGTCGAGGATGCAGCAGCCATCCGCGATGCCCTCATCCGGGCACGAACAGCGCCGGTCCACCTTCACGCAGACAGGTGGCGGAGGACCGTCCGCCAAGCGGTTGAGGACACGGGGCATGCCACGGAGCTCAAGTTCGAGGGCTCTGCCATCGAAGTCGACAGGCGGTTGCTGGATGCCATGGTGCTGCCGATGGAGCACCTGCTGAGAAATGCGGTTGTCCACGGTATCGAGGGAGAGGAAGCGCGACGGGCCGCAGACAAGCCGCCGGTCGGTACCATATTGATCCGCTCATCCATGGATGATGAAGGCATCATCATCGAAGTCGAGGATGACGGTGGTGGAATCAACATGGATATGGTCATTGAACGCGCCGCCGGAAAGGGAATGGAGATCCCGGATGGCGACCTCTCGCAGGAGCAATTGCTAAGCATTATCTCGACCCCGGGGTTCTCCACGGCGGGCGACGTCACCTACAACTCAGGTTACGGGATGGGTGTGGATGCAGTCGCTCACGTCATCCGGGAAATGGGTGGGACCATGCGGATGGAGACTACCCAGGGCAAGGGCACGTCTTTCGTGATTCAACTCCCGAATCCATCGCCAGTCATGTCAGTGGAGCTTTTCCGTGTCGGCAATGCGTTGGTGGCAGTGCCCTCCGGGAATATGGTGGTTGCACGGTCCATTGAGCCGGGTGCTGACCGCGTAGAGCACGAAGGCGAGCAGTGGCCGTTTGTTGAAATTGCGGAAATGATCGGCGTTGTCGGTGCCAAGGCCGCCGCAGATGCGCCCATGGCCGTACTCATTCGTCACGGCAACCGGGGTGCAGCACTACGCATTGATGAGGCCCTGGGCAAGGTGGAAACAGCAGTCCATCGTCTGCTCGGTACGGATGTGCAGGAAAGCAACTATGTCGCAGGTGTCGGCTTGCTGGATGGCGGACGCTTGTCGACTGTACTGAACGTGCAGGCCGTGTTGACGGCCTTCGAGAGTGCGCTTGTCATCAGGCCGCTGGCCGTCGTGGCCGATGATTCACCGACGGCAAGGGACGATGTCGTCAAAAAGCTGGAACGCCTGGGTTGGCGGGTGGTGACCGCTGGGGATGGATTTGAGGCGAAGAAGGTCCTGTCGCGCGAACGACCCAGTCTCATCGTTCTCGACATCGATATGCCAGGCCACGATGGACTGGAGATCCTGGAGTGGGCGCGGGCCAGAAAATCCCTGAACCAGACGCCTGTCGTTATGGTCAGCGCTGCTCTGGATGACCATCGCCGAGCACGGGCCGCCGCATTCCGAGCGCTCGCATGCGTGGAGAAACCCTTCCACGACGCGGAATTCGAGAACGTGGTTGGTTCATTGGGCGAGGTCGCCGAATAAGGTCTGCAAGGTAGAGAGCGCAACAAGGCCCGCAGTTTCCGTTCGCAGGATACGCGGTCCCAGTCGCACCGGGATGCAACCGGATGCCACCGCAAATTCCAGCTCCGCATCGTCCAGGCCGCCCTCTGGTCCGATGATGACCGCGGCCTCCTCGGGTTGCTCCGCGAAGGCCGCCTTCATGCCCACATCGCCGCGCGGGTCCAGAACCAGTGTAGGGATCGACCGTGCTTGCAACCATGTGTTGAGTTGTACTGGCTCGTCCAGAGCCGCCAGGCTGGTGCGACCACTTTGTTCGCAGGCGCTGACAACAATGCTTTGCCAATGCTGTATTCGTCGGGCTACGCGGTCATCATCGAGTTTGACGGTGGTTCGCGCTGTGAATACCGGGCTGATTCGGGCAACTCCAAGTTCGACGGCCTTCTGTATTGTCCAGTCCATGCGCTCACCACGCGAAATGCCCTGAACCAGTGTGAGCGGAAATGGGGACTCAGACGCATTCTTGCTCCCGATGCCTGTTTTCGCTCGCCCAGCGCGTGGGTCGGTCAGCGTCGCCGGCCATTCACATCCACTCCCATCAAACAAGATGAAGGCCGCGCCAGCCGGGAGTCGTAGCACCCGCGCCAGATGGTGGGCTGCAGTGGTGGTGAGGGCGACTTCGGCATCGTCCCGCAAAGCTTCCGGATGAAAAACTCGGGTCGTGCGCATCTTCAGTCCGCCGTTGCGAGGGCGATGCCCTCGGCCGCGACAGCCATCATAAGGTCGATGGCATCGTCATCAATGACATAGGGTGGCATGAAGTAGACGACATTCCCGACGGGTCTCAACAGCACGCCGCGCTGAAGGGCGTGCCGATATACGCGGAGGCCGCGACGTTCCTGCCAAGGGTAGGGAGTTCGGCTGGATTTGTCCTGCACCATCTCCAGTGCGGAGATCATTCCTGTCTGGCGGAACTCCGCAACATGCGATTGGTCCGCCAAAGCCTCACCCTGTGCCCGAATCCGCGTGGCGATGTCTTGGTTGCGCTCAAGCACTGCCTCGTCGCGGAAAATATCCAGTGTGGCCAGCGCCACCCGGCAGGCCAACGGGTTCCCGGTGTAAGAATGTGAGTGCAGGAACGCAGTGAGTTTGGTGTAGTCGTCATAAAACGCCTGATACACCTCACGACGGGTCAGAACGGCCGAGAGCGGGAGGTACCCGCCCGTAAGTCCCTTGGAAAGACACATGAAGTCTGGCGTGATATCGGCTTGTTCACAGGCGAACATCGTGCCGGTTCGGCCGAATCCGACGGCGATTTCATCAGCTATCAGATGGACGTCGTACCGGTCGCAGGCATCACGCAACATGGACAGCCACACGGGATGGTACATCCGCATGCCACCGGCGCATTGGACCAAGGGTTCGACGATGACCGCACAGGTTTCGTGCGCATGT
>CAZKFT010000014.1:0-4677 GCA_964552205.1 uncultured Gammaproteobacteria bacterium
GTCGTGGAAGACATGCGTTACGCAGGTCAGGAAGATGAGTTCCCACCGATGTTCTACCGACCCTTGCGCGGGGGGTTCTTCAATAATGCCTACATCGCGAGAGGCACGGTGGAACCCGAAGTCTTGCAGCCTTTGGTTTCGGAGCTCGTCTACGAGCGATTCCCGCCGATGATTGCAAACCCGGCACGCCCCATGAATGAGGCGATGTACGAGGCGCTGAAGAGCGAGCGTGCGCGAGGACGCCTGGCGGCCACTGCCGCTGCTATCGCGTTGTTGCTCACGATGATCGGCCTGTATGCATCCATGCAGCATATGGTGGAAGCGCGGCGCAGTGAGTTGGCGTTGCGCAAGGCCATCGGTGCGGGGGATGGAGACTTGGTGCTGATGATCCTGAAACGGGCGGGAGCCATCGTCGGGCTCGGTGTCGTCGCAGCCCTGGTTGCCATGTTCTTCCTGGTCGAGCGGGCGGAATCCTTGTTGTTTGGGCTCGATGTGCTGGGCTTGGGAGCCTGGGGGGTTTCAATCATCGTAGTGATTGGTACCGGTGTGTTATCGGCCTGGTTGCCGGCCATCAGGGCTGGCCGCGTTGACCCAGCGATAGCACTCCGATATGAATGACGGATGTCCAGCCGCGCGCCAAGGGTTCTGATAGCCGATGACCAGAAGGATGTGGTCGAAGCATTGCGACTTCTGCTCAAGGGCGAGGGCTATTCCACAGAGACCTTTTCCCATCCCAATGCGTTGATCGAGGCGCTACGCGCCCGTACAGCGGATGCGGTCCTGATGGACCTCAACTACACACGCGACACGACTTCCGGGGAAGAGGGGCTGGACGCCGTGGCGCGCATTCGCGCCTTCGATCCGCACACGCCCATCATCGTCATGACAGCCTGGGGCACCATCGAATTGGTGGTCGAGGCCATGCGCCGCGGCGCCCAGGACTTTGTTGAAAAACCCTGGGATAACGCTAGGTTACTGACTGTTCTTAAGACTCAAGTTGCACTTGGTCAGGCCTTGCGCAGAACCCGGGCGCTAGAAGCCGAGAACCGCCAGCTAAGAGGCGATGACGGCGTACTCGTCGCGGAGTCCGCTGTCATGCAGCCGGTGCTGGAGACCATAGAGCAGGTGGCGCCCTCGGATGCGAATGTCCTGATTACCGGTGAGAGTGGGACTGGCAAGGGCTTGGTCGCCCGCCTGATTCATGAGTTGTCACCGCGCAGGGACCACAGCTTGGTCGTGGTCAACATCGGTGCACTGGCGGAGACGGTGTTCGAGTCGGAGATGTTCGGGCATGTGAAGGGAGCGTTCACGGATGCCAAATCCGACCGCGTGGGCCGTTTCGAGCTTGCGGACAACGGCACGCTGTTCCTGGATGAAATTGCCAACATCCCGGTGGCCCAGCAGGCTCGCCTACTCCGGGTGCTGGAAGATGGCGAGTTCGAGCGGCTCGGTTCCTCACGAACCCTCAAAGCGGATGTACGCGTGCTGGCGGCCACCAATGCTGACATCGAGGGAGAGATCGAGGCGGGCCGCTTCAGACGCGATCTTCTGTACAGGCTGAACACCATCCACATTCATCTCCCTCCCTTGCGAGAGCGGGGCGATGATCTGGTTCACCTTGCACAACGATTTCTGGCCCAACACGCACAGAAACATCGCCGACCGGTGGAAGCATTTACGGACGCTGCCTTGTCGGCAGTGCGTCGTTACAACTGGCCGGGCAATGTGCGCGAGCTCAACCATGTCATCGAACGAGCGGTACTGATGTCGCGCGGAAACAGCATTGGACCCGCTGATTTGCGCCTCGATGCTTCGGTAGCAGTGGGAGAGCGCGAGCCTGTGACGCTGGATGAGATGGAGTGCGAGCTCATCAAGGCGGCTTTGTTGCGCCATGACGGCAATGTCGTCGAGGCCGCCGAGGAACTCGGGGTGAGCCGATCCGCACTCTACCGTCGCATGGAGAAGTTCGGATTGTGAAACTGCGATTCCAGGATCGCATCGTCCTTCTGACCTTCGTCACCCTCGGTCCCTCGTGGCTGGCGGCCTCCTTGTTCATTTATCACTGGGACATCAACATCACCCTGCGGTGGTCCCTGTTCATCACCATCTCCTTGTTTGTGCTGATAGGGGCTTATGTCCTGCGGCGGCGGGTCGTAGTACCGCTGCAATCGCTGGCCAATCTGCTGGAAGCCCTGCGTGAGGGCGACTACTCGCTACGCGGTCGCAATGTGGATCCGGCGGATGCGGTTGGCGAAGTGATGGTCGAAGTGAACTCTCTCAGCCGGACATTGCACTTCCAGCGGTTACAAGCGCTGGAAGCTGGTGTGTTGCTGCAGAAGGTCATCGCCGAAGTGGATCTCGCGGTGTTTGCCTTCGATGGGGGCCGGTGCCTGCGTCTGGTCAACCGTGCGGGCGAACGTTTGCTGGCGGCAGAAGCGCCGACCTTGCTGGGGCGTGATGCTGAGTCGTTGGGCCTGACTGATCTGCTGGACGAGCCCTCCGGACGCATCATTTCACGCGTGTTTCCCGGGGGATCTGGTCGCTGGGAGGTTCGACGCCGGAGTTTCCGTGAGGATGGGAGACCACATGAACTGTTGGTGATTTCCGAACTGTCGCGCGCGCTGCGAGAGGAAGAGCGGCAGGCCTGGCAGCGCCTGGTCCGGGTCATTGGCCATGAGCTCAACAATTCGCTGGCGCCCATCAAATCGATGGCGGGAACGCTGCGCACGCTCATTGCTCGTGATCCTTTGCCGGACGACTGGCGTGAGGATGCCGCTTCCGGTCTGACCGTCATCGGCGATCGGGCCGAGTCACTGGGGCGTTTCATGGGCGGATACGCACAGCTGGCGCGGCTACCTGCACCGCGCCGCAGGCCATGCGAGCTTGCGGCGCTCATTAACAAGGTTGTGCCCTTGGTGGGTGGAAAGCGTATTGCCGTGGATGGGGGTCAGACGGTGACACTTGAGGCGGATGGCGACCAGCTCGAACAGGTGTTCATCAACCTGCTCAAGAACGCCTTGGAAGCCGCAGGTGATCTGGGCGGCGTGCGTGTTCTTTGGACGGTCGCCAACGACGCGGTACAAATCGACATCGAGGACGATGGCCCCGGAGTTGCACGCACGGAAAACCTCTGGGTGCCATTCTTCACCACCAAGCCCGGAGGAACGGGTATCGGCTTGGTGCTGTGCCGTGAAATCGTCGAGAACCATGGCGGTACAATTGCCCTGGAGAATCGTGAACAGGCGCGGGGCGCAGTTGCGCGTATCCGGCTACCGCTTTGATTTGGAGGGTCTGAAATGAAGCGAGTCATCACACTGTTGATTGCTCTGGTACCGGTCTTGGTCTATGCAGAGCCCGTGCATGAGTTCGCTGTGACGAACGTCACCGTCATTCCGATGGACGAGGACCGCGTGTTGCCGGCCCAGACGGTCATCATCCGGGACGGTCTCATCGCGGAAGTGGGTCCGGCCAACCGTGTGAGCGTCCCCCGTGACATGCAGACCGTGGATGGACGCGGTCGCTACCTGATGCCAGGGTTGGCGGAAATGCATGCGCATGTGCCGCCGCAAACCAATCAACAACAGTGGACTGAGGACATACTCTTTTTGTATGTTGCCAACGGCATCACATTTGCCCGCAGCATGCTCGGCGCGCCACATCACATCGCGCTACGGGAATCGGCTGCCAGTGGGGAGATTGTGTCGCCGCGTTTGTACTTGTCAGGTCCCTCATTCAATGGCAATTCCGTCGCATCGCCCGCCATGGGGCGTGACATGGTCGCAGCACAGAAGGAGGCCGGTTACGATTTCCTTAAAATCCATCCGGGCCTGGATGCTGACCGTTTCGATGCCATCGTTGCCGCAGCGCGTGAGCACGACATGACCTTTGGCGGCCATGTCTCCAACCAGGTTGGTGTACTGAGGGCCATGCGCTCCGGACAGGCCACCATCGATCATCTGGATGAGTACATTCCGGCGATGCTGTCCGACGGCGCAACCGCAAGCGGTCAGGCATCGATGTTTTTCGGGTGGAATCTGGCTGACGGCGTGGACGAGCGCGCCATCGATGTCGTGGCGGCCATGACCCGGGATGCAGGCACCTGGAACGTGCCGACCGAGAGCCTCATTCAGCATGTGCTCTCAGCCGCGCTGCCGCCAGAGATGCTCGCGGAGCGGGAGGAGATGCGCTATGTGCCGCGCCCGATGGTGGCGCAGTGGGTCCAGGCCAAACGCAACATCATGGGTAATCCAGCATATAGTGCCGAGCAGATCGAGCACTTCATTGAGATTCGCGCCAAACTCATCAAGGCGCTGCATGATGCAGGCGCGGGCCTGTTACTGGGATCCGATGCGCCGCAGATTTTCAATGTACCGGGCTTCGCCATCCACCATGAGTTGCGCATGTTGGTGGAGGCGGGCTTGAGCCCATTCGATGCCTTGGCGACAGGCAACCGGAATGTCGCCCGCTTTCTGGGTGAGGAGTCGGTATTCGGAACCGTGGAGGCTGGAAAACGCGCAGACCTGATTCTGCTCGAGCGCAACCCGCTGATTGACGTCGCAAATGTGCAGCACCGTGCGGGTGTCGTCGTGAACGGACGTTGGATTTCCGAGGAGGAGATCCAGGAAGGCTTGGCCGAGATCGCTGCGCGTTATCAGGACTGATTTGGTTCTCGCAGAG
>CAZKFT010000014.1:4777-44352 GCA_964552205.1 uncultured Gammaproteobacteria bacterium
CTCCGCGTCTCCGCGTCTCCGCGAGAGCATTCATTTGGGTGGTTTGGGAACCAACACCAACCGCGTTCCGGAGAGTCGGTCGTGCACCGCCAAACGCTCTCGGTCAAACACCATCCAGAGTAAGCCCAACCCGGCCAAGCCGATGGAAGGGATGGCCCAGACAAAGCGCAACGCCGCGTCACGCCATCGAAGCGGTCCGCCATCACGACCAACCACCTGCATGCGCCAGGCTTTCAGCCCGAGCGTCTGACCGCCGTGTGTCCAGAAGCCGCCGAAGAAGGCAAACACCACCCCAAGCACCCATACCTGCAACAGCGTCCGGGCCGCGCCGGGTTGCAAGCCGATGGCCTCGCCACCACTGAGCGGTAGGGTCAGGCCGATTGCCAGCAGAACAACGGCCAGCATCAGTAAGCCGTCATAAACCATTGCGGCAAGACGCCTCGCCAACCCCGGCGCGTTCACCGCGTCCATCGGATCTCGAACAACAGCGGCCACAATTTGCCGGTCGCGAAAAATCGGCCGGTGGTTTCATCATAGGCAATGCCATTGGGGGACTCGTAGTCCATCCTGGGCTCGAAGCCGAGGTGGGGAATGAGTGGTTGCAGGTCGAGAAACGCCTCCACCTCACCTGTGACTGGTTCTATGATTGCTACCCGGGTCGTCAGCCAGACGTTCGCATAAACCCGTCCGTCCATGTACACGAGCTCATTGAGCATGGGTAGTGGCTCACCGTCAGCAGTGACCGTCACTCTGTGTGATTCACGGAAGGTGGCGGGGTCGAGAAAACGCAATTCGGCGGAACCGTCGCTCATGATCAGGTGCTCGCCGTTGTTGGTAAGGCCCCAGCCTTCGCCCCGGTAACTGAACCGGCGTACTTGCTCGAATGTGTCGAGGTCATAGACATAGGCGCGCTGGTTGGCCCAGGTGAGTTGGTATATGCGCCCACCATATACCGTGATGCCTTCCCCGAATTCGCGCCGGTCCAGCCGCACCTGGCGCTGGATAGTGCCGCGCGCGAGGTCCACTTCGCGCAGGGTGGAGCGGCCATATAGGCCGGTACTTTCGAAGAGCCGCCCTTCGTGAATCACGAGTCCTTGTGTGAATGCGGTACGGTCGTGGGGGTAGCTCGTGACCACCTCGACGGGTAACACCGGTACAGCCAGAACATTGCTGGCCAGCAAAAGTACACAGACAAAGAAGAAAAGGCGGCTTTTCATTGGCATCCGGAGGGGCTAGTCTGGCCAAAGTGTACCGCAACCTGAAAAGTGAGCTTCAACCCATTTTGCTGGTCATGTTGTTGGCCGGCTTGGTTGTAGGCGCAGTTTTCGCGGATCGTCTTTTCGTCCAACAGGAACTCAACGCTTTGGAGGAGCGGGCAACCGAGGACCTGCGGCGCATTGCCTCGGATGCAGCCAGCGTATTGCGTGATTTCGTTCAGCTCACCCGCGGTGTTGCAGCGGCGATGGCAGCGGACCCGAATATGAGTCAGGCCAATTTCCAGCGCCTGGCACAACAGTTGTTCCGGGAGTATCCAGACGCCCGCAACATTGCCGCTGCGCCCGATCTGGTCATCCGCTACGTATATCCCCTGGCAGGCAATGAGCAGGCGCTTGGGTTGGATTACCGGACCGTGCCGCACCAGATGATGGCTGTTCGTCGCGCAAGGGACACTGGCGAGGCGGTAGTGGACGGTCCTATAGACCTTGTCCAGGGTGGTAGGGGGTTCGTCGCACGGGTTCCGGTTTTCATACGGACTGGTGACGATGAAGATGCGTTCTGGGGCTTGGCAGCGGGTGTGCTGGATGAAGAACAGCTCTATCGGCACGCTGGCTTGGCCAACCCCGGCCACTGGCTTGAAGTCGGCATTGAGCGGGTGCTCACCGGCGACGATCTGGGTGAATTCTTTTACGGGGCAGAAACGCTGCGGCGCACCAAGACCGTTTCCGTGACTGTTCCCTCAAGCTTGTTTGCCTGGCAGTTCTATGCCCGTCCCGTGGGAGGGTGGCAGGTTGCGCCCGCCCGCCAGTGGTCGTTTCGCTTGGCGTTACTTATCACCATTCTGTTGATTGCTTTGCCGGCATTCGGGATGTTGCGCACCCAACGACACCTCAGCCGCGCATTGGCCGACCTCGATGTCACCCTGAAAGCGATTCCGGAAACGATGTTCGAAGTGGACGCGGAAGGTCATGTGTTGGATTTGTGGGCCGACCCGGAGGATTTGATTGTTGAGCGAACCGAAAAACTGAAACCCGGTACGCCAATCGCCGCCATTCTGCCTGCACATGCTGCTGATCAGCTCATGAAGGCAGTACGCCATGCTGCAGCTGGCCACACCGTGAGTGGTCGACAGCTCACCGTTTCCAAGGCCGAAGGTACCCGGCACTTCGAACTGTCCATTTCGTCGCAGCCATGGCCGAAAGACGGCGCGTTCGTCGTGCTCCTGCGCAACACGACCGAACTGCGTGACACGGAAATGCGGGAGCGCATGCGGCATGCTGTACTCGAGAAAGTCGGTCAGGGTGCGCCGCTGGTCGACGTGCTGGAATTCGTGGCTGGGCAGGTGACGCGTCAGTCTCCGGGACTTTATTGTGCGATCTTCGCCATTGAGCAGCGCTCCGGTACATTGCGGTTCGAGGCCGCACCTGAGCTTTCCCATGACCTTGTGAGCGGGATGTTGCAGGTCCTGTTACAGGGAGGTGGGCCGGTCAGCGACGCGCTGACAATGAAAAGTCGGCGCGTGGTCGAGAACGTATCGACCTCTGCGGAGTGCCAGCCAATCTGGGCGGCCAGTGCTGAAGTTGGCCTGGCTGGGGCGCTGGTGGAGCCGGTGCTGGGTTCGCAGGGAGAGCAATTGGGTGGGGTTGTCTTCTTCCGCGCCAAGTCAGGGTCAGATTGGGGTGCGGAGGAAGCGGTCATTGCTGCGGCAATCAATCTGGTGTCACTCGCCATTGAACGGGCCCGTGTCAACGACGACCTTCGGCTTGCCGACCTCGTCTACCGCAGTAGCTCGGAGGCGATGTTGGTAACGGATGCCGACAATCGCATCATCGCAGTGAATCCAGCTTTCACCACCGTTACCGGGTACTCGCCCGACGAAGCCATCGGGCAATCGCCATCCATGCTGCAATCTGGCCGTCATGGCGAAGAGTTCTATCGCGAGATGTGGCATGCATTGAATACCACCGGCGCGTGGGTTGGGGAGATATGGAACAGAAGAAAGAACGGTGAGGAATTCCCGGAGTGGCTGACCATCAACACCATCTACAATGCGGACGGCAAAGTTCAGTCCAGGATTGCCCTGTTCGCAGACATCAGCGAGAAAAAGAAGGCTGACGAGTTGATCTGGTCGCAGGCGAACTACGACACCCTCACCAAACTGCCCAACAGGCGACTATTCATCGATCGCCTGGAACAGGGACTCCGCAAGGCGGGACGGGACAAGTCGCTTCTGGCGCTGCTCATGGTCGATCTCGACCGGTTCAAGGAGGTCAATGACAATTTTGGACATCACTTCGGCGACCAGTTGCTGATTGAAGCGGCACACCGCATCCAGTCCTGCGTACGGTCCAGTGATTCAGTCAGTCGACTCGGTGGTGATGAGTTCACGGTGATGATGACCGACCTGCGCGGCTCCGCGGACGTGGACCGCGTCACGCAGAAAATCCTGCAGATGCTTGCGGAACCATTCCATATCGAGGACCACCCTGTGTACATCTCCGGGAGTATCGGTATCACGCTGTTCCCGGATGATGCCGATACACCGGTGGACATGTTGAAAAACGCGGACCAGGCAATGTATGAGTCCAAGCGCTTGGGCCGGAACCGCTACTGCTGGTTTTCGCGCGCCATGCAGGAGGCGGCGCAGACACGGATGCAGACTGCGGCGGACCTGCGGGTTGCCATCGAACGCCAGGAGTTCAGTGTTGCTTACCAGCCAGTCGTGAATATGAACACTGGAGAGGTTTTGAAGGTTGAGGCCTTGGTGAGATGGACCCATCCTGTCAGAGGGTCGGTGAGCCCGGCAGCGTTCATACCCATCGCAGAGGAAACCGGGCTCATCGATGAGATCGGGTTCTGGGTGTTCAGCCAGGCTGTGCGACAGGCGCGGATGTGGCGGGAGCGTTTTGGTATTGATCTGCAAGTGTCGGTGAACAATTCACCAGTGCAGTTCCAGGAGAAGTACAGGTTGCATACGCGGTGGGTGGAAGAGGTCAGGTCCAACGGGGTTCCGCCGGAAGCGGTGACAATGGAAATCACCGAGGGCATCCTGATGACCGAGGACTCCCATACACGTGCCCAGCTGGAGTTGTTCCAGCGTGCGGGCTTTGCAATTGCCATCGATGATTTCGGCACAGGTTATTCGTCGCTGTCCTACCTGAAGAAGTTTGATGTCGATTACCTGAAAATCGACCGCGCATTTGTCATGCACCTCGCGCCGGGGTCGAGTGATGCCGCACTGTGCCAGGCCATCATCGTGATGGCGCATACATTGGGGCTGAAGGTGATTGCCGAAGGTGTGGAGACCCAGGAGCAGCACGCGCTCCTGAAAGAGATGGGGTGTGACTTCGGCCAAGGTTACCTGTACTCGAGGCCAGTCCCGGCTGAGACGATCGACGGGATACTCGAAAAACAGTTTGGCGCTCCCTAGGGGACTCGAACCCCTGTTCCCGCCTTGAGAGGGCGGTGTCCTAGGCCACTAGACGAAGGGAGCGACGAAGGCGTGGTATTATACGCGCGCCGTGTCGACCGACAACCTCCCCACCATCATTCCGCGTGCAGACCACAACATCTCACGCACTGGTATATCCGAAGGCGCCCTCAAAGTCCTTTACCGCTTGAACAAGGCAGGGTTCCGGGCGTGCCTGGTTGGGGGCGGCGTGCGTGACCTCCTGCTTGGTCGTGAGCCCAAGGACTTCGATGTCGCCACCGATGCCAGCCCGGATGATGTCCGTGCCCTGTTCAGGAACTCTCGCCTGATTGGCCGACGCTTCCGTCTGGCCCATGTGCGCTTCGGTCCTGAGATCATCGAAGTGGCCACCTTCCGCGGACCGGCCGGGGAAGAAAACCAGGACGAAGGCGAGGGTCGAATCCTGCGGGACAACACTTGGGGCACCATTGAGGAAGATGCGGTTCGTCGCGACTTCACGGTCAATGCCCTGTTCTACGACATCAACGACTTCAGTGTGCTCGACTTTGTCGGGGGCATGGCCGACCTTAAAGCAGGGGATTTGCGGCTCATCGGTGAGCCCGAACGCCGTTACCGCGAGGACCCGGTGCGCATGCTGCGCGCCGCGCGTTTTGCCGCCAAACTCGGATTCCGGATTCATCCCCAAACCGAGGCGCCCATCGCCGAACTCAAGGGACTTCTGGACGATATCCCTCCTGCGCGCTTGTTCGAGGAGGTACTCAAGCTCTTCCAGTCCGGGCACGCGGTCCAAAGTTACGAGCACCTTCGGCGATTGGGTCTGTTCGGTATCTTGTTCCCGGCCACCGAGGACAGCCTCGCCGAACAGGAGCATGATTTCCCGCGCTTGATGTTGCTGCGCGCGCTCGAGAACACGGATGACCGCGTGAGTGAGGGCAAGCCAATCACACCGGCCTTTCTGTTCGCGGCTTTGTTGTGGGAGCCGGTACGCATACGGGCCCAGGCCAAAGAAGCCAAAGGTAGCCCGCAATTGGTGGCGTTGCAGGACGCCACCGACGAGGTCCTGTACGAACAACTCAAACGCGTCTCCATTCCCAAGCGGTTCAGCCAGCCGATGCGGGAGATTTTCCAATTGCAGGCGCGTCTGACGATGCGTCGCGGCAAGCGCCCACTGCGCCTGCTTGCGCATCCGCGATTCCGGGCCGCTTACGATTTCATGTTGCTGCGTGCCGAAGTCGGCGAAGTGGAGCAGGAGCTTGCCGATTGGTGGACCAAGATTCAGGAAACCGATGGACCAGGTCAGGAGGCACTCATTCAGGGCGCCCCAGCTGACCCCGGCCCGGGCAAACCCAAGCGCCGGCGTCGTCGCCGCAAACGCACTGGCAGCGTTGATGCCGACAGCGGAGCACCGGTGTGAGCGGCCCGCCGCGCGTCGCGTTCATCGCGCTCGGCAGCAACCTCAATGACCCCAAGTCGCAGGTACAGTTGGCGCAGCGTGCGCTCGACACATTGCCAGGAACGAGGGCATTGGCACATTCCCGACTTGTCCGCAGCCCAGCGATGGGTCCGGCCGGACAACCCGAATTCGTGAATGGTGTGAGCATGGTGGAAACCACGCTGGAGGCGAGAGCTCTGCTTGAGGCACTCTTGTCCGTGGAACGCTCCCACGGCCGTGACCGATCGGGTGACCGCTGGGGTCCCCGTACGCTGGACTTGGATTTGCTCCTGTACGGCAATGCCCGCATCGATGAACCCGGGCTTAACGTGCCGCATCCAGGGCTGACCCAGCGCAGCTTCGTCCTGTATCCTCTCGCTGAGCTGGCCCCGGACATCGACATTCCGGGTGCGGGCAACATCCGCGACCTGCTCGCGCATGTACCTGCCGATGATTTGACCGTGATCGAGGACTGATGTCAGGGGAAAAGCCGGGCTTTGTCGTAGTGGAGGGGCCGATTGGCGTGGGCAAGACCACACTCGCCGAACGTCTTGCCGTTCGCTTTGGTACGGAACTCCTGCTCGAGGGCCCGGAGGAGAACCCGTTCCTGGAACGGTTCTACCGTGATCCCAAGGCCGCTGCGCTGCCAACCCAGTTGTATTTCCTGTTCCAGCGTTCCCGCCAGATGCAGGCATTGCGCCAGCAGGACATTTTCCAGCCTGTCAGGGTGTCTGATTTCCTGCTGGACAAGGACCGCCTGTTCGCACAACTCACTCTCGACGAAGAAGAGTTCAAGCTCTACGAGATGGTGTATGAAAAGCTGTCGCTGGATGCACCGGACCCCGACCTTGTGGTCTACCTCCAGGCCCCAGTGGACCGCCTCATGGAACGCATCGCACGGCGCGGCATTGTGTACGAGCAGGGCATTGACGTGAAGTACCTGCAACGCTTGTCTGACAGCTACCTGAAATTCTTCTACGACTGGTCGCGGTCGCCCCTGCTCATCGTGAATACGGCTGAAATCAACCCTATCGACGACGATGCGGACTTCGAGCTCTTGTTCCAACAGATCTGCCGGACCAAGTCTGGCAAGCATTACTTCAACCCGCGTTAAGGTATCCTCTTCTCCATGTATACCAAGCCCGAAAAGTCCCCCAGCCAGGTGGCGCAGGTCACGCTGACCACCTTGGGGAAGATGAAGGCCGCGGGCGAACGCATTGCCTGCTTGACCGCCTATGACGCGAGTTTCGCGGCGTTGCTGGACGCAGCGGGTGTGGACCTGGTGCTGGTGGGTGATTCACTCGGCATGGTCATCCAGGGTCGCGACACCACGGTACCGGTCACGCTGGATGACATGATTTATCACTCGCAGGCGGTGGCACGGGGTGTGGGTCGCGCATTCCTGTGTGTGGACATGCCTTTCATGAGTTACGCCACGCCTGAGCAGGCGCTCGCGAGTGCAACCCGCCTGATGCAGGAGGGTGGCGCCAAGATGGTGAAGCTGGAGGGTGGCGTGCAACAGGCCGCCGTCGTCCAGTACCTGACGGAGCGCGGCATTCCAGTGTGTGCGCATATCGGTCTGCAACCCCAGCTGGTCCACAAGCTCGGGGGTTATCGCGTGCAGGGCAAGGAGCAGGATTCCGCCGCGCAGATGCTGGACGATGCGATTGCACTTGAGCAGGCTGGCGCGGACCTCATCCTCATGGAATGCGTACCCAGTGCGCTTGCAGAGCGCATCACAGCGGCTGTGCATGTCCCGACCATCGGCATTGGCGCGGGGCCGGCGGTAGACGGACAGATTCTCGTCACCTACGACATGCTGGACATCACGCCGGGTCGCAAACCGAAATTCTCCCGCAATTTCATGGCGGGGCAGACCAGCCTCGCCGATGCCGTGCGCGCCTATGTCACAGCGGTGCGCGACGGTAGTTTCCCCGCCCCCGAACACGGCTTCGAGAGCTGAACCCCATGCGAGTCGTCCGCACCCGCGGCGAACTCGAGGCGGCACTCGCCGGTTGCGACCGTCCGCTCGGCTTCGTGCCGACGATGGGCAACCTTCATCGAGGTCATCTCAAGTTGGTGGAATCGGCGAAGGCCAATGCGCAATCTGTCGTTGCCAGCATCTTCGTGAACCCGTTGCAGTTCGGTCCCAGTGAAGACTTCGCCTCTTACCCTCGCAGCTTCGATGCGGATTGCGAGGCACTGGAGAACGCAGGTGTGGATGTTCTGTTCGCACCGACGGTGGAGGAGATGTATCCGGATGGCCCGGAGGCCGTGCCCGGTATCAGCGTACCCTTCGAACTCGCTGGCGATCTCGACGGGCGTTCACGACCGGGTCATTTTGATGGTGTTGCGACCGTCGTGCACCAATTGCTCGCGATGGTGCAGCCGGATGTTGCCGTGTTCGGTGAGAAAGATTTCCAGCAACTCTTGGTCATCCGCTGGCTGGTGCGCGAATTCCAGTTGCCGGTCACCGTCCTCGGTGAGCCGACCGTGCGTGAACCCGATGGATTGGCGATGAGCTCGCGCAACCAGTACCTCAATGCAGAGGAGCGTCAGCAGGCCGCGACGATTTACCAAGTCTTGAGGGAATGCGTCGCGGCGATTCGGGCAGGCAACACGGATTTTGTGGGCCTTGCAGAGGCCGGATCAGAACGCCTGGAGAGCGCGGGCTTCATCCCGGACTATGTTGCCATCCGCAATGCCGACGACCTGTCAGCCCCGGAGTCCGGGCAGCCATTGGTCGTTCTGGTCGCAGCGCGGCTTGGGAAAGCGCGTTTGATTGATAACCTGCGGGCATGACCGGTAAAATGCTGGCCTATGAACCTGACCCTGCTCAAATGCAAGCTGCACCGGGCCTGCGTGACGCACTCCGAGCTCCACTACGAGGGCTCCTGCGCCATTGACGGACGCCTGTTGGAAGCGGCCGGCATCCTTGAATACGAGCAAATCCAGATTTACAACATTAACAATGGTGAGCGCTTCACGACCTATGCCATCCGTGCAGAAGACGGGTCGGGCATCATTTCCATCAACGGCGCAGCCGCGCACAAGGCCAGCCCCGGCGACCTCATCATCATTGCCGCGTACGCCAGCATGAGTTCGGCCGAGGCCGTGAACTTCAAACCCAAGCTCGTCTATCTGGACGAGCACAACAACATCACCCATACCCGCCACACCATCCCCGTCCAGGTCGCGTGACGTATACCCGCGAACTCGACGGGCTGCAGTTCGATTTTTCCCGTCAGACCCTCAGTGAAGATGACCTTTCCGGCTTGATGGCCCGCTTGGAAGCCTGCGACTTTGCGGGTTGGCGGAGTCGCTTGTTTGCGGGCGATGCGGTGAACACGACCGAGAGCCGGGCGGCTCTGCACATGGCGCTGCGTGCTCGGGCTGGTGAGTATGCAGTCAGCGATGAAGTCATCGCGGAGCGCGAACGCTGTTTTGACTTCGATGCCTCGCGGTTCCGGGATGTGGTCAACATAGGCATTGGTGGTTCGCATTTGGGACCCGCCTTGGTGGTGGATGCGCTCAGGCCCACCGGTGCACAGCGATTCCATTTCGTCGCCAATGTGGACGGTGCGGCGCTGTCTCGCGTGTTGGCCAGATGCACGCCATCCTCCACCCTGTTCATCGTGGCCTCCAAGACCTTCACCACGCAGGAGACCCTGCTGAACGCGCAGAGCGCGCGTGCGTGGTTGGTGGATGCACTTGGCGAGGCGGCGGTTGCGGATCATTTCGTGGCGGTCACAGCAGCGAAGGACAAGGCTGTCGCCTTCGGCATCCGCGAGGAGCGGGTGTTCGGGTGCTGGGACTGGGTTGGAGGTCGCTATTCCCTGTGGTCGGCGATGGGTCTGAGCGCAATGATTGCCTTGGGGCGAGACCGCTTCAGTGAGTTGCTCGAGGGCGCGCGGTCTGTCGACATCCATTTCCGTGAGGCGCCGCTCTCGGAGAATCTGCCGGTGTTGATGGCGATGGTGGCGGCTTGGAACCGTGAGCAGGGTGCCGGCAGTCATGCCGTGTTGCCATACGCAGAGGTCCTACAATTGTTGCCTTCGTATTTGCAGCAGCTGGTGATGGAGAGCTTGGGCAAGCGGGTGGACCGTGAAGGCAAACCGGTGAACGGCGTCACCTCGCCGGTGGTGTGGGGTATGACCGGCACCAACGGGCAGCATGCTTTCCACCAGATGTTGCACCAGGGTACGGACAAGGTTTCGGTGGATTTCATCGGCTTCCGCGAGGCCGTTGAGGGCCCTGTGCATCATCACGAAGTCCTGCTCGCGAACCTGTTTGCGCAGTCGGAAGCTTTGTGGGCAGGGCGTAGCACCGGCGAGGCGCACCGTGACTGCCCGGGTGGAAGACCGTCGAACATCTTGCTGTTCGACCGGCTTACGCCCTACAACCTAGGCCGTTTGCTCGCGCTCTACGAACACCAGGTGTTCGTGCTGTCGGTACTCTGGAATATCAACCCCTTCGACCAGTTCGGGGTGGAGCTGGGCAAGGAGATTGCCTCACGCATGCTGCGCGAGCGCCCATGACACATGCTCGCGTACCAACTCGGACGGATGCTCGCGGCGTGATTCCAACGCAGTAATCACCGTCCGGGAAGTTGGGGCATTTCCGAGGGCGACGGCGATATTTCTGAGCCAACGCTCGTGACCAATGCGACGAATGGCGCTTCCCGTGGTCAGGTCCAGGAATCGCGTCTCATCCCATCCGAACAACTCCACAAGCGTTGCGGCATCCAGGCCATGACGAGGGGCGAAGTCCGGCTCGTTGGTGCGGGTCGCAAACTTGTTCCACGGGCAGACCAGCTGGCAGTCATCGCAGCCGTAGATGCGGTTGCCCATCGCTTTTCGGAACGCCTCCGGGATGGCGCTTTCCAACTCGATGGTGAGATAGGAAATGCACCGACGCGCATCCAGACGGTACGGCGCATCGATGGCTTGGGTTGGACAGACATCCATGCAGGCGCGGCAGCTGCCGCAGTGATCGGCGACCGGCGTATCGACGGGTAAATCAAGATCGGTATAGATGGCGCCCAGGAAAAACCACGACCCTGCACTGCGGTCGAGAAGCAAGGTGTGTTTGCCCACCCAACCGAGGCCCGCCTTCCTGGCCAGCGGCCGCTCCATCACCGGTGCCGAATCCACGAACACGCGATAGCCGAATGGACCGATGGTCGTCGTGATGCGGTCTGCGAGTTGCTGCAGGCGTCGGCGCAGGAGTTTGTGATAATCCCGACCGAGCGCATAGCGGGAAACGAATGCGCGGGCCGGTTCGTGCAGGGCAGTCCATATGGCCTCATGCGGTTCGGGCAGGTAGTCCATGCGGGCGACGATGACCCGGCGGGTATCAGGAATCAGCTCGTTGGGGCGGGTGCGCCGCGTGCCGTGCTTTTCCATGTAATGCATCTCGCCATGGCGGCCCTCGGCCAGCCATGTGTCCAGACGCGCCTCGTCTTCGCCGAGGTCGATATCCGTGATTCCAATCGCCTGAAAGCCCAACTCAAGGCCCCAAGCTTTGATCTGGACGGCAAGTTCCTGCATAGGGCTTCTATAATGCCCACATGTTCGGCTTAGCGCACAAGGTCTACAGCATCGCAGCCATCCGCGAAGTGGAGCAGCGCGCGATGGGGTCCTTCGGCTTGCCGGAGACGACCCTCATGCAACGGGCGGGAGCGGCGGCCTTTGATGTGTTGAAGGCCCGTTGGCCGGACGCGCGTTCTCTCGCGGTGGTTTGTGGACCTGGCAACAACGGCGGCGATGGCCGAGTACTGATCCAGTTGGCTGAGGCCGACGGCATGAGCGTGTGCGACCTCGGCGACCACCCGGATCTCATCGTCGATGCCTTGTTCGGAATCGGATTGTCACGCGCACCGGAGCAAGAAGGCGCGAATCTGATTGAGGCGATGAACCGCAGTTCGGCTCCGGTGCTGTCCATTGATGTGCCGTCCGGACTGGATGCCGACCTTGGAAGTGCGCCGGGCGCGGTGGTCGAAGCGACAGTGACGGTGACCTATATCGGTTACAAGCGCGGCTTGTTCACCGGTCTTGGGCCACGTTGCGCAGGGACTGTGGTGTTGGCGGGGCTAGGTGTTCCGGACGCCGCCTTCTCAGATGTGGCGCCTGTCGCGGGCGTTTTGCCGGACAACCTCGCTGCACGCTTGCTGGGCCCACGTCCGCGCGATGCACACAAGGGTGATGCCGGACATGTGCTCATTATCGGCGGAAACGTCGGAATGCGGGGCGCGGCGGCGCTAGCCGGGGAGGCCGCGCTGCGCACAGGCGCAGGGCTGGTGACCTTGGTCGTCCCACCGGGCTATGGTGCGGCCCGGCCAGAACTCATGGTGAGAGAGGTGTCGTCACCGGAGTCGCTGCAAGATCTTGTGAACCGAGCGGATGTAGTCGCCATTGGGCCCGGCTTGGGCCAGGACGCGTGGGCACAGGCGATGCTGGATGCGGCCCTCGCCAGCACAAGGCCTCTGGTTATGGATGCGGATGCACTGAACCTGATGGCAGGACGGTTTCAGGAACGCACCGAGTGCATCATCACCCCGCACCCGGGTGAGGCCGCGCGCCTTCTGGGTGTAGACGCATCTGCAGTTCAGGCTGACCGGTTCGCAGCGCTGGATGAGCTTGCAGCATTGAGTCGCGCGGTCGTCGTGTTGAAAGGCGCGGCTACCTTGGTGGGTGCAGTGGGCGCACTTCGTCAAGTGTGTCTCGCAGGAAATCCCGGAATGGCGACAGGTGGCATGGGTGATGTGCTGACCGGTGTCATCGCGTCCTTGCGTGCACAGGGCTTGGATGCACACGGTGCGGCGTGTGCGGGCGTGCAACTGCACGCGGAGGCTGGCGACCGTGCCGCTGCAATCGCGGGTGAACGAGGGTTGCTGGCATCCGACCTCATGGGACCCTTGCACTGGCGCGTGAACGGATTGGATTGATGCAAACCCGAATCCTGAACAACGAGCAGGCTACTGAGGAAGTCGGCGCCGAACTCGCAGCGGTGATGGCAGCTCAGGGGGCGATGGTGATCACCTTGAGCGGGGATTTGGGCGCCGGCAAAACGACTTTGGTAAGAGGTTTGCTACGGGCATTGGGCCATGTGGGTGCGGTCAAGAGCCCAACCTATACCTTGATAGAGCCCTACGACCTGAGTGCCGGCACAGTGTTGCACTTGGACCTGTACCGATTGGCAGGCGCTACGGACATCGAGGGCTTGGGTCTGCGCGAACAGCTGGACGAGTCGACCGCGGTCCTTATTGAATGGCCGGAACGGGCCGCGGGTGGCCTGCCAGAAGCAGATCTCCATCTAGAACTCACCCGGCATCCGGAAGGGCGCGCTCTGCGGGCTTCCGCGCGCTCTCCAAAGGGGCATGCCGCCTTAGCGCGAATTTTTCCAAGTAACTGATTTTATTGGAAACACATCCTCGATACGAGTCTAGAATATCGCTCCAAGCCACTAATTTGTAAATCAAAAATCTTGATTAATCGAAAACTCCGTGTATAAGCTTCAGGGGAGCGTATTCCGGAGCAACGATGTCGAGACTGTGGATGGTGCTGCTGCTACTTCTGCCCCTGACGGCTGTCGGCCAGGTCAGGGTGGACACTGTGCGCGCAGCGGAAACCACCGAAGGCACGCGACTGGTGTTCGACCTGTCGGGCCCGGTGGAACACAGCGTGTTCAAGCTCGACAACCCCGCCCGCGTCGTCATCGATTTGCGCAACGCTACCGCCGGGTCGCTGCCAGCAGTCGGCGGTACCCACGGCGTCGTTCGCGGTTTGCGCAGTGGCAAGCGTAACGAGCGCGACCTGCGGCTGGTCATTGATCTTTCCACCACTGTCCAACCGCGTACTTTTGTTCTGCGCCCGGATGAGGGCATGGGTCACCGCTTGGTCGTTGACTTGCCGCATACGGTAGGCGCTGCTCAAGTTGCGCCTGCACCGCGCCCGACCACCGCGTTGCGCGAGCTCGTCATTGCCATCGACGCCGGGCACGGCGGGCACGACCCCGGGGCTGTCGGGCCGAGTGGCGTGCACGAAAAAGACATCGTCTTCGCGATCAGCCAACGATTGGCGCAGTTACTAGAGCGCGAATACGGCATGAAGCCCGTTCTGGTGCGCTCGGGCGATTATTATGTGAGCCACCGCGAGCGTTATGAGCGTGCACGTCGCGCGGGGGCTGATCTGTTCGTTTCCATCCACGCGGACGCGTTCCACGATCGCAGCGCACACGGGACTTCTGTCTATATCCTGTCTGAACGCGGCGCGACCAGTGAGGCCGCGCGTTTGCTGGCCGAGCGTGAGAACGCGACGGACTTGGTCGGCGGTGTCAAACTGGATGACAAGGATGAGATGCTGGCCTCGGTGCTTTTGGACCTGTCGCAGACTGGCGTCATCGGTGCCAGCCGCAATGTCGGCAACCATGTTCTCGGTGAACTCGGTCGCCTCGGTCGTGCGCGCCAACGCGAGGTGCAGGGCGCGAACTTCCTAGTGTTGAAGGCGCCGGATGTACCGTCCATTCTGGTTGAAACCGGATTCATCTCGAATCCGGCCGAGGAAGCCCGTCTGCGCGACGCTGGTCATCAGCTGGCCGTCGCTCAGGGCATGCTGAACGGTATCCGTGCCTACTTTGCAGACCACTCGCCGCCCAACACCTTGATAGCAGTGAACGGCATCGGTGGTGGTGCGGCCGCTGGGCGGCAGCATGTGATTGCTCGTGGCGAAACGCTGTCCGGTATTGCGCGCCGTTACAATGTGAGCATTCAGCAGATTCGTTCCAGCAACAATCTCGCCACCGACCGCATCCAGGTCGGGCAGACCATCCTTATTCCACACGGCTGAGCCAGCCCCGTCACGGGTCACGGTGGTATTCTTTCCGCCGTGTCGGATTCCATCCAAAAGCTGTCACCCCAGCTCATCAACCAGATTGCCGCTGGTGAAGTGGTCGAGCGCCCAGCGTCGGTACTCAAGGAGCTCATCGAGAACGCTATCGATGCCGGCGCGCGTAGTGTCGAGGTCGAAGTGGAGGAGGGTGGCATCCGCCGGCTCCTGGTTCGCGATGATGGCCGGGGAATCCGCGCTGCAGAGTTGGCGCTCGCGGTTGCACCCCATGCCACGAGCAAAATCGGATCCTTGGAGGATTTGGAGCGTGTTGGCACGCTGGGTTTCCGTGGCGAAGCATTGGCATCCATTGGTGCGGTCGCACGTTTGCGCCTGACCAGTGGAACCGAACGCGCGGAAGCTGCCCGTATCGACGGCGACGGAGACGGGGTTTGGCGCGGCCCTGCTCCGGCTGCCCATCCGCGTGGTACTTCAGTCGAGGTACGAGATCTGTTTTTCAATGTTCCGGCGCGGCGCAAGTTTCTGCGTACGGAGAAGACGGAGTTCGGTCACTTGGAGACCGTGTTCCTGCGTGCGGCCTTGTCATCCTTCGATGTCGCGTTTCGGCTGACACATAACGGGAAATTGGTCCATCAGTTACCTACAGCCCCTATGCGCGAGGCGCGCGAGGCGCGGTTGGCGGCCCTGTGCGGTGAGACGTTTGTTGAAAGCACGCTTTTCATCGAGCACGAAGCCGCGGGGCTGAAACTGTGTGGATGGATTGCGCAGCCAAGTTTCTCCCGGGGACAGGCCGACCTGCAGCACTTTTTCATCAACGGGCGAATGGTCAAGGACAAGCTCATCGGGCATGCCGTGCGACAGGCGTACAAAGATGTCTTGTTCCACGGCCGTCATCCCGCCTTCGTGCTGTACCTGGAAATGGACCCGGCGGGAGTGGATGTGAATGCGCACCCGCAGAAGCATGAGGTTCGGTTCCGCGATTCACGCATGGTGCATGACTTCCTCTTCCGTACGCTCGCCCAGGTTTTGGGCTCACAACGGGCCGGCGACGGGAGTGGTACCGGCTACCGGCCCATGGGCGTGGGAGCGGCCCCCGTGGGAGCGGCCCTCTGGCCGCGAACAAACTATGCCGAGACCTCAACGCCCTCGCAGGTCGCCATGTCGCTGGCTGTGCAGGAGCCCAGTGGTCGCTTCGGCAATACCCCTTCCACGGAGGACGATGTTCCGCCCCTGGGCTATGCCATCGCGCAGCTTCATGGTGTGTTCATTCTTGCAGCCGACGATGACGGCCTTGTGCTCGTGGATATGCATGCTGCCCACGAGCGCATCGGCTACGAGCGGTTGAAACGGGAATGGGAGGCAGGCGGGGTTGTCACGCAGCCATTGCTGGTCCCGCTCCGCATCGGTGTCACTCCTGCAGAAGCGCAGGTAGCGGAGGATGCGGTCGATGAATTCAAGGTCATGGGTCTGGATCTGAGTCGAACCGGCCCGGACACACTGATCTTGCGTGGTGTGCCGACGCTACTCGCAGACGGCGACCTTGAGGGCTTGGTGCGTGATCTTTTGTCCGATCTGATTGAACACGGTCATAGCGCGCAAATCGAGGAGCGCATCCACGCACGCTTCGCGAGCATGGCGTGTCATGGCGCGGTGCGCGCCCACCGAAAGCTCACCGTTCCGGAAATGAACGCCTTGCTACGCGACATGGAGCGGACCCGGCATGCGGGCCACTGCAATCATGGTCGTCCAACCTGGCTGCGCCTATCGATGGCAGAGCTAGACCGTTTGTTCCTGAGGGGGCAGTGACTCCTGTTTTGTGCATCATGGGGCCGACGGCCTCGGGCAAGACAGCGTTGGCGGCGCACTTGCGTGCACATCTCCCGGTTGAACTCGTCAGTGTGGATTCCGCACTCGTGTATCGCGGCATGAATATCGGTACCGCCAAACCAGATGCGTCCTTGCCACACAGATTGGTCGATCTACTCGACCCCGCCGAATCCTATTCCGCTGCACGGTTCCGCGAGGACGCGCTCGCACTGATCGAGGACATCACCTCGGAGGGGCGCATCCCGTTATTGGTCGGGGGCACGATGTTGTACTTCCGTGCGTTGTTCCACGGTCTCGCTGACATGCCGCCGGCAGATGACAGCGTGCGTGCGGCGATCGATGCGCGGGCCGACACCCAGGGCTGGCAGGCCTTGCACGCGGAGCTCGCGGCGATAGACCCGACGGCGGCGGCCCGTATCCATCCCAACGACCCCCAACGCATCCAGCGCGCACTGGAGGTGCATGCATTGACCGGGCAGTCCATCACCGATCTTCAGAGCGCACAATCCGTGCCGCAGTTGCCGTATACCTTCCACAAGTTGGCAGTCGCGCCCGCGGACCGCGCAGAATTACACAGACGCATCGAGCAACGCTTTCACGACATGATGGCGGCGGGGTTTCTGGCTGAGGTACGCGCCCTGCATGAGCGAGGCGACCTGCATGTTGACTTGCCGGCCATCCGTGCCGTGGGATATCGGCAACTATGGATGCATCTGGAAGGCCAGTGTTGTCTGGAGGAGGCAGTGACCAAAGGCATTCATGCAACGCGGCAATTGGCCAAACGCCAGCTGACCTGGCTGCGGAGCGAGCCCGGCCTGCAATGGCTGGACGTCGGCAGTGAGGACTGGCTGGAGGCAGGGTTGCGCTGGGCAAGACAGTGTTTAGGCCTGTGATAGACTGACCCGGTCGGCAAGCCTCACAAGAAGGAGTTCCGCGATGGCCAAGGGACAATCACTGCAGGATCCATTTCTCAATGCATTGCGTAGGGACAAGGTCCCGGTTTCGATCTACCTCGTCAACGGCATCAAGCTCCAGGGACAGATTGACGCGTTCGATCAGTTCGTGGTCCTGCTCAAGAACACCGTGAGCCAGATGGTATACAAACATGCCATCTCGACTGTAGTACCGACCCGTGCGGTCAAGTGGAATGCAGAAGACGAAGATACCCCTGATACAGACTGAACTCACCTCGTGGTCCCGTAACCTTGTTTGAACGACCCACCGGCGGGGAGCAGTGCATCCTGGTTTCTCTAGACGACCGCAAGGGCGACCATGCGGCCGAACGTCTTGAGTTCGAGGAGTTGGCACGCTCCGCAGGCGCCGACATCATCGAAGTGTTCGACGGCCCGCTGTCGCGCATCCATGCACGCCTGTTCATCGGAACAGGCAAGGCGGAGATGTTGCGCGAACGCGTTTTGGCAACCGGCGCAGAGTTGGTCATATTCAACCATCCTCTTAGCCCGAGTCAGGAACGCAACCTCGAGAAGTTGCTGCAGACCAGGGTATTGGACCGCACCGGCCTCATCCTGGATATCTTTGCCAGAAGGGCGCAGACGTTTGAAGGCAAGTTGCAGGTTGAGCTTGCGCAATTGACGCATCTGTCCACGCGACTGGTTCGAGGATGGACCCACTTGGAGCGCCAGCGCGGTGGTATCGGCCTACGCGGCCCGGGTGAGACGCAGTTGGAAACTGACCGGCGCCTGCTCGGTGACCGCATCCGTATGTTGAAAAAACGCTTGGACAAGGTCGTGCGACAGCGCGAAACCGGCAGGCAGACGCGGCGTCGAAACGAAGTGCCGACAGTGGCGCTGGTCGGGTACACCAATGCCGGCAAATCAACCTTGTTCAACACTCTGACAGGGTCGGGCGTGTATGCGGCGGACCAGTTGTTCGCCACACTGGATCCCACAGTACGCCGCCTCGATCTCGGGCCGGCAGAGCAGGTGGTGATTGCGGATACCGTCGGGTTTGTGAGGGACCTGCCGCATGATCTGGTGGCGGCCTTCCGATCCACCTTGCAGGAAACCCGAGATGCGCAGTTATTGTTGAAGGTGGTGGATTGCGCCGATCCGCAACGTAGCGAACATAGTGCGCAGGTGGACGCGGTGTTGGCCGAGGCTGGTGCCGCTGAGGTCCCGATGCTGGAGGTCTGGAACAAGCTGGACCTGCTGGACGAAACCCCACGCATAGACCGCGACGAGATGGGCGTGCCGGTTCGGGTGTGGATTTCGGCCCGCGACGGCATCGGCCTGGACCTGCTCAAACAGGCCATACACGAGCGGCTCGGTGACGACCGCGTGGCTGGCTGGTGCCGGATTCCGGCCGCGTCAGGTCGATTGCGGGCCCGTTTGTTCGAGCTGGGCGCCGTTCTCGAGGAGCGTCCGGATGACGATGGGGGGTGGTTGGTAGAAGTCGAACTGCCCCGCCGGGAATTCGAGCGCCTGCAAAGGTATAATCAAGAACTTTCCGTAGATGGAGTCAAACATGGCCTGGAATGAGCCCGGCAAGGGACGTGATCCCTGGGGTGGAAATGGTGGTGGTCGCGGTGAGGGCCCCAACCCCCCTGACCTGGACGAGATGGTCCGGAACATGCAACGCAAACTCGGCGGTATGTTTGGCGGCGGTGGTGGTGGACGTCGTAGCGGCGAGAGTGGTGGCATCTTCGGTGTCATCGGCTTGATTGTGATTGCATTCCTGGCTTTCGAGATGATTCACATCATCCAGCCTGCAGAGCGCGGTATCGTGCTGCGTTTTGGTGCCCATGTCGCCACGCTGACGCCGGGGCCTGCCATCCGGTTGCCGCGGCCGTTCGAGCGCGTCATCAAGGTGGATATCGATGAGGTTTCGCAGTTCTCGCACAAGGCCTTGATGTTGACGCAGGACGAGAACATTGTCGACGTGGAACTGGCCGTGCAGTACCGCCGTGGTGATGCGGCCCTGTACCTCTTCAATGTAGTGGGGCCGGAGGCGACGCTTGGTCAGGCCGCCGAGAGCGCTGTGCGCGAAATCGCGGGCAAGACCACCATGGACTTCATCTTGGGTGCCGGCCGTGCAGAAGTCGCCCAAGCCACCCAAGTCCTGCTGCAGCAGGTTCTGGACCAATACAACTCCGGCATCGTCGTGCTGTCAGTGAACTTGGTAGACGCCCAGCCTCCGGAGCCGGTGCAAGCAGCATTTGCTGATGCCATCAAGGCACGAGAGGACCAGGAGCGCATCATCAACGAGGCGCAGGCCTACGCGAATGATGTGCTGCCACGCGCACGTGGTGCGGCAGCCCGCCTGATGGAAGAGGCCAATGCGTACCGCGAAAGTGCCATCGCGAGAGCAGAAGGTGAGGCCGACCGCTTTCGCCAGATTCTCACTGAATACGAGCGTGCCCCTATTGTGACCCGCGAGCGCCTGTACATTGAGGCTGTAGAGGGGGTCCTTGCCGGTAGCACCAAGGTCATTGTTGACCTCGACGGGAGTGGCAACCTCATGTACCTGCCGCTGGACCAGTTGATTCAGGGCGCTGCAAGCGCGGTCGCCTCGCCCGAGTTCAACCCAGCGTCGGGTGCACGACAGCCCGCACAACCTACAACGGATCCCCGTAGCCGAGAAGCGGCCCGTGCACGGAGGGCGCCATAATGAAAAACTTCGGATCAGGCGCAGTGGTGTTGCTGGTGTTGGCGGTCATCCTGCTGTTGAACGCCGTGTTTACGGTGGATGAGCGCGAGTTTGCCATCAAGTTCCGCCTCGGTGAGATCATCCGCACCGATTACGCGCCGGGACTTCATTTCAAGACCCCGTTCGTCAACAACGTGCGCAAGTTCGATAGACGAATCCTCACTCTGGATGCGAGACCGGAAAGGTTCCTCACTGTCGAAAAGAAGAACGTCATCGTCGACTTCTTCGTCAAGTGGCGCATTTCCGACCCGGAACGTTTCTACACTTCCACCAGGGGTGACATCGCGAACGCGAACGCACTGCTCCTTCGAATCATTCAGGACGGTATGCGTAGCGAGTTCGGCAAGCGCACCATCCAGGAGGCGGTTTCTGGGGAGCGCGCGCTCATCATGGAGATTCTCACCCGCGAGACCAACGCGCGTGCACAAGAGCTGGGCTTGGTAGTGGTGGATGTCCGTGTGAAGCGTATCGACCTGCCCCAAGAGGTGTCCGAATCGGTGTACCAGCGTATGGAAGCCGAGCGTGCTCGTGTGGCACGGCAGTTACGGGCCGAGGGTTCGGAGGCGGCTGAGCGTATCCGCGCGGATGCCGAACGGCAACGTACGGTGCTCCTGGCGGAAGCCTTCCGAGAAGCGGAGACATTGCGTGGTCAGGGTGATGCGCAAGCCGCTGCGACCTATGCTGCGGCTTACGGCCGTAACGCGGAGTTCTACGCCTTCTACCGTAGCCTTCAGGCCTACCGCAATGCCATCGGGCATGGCACCGACCTGTTGCTTCTGTCCCCGGATGGCGAGTTCTTCCGTTACCTGAAGGACCCGCAACCGCGGCGATGATGGATGTCCATTAGCTGGAACGACCTGCTTGCGGCGTTGGCATTGCTGTTGGTGCTTGAGGGCCTGATGCCATTTCTGGCCCCCGATGCGTTGCGCCGGACGTTGGTGCAGCTCATCGAGCTTGATGACAAGACTTTGCGCACCATCGGCCTGGTTTCCATGCTGGCGGGGCTTTTGCTGTTGGCCGTGGTCCGTTAGAGGCGGGGAGTGATGGGCAAGAAAATCATCGTCATTGGCACCCAGTGGGGTGACGAGGGCAAGGGCAAGGTTGTCGACCTGTTGACTGACAAGGTCAAGGCAGTTGTCCGCTTCCAGGGCGGCCACAATGCCGGGCATACATTGGTCATTGATGGTCAGAAAACCATCCTCCGCCTGATTCCCTCCGGCATCCTGCGCGAAGGTGTGTCCTGCCTCATCGGCAACGGTGTAGTGCTGTCGCCTCCTGCGTTCATCGAGGAAATCCAGATGCTCGAGGAGCGGGGCATTCCTGCGCGTGAGCGTCTGCGTATCAGCCCGGCCTGTCCACTCATCCTCCCGTCGCATGTTGCATTGGACAAGGCGCGCGAACATGCCAAAGGTGCTTTCGCCATTGGCACGACCGGGCGCGGTATCGGTCCGGCATATGAGGACAAGATCGGGCGCCGCGCCATCCGCTTGGGCGACCTGTTCCAGCGCAAACGCTTCGCTTCCAAGCTCGGCGAGTTGCTGGACTACCATAATTTCCTGCTCACCCAGTACTACAAAGTCGAGCCGGTGGATTTCCAGCAGACGCTGGACGAGTACCTTGCGTTGGCAGACCAGATCGAGCCGATGATCATTGACGTGACCGCCGAGCTCAAACGCCTTCACGATGCCGGCGAACATATCCTGTTCGAAGGTGCGCAGGGTGCCTTACTGGATGTCGATCATGGTACCTACCCATTCGTGACCTCGTCGAACACCACGGCCGGCGGTGCCTCCACCGGCACAGGATTGGGGCCGCGTTATTTCGACTATGTGCTGGGTATCGTCAAGGCCTACACCACCCGAGTAGGCGGTGGTCCGTTCCCGACTGAGCTATTCGATGAGATGGGTGAACACCTTGCGCGTAGAGGACACGAGTTTGGTTCCGTGACCGGACGGCCGCGTCGTTGTGGTTGGTTCGATGTCCCGTCGCTCCGGCGCTCGGTGGTCAACAACACGGTGTCTGGCCTGTGCGTGACCAAGCTCGATGTGCTGGACGGACTCGACTCGATCAGCATTTGCGTGGGTTATCGCGACGCAGAGGGTAACCGGCTTGATATGGCTCCACTGGGGGCTGAGAGCATGTCGGAAATGGAGCCCATATACGAGGAAATGCCCGGTTGGCAGGAGTCCACGCTGGGTGTCACGGATTACGCGGCACTCCCAGCCGCCGCGCGTTCCTACCTCGAACGCCTGCAGGAACTGGTCGAGGTCCCGATAGATATCATTTCAACCGGGGCTGACCGCATACATACGATTATCTTAAGGCACCCATTCGACTGATGGATGTAAGATGGTGCCGAGAAGAGGACTCGAACCTCCACGGGGTTGCCCCCACTGGCACCTGAAGCCAGCGCGTCTACCAATTCCGCCACCTCGGCAGGTGAGGAGGCGCGAACTTTACCGAGGCCATGCAGGCCTTGTCAATCCGGACTTATTCCATGAAGAAAACAAGCAAGAAATCCACGCATCGCGACCCACATGAGGCGCGCGAGCGCAGGCGCTATGAAAACCCCATTGCCAGCCGTGAGTTCATCCTCGAGCATCTGGCGCAAGCCGGTCGTCCGCTACGTTTTGATGAACTCGCAGCGCAGCTCAAGCTGACCGATGGTGAGGCCCGGATGGCATTGTCCGCGAGGGTTGATGCCATGGTCAGGGATGGTCAGATCGTGCGCGACAGGAAGGGTGCGCTCGGCCCGGTTGCAGCAATGGACCTTGTTGCAGGTCGCGTCATCGGCCACCGCGACGGGTTCGGGTTCCTGGTTCCGGATGATGGATCGGACGATGTATTTCTCGGTCCGCGCCAGATGAAAGCGCTGTTGCACGGTGATCGGGTTGTGGTGCGAGTTCGAGGTGTGGACCATCGTGGCCGTCGCGAAGGATCGCTCGTGGACATCCTCGAACGGAATACCCAGCAAATCGTTGGCCGTTATTTCTTCGAGAGCGGCGTGGGGTTTGTGACGCCGGATCACGCCCGTATTCCACATGATGTCGTTATCCCCGCGGACGCCAGCGGTGGCGCGAAATCCGGCCAGATGGTGGTGGCGGAACTCGTGGACCAACCCAGCAAGAACACGGCACCGGTCGGGCGCATCGTCGAAGTGGTCGGGGACCATATGGCGCCCGGCATGGAAATTGATGTCGCCATCCGCGCCCATGGCATCCCGCACGAGTGGCCAAAGGAAGCGCTGGCAGAAGCAGAAACCTTTGGCAACCAAGTGCCCGCCGAAGCCATCAAAGGCCGCACGGATCTGCGCAACACCCCCTTGGTCACCATAGACGGCGCCGACGCGCGCGATTTTGACGATGCTGTCCACGCGGAGCCAGCGGGTGATGGATGGAAGGTGTTGGTCGCGATTGCCGATGTGTCCTGGTATGTGCGTCGTGGCAGCGCCCTAGATACCGAAGCGCACAAGCGCGGCACCTCGGTGTACTTCCCCCAGCAGGTCATACCCATGCTGCCCGAGGCCTTGTCCAACGGATTGTGTTCCTTGAACCCTGCTGTCGACCGCCTGTGCATGGTCTGCGAGATGCGCGTGGACAAGCAGGGAAAGATCGGACGCGCACGGTTCTTTGAGGGTGTGATGCGCTCAGCCGCACGGTTCACCTACGAGCAAGTGGATGCGATCCTGTTCAAACGTGATGCGGCCATGCGACGCCAGCACGATGCGTTGTTGTCTCCGCTGGAAGCACTAGGCGATGTCTATCGTGCACTCAAGAAAGCACGGGACAGGCGCGGCGCCATGGATTTCGATTCCACCGAAACCAAGATCATCTTCGGCGACGACCGCAAGATTGACCGCATCGAGCCGGTCGTGCGTACGGATGCCCATCGTCTCATCGAAGAGTGCATGATCGCGGCCAATGTCGAAGCCGCACGATTTTTGCAGAAGCACAAACTCCCTGGACTGTATCGGGTCCACGACAAGCCCCAGGCCGAGCGTCTGGACAAGCTTCGCCAGTTCCTGACCAGCATCGGACTCAAGCTGTCTGGTGGTGGCTCTCCGAATACAACGGACTACGCAAAGTTGCTTGAGCGTGCGCACGCCCGCCCGGATGCGCAACTGATTCAGACATTGGTACTTCGGTCCATGCCTCAAGCCGTTTATAGCCCGAAGAACATCGGGCATTTCGGCCTCGCCCACGCCAACTACGCACACTTCACCTCACCCATTCGTCGGTACCCGGATCTCCTGCTGCATCGCGCACTTCGCCACCAGATCAATGGGCATCCGGCGGAGGAGTTCCCCTACGGAAATATCGAGATGGAGAGAATGGGGGAACATTGCTCGATGACCGAGCGCCGCGCCGATGATGCGACTCGGGATGCCATTGCCTGGCTCAAATGCGAGTTCGCACGCGACCATGTCGGTGATGAGTTCGAAGGTACCATCACGGCGGTCACGGCGTTCGGCATGTTCGTAGAGTTGGACCGCATCCATTCGGACGGGCTGGTCCATGTCAGTTCACTGGGTGATGACTTCTATCATTTTGACCCGGTGGGCCACAGACTCGAGGGCAAACGTACACGGCGCACCTTCCAACTCGGGGACCGCCTCAAGGTCCGGATCAGCCAGGTGAACCTGGATGAACGCAAGATTGACCTTGAGATGATTACCGAAAAGAAGGACAAGACGGGGAGGAAACGCCGGTGAGTGACGGGATGCTGGTCTATGGCCTTCACGCCGCGGAAGCGACCGTGGCACGCCGCGCTACCCATGTCATGGGTGTGTGGGTGCAATCCGGGCGTGGTGATGAGCGCCTTGAGCATTTTTTATCTGCGTGCCAGTCGGCGGGTTTGGCTGTCACGCGCTCCAACCGCGAGGCATTGGACAAATTGACCGGCGGGGCGCGCCATCAGGGTGTGGTTCTGAGAGTACGACCTGCAGAGCCGCTGAATGAAGCCGACCTGAAGGACCTTGTGCAGGCGAGCGGCCGCGACCTCTTGTTGCTGATCCTGGATGGGGTGACGGATCCCCACAACCTTGGGGCGTGTTTGCGTAGCGCAGATGCCGCGGGTGTACATGCTGTCATCGCGCCCCGGGACCGAGCCGCAACCCTCAACCCGGTCGTGCGCAAGGTTGCCTCGGGCGCTGCGGAAACCGTGCCCTTTGTTCAGGTGACCAATCTGGCCAGGACGCTGCGCTGGTTGCAGGAGCAGGGTGTGTGGATTGTCGGCGCGGCAGGCGAGGGTGCCACGGACCTTTGGCAGGCTGACCTGAAGGGTCCCACCGCCGTTGTCATGGGATCTGAGGGCGAGGGGATGCGCCGTCTGACCCGCGAACATTGCGACTTGCTGGTGAAAATCCCCATGGCGGGCACCGTCGAGAGCCTCAACGTCTCCGTGGCCACAGGGGTGGTCCTGTTCGAGGCGCGTCGCCAGCGGAATTAGTTGCAAAGACAAACAGTTGCCGCTAACATTCGCGGTCCCTTGCCTCACCACACAGGGTGGGAGGCGTTTGTACCCACAAGGAGTCACAATGCGTCACTATGAGATCGTATTTCTGGTCCATCCGGATCAGAGCGACCAGGTGCCAGCGATGATCGAGCGTTATCGTTCGATGATTGAAGGTTCCGGCGGTCATATCCATCGCCTCGAAGACTGGGGCCGTCGTCAGCTCGCGTACCCCATCCAGAAAGTCCACAAGGCCCACTATGTGCTCATGAACATCGAGTGCAGCCAGGAAGTCTTGAATGAAATCCAGGGTGCCTTCCGCTTCAACGATGCCGTGCTGCGCAACTTGGTGATCGCGCGCGAGAGCGCGGACACCGAGCCTTCCGCGCTCGCCAAGTCCGGCGACGATCGTGACGAGCGTCCGCGCTCCGATCGATTCGACGATGACGACAGCGACAGCGATGACGACGACGAGGAGGACGCAGCCTAAGGCTGCGTGAGAACGCAATGTCCAGATTTTTCCGCCGCAGGAAGTTCTGTCGTTTCACGGCAGAGGGTGTTACCGAGATTGATTACAAGGATCTCGCAACGCTGAAGAATTACATCACCGAGACCGGCAAGATTGTGCCGAGCCGGGTAACAGGCACCAAGGCGCGTTACCAGCGTCAGCTCGCGACCGCAGTGAAGCGGGCGCGGTTCCTGGCTCTGCTGCCGTACTGCGACCAGCACTAAGGGTTTGAAGGAAGCGCTCGTCTGGGTCATGGCGTCGCGCTGGCGCGCGTCGGCCGTGGCAGCGGTGTTGGCCCTGCTGCCGTTCACCGGCATGCTGGCGTCGGCGCTGATTGCCCTGGCCGTTCTTCGGTTCGGCTTGCGCGAAGGGCTGCTGGTGGCGCTGGTTGCTGCTGGCGGTGTTGCCGTCCTGGACTTGCTGTCAGGGGGCGGTACCGGGCGGGTGGTGGCATTGGTTGCCATCAACTGGCTGCCTGTCATCGGTCTCGCGGCTGTGTTGGCGAGGACCGTCTCGCTGGCACGGACCTTGCAGATTGCAGGCATCGCCGGGATAGGTGTGGTGGTCGGAGTGTTTGCGGCCGCCGGGGGCGACCCCGCAGAGTTCTGGTTCGAGGTGTTGCGGGACACGGTTCTGCCGTTCCTCGAACAGGTAGGAATGCCGATGAACCGTGAGGTGCTGGAGGAGGCATTGCCACAGATGGCGATGCTGATGACCGGTCTTGCGGCGGCTTTCTGGGCCGCAGGTCACTTCATCACCTTGCTGCTTGCCCGTTGGTGGCAAGCCATCGTGGTGAACCCGGGTGGCTTCCGGAAGGAGTTCCACTCGCTGCGGCTGGGTGGTGTTGCAACCATGCTGGGTAGCCTCGGTTTTGTTGCCGGCATGCTTCTGGACAACGCGCTGCTGACAAATGTGTCGCTGGTGTTGGTGATGGTGTTTGCGATCCAGGGCCTTGCGGTGTTGCACGGCGTCGCGGGCATGGCGAAGTTGCACTGGGGCTGGTTGGTTCCGCCCTATGTTTTTCTGGTGATGTTGCCTCCGCACATGGTCGCATTGCTGGCAGTGATGGGATTCATCGACCACTGGGTTGATTTCAGGGGTCGGATTGGCAAGGGTATCAATTAACGTAGGAGCGGCGCATAGCGTCGCAAAAGGTGAAAAAGATGGAAGTCATCCTGTTGTCGAAAGTCGAAAACCTCGGAAACATCGGGGACAAGGTCAAGGTCCGTGCCGGGTACGGTCGTAACTTCCTGATTCCGACCGGTAAGGCCGCCCCGGCTACCGCAGAGAACCTGGCTGCATTCGAGGCACGCCGTGCGGAATTGGAGAAGCAGGCTGCTGCAGCACTGGCCGCGGCCAAGACGCGTGCGGGCCAGATCGAGGCCCTCGGTGGTAGTATTGAAATCACTGCCAAGGTTGGCACGGAAGGGCACCTTTTCGGTTCGGTGGGAACTGTCGATATCTCCGAGGCCATGGCGGCCAAGGGTGTCGAGGTGGAGCGCGGCGAAGTGCGTCTGCCGGACGGCCCAATCCGCACCGCAGGCGAGCATGAGATCGTGCTGCACCTGCACACCGATGTGAATGTCGACTTCAAGGTCATCGTCGTCGGCGAAGAGTAATCACCGGCCTGGGCCGGTTGTAGAGGGCTCCAATGGCTGCTGGTGCACCACAAGTCATGGCACACCTTGACGGCTCCGACGCCGTCAAGGTGCCGCCACACTCCATCGAAGCCGAGCAGGCGGTGCTTGGCGGTCTTATGCTCGATAACGCGGCCTGGGACCAGATTGCAGACCGCGTCACAGAGCATGACTTCTATCGCAATCAACACCGGCTGATATTCCGGGCCCTCGGAACCCTCGCAGAGCGTAATGACCCCCTGGATGCCGTCACGGTGTCCGAATACCTGGAACGCAACAATGCGCTCGAGGAAGCCGGTGGATTGTCCTACCTGGCCACGCTCGCACGCGATACGCCAAGTGCAAGCAATATCCGGGCGTATGCAGACATCGTGCGCGAGCGCGCCATGCTCCGCCAACTCATCACCATCGGTGGCCAGATTGCGGACTCAGCCTTTGCACCGACCGGACGCAGTGCAGGCGACCTGGTCGAGGATGCAGAGCGCCGCGTGTTCGAGATTGCAGACCGCGGCAGCCGCGCGCGCAGTGCTTTCCAGCCACTCAAGGACCTGCTGACCAAAGCCGTCGACCGCATCGACGAACTTTTCCATTCAGACTCGCATATCACAGGTGTGCCTACCGGCTTCACCCGTTTTGATGACATGACCTCCGGTATGCAGCGCGGCGACTTGATTATCATCGCCGGTCGTCCATCCATGGGTAAGACCAGCTTTGCGATGAATATCGCCGAGCATGCAGCCATCAAGGAAAAGGTGCCCACAGCCATCTTCTCCATGGAAATGCCTGGTGAGCAACTGGCGCTCAGACTGATTTCCAATCTGGGGCGTATCAACCAGTCCAAGATCCGCAATGGCAGGTTTTCGGATGATGACTGGCCCAGAATTTCTTCTGCGGTCACCATCCTCTCCGACGCACCGATGTTCATCGACGACTCCGCTGGCCTGACCCCGACCGAGTTGCGAGCAAGAGCTCGACGACTCAAGCGCGAGCACGGCTTGGGCCTGATCGTGGTCGACTACCTGCAATTGATGCAGGTTGCTGGCACCAAGGAGAACCGCGCCACGGAAATCTCCGAAATCTCGCGTGGTCTGAAGGCGCTTGCGAAGGAACTGGATGTGCCCGTCATCGCCCTGTCCCAGCTCAACCGTTCGGTGGAGCAGCGCAATGACAAGCGTCCGGTGATGTCGGATTTGCGCGAGTCCGGTGCGATTGAGCAGGACGCTGATGTGATCGCCTTCATCTATCGCGAAGAAGTCTATGACAAGGAAACACGTCGCAAGGGCATTGCAGATGTCATCATCGCAAAGCAACGAAACGGCCCGATAGGCGAAGTCCAGCTGACCTTCCTCGGTGAGTACACGAAGTTCGAGAACCTCGCCTCAGAGGAAGCCTACGGCGACTACCAGCCGCCCCCCGATTACGGGCAGTGAAGGCGAATTCGCGTAGTGCCACGGCGTTGGTTTCCCGGGACGCCATCGCACATAACCTGAAACGACTCCGCGACATCTCCCATGGCGCCCGCATACTGGCTGTCGTGAAGGCCAATGCCTATGGCCACGGCATCGCGGGTGTTGCATTCGATATTGCCGCCGGCACCGACGCCTTGGCTGTCGCCTCTGTGGAAGAGGGGGTGGCACTTCGTGAACTGGGCGTGTCTGGCGCAATCGTGGTTCTCGAGGGCGCACGGTCCGGCGCCGAGCTTGAATGGGCCATGGAACACCGGCTTGAGCTTGTAGTGCACTGCGAGGAGCAGGTGGACAAGCTGGAGGGCGCAGCGACCAGCGAACCCCTGACGGTCTGGTTCAAGATTGACACCGGCATGAACCGACTCGGTTTCCGCACTGAGCAGGCTCACGCAGCCTGGGACAGGCTGAGAACCCTGCCGGCAGTCGGCGCCATCCGGTTGATGACTCACCTGGCCAAAGCTGACCTCCGGGACGATGAGATGACCCCAAGGCAATTGACCCGATTCGAGACCACGACCCGTGGTTGGCCCGGAGAGCGGTCGATTGCCAACTCAGCTGGGTTGTTCGCCTGGAAGGAAACCCATGCTGATTGGGTCAGGCCGGGCCTAGCGCTTTACGGGGTATCCCCGTTTGAGGGCAGTACCGGTCTGGATCTGGGCCTGAAACCGGTCATGACGCTCAAGGCCAGCCTGATTGCGGTACGCGACGTCGCTCGTGGGGAGACGGTTGGCTACGGGGGTGCCTGGACTGCCCCTCGCGCGACCCGCCTGGGGGTAGTCGGGATCGGGTATGGAGACGGCTACCCTCGCCATGCGGGTGAGGAGGCGGTTGCCTTGGTGGAGGGCGTTCGCTGCCCAATTGTTGGGCGCGTATCCATGGACATGTTGACGGTGGATCTGAACGGATGCCCTGGCGCGCGGGTCGGCGCTCAGGTGACCTGTTGGGGAGAGGACTTGCCAGTCGAGGAGGTCGCCAAGGCTTGCAACACCATACCTTGGACGCTGTTGTGTGGCGTCACCGCACGGGTCAAGCTCGAGTACGTCTGACTACTTGATGAGGTAGAACCCCATCTTGACGTTGGCGAGCTCGATGACGTCATTGTCCGTGAGCGGGTGTGCCTGCGGCCCAATGGGCTTGCCGTTGACCGTCGGTGGTCCCTGACCTTCACCACTTTCCACCGGGACGATAAAGAATCCGTCTGCCCGACGGGTGAGGGCGGCAACCTGGACACCAGGTCGTCCCAGCGTTGTGAGTGCCTTGACGAGTTCCAGCTCCTTGCCCTTGGCGCTACCGGAAAGGACTTGTAGCTTGCCGCGTGGCAGGCCAGCTGGTTTGGCATCTGGGTCGATTGGGGCTGCGCCGCTCGCGGTCGATTGCGCCACGGCCTTGTTGACGGCGTCCAGATTGGGTTGTCCCGGCGCGTCCGCTTTCTTCGCGCTGGGACGGATGATCATGGTCTTCTCGAAATCATCCTCGTCGCCTTCCGCCTCGGTTGCAGTGAACTTGAGTTCGTGACGACCGATGGTGACGACGTCCCCGTCTTGCAGGGCGTGCTTCTTGATGACCTTGCCGTTGACGAAGGTGCCATTGGTGCTGCCCAAGTCTTCAATGAATGAATCATTGAGGATGGTCAGTATGGCGGCATGCCGACTGGAGGCAGCCTTGTCATCGAGATGGATGTCATTTTCCGGAAGGCGTCCGATAGTGCAACGCTCTTTATCGAGCTCAAAGTCACGTAACGTACTGCCTTCCAGGGTGATGATCAGCTTGCCCATTTTTGCCCCCGTGTTGGACGTGCTCAGCCGAACCAGTCGGTTACCCGGTTGAGCCACCTTTTGCGGGTCCTGGGCGGTGTCAACGCCTGGACCAGCACTGCAGATATGTTGTCGCGCCCGCCGTTATCGTTGGCGAGCTTCACCAACTGTTCTGCCGCTGCATGAAGATTAGCACCAAAATTGCTGATGGTTAAGCCGATATTGGCATCTTCCACCATGTCCGAGAGGCCGTCCGAGCACAATAGGTAGGTATCCCCCGGCAGAACCAGCTCCTCGGCCACGGTGACTTCGACCTTTTTTCCTATCCCCAAGGCGCGGGTAACCAGGTTCTTATTCAAGGAGTTCTTGGCTTCTTCTGGGGTGTAAAAGCCCCTGGCCACCAGCTCAGCAAGCAGGGAATGGTCGATGGTGACCTGCTCAATCTGGTCGTTCCGGACCCGATATAGCCTTGAATCCCCCACATGGGCAATCGAAACCCGGTCTCCGTGGAACAGGGCCGCCACCACCGTGGTGCCCATCCCAGCGCACTGGGGCTGGGTTTGGGAAGCCCTGAAGATGACATGGTTGGCCTTGCGGATGGCGTCCCTCAGCATGATGCTCTGAGGAGTGAGCCCGGTCTCCGGGTCGTCGGGTTGTTCGGCGATCCGCGCCAGATTCTCCGCGGCATGAGCCATGACGGACTTGATGGTGATGGCGCTTGCAACTTCCCCGGCCTGGTATCCCCCCATGCCGTCCGCCACCACTGCGAGGCCAATTTCTGCGTTGAAGGCGATGCAGTCCTCATTGTGGTCGCGGACGAGTCCGCGATCCGTGAGTCCGGCGAACTCGAGGAAGCCACTCAGACCCACAGGTCGCCCTCTTCGGAGTGCAACGCCCGCAGCGCCCGCGCAAAGTCGCTCCCCCGTTGAAAGCGGTCATCGGGGTTCTTGCCCATCGCGCGTTCAACGATGGCATCCATTTCGTCGGGTAGGTCGGAGCGCAACATACTTATCGCGGGCGGGTCCTCGTTCGACACTACATCGAGTAGCCGCTGCATGGTGTCGGCCCTGAAGGGCAGCTGTCCGGTCAGCAATTGGTAGAGGGTGATGCCCAGCGAGAAAATATCGGCGCGGCCATCTAGTGTCCTGCCCTTGAGCTGTTCCGGTGACATATAGGACGGTGTACCCAGCACCAGGCCGATACGCGTCTTGGTGGAGTCCGTGATTCGTGCGATGCCGAAGTCCGTTATTTTTACCGAGCGCAGATCACGGTCGTATACGAGGTTGGCAGGTTTGATGTCGCGATGAATGACCCCTTGGCTGTGGGCGTAGTCCAGACCCTCCGCAGCTTGCGCGACAATCTCGATGACTGTCGTGACCGGCAACAGGCTGCTTGGTTTGATATGCGCATTCAAATCCTTGCCACGCAACAGTTCCATGGCAATCCATGCCAGCCCGTCCGCCTCGCCGGCATCGTAGATGGTGACGATATGTGGATGGGTCAGCTTGCCAGCGGTCTCCGCCTCGCGGAAAAATCGTTCCTTGATGCTCGCGAGCTCTTCCGGGTCGAGGTCGCGGCCGAGTTGCATGGTCTTGATGGCCACCACGCGACCGATCTTCGGGTCGCGCCCTTTGTACACGACACCCATCGCGCCCTTACCCAGGATCTCTTGAACCTCGTATCGCCCGAGTACCAGCCGTCCTTCCTCTTCGGCTGAAGCCTGGCTTGAGGCGGCGGCCTCGAGCATGAGTTCTGCACGGCGGATACGCTGCTGGATATCGCGAAACGACGGGTTGCTTTTGGCGATGAAACTGAACACCAGCGCTGCGCGGTCGAATCGCTTCTTCGACTCATACTCCTGCGCGAGCTTGTACAGGATTTTGTGGACGGGTTCCCCCGGAAGGCATTGCCGGAATGCGGCGAAAGCCCCGTCAAGGTCGCCCCTGGCCTGTAGCGCCATGCCCTCAAGCCGGTGCTCGTCAGAATCATCCGGAGTGGCCGCCGGTTGGCGCTTGCGCTTGGGTTTGGGCTGCGGCGGTGCAGGTGGCGGCGCTACCACCCGATCGGCGACTGGCTGCGTTTCCGCCGGGGCGCCCAAAGGTGACACCAGTTGTCCTGCAATCAGGAATAGGGCAGCGAAACCGAGATTGGCAGGCAGCAGGATGTCAGCGAGCAGGAACAATGCCGCCAACAGAAGTGACCCGCGACTTGCCGCCTGTTCGGACAGGGAGGGCGCGAATGTGAGTAGCCAGATTGCCGCAGCGGCCACAAAGATGGAGCCGGGCAACTCACCCATGTCAGGTAACCAGCTCAAGGCCAACGCCGCGGGCGTCAACATCAGTGCAAGCCACCAACCAGGATGGAAGTATCGACCCCTCATTGGAGCGGAGTATAACGGAATGACCGTGCTAACATCCCTGCGCGATGAGCAAATCCCGCCTCGAATACCAGTGTGAGTCGTGCGGGGCCAAGGCGCCGAAATGGGCCGGCCAGTGCGTGGACTGTGGTGCATGGAACACGATGGTCGAGGTGAGTGCAGTGCCTGCCTCCGGACCCCGTGTTGGACGTGCGGCCGCGTGGGCCGCAACCCCGTCCACGGTTCAGCAACTCTCACAGCTTGCGCAGGTCGAGTCGCCCCGTATCGCAACCGGGCTTGATGAACTGGATCGCGTACTCGGGGGTGGCTTGGTGGCCGGGTCAGTGACCCTGATCGGTGGTGACCCTGGAATCGGCAAATCCACGCTGTTGCTGCAAGCGGTGGTTCATTGCGCCCCTTCGCATCCAGTGCTGTATGTCACTGGTGAGGAGTCTCCTGCACAAGTCGCGTTGCGTGCCGAGCGCTTGGGGGCCGATGCCGGTCCGGTGCAGTTGCTCGCAGAGACCTGTGTGGAGAGAATTCTTGACGCCGCAATGACGGGCAAGCCCGCCATCATGGTGATCGACTCCATCCAAACTGTTTATACCGAGGCGCTGCAATCCGCGCCCGGGGCCGTTGCGCAGCTACGGGAGAGCGCAGCGCAACTCGTGCGATTCGCCAAAGCCACCGGGACCGCAATCTTCCTCATAGGCCATGTCACCAAGGAAGGCACGATTGCCGGACCACGAGTTCTGGAACACATGGTGGATACCGTCCTGTACTTCGAGAACGACCTGGGTAGTCGTTACCGTGTGATTCGTGCGGTGAAGAACCGATTTGGCGCGGTCAACGAGCTTGGCGTGTTCGCCATGACCGAGGCCGGTCTCAAGGAAGTCCGGAATCCTTCAGCAATCTTCCTCTCGCGCCATGACCAACCGGTTGCGGGGTCTGTCATTACCGTGGTCCGCGAGGGAAGCCGCCCCTTACTGGTGGAACTTCAGGCACTGGTGGACTCAAGTCCACTCCCCAACCCGAGGCGTATGGCACTGGGCTTCGAGCAGAACCGTTTGGTCATGTTGCTGGCGGTGCTGCACAGGCACGGTGGTATTTCCATGTACGACCAGGATGTGTTCGTCAACATGGTGGGAGGAATCCGCGTTTCTGAAACCTCACTGGATCTGGCTGTGGTGCTGGCGGCGTTGTCCAGTTTGAAGGACAAGCCGCTGCCCCCGGATCTGGTGGTCTTCGGAGAAATCGGGCTGGCAGGGGAGGTGCGCCCGGTGCCTCACGGTGAGGAGCGGTTGAGGGAAGCAGCCAAGCATGGGTTCAAACGTGCGCTTGTTCCTGCAGCAAATGCACCACGCAAGGGCTCCAAAATCGGCATAAAAGTGGAAGCTGTTTCGCGTTTGGCGGATGCCTTGGCGATACTCGGTTAGTCTGCCGGCTTGGCAGGTGCCTGGACCTTCCAGGGACGGACTCTCGCAGTTTTCACCTGGTTGCCGGAGACGGCCACGATTTCGAACGGATACCCCGCAAGCAACATGCAGGTGCCGGGCTCGGGTATCGCTTCCATGTGTTCGATGACGAGGCCGTTCACGGTCTTCGGTCCATCGGTCGGGAGCTGCAAGGACAATGCGCGATTCAACTGGCGCACTGTTGCAGTGCCATTGACCAGGAATGTGCCATCCGTTTCCGGGAAAACATCGCGGGCTGCGGCTGCGGGGTCAGTGGTGAATTCCCCCACGATTTCCTCCAGCAGGTCTTCGAGCGTGACCAAGCCGAGGATGTCGCCGTACTCGTCGACCACCATCGCGATGCGCCGTTTCAAGCGTTGGAAGTTGAGCAATTGCTTGTTCAGGGGTGTGCCCTCGGGCACGAAGTAGGGCTCGCTGACCAGGGGCTGCAACTGATCCCGTGTGAGTTCATTGCGCGCGAGTGGTCGCAGCAGCCGTCGCAGATGAATGACGCCCACTACATTGTCGATGTCGCCGTCCCACACGGGCAGTCGTGAATGTTGCGACTCGAGGAGCTGGCCGACGATATCGTCCCAGTCCTGCGACAGATTGATGCCCACAATCTCCGCACGCGGAATCATGATGTCCTCAACCGTCACTTTTTCCAGATCAAGAATGCTCAACAACATCCGTTGGTGGCGCTCCGGAATCATCGCTCCAGCTTCCATCACCACGGTACGAAGTTCTTCGCTGGACAGGTGGGATATACCGGACTCGTTGGCGTTGACTCCGAACATCTTGAGCAAGCTGTTGGCGAAAACATTCACCAGCCAAACCAGCGGATACAGGATTTTCAGCAGCGGTGTGTATATCCATGCTGCAGGGAATGCCAGCCGCTCGGGGCGCAGTGCCGCCAGTGTTTTTGGTGCCACTTCCGCGAATATCAGAATGACTAAGGTCAGCAGAAACGCGCCAATCGCAAGTGCGGCCTCACCGCCGAGGCGCAAGGCAATCAGCGCCGCAATGGTCGATGCAGCAACATTGACGAAATTATTGCCAAGCAGGATAAGGCCAATCAGGCGGTCTGGGCGTTTCAGTAGCGCCTCCGCCAATTGCGCCCCCTTGTGTCCTGCTTTTGCCAAGTGCCGCAAACGATAACGGTTCAAGGTCATCAACGCTGTTTCGGAGCCCGAGAAGAACGCGGAAAATACGATCAGTCCACCGAGAATGCCGAACAGTCCGCCGAGAGAGAGTTCTGACACGCGTCAACCCCAGCGTCGGCCGAGGATCACCTCGAGCACCAGCTTGCTACCGAAGTAGGCGAGTAACAGCACCAGGAAGGCAGCTAGAGTCCAGCCCAGCGCCTTACGGCCTCGCCAGCCATACATCCGGCGTCCCCAAAGCAGGACACCGAACAATACCCAGGCTCCAAAAGACAGGACGGTCTTGTGCACAAGGTGCTGTGCGAACAAATCGTCTACGAACAGAAGCCCGGTCACCAACGACAGGCCAAGTAGCAGGAACCCTGCGCCAATCAACCGGAACAGCAATGCCTCCATTGCTTCCAAGGGAGGAAGGGCGCGTATCCAGCCTCCAGGTTGCCGTTGTCGCAGGTGCCGGTCCTGCACAGCAAGGAGCAGCGCTTGTACTGCAGCCACAGCCAACAGCGCATACGCCATCAGCGACAGAAGAATGTGCGCTTGCATCTGCCATGGGATGCCGGTGCGTGGACTGCTGGAGTCCAAGATCACGGGCGCAAAGGATGCAAGGGCGACCATGGGGAGAATCAACACCGACAGGCTCGCCAGCGGCAGTCGCCAACCGGCCGCCACAACCACAATGGCAATCTGCCATCCAGCCAGGGAGACCACTTGGTACAGGCCGAGATTGAGCGCACCTGCAGACAGCACTTGTCCGTGCAAGGCCACGGCGTGTCCTATGATTGCAAGTGTCGCCAGGACCAACCCCGGGACCCGGGTGGCGGTCAGCGCGGCAGGGCCGCGGCCCGCGACATGTAGGGCAAGCGCCAACGCGGAGGCCGAGTAGGTCAGCGCTGCGATACCTGCCCAAATGGCTGGATTCATGGGCCCATCATCGCACACGACCCCAGTCCGGTGAAGCATCCGGTGTGCTACCATGCCGTGGTTCCAGAAGGGATTGAATGACATGCGCGTGCGGATTCTGGGTTGCAGCGGCGGCATTGGTGCCGGGCTGCGAACCACCTCGCTCCTGATAGATGATGACCTGCTCATCGATGCTGGCACAGGCATCGGCGACCTGTCGTTGCCCGAGATGCGCCGTATCAAGACGGTGCTGTTGACCCATTCCCATCTCGATCACACCGCCGGTCTACCGTTGTTGGTCGATACCATCTTCGAAACCCTGGATACGCAGATTGCGCTTCAAGTCTATGCGCGGGACGAGACACTGGACGCCGTCCGCAAACATCTTTTCAACTGGATTATCTGGCCCGATTTCACCCAGCTGCCGCGGCCGGAGAAGCCGGTACTGACTTTCCACGAATTCGCTCCGGGGTCCACCCGGGAATTCGGCAAACGGCGGGTCACCTCAGTACCCGTTTGCCATACCGTGCCGGCAGTGGCATTTATCGTCGAGCAGGAGGGCAAGATTTTTGCCTTCAGCGGTGACACTGCGGAGAATGACACCCTATGGGAGGCCTTGAATGCGCTGCCTCACATAGACGCTCTGGTGGTGGAAGCTGCGTTCTCAAACGCGAATGAAGAGCTTGCACGTCTCTCCAAGCATTACTGCCCGAAATCACTCGCTTCTGATCTCAAGAAGTTGAAGCACCCAGTCCCGCTCTGGATCACCCACCTCAAGCCAGGTGGCGAAGACCTGATCATGCGCGAGCTCCAGGCCGCGATTCCCGATCGTGTCCTGAACCGGCTTGACAGCAACACCGACCTGGAACTGTAAACCCCCACGATGTTTGAGACGCTCACCACTCGCCTGACACGGGTGTTCGACGGATTGCGTGGCCGCGGTCGCTTGACTGAGGACGATGTCAACGCCGCTTTGCGTGAGGTGAGGATGGCCTTGCTCGAGGCCGATGTCGCGCTGCCCGTCGTCAAGGATTTCATCGAGAGGGTGCGCGGACAGGCAACCGGGGCGGATGTCCTCAAGAGCCTCACACCAGGCCAGGTTGTCATCGGCATCGTGCATCGGGAACTGGTGGTGACGCTCGGGGAGGTTCCTGCCTTCGAACTGCGTGCACGACCTCCTGCGGTTGTCCTGCTGGCGGGACTTCAGGGCGCTGGCAAGACCACCACGGCTGCCAAACTCGCCAAGTGGATTGTCGACACCATGGGCAAACGGGTCATGCTGTCGAGCACCGATGTTTACCGCCCGGCAGCCATCCAGCAATTGGAAAAGCTCGCCGCGGAAATCGACGTGCCGTTCAGTGTTAATGCTGCGGGTAGCACCGCCATGGCGCGGGCTGAAGCCGCGCTCGTCGATGCTCGCAATCACGCCATCGAAGTGCTCATCGTGGACACCGCCGGTCGCCAGTCGGTGGATGAGGCGATGATGGAGGAGATTGCTGGCCTGCATGCACGCCTGGAACCCGCGGCAACCCTGTTTGTAGTGGATGCCATGACCGGTCAGGATGCGGCTCGCACCGCGCAGGCGTTCCACCAGCGATTGCCGCTGACGGGTGTGGTGCTTACCAAAGCCGATGGCGATGCCCGGGGGGGTGCGGCGTTGTCGGTCAGGGCTGTCACCGGAGCGCCGCTGCTTTTCCTCGGTACCGGGGAGCGGGTAGGGGGGTTGGAACGCTTTGACCCGGAAAGGGTTGCCAGGCGCATGCTCGGGATGGGGGATATCGTCGGGCTTGTCGAGGCCGCACAGCGGGCCGACGTGGACCAGGACGAAGCTCGCCGGTTGGCCGAGCGGGTCAAATCAGGCACCGGATTTACCCTGAAGGATTTTCGCGATCAGATGCGGCAGATGGAGAAAATGGGTGGAATGGGGGCATTGATGGAGCATTTGCCGGCGCAGATGGGTAAGACCGCCAAATTGCCCGCGGACGGAGACCGGTCCATGCGTCGTCTGGGAGGAATTATCGACTCCATGACGCCCACCGAGCGCAGGCACCCGGAACTCATCAAAGCCTCGAGAAAACGCAGGATTGCAGCGGGTTCGGGGACTACGGTCCCAGAGGTGAACCGCCTTCTCAAGCAGTTTGCCGATGCCCGGACCATGATGAAGCGCCTGGGTAAGGGAGGAGGTATGACCAAGCTCCTCCGAGGTCTGGGCGGCAAGCTGCCCAGAATGTAGCTTTGGGCTTTCTTTTCGTCGGAAATTCAGTAAAATACGCGGTTGTTTTTGGTCAGCTGAATTAATCGAGGCATCAGTCAAACATGGTCACCATTCGCATGGCTCGCGGCGGTTCTAAGAAGCGCCCGTTTTATCACATTGTCGTCACCGACAGCCGTAACCGTCGGGATGGCCGCTATATCGAGCGCGTCGGTTTCTTCAACCCGGTTGCTGTGGGTCAGGAAGAGCCGCTCC
>CAZKFT010000015.1:0-3838 GCA_964552205.1 uncultured Gammaproteobacteria bacterium
ACGACGGGAGATCGGATGTGGACCTCTTTGTAGACCTCACTACCAAAGAAAATTCCGCTTGGATTGGTGGGTGCATCTAACCAGGGTGGAAAATAAAAAGGTGCGTTAGGTCGTAAATGTTGGATATAGATATGCTCGGTTTTTTCATATTCGTAGTGGATCTCGATGATATAATCAAAATGATAATAATCAAAATACTGAAAAAGGTAGTCTGTGTTGGTCAAATCGATATGGTGTTGATTGGGTTGAGATCGAAACGCTTTTCGAAATGGAGTGGTGATGTCGATGATAGAAGAATTTGGCTTGTACAACAGGACGGAGGAAATAAAAAGCTGATCGGGAAAGAAAATGTGCCTCCAATGAGCGCTACTTTGTTTGTGCTCAGAGTTGAGCAATAAACTTGCTTTTTGGCCGCATTTGATAACAGAAACAATCACTTTTTCGAGGTCAAACATAATGGATACATCTGATAAGAACAACAGCGGTCAAAAATATTTTTTCGAGAACGGAGACGCCATCTCTATCCAGAATATGATTCACAATGAGCAAGAGCGTTATGTCTTTGAAGATGAGGAGGAAGAAGAGAGCAAGCAAGAATCAGGCCCAAAGACAAACCGCAAGCGAAAGCAGCGAGAGATTGCTTCCCTCCAAGACTCTGAAAACCTGCCTGTGCTCAGACACGAAGCCTATGATGATTCTATTTGGGATCTGACTCTTTTTTCCACTCGAAATGTGTCTCCTATCCGCAAGTTGGTTCAGCCCTTGACCAAGCAAACAAAATATATCCAAATTCAGGCTCGAGAAAAAGAAATGGCGATCGTTGCACGAGAAAACTCATTTCGCTACGAGCTTGGATTGCGAAAGAATGCCTTTTTCTTCTGGGATGTGAAAAAAGAAGTCGAAGCAAATATGCCATTGGCCAACTTTTTAAACAGTCTCGTTTCGGCAGATCGATACGACTCTCTTAGCATCGGCATTTTCTCCAAGAAAGAGAAGAAGGAAGGGGAACAAGTCATGTCCTTTACCATCACCGAAAATCGATCCAAGAAGAATTTTGGCAAGCGACAAGTGAACATTGACTGTGTGCTGCCCGACTATGTGAGACCGGTGAAAGATTTTCCTATTGAGAAATATCAAAACAGCATGAAGATACCCATGCAGTCCTTTGTTGACACAATTGGTCACCTGAACAAGCAAAACAATCTTGCCATCTTTGCTACCAACTTTCGTGTTATCAGCATCTCATCGCACACCTCCCTTGAAGGCAGAGAGAGTTCTGATTCGCTCATGTACCAAATTGTTCCAAACGAAACGACCGGTCCTGAAGCCACGACCAAAGAAGATCGCTTCTGTCGCCTTTTTGTCTTGGATCAGTTGATGCCTCTGTGCAACCTCAAATCGTTGAGTGAGGAATTGGAAATCTATGCTCCCACCAGCTCTCAGAAACTCCCTCTTATTTTTTTGATTCGACTCACCCAAGTTTGCACCTGCCAAGAGTGCGTGCGAGAGGCGGCTGCGGAACGGTTGGCCAAGAAGGACCCACACGCCCCAAAACCTACAACAAACATCCGCCAAGAGCACTACAATTATGGCTACATCAAGATTACGCACATGCACCTTTTGCCCCACGAAGAAGACGCTTTTCATCTACTGGAAGAGGAAATTTTCCTCGATATGCAAAACCCAACCAAATCTGACCAATCTCTCTTTACAATGAAAGTTTCGTCCATCTTCAAACCCCCTCAAACAAACACTCCCAAGGCCGAGGTGAACCACGGAAAAGAAGAAGAAGAAGATCTTTACGAAGATCAATAAACGATTTTATAATATAAGAGTCTTTTTACGTTTTGAGGAAGCCGTCGCTCCCGATGAAGTTGAGGTTTCGTTTGATTTGAGTTCTTCGAGTTCATCGCGTTTCTTCTCCACACGAGCCACAATATCGTCCGTCAAGTTGAGGCGATCAAATTCTTTCTCGGATAATTTAGCCCAGTGCAAAATCAGTTCTTCAGGAGGTTCGCCATCAGGAAGCGTTTGTTTGGAAAACTGTTCAGGCACGCCTTCCCGCTTGCTGGGGGCTGGCATTTTCTCAATCGCATTCACCAGGAAATTTTGGAGGGTATCATTGAGCATGGGAGCATTATCGGGCAGCTGCATCTTACGGCTTTTAATTTCTTCCTTTGTATAAGATTGTTTCTCCGCAACAACATCGGGAATGCTGTCGATCATATTTTGCATTTGCCTTTCAACGTCCTTCCCGGTCGGTATTTCGTGTTGTTTTGTCGGTTTGGGAGGGTTGGCATCTTTTGCCCGGAAAGACGGGAACTTGGGTTTCTCAGGCCCGAAATTTTCCATTGTTACGGGTTTTGAGACAGGTACGGGTTCCTCTGGTTGTACCTGTACTTTGCTTTGTTGTGGTGTTTGTGTTTGTTGCATGGAAGACAGGAGTTTATTCATCATGGCAGTTTGTTGCTCAAACATTTGTTGCTGTTGAGCAACCAACGTCGTCAAGGAACTCACATCAGAGCGAAGTGTCTCAATCTCACTTTTAAGCGTTTCGTCAACAACACGAGAGGATGATGGCTGTTGCTCCCACGGCTTGTAAGCACCCCCATCACTCACCGCAGGTGTTTCGGGTCCGTCTTTTCGGATGACTCGAAGAATCTTGGGGAACATAAACATCATTGTCTGGCCAAAATAAAACCACCACAAATCTTTCATGGGGTTGCTGCTATTTTCCAACTGGATCTGCTTCTTGTAGTGGCGTCGAAGCATTCGCTCATATTGAGGCTTGAACTGGTCGTGATATTTGGTGATATCCTGAACAGAAAAACCCGTGGGGTTGAGAGCATCAAAGGTCATTTCTCCCATCGTGTGAAAGTTGGTAAAGTTGGTCCACCAATTGTCCACTTTTTCTGTAATATACCCTTCTTCTCGGCTCTTTTCCAACTCGAATCGCATCTCAAACAGAGAGTCCTTTTCTGTGTATGCCTTGCTCACAGGATATCCTTGTTTTTGGGATAAGAAGAGCTGCCACAGAATATTTCTCTTTTCCAACAATTCCCGTTCTTCCAATTTCTTCTTGTAATCTTCTTCTCCAAGTTCCTCCTTGAGTTGTCGTGAAGCCTGTTCCACTTTACGACGACGTGCTTCTGCTTCATCCTTGGGCGGAGGAGAGGGTGAACGACCCTTTGATGAACTCTTGTCTTTTGATTTTTTGCTCTTTTTCCGTACTTGTTCTTCTTCCTCCTCTTCATCTTCTTCCTCCTCTTCTTCTTCATCTTCCTCTTCATCTTCCTCTTCTTCTTTGGGTTTGCTTTTTTTGGACTTGCTAGATTGGCGTTTGCTCGTTTTGTTGGGGGATGGGGTTTTGGAGGAGGATTTTTGAGATTCTTGGCTGGATTTATAGAGATTGAACTGTCCTCGTCGTCCAGGCAAATCGTCATGGAGAGACAAACTTTCAAACGATCGCTTTGACGGAGAAGGTGCAATCGGTTGCGTGCTATCTTTCACGATAAAAGACTCTGTGGGCATCGTCGACGTCTTCTTGAGGCGTTGTGGGTTGGCAATATTCAACAAAGTGAGGTCTACGAACCCGGGAGGACTCTGTGCTGCAACTTTTTCAGAGGATTTCTTCTTTCCGGTGCTTTCTTTTCTTGTAGGGGGTTGCTGAGTAGGAGTTGACATCATAGGACTCTTGTTGGACTTGGAACTCGATTGTCGAGATGACGACGATCTTGATCGTCGTTGCACAGGTGAATTGGGTTCTTCTTCTACATCCTCTTCTTCCTCCTCCTCCTCTTCCTCCTCGTCTTCTTCCTCCTCGTCCTCTTCTTCGTCT
>CAZKFT010000015.1:3938-9828 GCA_964552205.1 uncultured Gammaproteobacteria bacterium
TCGTCTTCCAAATCAACCTCTTCTTCCTCGTCCTCTTCTTCCTCTTCTTCTTCTTCTTGTTGTTTTTTCTTGGATTTGGTGGGAGGGAGCCCGGTCTTTGCAGGCGGGCTTACTTTTTTCTGGCTTTGTTTTGTGGCTGAGCGACTGGCGGGCTTTTCCTTGAGTTGAAATGCTTTGGGTGGCAATCGAACCACTCCACCACCAAAAGGTGAAACTAAATCCATCTGCCCAATTTTTTTTGATTTTCAAAAACTCTATTCCCCTTACTCAAAAAAAAGACACAAAACACCAAGCGGAAGATCAAGATTATTGATTTTACATCCCTCGAAAATGATGAATGTTAACGAATGATTTATTGATAGTTTTCCGCAAAGATCTGACTGATGATATTGTCCACTTGCTGATCGAGCTCAGGACCTTTTGCGGACTTGCTGAGCTTAAAGCTTTGCCTCTTTGTGGGGATACTGTAGTGCGGACAGAAATCAGTGTCCTTTGGATTCTTTGATCCCAACAGATAAATATGCTTGATCAATTCAAATCCAGCTTCTTTATACTTATCATCCAACTCTTTAAGCGACAAGTCAATCCATGCCATCACTTTGCGTCTGAATTCGTCCATACAAGTTTCCGAATTGTGGTTGCTGGAAGGAGAAAACCAGAAAACAATCGAGTCACGGAGATACTTGATCGGTGCTCGAGTACCAAAGCGATACTTGGGCTTGCCCGATTCTTGTTTTTCTTCACTGGTAAAGTTGACAACCAAGTGTCCTTGCTTGACCATGCGGTCAAAAGAGTTGGACATAAACAAGGAAGGGGGAACGTTCAAAAGGATTCGCAAGGCCCACAAGTTTTCAGTCGTGTGGTCTGAAATTTTTTTCATCACTTCTTCGTCCATATGAAGAGGAAGATTCAACTTGCTGAGATAATCGGATTCTTCAATCTTTACCTCTACTTTCTTCTTGATGCTATGACGCTGGATATACCACATTGCAGGTTGTTCATCCGAGTAAATTTTCTTGTCCTCGAACTTGGATGAGCTTCCTTGGGTTCGAACAACCGTAACTACACGCCACTTCTTTTTGTCAGCCTTTTTCGACCAGGGCAGATTGGAAGCAGGAACATGTAAAACATGCATAGGGAGTTCGTTTTCATCCTCTCCCCAGATTGCAGATGGATCCTTTTCGCTGTTTTCTTGGTAATGATTTTCGGCAACTTGCAAACCAGTGTAATACTTTTGCCAGATATCTTCGTCAACAAAACGGTAAGGGATGATGTTGTAATCTTCTGCCAAGTCCAAAATATATTCTTGTGGCACCCATTGATACATATTTGCGGGGACGACTTCAATAAAACCAGAACCAGGGTTGGTCGTTGGCTTGGTTTCATCCTGGTAATCGCGAGTAAAGTTGGTCCAATGACGCAGGATGTTGGTGAATCTGCGTTGTTTTACTCCATCTGAAGTTTTAATCTCATAGGTAAAGTCAACAACGGGTGGGATTGCCACGTTGGTCTTTTTTCGATCAATCTCTTTCACGTTGACAGGAACCAAACCTTCCTTATTGTTTGCGCGGATTGATTCTTGCACGTGGGCAAAGAGCAACTCGTATCCTTTTTTCACTTCTTCTTCAGCAAGAACGGGATCAGGAAACCAGTAGGAGACCTTTTCGAGTTCGGCGGTATCAGAGATTCGCCACTTGGGACGCCATTCGAGAATCTCAATGGAACGATTCAAAAACTCTTCAATATCACGCTTGGTGCAAAAATCAACAATTCGCATAATGTCAATCACGTCACGCCACTCTCTGGAAAAGATGCGGACCATCTTGACTTGCAATTTTTCTCTTGAGCGTTGAGATTGAGACGTGAAACGAGCCAAAGGATTGGGCAAGTAACGCATCTTGGGAAGCAAATAGTAATGGCGAGAAGCACCTGCTTGACGAGGATAATCGGCTTCATTTGCTTCCTCTTGCTCGGAAATCTGAGCCACAAAATTGAACTGCTCAATGATTGAAGGTTGGCGGGCTTCTTCCTCTTCTTTCATTTTGTTCTTTTCAATGATCTCGGTGAGCACCTCAACTCTTTCTTGTAACTCTTCCTGGCTCCAGGAAGCTTTCTCTTTCTTTGCCTTTGGCTTTTTTTCCTTTGTCAAAGTTCCCTTGGAGCTTGAGCGGTTCTTCACATTCCGGATCTTACTTTTTCGTTCATCACTCATTGTCGATTAATAAATTGGAATTCTACTGATACTAATCATTGAAAAAAAGAAAAATCCATCACGAGTACAGCAAATATCTACCAATAAAAATCACAATCTCTCTTTATTTCTCCCATTTTCTCTGAAAAATTTGTGCTATTTTCAACAAGGACCCTGGCGCGCACTTTGAAATTCAAGATGGTATCTTTTTTCATTTTTCAAATTCTCACATTATTCTCATTTCGAAAATCAAACAACATCAGATCGATTTTTGTTTTTGGTAAAGAGCATGGAGTCAGAAACGTCACCAGTGACGTCGACTTCCAACGCTACAACCTTCACTCCTTTCTGGAAGAACGAATTGAAGGACATCTATGCCAAATTTCCCTTGCCCACCTTGCCCGACTCTCCTGTCTTGCCTACGAAATCTTCAGATTCGTCTCCCAATGACGAATTGGTCGTATCCTTGATCGGCAAGTTGATGCCAAAAGAAACCAAAAAGAAAGGAAAAACAAAAATGGGAAACAAACGAAAAGCAACAAGCGAAGGAAAACCAAAAGCCAACAAAATGACTAAACTGAGTCCCGAAAAAATCGCGAAACTCAAGGAGAAAGAAATCGCCCAAAAACTCAAAGTCTTGAATGCTGATTTACCAGAAGACACTGGCTGAACATTCCTTACAAGATCAACGTTCCAAACGAAGAAGAGAGAGAACCTGTTCAAGAACTGATGGCGATTGATCCGGGCGTCCGCACGTTTCAAACCTGGTATCGAGCGGATGGCTCATGGGGAAAGAATGGCGACGAAGCCCGACAATATCCCCTTGCGATCAACAAGAAGATCTCTCAACTCCAGTCTCAACTGTCTCAACTTCCCAAATGGAAAGATGCAACTCCAGAGAACAAGAAACAGATCGAAACCCTAGAAATCAAAAAGAGAAAACTCTATCTGAAGAAAAAGAACTGGATGACGCACCAACACTATGCTTTCTGCAAACAGCTCACGTCGATATCAAACACGCTGATCTTACTGCCCGATTTCAAAGTCAAAGAGATGATCAAGAAGAAAGAAAAAAAGTACGGGCCTCTTACACCTGAAGTCCGTCAATCGATGATGGATCTTTCCTTTTATCGGTTTCGCGTTCGATTTGAGCACTACCTCGAAAAGAATATTGAGAAGAACTGCCATGTCAAAATTGTATCGGAAGCATACACCAGCAAACCGTGTGGCAATTGCGGTTTTATCAAATATGATTTAAAAGGACAAGAAGTGTATGTGTGCGACCGGTGCAGCATCAAACTCGACCGCGACGTCAATGGTGGTCGTAACATCATACTCAAGACCATCACGCCATACCTCACAAAATAAGTCAAAAGTAGGAAGCATAACGAGATGTTCGTTATTGTCAATATTTAATATGTATTGGCAGTAATTAGTAATAGTATGCAACAATTTTATTTAAAGAAACTCATTCATGTCCTCCTGATCCTTCTGTTGCTTTTTTTCAAGTTGTTGCATCTCATAAAGCTTGTCACGGATAGCCGTTGCCAAAGCCTCTTTTGTCATCTGCGAATTGATGTACGAGAGTCCGAGTTTGCTGGCCCATTCGACAAGGTTGTCATAGGACACGTCTTCCGTACGGAAATTGTTTCTCGTCGCAGAAACGTACTTGTACAAGCCTTGGTTTAGCTTGCTGGTACCCTCGGGGTCGCGAGGATCTTTCATCAAGACACGATACTTTTTCAACTTTTTCACTTGTTGGCCATACTCATCAACAGGTCTGTCGTCGTCACCTTTTCTATCTGCTTGAATATAAAATTCTTCATCCTTGAGTTTTTGGTGCTTTTTGAGCAGTTTTTCACATTTGCTCTTGTCGTACATCATACATTCCTTTTGCAAGTTGTATAAAGAGTTCTCGTTGAGGGTGTCCCATTCAATGCCATACTTCATGAGTTCATCAGCCCCCGACACCATCAGATCCTTTTCGGACTGTTCATCGCCGAAATCCAAGAACTTGATAGGAGGCTCGGTTGCCTTGACTTCGGACAAGAGAAGTACAGGAATTCGGTTTTCGCTGACTTCGGTTCCCGTAAGTGCTCGCTCAACGTAAAAGACCTTGCCGCTTTGTTGCTTGAGTTTGAAACGGGATCCACGCTTTACTTTTCCGTAACGCTGTTGAATAGCACTATAGAGCACATCAGAGAACACATCAAACGCCAAGAGACAGAGATATTCAGGAACCTTGTCGCTAAGAGGACTCTTTTGACTGAACTTGATGTAGAGCACATCCAAATCGGCACTATCGCGATTGTAAAAGGCCGAGTCGTTTTTCTCGATCACCTTCAACATGTTGAAGAGGTTGATATTCGCGGTTTCAATGCGGAAGGAGGAAGAAACCATGTTGCGGAGCTTTTGGCGAAAGGTCTTGGCTTGAGATTTGACTTCGCCAAGACTGGAGATGGTATGGTTGAACGCACGGATATTGACGTCATAATCTTTGTTTTGGGAGATTTTTTCAATGTCTTGATACTTGTATCGCATGCGTCGTTTCGCCGGTTCCGTGTAAAAGCTTGGGATGATGAAAAACGGATCCAAAAGATTGACGTCTCCGTCCTTTTGAGGACAATCAAAATAGATGCCCAACCCCAAGAATGTCAATCGGTAGCGGACATATTTGCTCTCTGCACTTTCTCCTGTTGAAAAGAACTTGGTAAACAAATACTCTTTGAGGAGGAAATTCATATACGTGCCTTGTTCCAAAGCATCCTTGGCGGCAGGGTGATCGTACAAAAGTTCGAGAACTCTTGTTTCATCTTCAATTTTCTTCGCGAGTTCAGTTGGGTTAATCTCTTCACTTTTATCAAGTTTATCTTGTTCTGTTGGCAGCAAGATTTTTTTGCTTGTCGTTTCTTTCTTCTTTTCCTCTTCTTTGCGGTTTTTTAGATATGCGTCATAATCCTTTTTAACCTGACCGACAACTGATGCAATTTCTTTTCGTAGATCAGTTGCGTTTAATTTCGTAGACTTGATGCCATTTTTTACGTAGACAGAAACAAGGTACAAAAAGATGGAAAACCCATTTTGAAAGGGGATGGGAGATTTGTCGGAAGACAGATCATTGACATAGGGCCCAAGTGTCGTAAGCACGTCATAGAGACATTTGTGTGACCCCGCTGCCGCTTCAAAATCGGCGGAAAAAGCGGGAAGAGATTTCAAATACTTTTCGAAAATTTTCTCCATTTCTACTTGTTAGAACAACCGTTTTTTTTCGCTCTTGTAATCATAAGATATATTTTCTATCCTACTCACTATGGAGGAATTAAAAGAAAAATCCCCAGTAGATGCTGAACTAATAATTCAAGCTCATATAAAGGATAATATTTCAAAGATCACAACAAAGGAAGGCTTTGAAGATCAAATCGACGCGGATGAAGGAAAATTAGGAGACGCGGAAAAAACGACATTGTACATCAAGCAAATTATCAAGGCTTCTAAAGGTAGAGAATTGCAAATAACCGAAGAGGAACTGGTACAAGCATTGGAAACTAAGTTTAGTGACAATGAAAAATACAAAGCTTTATGGTCAACCACTGGTCCCAAAACAGAAACCGATGATGAAAAGAAAAAACGAGAAGAAGAAGAAAAGAGAAAGCTTGAAGAAGAAGAGAAAAAACGAGAAGAAGAAAGACAAAGAAGAAA
>CAZKFT010000015.1:9928-31125 GCA_964552205.1 uncultured Gammaproteobacteria bacterium
AGAGAAAGCTTGAAGAAGAAGAGAAAAAACGAGAAGAAGAAAGACAAAGAAGAAAGAAAGAAGGAAACCCTGAGCCTGGTGAATCAGAAGAAGAAAGACAAAGAAGAAAAGATGAAAAAAAAGCACGCAAGAAAAAGGAAGAAGATAATATAAAAGCAAAGGAAGAAGCTTTACAAGCAGAAATCAACAAGGCTCAGAATGAAATTAAAGAGCTACAAAAAAAATTAGCTAAAAAAGGAACTGGAGACAAAGCCATGTTCAGGCAACGAAAAGAAGAACTCGAACTTGAAGTTGCGGAACTGCAAAAAAAGATCGATGAACAAGAATTGGAAAGAGAAAATTTTAGATCATCCATCCTGGATAAATTTATATTATCTGCCGAAGACGAAAAATTGATCAAAGAATCCAAAACAATCGAAGAATTGATCAAGATACGTGCAAAATTAGAGATGTCATTGCGGATGAAAGAAACCACCGGATCTGCTCCCACTGTCTCCACCCCAGTCTCTAGCAAACAAAAGGAATTTGAAAAAGCCTACCGAGACATGTTTTATTCCGCTGAATCTTTTGGTGATGAGGAGCAAGTTGAGAAATACTACAAAAAGCACAATAAAATCATGGAGCCCGAGGATACTATGGATACAAAACTTAAAGAAGACTTGGGAAAACTGTTCAAAATCACTTCCATTGATGACTTGTTCAAATAAATCTGTTTATTTCACGCAACCATGTTGTTCCATGTCGAAAAGAACGAGTCGAAAAACTCCATCAACGAGTTGAGAGTGAAAAAGTTTTTGACTTCGGGTTTGTTTTCCTCTTCGTGGTCGGTCTCCACCTCGATCCGCTTCTTTTTGAGTTCGGGTTCCTCCTCTTCTTCATCCTTCCCTTCTTCATTCTTTTTCTTTTTCGTGGAGGATTTCCGGCGACTGCGGCCAGACGAACACCGAAACGTGAACTGGGTGATCAAACAGTTGGTCAGTTCCACATAAAAATCAATCGGTCGCGTCACACCATCGGGGCATGTATAGTGCGTCCACTTGCGAGAAGCAAAGAAAACCGGCGTCACCATCTTGAGCGAGTTGATGTTTTGGAAATGAAAGGTGAGATTCAGTTGGCTATTTTTCTTGGCCAACAGGGCTTGAACAAACTTGTTTTGCACAGGAACAATAAAGAAGCGATGAGAACGACGAGCCATCGAAATTGCTAGAATACCCAATTGCGGATGCATATCCAAACGAATCGAACTGTCTTGTTCAGGAAACGTCGAGTCTGTGGATCGGTCCGTCTGATACTTTTCCATTTTTACTCCATCTTGAAAATCAAACACATTCTGAAACCCGGTCGTCGAAAGGTCTTCGGGCGTTCGTAAAATACTTTGTACTCGCTGTGCAAAATTGTTTGGGTATTTCCGTCGCAAATCAAGACCCATAATCGTCACCATTTCTGATTGCAGGTAGGTAGCAAGAGGGGAAGAAGTAATATCCGTTCGTTGTTCCACTTGTTGTTTTAGTTCGACAATCTGTCGGTGAGCATGACGAAACAGACATTGCTGCATATGTTGTTCAAGTTCGGTTGATTGTTGTTTTCGTCCTGTCCACTCACACCCATAGGGTTGGCAAGGACATGGGAGAATTTCACGCACACAGATGTCGGTAAGATGGTTGGTGTAGAATTTTCGTTTCACAAACTGACCACAGGCACAACGAAGGTCGGCCTCGGGGCATAGTTCGACGTGCATGGGTTGGTATTCCTTTTTCAGGAGGCTGGAGCAAGCACATAAGAAATAGATGGGACAACTGTTGCGAAGATGAGACTTGAGAGAACTGCGGTTCCCAGTCCATGGACATTCTTTGGAGAGGCAACGTACTAAAAGAGTGTCGAGGATGGGTTCGATTGGGGAAAGAGGGAGGGGTGTGAAAGGCGATCTACAGTTGGGACAAAAAGATTTTTTGTTGGCGGGCACGCTCTTTTGGTAAGAGTCGAGACATGCTTTACAAAAGTGATGAGAGCAGCTGGTGGTAATAATAGGAGTGTTGAGCACTTCTTGGCAAATGCTACATTTAAAATTGCTGAGCAATTGGTTGAGAAATGTGTCTTGCACATAGTGGTATTCGATCTCAATATTCACCTCTTCCATTCAAGACAACATATATCATTAATGTAAGAGATACTTTTATTAGAAGCGCAACAGAATCTTGTGTTTATTTCTTTCCCTTTTTGGGCTTTGCTGCCATGTTGATGTTTTTAGTAAGTTTTTCGGAAGCCTGTTGTTCGCTGGGTCGATTAGCCACTGTTTTGGGGGCTGATCTCGTCTTGGCAGAGCTTTCCATAATTCTACTTTTGTCTCCAGTTTTGATGCGGTTTGCGAGTTGAATATCCCTGGGCATGATGGTGACTCGTTTGGCATGAATAGCAGCAAGATTCGAGTCTTCCAAGACGTGGACAAGGTAGGCTTCGCTGGCCTCTTGCAAAGCTGCAAGTGCACTTGATTGCACTTTAAAAGCAACTGGAGATTCCTTTGCATCAGCCGCTTGACTTCTTTCTTCATCCTCAACTAATTTGCGAACCAAACGTTGGAACGGCAGCTTTTTGATGAGCAAATCAGTGCTCTTTTGAAATTTTCTAATTTCTCGCAACGCGACCGTGCCGGGCTTAAATTTGTGTGGCTTTTTAACACCACCGTCTCTTGGAGCCTTTTGAGCATCTGACGTTTTGCGAGGAGATTTTGATGCTTCTCCTTTCTTGTTAGTTTGCTTTGTTCTGACCATTTTAAATATAGAGATTGGTGAAAATTCTAACTAATATAAAAGAAGAATTTTCTCATCAAGTAAACAAGAACAAACGTGAAAAAAAACATGTCAAATTTTCCTTCTTTGTGGTTGACATTGCGTCTTGGTGGGAAACTGATGAAAAAACACGATCTGAGTCCAGCATCAGCCTCCTATGTTTCGATAGAGTTCACTGCAGACTCGGTTATCATACTAGGTCGTTCTCCCAGTATCATTGCTATCGAGTCCATCCACGGGAATGATGATGGAATTTTTGTGCTCGGTAGCAGCGGACTGTACATTCACATCATGCCCATGTTGACACCCAACACGTACCAAATTCACGAATATCAACAATTAGAGGTGAAAAGCTCGTTTATTGTGCAGAAATAGATTTAAATGCAAGATCCCTTTTTCGTCCATAGCGTCGTTGGTGCAACTCAGTGAGGGTGGCACACACCTGTACTGTTTTTTCTTCACCATAGAGTTTTTTCACGATCGAGAGGACATCTTTGACCGTGATGCGTTGATAGTGGTGTTGTACGCGAGGGACAAATCCTAGATTCCCAGAGACAATTCGCTCCTGGCTGCACTGTTGCATGAGCGATGCAATTTCTGCCTTGAGTGTTTCTTCTTCTTGAGTGACGGCTGACTTTTGCTGTTCAAACTGCTTGAGTTTTTCGCGAGTGTGCCGGATGGTTTTGAATTTGTCGTTGATGGTTTCGGCTTGCTTTTTCTTTTTCTTTCGGGATGACATGGTACGAATTGTGCAGATTCACTAATAGAGAAAGGAATTATTTTTTTTTTGAAAATGTCCGTCTCACTGGGAGATTATCGACTCCGTGTTCAATGGAATCAACGATTTGGACTTGGACCGAAAGAGGTTAAAAAGGAACGAGTAAAATCGTCTAACAAAACGGATGCCATTTATTCATGTGATTATTCCGGTTGTACTGCTGGGGTTCCTTGTGCTTGGATTGACGGAACCAGAAATAGCACATCACATAAATCTCTTGAAATTCTAGCAAGAAACATTCTCTGTCGAGTGTGTAATAATAATCCAGGAAATGACGAATTGTGTTACAATGGAGCGGATGCTGCCCCTGATGAAGAAAAATACAACAAAAATCGTACTGCTATTGTGGATGGCATTGCTGCACTTAATCTTACAGACAAGGAAAGTAAAGGTATCAAGAATGACGAAATTACTTGTCTTCAAGCAATCGATTTACGGAATAAACACCAAAATCCTGGCTCATCTGCTGCAAGTCGGCAAGTATGGATGTCAGACGAGATGGTTACCATTATCAACAATATCTGTAATCCTACATTGGATGGTGTCATCAAATGTTGCCTTGGAGTTTTTCTTGTTTGTGGCGAATATAAACCAGGGGCAACTGTATGTAACTTGTTTATGGATAAATATTGCAAAGACCCAAAAACAAGAAACAGCCAAGCTTGTAACTGCATCAACTCTACCTTGCCCCAACCCGAATGTACAGACATCAGATGTACAAGCAACCCCAATGCGTATCAAACCTCCAACATGTTAGCCAACAAACCCTGCAAAACCCAATTTTTAAATTGCCAACAAATCGTTCAACTTGGCGACAATGTGAAAAACGTGGATGTGAATAATGTTCAATTCGATCAAAAATGCTCCCTAACCAACCAAAATGCTGTCAAAATACCCATTTTCATCTATATTCTCATCATTGTGATTGTATTGGGCTTAGCCGTCGTTGCTTATTTTGTCTTTCGTAAGAAAAAGGTTCCAAAAAAAGTATAATAAATTCGATCCTTTTATTTTGTTGGCACAAGATAGGGTACGCCACGGGCGTTGACAGCAACCCCATCCGAAGGGCCGTTTGCTCGTTTGAGGGGCATGGTTTTGGTGATGGATTGATACATCTCATTAATGTCAATCTCAAGCTGAACAGTGTCCACATTGGTTAGTTTCGGGAGAGCCGATCCGGCCAAACGTTTGACAACATCAAAGGTTGCATTACTCTCGATGATGTGTTGTGATGCAAGATGTTCATTCCCTTGGGTAGCATATTTTTTCGCTTCATTCAGTTTGCGAGTAGCGTCCTGCACTAAGAGTTTCATGCGACCCTTCCAGACATAGGGCACCAACGACTTTTGGTACTCGTTGATTTTGCTCAAGAAAACAATAAACCCGATGACGAGAAACACAATCATCACAGCAATCAGCGTGATTTTTGCTCGACGCTTGAGATAATTTTCCCACAGATATTTGAACTCCATGAAAAACCGATTCTTACTACTGATGTATATACACAAAATTGATTCATAGCATGACTTCTATACCAGAAAAATCACTGGTCAGTACAAGAGCGTGCTTTGGGTCACAAGGATCAACAATAAACGGCTTGGTACGTTTTGCCACCGGATGAGGAGACACTTGATAGATTCTCTTATAAATACAATGATTCTGAATCCGCACTGTGATGAGGGAAGTTGTAAGCGTATAAATAATTAGGTAGGACGGTGCAACAATTTTGATTGTGTCCGGATGAACCAAAAAATCGACGCGACCAAAACTAGACAACATCCATTCATGGCCCGTCCAATAGGCAATGCATTCTTGACACACAGCCCAACAATGCTTGCTGTCGTATAAATACAAAAAATTGTTTGTCAAAGTAGGGAAACTTGGTCCTACTTCTCCAAAAAGACTGACAGTTTGTACACATGAAAAACCAACAGGCACAAAACACATCCACGTATCATAAAACGAAACCTGGGTGCTATTCAGACGTTGTTGATATCTCACTCTCCACGAGTGAGCATTTAATGTCCAAACATCTGTAAAGTCGGGATACTCGATAAGAACCAACAAGAATTGCTGATAAATGCTAACACGAATATTTTTGAGCGTTGCTTGAGTTGTTAGTGCATAGGTGACTTTTCTTTCGCAATGGTAATAAATGGCCAGTTCATCAGGACTGGCAACAATGGTATAGTTTTCAATTGCGGTTGAGATAGAACGTGATGTCAAGGAAGTAATTTGGTCAATTTTAGAAACATGAAACATTTTGCCAGAAGAGCAAAACGGATTGTCTTTATAATAAAGTTGTCTTTCTTTTATGTCCAGAAAACACTCGGTGGAGTCGCTGGCATGAAAACAGAGTTGTCCATTGGAAGCAAATTCATCCACCATCGTTGGTTTATCATACAAAACAAAGGAAAGCCGATACAAGGACGAGCGGTGTTTGACGACAGTGATCAGTTGGCCGTAGATATCTCGCCAAATATGCAAAAAACTATTTAATTGGATTGGTTGCCATTCGACGTGAGTCACTCCAATTCGAGAAGGTAAACTTGTCCGGTTGAGACAACGATAAAGTGATTCTTCCATCACTGGGGCGGATACAGACCTCGTTGGAGATTCTTTGAGATGTTGGTGATCACGACTGATGGTTACACGCGTCCAAAGAAATAACTCTTGCCAAAATTCAGTCGATGACAAGAAAGAAGAAATGTAGGATATTTCCGTGTTGATCATTTTTTCGAGGCAGGGAAAAAACTCGGAGGGGTGATGCCGAAGCAAGTGCACACACAACTGCTTCACAAGTCGGGTCAGAAATAGAAATTTATTCATTCCCGCGGAACAAAGCGAATCTGCTTTGTGGGAGACTTGCTTGGATCTTTCTTCTTCTTGGTGCCAGCATCTTTTCTTTTCTTTCGCGCTTCCCCTACTTTTCGGACCCAAAGAGATTGTGTTTGTTTGCCTCGTTGTTTTCGCTCTTCTCGGAGTTGTTTGACTTCTTCCTTGACTTTGGCTAACGCTTGAGGGCCCAAGTTCTCTTCAATCGCCCTATATGCGTCTTCAAGCGTCGGTTTCCGATTTTGATGGCTCTCGAGGACGCAACACTTGAGTTTCATTTCGGATACTTCGAGCTGGTCCACATCTTTTTCCTCAATAAACTGTTCCACTTCTTTTTTCTTTTGCGTCAACAATTCAAGGTTCTGCTTGCATGCTTCACTAATCTCTTTTTCTTGCGTCTGTAATTCTTGGAGTCGCGTCAGCTTTTCTTTCAATAAACGAATATTCTCCTCCATTCCACACTACTTTCTTAATGCTTAATTCTTTTATTGATCACAAGCCTTCACCAATTTTCTCAATTCTAATATAATCGTCCAACCGTTGATTAATCTGGACGAGATTGCGATAAACAAACTCATCATAATCTGCACGTGATCGAATATTTTTAATCGCTTCCAATTCTTCTTGTAACCAATCAAGGACGTCCGGATCCTCTTTGCCTTCCTTGTTCCAGAGGTTTGAAACAACATCTCGAAGTTCTTCAGCATGTTGTAAAAGATATTCAGACGATTTCAAATTCAATTTTTTAATTGCAAGCATGTTTATTTGACTACATAGCCATTAAGAAATATAATTTTTGGCTCTGGCAAATACAGACGCAAGTCGTTGTTGAATAGAGCGGTCAATCTCAAACAGTTGATTTTCCACCGACATGTCGTCCGTTTCTTGAACACTTTTGAACGTATCTTGCACGAGAGAAAATAAACTCTGTTTTCGACTTGGATCCGTTTCTTCATGAACGATTTGCAAAGCGTTCAAATGTTGAACTGCCAGAGAAAAGGGTTTCATAAATGCTTCATCGCTAGACTTGAAAAATTGGGCAAACTTTTTGGTATAGTCCTGGATAATAAATTCTGTTTTCTCTCGGTTGCACTGTTTTTTCCACCACTCTAAAGTTTCGGCCGACGCTCTCTTTTCTTTGAGGAGAGCAAACCCTCGTCTCCATTTGAATAACAATTGTGTTGTATCCAAATAAGGAGAAAGACTGGGTTGTGCGGCCATCATTGTGATAAGCCGCTCGGCTGATTCGTGCAACTCTCGTCGCTCACCACGAGGATTAGCAATCGCGTCTTTTAACAGACGATAATAATTGGTAATCTCGGTTTGTTTTTCTACTTCTGTCATCAGACCCTACAAACAAAGGAAAAAATAACGCAAACTGTTCTATTTAAGATGAATATCTCTTTTTTTTCAAGGCATAGAGTGTCGAAAAAATTGCAAAAAGTATGAAAAATACGATCGTCGAACAGATAAACACGATGAGCAATGTATCTGTGGTTGGATTTCCGGTGCTTGAAGTAAACAAAGTGCTCATGACGCCAAGTTTGTTCAGGTCGGGAAACACATGAGCGGCGTCAAACTCAAAGTTAGCCTGATTGGTGCCACGTTCAATGAAAAGGTAGCCACCATATCCCCAATTGGTGCCCCAGGAATTTTTAGCGATCCAATATTTGATGAGATTTCCAGTTTGATCAACCGTTTCTCCATAACCAACGACCAAAACCGCATGTGCACCTTCATACACATTTTTAATACTTTTGTTGTTCACAACAAAATTGCTGTTTCTTTTGCGATAGATATAGGGTTTGGTTGGGTTCACTTTTGGCGAAGAGTCATCCAAATACGGATAATAGAGGAAATCAGTATAGATGTTGATACCTGTAATAAAGGGACCAAAATTCACCAAGGACGCCATCATATTCTTGTTGTTAAACTCGAGGATATCAGGAGGATACACCACGGTGTAGGGAGGAAAGCCTGATTCTTCAGCGTGTGTCAACTGACCAGATCGAGCGGCAAAATACTTTGGAAACTTGTCTCGAAACGTACAATAACTGGACGCTTTGGAATTTGCTTTGTTGGGCGGATTCGGGTCATTTGGGTTGTAGAGATAGGGCACATCTTTTTGAAGTGGCAAACCAGCAATCACCATATAAGCACACGTTGAAATTAGCAGACCGCCATTGCAACCTTCAAGTGCATACACATCGGCATCCTCCACGATTTTTTCTGTGAAGAGACGCTTGATTTCAGGTGTGAAATTTCCGTTTCGCAAGATTTCCTTAACAAAATCTTTACCACAGTTGATCATATCTTGAATGGAAGTCACAACTCGAATCTTTCCTTTGGTGGCAATGGAAATTCGATCATCCAACATATTTGTTCCACAAACTGCGTAACAAGAGCCACAGTCGCCTTGGTCGATGACTTCTAGACGAATATAGGGTTGGCCGTTCAGAGTTTCTTTTCTCCAATCAAAGGACAATGGAATGGGCTCGTCATCACCAATGTATTCACCGTGATACAAAACACCGTCTTCATACGTTCCAACCAACACACCCCCTTGGTCATAAAAGTCCACACGCTCGTGCTCTTTTAAAATGTTTTGTGGCACATGAGGCACAAAGGAGGTAATAGGTCCATGGTCCTTGGGAAACACCGTTGGCTGACGGAGGGGAGGTGGCTTGATCGGCTCTAAAGGACTGTCCGTGTGAATCACAAGGGATTGTGCTTGATTGCACTTTTCGCGTAATTGTACATACTCTACTACTTTATCAATAGGGTCCAGCATGTTGAGAATATTTATACTCAACAAAAAAAAAATAAATTACACAACTAAAAATTATAGTTTAAAGTTCTGTCGATGTGGGATTTTTCATGAGTTGTGATAAAATCAGGAAAATGAAAAGAAAGTCGTCTGACTGGGATCCGTCACCTCCAAAAAAAGTCAGATCGGAAACAATGTTGCTGAAAGACTATCTGAAAACTCTTTCCAAGGCTCAATTTCCAGAGACTTCAGACCATCTTGTCTTTTATCTCGATGTTTTTGTTGCTCTGGCAAATTTTCTGCAGCAGAACAATGCCTATTTTTTATATATGAACCGAGATATTGAGAGTTTAATTTTGCAGCAACCAAACCATCTTGGAAAACGAATTATCGCTTCTGGTCGTGTAGACCAATATGAAAAAAGTACCCAGATCGTATTCAACTATCCTTTTGAACCAGTACCTTATGCTGGCACAATCTCATCCAACACGCTTCTCGTATGGACGTGCAAGATTTTCCTCAGTAATGTGCTCAAGATCGACTTGAATCATAATCTCTGTTGCAAAGAGAACTCACTCATCAAGGCAATCAATCAAGCAGGCCTGTTTCAGAAGATCTACTTGTTTTTTACATCCATCTTTATTCGTTCCGAATCAGTCACTGTGACTTCAAGTTTGTTCTTCAACCATCTGCCCCGAACATTGTCCGATATGGTTCAATTGGTCAACGACATTCAAAACAAAATTGACGAGTTTTCACTCCCCTTTTTTGTGGGCACTCGCAGTATCATTGAGCCCTGGCTTCCTGATCAAACCATTGTCTTGAGAAACAATTATGACAACTTTCGCCGACTTTTGCAGAAATGGGAAAAAATCGTTTCCACCGAAGAAGGAAAAGATATCTTGATCAATTCTCCCCTCGGCGTTGTCGTCTATCTGTTTGAAGATAGCGACATGGTCACTTTTAGCGTTCTCTTTGACAAACCGTTTCAAGATGATTACTTTGCTCGCCCCTACCATCTCGAAGTACAACCCAAATCCAACCCTTCCGAATCGAACGTGTTGTGGTATGAAGGCATACCTGAAGCTTTTGAAAAATACACGACTTGCCTTGAAAAAACCGTGTGCGATATGGACTTGACGTTTTTTCCAGGATTTCTATTTTTGAGATCGGCCTATGATCTCGAAAAAAAGAAATTCAAGCTATCTCTCTTCTCCTCTCTCACTTGGGACTTTCATGTATTAAACGACGACAAAGAATTGATTGGATTTCTCTATGCTCCAACCACTACAAAATCCATCGACAAGGACTGGAAGAATGAAACCAAACACGAAATGTTCTCCATCTTGCCGTATGTTCAAAAAGCAATTATGGAATTTGCCTCGATGCGACAACATCAAGCAAAATTACAATGCCGATTCGAGATGCTTATGTTGATTCTTGCTTACTACTCTTCCGTCTCAACTGAACCACAACGAAAATTACAAGGGTCAAATTTACAACATTGGGTCACTCGCATTCGCTACACTCCTGATCTTTTGCTCTTGGGTTCTCCCTTTGATATGACTTTTTTGCACTTTTTGTACGCTGCTTATCACAACATTGCGACTGTTCCCATCTGTAACCAATGGTATGCTAACTGGCTGAGTCGAAAGTGTTTCTCCAAGCATTTGTTCCAAGTTTGGCAATCAACCGAGTTCCAGACCCTTGGTCAAGTGGAAGAACGTCGATCTTCGGTTGAACTTCCTTTTGCCAAAGTCAATATTGATATCACATACAAAATCGAAAATTCAGACCCAAAAATAAACGCCCAGTTTGTTGATCTGATGTGCCGATCCATTCAACGTCACAAAGAATTAGAAACATATCGCAACCGAACTTCTCACGACCTGCGTGTTGTTTTTTCCATCGGACAGTTTCACGAAGAGGGCCAAGGAAACGGTCTCACCCAAGAAGCTCTCACAATGTTTAAAAATGCAATCCTCAAACTCGGCCTCTTTCACCATCCTTCTCTTCTTATGCCTCATCAAAAAGAACACATTCATCTCATCAAATCTTCACCTACACACTGGTATAGTTTGGGCGTTCTCTTCAACATTGCTTATATGCACTACTATTCCTTCTCAGTTGGGTTTCCCCTTTTCTTTTTCAAGGCAATGATTCATGGTCCGGACCATGTCGCTCTTGACCTTCACGACCTTTACGCTGTTGATCCAAGACTTGCTGAACAAATGTTTTTGCTATATCACACACCTGACATTAGTGTACTCTGTTTGTCACTCGACGATGGGACAGAAATTCGGGATATGATGGGAGTGCAACGATTTGTCACTGAAACGGTCCACAAGAAAACCATTGGACAATGGGAATACGTTTGCTTACAGATGCTCCACAAAGGATTTACGGTATCAAGTCTCGACCGTAGGCCGATTGATTTGGATTTGTATTTACAATATGGCCACCAAGTGCTGCCTTCCCTTATGGATCTTGTTGATATTTTTGATATTAATATGACCGACATCACTCCAGAAACGGAATCAGAACTCCGCAAACACAGACACTGCTTCAAAGGCCTGATTCGAATGACTGAAGAAGAAGAGGTGTTTGGATGTACTTGCTTCCCAGGAAACGCTTGTACCTATTCCCGACTCAGCCGTTGGATTCAACAACACTATCACCAACCCGAATTAATCTCCAAGTTTTTTCTTTTTGTCACGGGAATTGACCATATCTACTCGATGAATTCTGTGCTGGTGAATTTGGTGGTTGACAACAATACCAAAGATCGCTTGCCTACTGCCTCTGTTTGCAACTCACTCTTGTATTTATTTGTGGCCCCAAACGAATTGGTGGTCTCTCTTCACTCGGATTTGGATCGCAATGTTCAAACACAGTTCAACGAGAAACTGATTCGGTCCATCACAGAGTGTCCCAACTATGGGTTTATATAAATTGAATATACATAGTTGCGCAATTATTTTGTAGGATGGGAGATGCAGGATTTGAGATATGGAAAAAGAGAATTTCCGATGTAAACCATGAATTCATTCTGCAGTTCATTGTGCAAATCAAAGAAAACTTTTTAATTCGTTACGAAATCCTTGATCATAATTGTGAAAATAAGCAGTATTGCATTTGCGTCCTCCCCAAATACGTCCTGAACTATCGTGATCTCGGCCATGACGAGGAAGACATCGATCGTGACATGTATATCTACCATTTTGGAAAGCGCTGTTCGATTCTCCCTGGCCGATACTTTTTCTCAATAAATTAATTCAATGAATTTTTTAGAGCTAAGCCAATGGTTGAGGATCGCTGATCTTTCTCAGCTCACCATGGCATCCCGAATATCGTATGATGCATTGAAGAGCAAAATGAATGAAAGTCGCCAAAACTGTACCTCTGGACATCGTAGTATGATTACTTGTGTCGCCATTTCTCCAGATGGGAAACTTGCTGCTTCAGGAGATGATGATGGGGTGATTGTGTTATGGAGGACATCGGATGGACTTTGTCTTGCGACGTTATACAAACATTTTCGATCCATCAACATCCTCGCTTTTTCAAAGAATGGCCGCATACTTGCGTCTGGGGCACAAGGAGAATATATTGTATTGTGGGATGTTGTCCACAAACGAAAAAAGCACGTTCTCTCTTTTATTTTCCAAAAACCTGTAAATGAGGAGAACAAGTCTTTGTTTTTCTTTTGCCCGAACGACTCGTTCTTCTATTATGGGAACAAAAATCCAAACTATCTTGGTGCTTGCGATTTGGATTCACACATAGAAGAAAAGAAAGATAAGATCTTTGCCGATGATGCGATTTATTTGGCTAATATCAGCGGATATTTCTTCACTTCCATTACCGAATGTCTTCCTTTGGTTGGGGATGTGAACCAACTTTCTGGTCGCTACGCCCTCTCTCACTTTGTATATCTTTTGAAAGAACGAATCTCAACACAAGCACCTTATTTGAAAGCTGAATATGGAAGAACCTCTGATATAGAGCCAAAAATTGTGGTTCGGGATCTATTTCACAGCGATCAAGTCGTTTATAGCAAAAATGTAAAAGTGGGAGACATGTTTGCCATCTCTCCCAATGGGCGTTATCTTGCTTATAGCAACGACGAATCCTTCATTGTTATGGTCGATCTTGTCAACAAATCGGAACACATTTTACCTGATCTGCCAATTTCACCTCACAAAGCAAGCTTTTCGCCCAACAGCGAATACCTTGCCGCCATCGGTGGAGTTGAAGACAATTGGCTTTATCTCTGGGAGATGAAAACCGCTACCATCGTCGCCGTTTTTTGCTGCAAAAACAAAATCACCTCTTACGTCTTTTCTCCAGACTCTCAATTCCTCATCTTTTCGGCTTGGTACCAGATCAAAATGTGTCACGTTCCTTCGGGTGAAATTCTGTTTTCTCGTCGTCCTGTTTATTCGTTTTGAATACAATTTCATTTTGAACTCGTGTCGAATTATTTGAAAGGGGTGGATAAAATCCCACAATCGCGTCTCCCGATCGAGCGGCTCGACCATTTCTCAAAAATCCATTGGAGAAGCCAACCAAAACCTCTCAACCTTCAAGCATAATGATTCAACAACCCATCTTTACTGTTCGTCCTACTGGTGGAAATGGATCTACTGTCATCGTTGTTTATGATGATGGTCTTTGTCAACAACCTGGTGCTATGATTCGCCCTACTGGTGGAAATGGATCTACTGTCATCGTTGTTAATGATGATGGTGGTAATTACTAAATTATGTAAACCTCTGTCTGCAATACAAATGTTTATTCAAATGTGATAACCACAAGCGGGAAAGATTCGCTCCAACAAGAGTTTTTGGAGGCTAGTCTCACGACCTTGGAGGTGTGGGAGATGAAGCGAGTAATGACTACAGATATGCTTCTTCGCCAAGTCGATAGCAGAGAGTTGGGTCTCGGGATGGACTTGAGTGGGCGAAAATCCAAATTGTTTGTGGGCATACAAACAGATCCAGAGAATGAAGCGTGCAAATTCTTGCATTTGATCTTTGGTTATATATCTGACGAGATAATTGCGAGCTTGAACAACAATAACATTAAAAGGAGTCGCTTGAGAGATGGCAAGACCAACCTTGCATTGAGCAGGGAGATTCGGGTCAGTGAGTGACTTGAGGAGCAATTTGATGCGTTCAATCAAAAATTGTTTCATAATCATCTGTACGGGTTGAGTAGGGCTTGTGGTCGAGTTTGAAAAGACAGACGCGTGTATCTTAAAGGTCAAATGAAAGGCCCAGTCGATCGAGTTCATTCCTTCGTAACGAAAAGAAATATTCTCCTGGTAGTCTTGTAACATTTTCGGCAACAAGTCTTCGTGAAATGTGTCTCGGCACACAGAGAGGTATAAAGCAAGAATTGAGCCATCGCCAAAGTTAGGAATGGAAGGACGAAGATCATCAAGAACATCTTCAAGCTCACTATCAAGATGCATGTAAGAAAGCAACGCCTTGAGTGGGTGAACGTTGGAACGCGATCCTTGAAAATAGGAATGTAAAATAGGCATCACTTCAGTCCAATTGACTTCAAGATCATCCGAGGATTCAACCAGTTCAAAATATTGATAGAGCGGAGAATCGGTTTCTCTTTTTTCGGGAACCAAGGTCGGAAAGGATTCAATGGCAATGTCAAGAGTCGGAAAGCTCTGAGCAAAGCCAAGGAGAAAACCGGCAAACTCTATATACAAACTATCTTGAGGAAAGGCGTGAATGCTGATTTTTTCGAGGGTTGGGAAATAGTTTAAAACGCCAAACACGAGAAGTACGTCTTTCACTCGATAGAGGGCATCCGCTCTTGCAGTTTCGTCAAGGATTGCTGGGTCCTCTGTGCCCAAATCCAAAGCGAGATATTTGACATTTGGAAAGGCATGGGCTAATTTTTGAAGCCGTTCAGCCCCAATCATCATATTGTGTGTTGCATTGCGAGAACTATAGATGCAAAACTTTAACTCCAAGGTTTTGACAAAGGGATATTGTTGCCATTGATTACCAAAGGAATCAGGATTATCTGAAGGAGGTTGCATCAACAAAACACGATGGCTGAGTTGAAGAGAGAGGTCCAAACGAATCGGTTCATACACAGAATAGACAGAGGCGACAAGTCCGAGTTCGGCTGCAATATTCCAAAAGAATCGACAAGTGTGAGCGAGACTTGCAATGGTGGAAGCACAGTGATGATAGGAGAGCATTTGGAACACATTTTTCCAGAAATCTCGATGATTCATAACATATTGATAAGGGTTGGTCAAAGAAAGCTCCATCCGCACAAATTTAAAAAAATCAGGAAAAGTGAAATGATTGGGTTTTCTCGCCCGCGTGATCTCGACCCAGTCATGATCGGGTCACGATCGGGACAGCAAAAGGTCATGATCGGGTCACGATCGGGGAACAAAAGGGTTATGATCAGGTCACGATCGGGGGATGAAAGGGTCATGATCAGGTCACGATCGGGTCTGATAGAATCCCACAATCGGACCCTTTTTATTGATAATGTGACAACTGCGAACACCAGCCGACCCTATTGGCAGAAACCCTACTCGAGTAGCCTATAGTTTTGTTTGGAATTCAATCCCATATCTTGTTGCCATTTGCAAGTTTGATCATGGAGCAAGATGTTGACGAGAGGTTTTCTTCAAGTTTCTTCTACTTATACAAGTTAGTGCGCAAGAACCATGGTTTGAGAAACAAAAGGCATACAAAAAAAATTCTAAGAAAGCTAAGAAACAACCTGAAATATCTATAAAATCTTCACCACCCAGTGAAATGTTTAATAACGAATACACTATTGACGATACGTTGTTCTCTTCCTCACCACAGTTGTCTTTAAAAGAAACCTTTGGTTTTGGTTCTCTCGATTCTTCAAGATTGCCTGAAGATCTGGCACTTGCTGGAAAACATTTGCTTGACAAGGTTGAAACACTAGGGTTAACGAAGGCATTTCGTTTAGAACTCAATCCAAACGAGGATTCTTCCATTTGGTCAATGTCAATTCGACTTCATCCTGTTATTTGGTTTGATTATTTTCATCGAAAGAAGAACGATTCAACCTTCATCAAGATCGCTCGCAATTGGATTCAAACTGAACGCGAAGCTTTGAGTGAAATTGATCTACCTGATCCACCCAACACAACAGTTCCCGAAAACCAACGATATTGTTTATATCCAGCAACTTGTCTCGGAAAAGAAAAAAAGACCTCGTGTAATTATGGCAAGCATGCCAGTACATTTTGCGAAGAACAACTTCTGCGTAAAAATGGAATTAAAGAACGTTGTAATTGGTTTGCACGCGAAGAACTCTTGTTGACACAATTCTCAAACTCTACCCCTTACGCGGGGCAATGGTTGGTCACCGCCAGGTACATATCACTTCTATCTTTCTGATTCTTCAGGACTGAAAACATTCGTGAAGTTATGATTGTGCCTCATCCTAAAAAAGGACACCTCACTAATTCCGATTTAACAGCAAGTGTTGAGTTTTGGAAATATGTTATCTATGTCTGCTCACGCTTGAAAGAGGAATATGCCAAAAACGACCCCTTCCCTATTCAAGGAATTGCTCTTAACTTTGGTGTTTGGGAAACTCAAAACGAGCCTGACAAGTTGGCAACTGGCTGCCACGGGCATGCTCATATCTACATCACACGTGCTTGCCTAAACAACCTCGCTAGAGAAAAATTGTTCATGAGTGCTCGAGTTCAAAATCCTGATGATCATCGCGAAGAAAATGTTCAACTTCTTGAAACCCAAAGAGTTATTGGTTATGAGAGCTTGCAAACTACACAGCGGCTCGATATGTTGGAAATTCGATTTGGCCGACTCATGGAAACGTTGGAAATACTGACTAAAAACTTGTGATGTTATCGTGTCTGATCAAAGACATTACGACCTGTCAATAAAGTGTATTACAAGACGTTTTATTTTTTCAAAGTTGAGGTCATTCTTGGCAAGGAATTCCCTTTGTGAAATGATACAGACGCTTTTCTTTTTTTTCGAATGGACTTTGAATGTCGTATTTGTTAGTTTTCGATTGTGAACTTACAGGGCCTATGGTGACAAAACATGCTCTCGTTTCTATCGGGGCTGTTTTGCTCCATATCTCCACGATGAAGACGATTCGTCACTTTGACGTACTCATGAATATTCCTCCTGATCGCGGATGGGACCCTCGAACGGTGGACGAGTTTTGGAACAACCAAAAACAATTGAAAAACGTGCGAGAAATCATCATCTCTGGAAAGGCAACCGATCCCAAGAAGGCCATTGATGATTTTGTCGAGTTTCTTCATGACTGTAAAAAAATGACAGAAGATTACGGTGGTATGGTGCTTGCAAGCAACCGAGTTGATATTGACTGCAGTTGGATTAATTATTACTTGTCCATGTATGACTATCTTCCCCTCTGCTCCATCTTGGGTTCCTTCCAGCGAATTGTGGATACCAACTCGTTTCACCAAGGTGTAGCTCATATTTCCCACGAGCAAGTTCAAGAGTGGGAAAAGAACAAAAAGAATAAATTCTCCTGCAGCGAGAGTGCCTTTCAATACTTGAATATCCGCAGTCGCCCTCACACTCGGTACACGCACATGGCCGTAGAAGACGCTGAACATCTGGCTCAAGCCCACGCGATGATTCTCTCTCGTATCAAGCAAATTCCTCGTAGCTTCAAACCGCGTTTGCCGATGCATCAGATGACGATTGACGAGACGTATTTAGAACAATCCATCAGTGCCTATCCGGAGAACTGGGACCACCTCTATTGGTCGAAACCTCGATTCTTACCCTTTATACAACCTGCACTCGAAAAAGCAATGAAAGAACAAAATAAACATCACAAATCATAATCAGAGGGATGTCTTTATTAAAAAGTACGTGTAAAGGACCAGCTCATTGTATATTCGAGCTTTTCGACGATTTCCTGGCACATTCCAGACCATTCCTTATTGATCATTTCGTTCAAGTATTGATTGACGTTTTTCAAGACCATTTCGTCATCAGTCTCAATTGCTTTTTTGACTTTCTTGAGGATTTCGTCACGTAGTTGATAATAGGTCATTTCAGAGACCAAACGATCAGCAAGATCTTTTCGAAAGACACCAGATTTCACATTCAAAAGGTCGAGAAACATTCCATACAGTTGATAGAAAGGAGAGGATGATACAACATGAGAGCTCCAGTTGCTTTTTCTCATATATTGGAGCATTTCAATGATTTCCTTGTGCATTTGAAACCACCGCTCGTTTTCAGCCATTTCGGTCATATATCGGTCGACATTCTTCAAGACCAATTTATCGTCGGTTTGAAGAGTTTTTTTGACTTTTTTAAAGATTTCGTCACGAAGTTGATTAGGATTTATCACAGAGATTAAGCGATCAGCAAGATGAGCTCGAAAGACACCAGATTTCACATTCAAGAGGTCACAAAGCATTCCATAGAGTTCGAAAAAGGTAGGAGAAGACATTGTGTTGGGAGGAGAGATGAAAAAAGATGCAAGTGAAATTTAATGACAACCTGGACCGACCAAGGACCGGCCCGGTCATGATTGGGTCGTAGAGTTTCATCGCGCAAAAAATTATCGGAAGAAAAACAGTTGCTCAAACAAACTTATTTCTCATGGAATCAAACAGCACTCCCTCCCCTGCCTCTATTTCTGTGGTCACCAGCGATGGTGTCGAGCATACCATTTCAAAAGAACATGTGCGAAAGTTAAACACGATTGCTCTGGCACTGGATGACATTCAGAACTTGTCAGAAGCTTTCCCCCTCTTGGACGTTGATAACGAGTCCCTTCTCATCATTCTAAAGTTTCTGGAAGAATATAAGGATGTCCCTCACGAAGTGGTGGACGACGCACGTATACGACAAATCTCAAACCCAACTGAACAAGACTGTTCCTTTTTCGACCCTATCGAAATAGAACCCTTGAAGAAAGTGTTTGCGGCAAGTGTCTATCTCGACTACAAATTCATGATTGATCGTATTGCAAGATATATTGCCGCCAAAAAAATACGAGGAAAGTCACCAGAAGAAATTTGTAAAGTATTAAATTTACCGGACGACTTTTCAAAAGAAGAAAAAGAAGAACTTAGAAGGAACTATGCTTGGGCCTTGTCAGAACCAGTCGTCTCATAATCGCAAAAGGGCAGAAATCAAGAAAAAGATAGAACCTACTAGAAAGGAAATGGCACTAATCAACAATAAATGCTTATGATTTTGTTTGTAAATGTGCACGAGAAAGAGAGCACTACCCAGAATCCAACCCAGGCTTCCGAAAAAGTCGTTGAGAGCTGCAGCGTTAACCATTGCTTCTACTATTATAGTATGATATTTTCCATTTTTAGGTTGAATAGAGATGGAAAAGAAAAACACAGATAAGCAGCAGATCTTATTAGTACAGAGTCGAGTTCCTCGAACATATCCATTTATCCATTTCGAGGTGCAACAAGTGCTCAGCAAACGGTGGGGCGAACACAAAATACGCACACACCACCCTTTTCAATCGAGTCAGTGGATCTCGCTCGTTGTTCAAAGAATGATTCTGGAGGATCACTGTTTAATTGTGTCGGGGAATGTGACGATTGAAGAGTTTATTAAATTTGTGCTCACAGTGTGCAAGTTTTCTGATTTTTTTCATGTTGAAACCCTTCATATTATTGACAGTATCTCGCAAAACTTTTTAAACAAGAAGGCAGTATTTAAAAAGGAGATGAGACAGCTTCAAGATCTGCTGTTTGATTACTTTTTCAAGTTTGCTCCTCCAACCTATCTGTTCAATGTGGACGTAGCCTGGAACCTCTTCGAGTTGCCGCTCACGTGAATTTGTGCGCCCCGATTTTATTCGGGCCCACGACAGGCTAGAGCCGAGATGCAAGCACTCATTTATTCCTTTGTTACTTTCAATAGCTTTATGTTTCAACCCATGGCCTCAGAAATCGAACAATTAGAAAAAAAGAATCTCATTCCCATCAAGAAAATTGCAGAAGGGACGTTTGCCTCCATTCTTGTGGTGAAAGATCAAGAAACAGAACAAGTGTATAGTTTCAAATCTCACAATCCCCTCCATCACAGTATCCACATCTATCATGAACACATGATCTATGAACAATTGAAAGATCATCCAAATCTTCTCAAATGTTATGGTTTTATCAACAAATATGATCCGACTCGAATGCTGGGAATCCTTTTCGAGCATTGTGAAGCAGTGGATTTGTTTTATGTCATTTCATATCACCAAGATCCCAAAAATGAAATGACTCTTCAAGAAGGAGTGGTCCATCACTTGATTTCCGAATTAGTATCTGTCATAGAATACGCTCACAGCCGAGATGTCTATCACATGGATATCAAACCAGAAAATATTCTCATCACGCAAGAAGGACGTTTAAAGCTCATTGATTGGGGATTGGCAACCCACCTCTCGAAACAGGAAACCTCTCGACGCTGTGCAGGAAGTTTATGTTATGCATCCCCCGAGTTGCTCCTTCAAAAATCGTATTTGCCCATGTATGCTGATTTGTGGTCATTAGGAGTCTTGTCCTACTGTTTGTTCGAGTCTTATTTCCCCTTTTTTGGCAACTCGGGTGAAGATATTCTGTCCGCAATTGTATCTGGTCGCTATACCTGGCCCTCTGAATCTCTCACGAGTCAACCTTCACGTGATTTTGTCAACTCGCTTCTCCAAATGAATCCCGAAGACCGATTCATACAACACAGTCTCCTCGACCCCGACCATTGTCAAGCAACCAACCTATTTCGGCGGCATTTTAATGATTATATTCAGTGTTCTGGTCAATACAATTAATATGTTAATGATTTCCGATATTTTTCGTTGATGAGTGGGTTTGCCTCAAAAGTGATTGTTGCTGGGAGCAATTGATCTTTATGCGTTTCCAGAGCATTCCGAAATTCTGCTGGAGATAGCTCCTGTTTTAGCATTTCTAGCTGTGTCGTCTGTAATAAAAGTCTCTGTTCTTGTTGTGTGAGTTTTGGCATCT
>CAZKFT010000015.1:31225-35490 GCA_964552205.1 uncultured Gammaproteobacteria bacterium
AGCTGTGTCGTCTGTAATAAAAGTCTCTGTTCTTGTTGTGTGAGTTTTGGCATCTGAGCAAAGAACTTTTCAACTTCAAGCAGCGGTGTAACATCGATGCATTCGTTTCCAGAAAGAAGTTGTTGTTTCATCACTCGAAAAAAGATCAACGCTTGTGTCTGGTACTTTGGCTTGTCTTGAAAGATCTGTCCAAATACAGAGTTCATTGATTTCTCCAAGAAATTCAACAGAGTATATTTTTTCGAGTTGACATGAGACATTGCTCGTTCTCGGTTGGTTGGAACAAAAAAGGGTTGATCACTCAGGTTTTCTTCCAGGTCCAAAAGCATCTTTTCACACGTTTGTTTTTCGTCATAATAGGAGAGTACGCTGCAGCACAGATCTGTGAAATTGTTGAGGAAAAAGAGTGAGGTGGCAATAAAGGTGACGCCCACACTCTCCATTGGACCCGAAAAGTGCTGGAGAGCACCAGTATTGATTTCTTTATCGGGTTCAGGGTTCATGGTCATCACAAGATGTTTGGAGATATAAAAAATAGCGAGATAGCGAGCCGCAAGACCCGATCGCACAAGCCAGCCGAAAAGAAAAGTGGAGAGCCCATACGAGGTGAAGATATACCATGGCAATAGGTCATCGGTAGGTTGTCCGAACGACCAATATGCCCAAAACAACAAATGCAAAATAGCATTGACTATATGAATCACCATTTTGTTTTGATTTTGAATCTTGTTACTATTTCTTAGCGCATTTTCTTTTTTAGATTTCAGAACAAATAATAGGAATGGAGATTGACTTTGATCATGAAAAGTGGGAGGTGAAGCGGAGAATTAAGGGATCCCGCAAAGAAGATGAATCCATTATTGATGTTGTTTCCTGGAATGGAGGGACTTTTATCTTGAAAGTGAACGTTCGACCTTCGTGGAATATTCATTGGGAACATCGAGTCACTCAGTCACTCTATGACAATTTGGGTGGTCTACTTCCTGTCGCGAGAAAGACTCAACTTGTGTCTTTGACAATGGTGGTTGATAAAGAAGAGCGAGTGGTTGATTATTTCAGGACAAACAACACAACTCCTCTCTGGAAGACGCGAAAAGTGACTGGAATGTTAATAGAGTTTCATGAGAAAGCAGACACGACCTTTTCACAGATGATTCGAAAACACAAAAACTTGAAGCTGCTGTTTTCGGGCCTATATCAAGTCTTGTGCTCTCTTTTGGTTGCTCAAACGTATTTGGGGTTTACTCATTATGATTTGCATCCGACCAATATTGTTGTAGAACCCTTCGAAAATCCCAACACAGTGATTCTGTTTGATTTTGATCAGCTCCCTCCTATGGTTGTTTTTTCAGGAGGATTTTTACTGCGACTGATTGATTATGAGTATTCGCATGTCGAAGGCATATGTGGTCAGCCGTTTGATGCGAAATTGAAACTGATACCCATGAAGATGAACCCAACTGAATTTGATTCAAATCAAGATATATTACGATTTTTGATCTCCACGTGTTATTTCTACCACAGTCTACACCACAGTTCTGTTGCTAACGAAATAAGGAAAACCCTTGTTCACGAATTCCGCTCTCATGTTCAACGAGAACAAATACAAAAGACAACAGGACTGTTGGAGAACACAAGTGATCCAATCTACCAAAAAATCAATTCGAATCTTTGCTATCACCAACAAATTACAAAGGAAAGACAACTGTGGTTTATTGAGCACTATTATCAAGTGATTTCAATGTTGATGCACCAATCTCAATTTCCCCTTGTTCAAAGTATTGACCAACCCAATTACGATGAAATTATTCGTTTCCTTGTTCTTTTATTGAGTATGGAAGAAGTACCATGCTCATATTTAATCATGGTGGTCCAATGGATTTCACAAAATAGCACTTTGGAAGAAATTGAGGTGCTTGTAAAAGAACAAAAACGAGTTACATGGTCGGTCCGATTATCGCTGTGGTTTGCTTCGTTGAAATCGAGTTATGTATTGTTGTTGCCACATTTGGAGACGCTGATGTCTATGTTTATGAATCAAATTCACCAACAAAACCTAGAGCGTTACCAGCATTCCTTCTTTTTGCCAAAACATCAGATATTGTGGCTGTGGAGTTGTTTTCCTCAGACACCGCAATATGACTGTGAGCTTGGGCCTACGACCTCTGTTTTGTGGTTACAGCAATACAAACATCGACTGGTGCCTTCCCTCAGTTTGGTCCCACCAGAAGTATTTCGTGTTTTCAATGACGAACCGAATTTGTTGGAAAGAGGTCGCATCTTGTTAAAAGCTGTAAATAAAATTGTACTTTAAGGTGTGCAGAGAAAATGGAGAAGAAAAACTATCCAAATGGAAAATACGATGTCGTGGGGTACATGGCATCTGGGCTATCGATTAGTTCGTTGGCGGTTGTTACAACCTTGTTATATATGGATAAAGATTATTCATATGCGATTTTTGCAGGTATTTCTTTGGGTGCTCAAACACTGTGGCTGACCTACTCCCTTCTTATTCGTAGATTGCCTATTATTATAGCGTCCATCATTAGTATGATTTTACTGATTTTGATTCTCATCAAATTTCTCAAGAATGGTGAAAAATCATCATAAGGATTGTAATAAATATTTTTGTGTTTAAAATGATACAGCAGGGTCCTTGATCGAATGAGAAAACAAGAAAAAATTATAATGAGCACTGAAATCCGAGATTACAAAAAGAAATTCAGAATTTATTCTAAAATTACCGAAGAGTTTCATGGTCCTTGTTTTGAATCAATGAGCGAAGCTCGACAGTTTGTTGCATGGTTTGATGGAAAGGTTGAATTAGTGGGCACATTTCTCGATTCTCGTTCGTGGACTGAAATTATCAATGCGTGGAAATTGCAAACAACAAATCCTCTTAAACGAAAACGCGACCAAAAGGATCGCCTCCCGTGTATTATCTTTAAAAGTATCTTTTTTTGAATGCTTTTATTGACCACTTGTCAGAAAACACAAAACCACCAGTGACCCACAAGTTGACCCCTCCAATTTCTCTCTAGAGACGCTCTTCGAACTTGTGGTAGGTATAATGGGAACCTGTGTAGTTTAAATAGATAATAAGATTGTTTTCTTTTTCATTATACACATATTTTGTCTTTGATCTGAGGTCTTTCACAATAACACAAAGATTAAAAATGCGACAAAAAACCGCAATTTCAGGTTCACCACCCCAGGTTGATTTGTGAGACATTTTGTCAAGATAAGCGTCAATATCCTTGTGAGATTCGACGACAGTATACAATTCAAGCCAAGAACGAAGAGAGTCGTCTGCAATAATTTCCTCTTGATTTAATCGCATGTAATTCACAATGATGTTCCGCACGTCAACCTTTTTTTTCCCAAGCATCGCCTCCAACGCCTCTGCAAGCGAATCAAAAAGACAGCTCATGACTGCGCAAAAATTGAGTTTCAAAAAGAGTTTGCGTTAGAATCAAAACAATTGTTGTTTTCCTTCTTATTCAGTTGAAACAAAAAAAAATCAAGATGTTTGGCGGCGGAGTGAAAAGACCCAAAGAACCCTCGAAGAAGCTTGCTGATCACAAGATGCTCTTATTTTATACTACCGAAGGCAAATTGTATAAAGCCACGAATGAGTTTGTTTTGGAAATGGATCGCAAGACCGCTGCTGCTATTGAACGAGAAACCGTGAAAAAGGTCAAGAAGGAATTTGAAGAAAAGAACACTGTTGACACTCGCCCCAACATTGAACAATTGTTGGAATGGGCTGAACAAGAAATGGTGGATGTTGATTGGAAGCAACAAACTTGCAAGCTCCGCACCAACATTCAATCCAGACTCAAGCAAGAAGTTCGCAAGATCCGCGAGCAAGAAAAAAAGATGAAAGAAGCTAGCCTCTCCTTGGGCGAAAAGGCTGATCGTTTGTTCACTCGTGCTGCTTCCTTTTTCTCTCGTGCCACCAAATTTGGAGACTCTGAAATCACCGACCCCTTGAAGAAGGGCACCGAACGCAGTGCTCAAGAGACCTACAATCAAGCCGTCGAAATCCTCAACCAACTAAAGCAAAAGGTTGCCGAAGGTGACGAAGTTGCTATCAAGGATTACGATCTCTTCAAGATCAAACAAGCCCGCAATTTGGATGAAAATGGCAACATCAAAAAACTCGAAGAGTTGATCACCATCAATCTGTACAACAAACGCACTCACGAAGAAATCTCCCACAGCCACGAGGAAGGTGAAGAGCACGCTGAAGAAGCAGAGCACGC
>CAZKFT010000015.1:35590-39030 GCA_964552205.1 uncultured Gammaproteobacteria bacterium
AGAGCACGCTGAAGAAGCAGAGCACGCCGAAGAACCTGCTGAAAAACGCTCCAAGAGCAACGAGGAAGAGCAAGTCGAAGAGGAAGCCTCTGATGATGCCACTGCTGCCCAATAAATTCTTTCTTTTCATATCACATCCCACTTGCGTTACTATCCCTCTTATTTTCTCTTGTTTTGCTATAGTAGCATAGAATCCAAGATGACTGGTGTGATTCCATTATTTTTAGTGACTGTCTATTGGGGGATGAAATTGAGCGACCTTCCAGTCTGGAAGGAAGAAGATCTCTCTTTTCTACCCATTGCATTTTTAACCTTTTATTATCTCATCGAGTTTTTCTGTTTTGCAAAAGCACCCTCTGCCTCCCCCAACTATGACTCGGATCTTGAAGAAGAAGAACTATCGACCGAAGACTCTTCCGAAGAGGAAGAAGAGGAAGAACAAACAAAAAAATCGAGCAGCACAAGAACCTCTTCCAGCAGAAAATCATCAGCCGAAGAAACGGAAAAAGAAAAGTCATCTCTCGAATCTTTGGTTACAGTGTTACATGCAATGACAGGTGGAACTGGATTCAAACGATTTGATCCCATGATGAAAGAACCACTCGCAATTGTATCATTTGGCAAGAAATCGGTCAAATTTCATCTTTATCAGTCCGAAGACGAATACATCATCTTTTCTTCTGAACTGGCCCTTGTCTCTGCAAAAAAACACAATGAACAGAATATTTCTGATACACAATAAATGAATTTCAATTTATTTATTTTTTAATTGGAGTGGGTCTGAGTTGTTTTTTCATTATCACCAGAAGGATCAGGAGGAAGGAGGAGCATCAGAAGGAGGGGGACCACCCGAAGGATCAGAAGGAGCTGATGAACCAGAAGGAGAACTTGAAAGAGTTTCGGGAGGAGCACTAATTGAGGGTGGAGCAGAACTGCTAGAACCAGAACTACTTGCCGTGGATGGACTTGTATCGACAAGCGTTTTGACTTTTGCCGACCATGACTGGGTATCGGTTTCAAGGGCATTCAAAAATTGAGTTTTCTCATCTGACGTGAGAGGAGACACAGGTATGGAGGATTTTGATTCAATTTCTGACTTGATTTCTGATTCGTACCGTATTATTTCATTCTGAAGAAACAATTCAAAAGAGCGAAGCAACGGAAAGGCTTCGTGGCTTTGAAGAGATTGAAACAAAGAAGTCTTTGATTCTTCTAAAACTCGGACATAATGGAACAGGTCCATCACAATTTTTAATAATTCTCTACCTATTAATCAGATCGAATAAAAAATGGCAAGAATCGAAAAAGTCTATTCTAATTATTTCGGTAAAAATCAACCCGCTCAGGTGCAAACGCCTGCACAAGTTGCAGTTCCCGAGTACAATGTTGCCTCTGAACTTTTTGATGTGTTAGAGGAGCAAAACCAGACGACTCAATTTCGGTTTGACGCTCTCAGCGATACACTTGCTTCTCTTCAACGACAAATTTCAGCCACAACACCTTTATTAAAGACCGAATCCGAGACCGCATCCAGCGAAGAGCCGGAAGAAAAACCAAATGTCTTTGAAGACGATTTCATCATCAAATGGACTCGCGTGCTGATTGTCGTTTTGGTCGTATTTTTATCGATGGCCACACTGGTTCTTTTCTGGAGAGCCATTCTTGCCTCCGCTCGCAAATAAACACATTTGCGCTTACCTTTGTTGTCCCTTTTTTTTAGAGCAATTTTCATTCACAAAATTCAAAAAGTCTCGTTGAGTTGTAAAGGTTTTCCATCTGCCTATAATTCATCAGAAATCAAACAAAAAAATGACTGCCTCCAATAAAAAAGCCAAGCCAGTTGAAGAGTCCGAAAAGCCCAAGGTTGCCAAACCTCAAAAGAAGATCACCAAAAAAAGATTGACCGACGAATTTGCCTCTTATCGAAGTGTTTGCCAGAATGCTGTGGAGAGTTTGGTTCATGTTGAAGTTATCCCCAATCCTGGGGAACAACTTTTTGGAAAGAAGATGAGCGACCTCTGTGGTGCTACTTTGATCGATCTTGCTGCCACCAAGAACAACTTGCCCGTTCTCTGCAAAGCCTTGTGCCAAGCTTATCTGAATTACGAGAATGGCGTTGAACCCAAGAAACGCGAACCCAGAAAGAAGAAAAAGGCTGCTGTTGCAGAAGAACAAGATGCTCCCGTCCAAGAACAACCCGCCCAAGACGCCGTCCAACCCGAGCCTGTCGCTGCTCAATAAAAACAATCTTTATTATCGATCAATAGTCAGAGCGCTTTTTCAAATAGAATTTCATTAGGGCACCAAATGGCTTCTGTAGCTTATCTTTTGTTTCTCCTTTCTCCAATTCCAATTGGTTTTGAATTTGGGTTTGGAAGTAATCTATTGCTCAGAATTATATTGGAAAAATATCCAGTAATTCGTTTAAGCACTATTCAAAAGGCACATGGCATAGGTATTGGGATAGGAGTGGCTTCAACAATTCTCACATACGCCATCCTTCAAAAATCGTTACAACAGACTTCCGACACAAAGAAGAAAGAAGTATACAAAACAAACGCTGTGTTGTGTGGAATGGCCTGTTTTGGAGTCACGTCATTCTGCGTTGGTGGATACTGGGTCTTGAAATAAATTGAAAACTTTTGTCTTTTATTCATTCTTTGTTTTTTGCTCCATGACACACGCATCACCAATCACATAATGAGTAATCATTCGCTGATTTATTTGCTTCCCATGTTTCTACGATTGCAATATCAAGAACATTGTTGGGATCATTCTTTAAATACGAGGACAAAAGGATTCATCCGCCTCAAAATGGTGATGGACGAAACCGGATTTATCTTCCAAAGATGTCAAAATAATAAATTTCATGATCGTGTTTGTAAATTGGTTGTCCTTGTGGGGACGTGCGCTTCACTTACCAGAAAAAGAGTGGCTTGTATCAATGATAGTAGCAAAGAAAAGATGGAAAGCAGCGAAAGTGAAGAAGAGCAAATTCTTTCTACTCCTTTGAATCCACCGAATGATCCTCGTCAAAAGGTCAGACCAAGAAACATTCGAAAACGCTCTGCTCAAGAGTTGTCCTATTTGGAACTGGATGAGGATATGTTTGCTTCTGACCGTTCGGTTTCAGAAAAGTCTCACTCTGAAGAAGATTATCCTGCTCCCAAACGTACTCGTTCCAGCGAACAGCGTCCTGCACCTGTTCCTGCTCCTCCAAAACCGGTCGAGGAAAAATCCGATTTCATAGAGAATCATAACAAAATATTAGAAACCTTACAAAGTCAATTGGATGATCTCGAAAATCTCTATATTCAACCACAACCATCAGACTCTTTGGATCCACGATTCTTGGACGGCTTGTGCCAATGCATGACCTCCATCGCTAAATTGACCGACCTGAGTTTTAGCGAAGATATGCCTGCTGATTACTACTTTTC
>CAZKFT010000015.1:39130-42715 GCA_964552205.1 uncultured Gammaproteobacteria bacterium
ATCCTTCGCAACCAGGCAAAAAAGAGAACATTGAAAGATGATCGCAATTTTATGGACTTGATGAGCATCCCCGAAAGCGTCACTCTTTTCAATCAGATACGCTCGGAATCTGCTCTGTTTCAAGAGAACGAAGGCGAGACCAACAACACACCTGTCATTGAAATATTCCTCGAGTATATCACGCTCTACTGCTTGAGCAACTGCCTGAGAAGAAAAGGAGACAGTGTCTATGAACCCGTGTACACAGAAAGAGGCTACCACACTCGCTGTTTTCAAGAAAAATGCTCCATCGAGAGTATGATTTGGACACTATCCACACAAGAAAAAATGATTCCCCATCTTCTTCGAAACACCCAAACCATCCGTGATATTGTGTCCTTTTTCCTAAAAGACACACCGGCTTTCAAGAATCAAACCCGCTTTTCAAAAATCTTGCCTCATATCGAAGAGAATCGCGACTATATATCCTGGAAGAATGGCATCCACTATCTCCCTTATGACATCTTTTACCCTTATGACTCTTCTCAACCCCCAACCTCTTCTATCATTGCCGCTGAACAGATTCCACCCATCGATCCTCTGTTGGTCACTTGTACGTTTCAAGACAAGGAATTTGTTCATCAATTCAACATCGATTGGCACGACATCAAAGTTGCTCACGATAATATCTTGTTTCACCAACACCATTACGTGCCAGTGAGCGAAGACGAAATCCCAGAAGACACCAAGAAATACTTGAAAAAAGAAAACATTGCCTTCTACATTGACAAACAGGGCGGCAAATTCTCCGAGCCTTCTGACGATACTCGACCTGTTTACAATTTTACCGAGTCTGGAGAATGGGCATACGCGTTGATGGGACGAAGTCTGTTCTGGCTCAAACAAATGGATGATTGGCCGGTCACCATCTTTTTTATTGGTTATGCTGGCACGGGCAAAACCTCTCTTGTCAATTCGATTGCAAGTTTGTATCCCATCCAAAAAGTTGGCATTATTGCCAACAAGACAGAAGAAAAGTGGAGTTTGGCTGGCTGTGACGACAAGGACCCGTGGTATGTGCTCATTTGCCCCGAAATGCAGAGAAATGCCAACTGGAATCAAGGCGAATTCATGCAGTGTTCTGGAGGAGAAATTGTGGAACTCAAAAGCAAGTTCAAAAACAAAAAACCCATTCGTTGGAGAACACCTATCTTGATGGCCGGAAACGAAATGATCAAAACATGGAGAGATGTGGCACAAAACTTATTTCGTCGTACGTGCGTGTTAGACTTTCGTTTTTACGTCAACCCAAAAGACTCGAGTCCCAATTTGCTCAAAGAACTGGAGAATGACTTGCCTTTGTTTGTTCAGAAATGCGTTCGGGCCTATCTTGACAGCGTGATGTTGTATCGACACAAAAACTTGACCGATGTTTTCCCAAAGAACATTATCGAGGCTACCACCAATGCTGTTTCATCTACCAACCCCTTTTCTCGCTTCTTTAACGAACCAAGTCTCTTTTCCGTCAACCCCAACTATCAAGAAAAGTACACCGATTTTAAAAAGATCTTTCTTCGCTGGTGCTTGAACAAAGGTCTGGCCACCAAATTCATCAAGTTCTCTGAAGAGGATTATCAACCTGTCTTTGACCAATTCGGCATCAAGCTGGAGACTCAGCGAGACGAGTCAGACGTCCGTCGTCACCACATCCAAGTATTAAAGGGGATCAAGTTTACAGATCAAGCTCTCGATCTCTTGAACGACGAAATTCCTGTCGATCCACCCCAACAATAAAAAAATTCTAGTTTCACGCGGGTTTCGGATCATGACCTAATAATGACCGTCCTATGACCCGGTCATGACCGGGCCAAGGTCACTTTTGAAACAGTTTCCAAACAAATTTCAAACCTTCAACTCTTCTCATCTTTCAAAAAAATCTCTTACTATGGCTCGCTCTAAACAAACCGCTAAGAAATCAAGCCCGGAAGACTTTCAAAAACGAATGAAAGCTGGCAAAAGCCCTCGTTATGCTGTGAAATCTCCTATCAAGCAAAAACAAATTTCTGGCGTCAAAAAGCCTCACCGCTTCCGACCTGGTACTGTTGCCTTGCGTGAAATCAGAAAATATCAAGGCTCGACCGAATTATTGATCAAAAGACTTCCCTTTCAACGCCTTGTCCGTGAAGTTGCACAAGACTACAAGAGCGACTGTCGCTTCCAATCGTCAGCTCTCCTTGCTCTTCAACAAGCATCCGAAGCCTATCTCGTTGGTCTCTTCGAAGACGCAAATCTCTGTGCCATCCACGCCAAACGAGTCACTGTGATGCCCAAGGATATGCAACTCGCTCGAAGAATCCGAGGAGAACGTGCTTAGAGTTTTAAATAAACACAGTTTTTTTATTGTAGTTCTGTCAAAATATCACTGGGGAGTTTCTGGCTGAGTTTTTCAAACTTTTGTTCATACTTGCGACGAATTTTGTCCGTCAGTTTCACCAATAAAAGATCTTTTGCTTTTCGTTCAAACTTGGTCCGTTTCTTTTCATCCGTGAGAGATTTCTTCTTTTCCAAGAGAATGGCAACCAGGGCTCGAGCATCCAAGTCATCCAGGGCAGTCACCATAAACCAAACGTGTCCTGGCTGTTCAAGCGTAAATTTGTGCAACAACAATCGAGACACAAAGTCATACGAAGCTGGAGTAAAGTCATCAATCGACTCTCCTGGCAAAAGAGGAATGGGTTCCAGATCCAATTGAGAGCCATCCTCTGTGAAAAGAGCCACAGGAGGTGGGTTGAGTTGCCCTTCGAAATACTGTTTGTAAAAGTTGTTCCATTGCTTGGAGAAACGACGACTATAACGCTGCCAAAACCACAGGTTCTTCCCTTTCAGAACATTCGCAGTTCCCGCAGTATATCCCTTTTCTTCAAGCATTTGTAAGACCACTTCATCTTCTAGAGTATACAGAGTCGATTTTGCCAACACTCCACCAATCAGTCGACAGTCATGATAGGTATCAGGCTGCTTGACCGGCAACTTGTGCTTTTGTAAGATTTCCTTGATCTCAGGAACCGTGAAAGGGGGATTCTGAGGAGAAGCGGGATTATAGCAGACTAAATCCTCCTTTTGTTGTTCTCCTCCCAATTCACCAAGAGGCACTTTTCGAACACGCTCAAGATAGCAGACTTTGACGTTGTTGTACTTTTTCAAAAAGAGACAATCTATGGCCACTTCGGCAAGTGCATCAAAGAAGAGCTCGTCATAATCCTTTTTCATGCTCTCTGAAAATAAATACTCTTCCACGTTTGCAGTCACCAATCCACTTCCTGCCTCCTTTGAGGATGCTTTTTTGGTACCAGCCTTGCGTTTAGTTCCCGTGATTTGTGAAACATAGGTATAAACTTTGACCGACCAAAAATCGGGATGAAGCAAATCTCTGTGAGCACAAAACCGCAATGCCCGACCAATCACCTGTTCTTTGGTGGAGCGATCCGCCAATGGCTCCATCATGTGCACATGTCGAATACCAAGTAAATTGACTCCTTCTTTGCTCGTCTTGTCGCCAATAAAAGCCCGGATATAACGACCAGAGATATTGCGACTGTCATTAAA
>CAZKFT010000016.1:0-13058 GCA_964552205.1 uncultured Gammaproteobacteria bacterium
AAAGGGCCCTGTGTTTGTGATACAGCAAAAAAAAGATCCATGTTGAATAGTAGCAGCACAATAGAGATGGTGAGTTCTTTTGAAATCGAGTTTGATCATGCGTGCACCGAGATCAAGGAGACACGTAAACAACGCTCATAATATAAATTCACCCTGTGTAGAATTGAAAATCAAAGAACTTCATGAAGCATATCTTCAGATCAGATGTGTAGATATATTGCATCAAATCAACAAGGAAATAGAAGATGTCATGGCTATCGTCTCAGCTACTCATGAAAGACTTATGAAAGAAACCAATCAACAGCATGTGATTAAAAATTATTATTATCGATTACAATTCATGTCTTTCACCGAGGAACTCCTTGCAGAAGTTGCCAGCGTAAACTCGACCATTGAGAACAATTCTCAGGTTCCCCTTTAAATAAAAGGCGCTTTCTAAAAGCGAAACCATATTTCTTTTTCATTCATTTTCCAATATGTGGTCACGAAAAAGAAAGCGAGAAGAAAAGCAAGAAAAAGAGGAGGAAAAACAAGAAGATCCTCTTGTTGAGATTAAAGAAGATGCTGATCCAAAAGAAACTGCATCCCTCTTTGCTGCCATCCTTAAGGTGAATAAGGACTATAATCACCCCATCTCTCAAAATGATGTCAACCTCGTCAAGGTTTCATCTACCAAATCCAGCCTCAAAGAACGTCTCAACATGCATTTAAAGCCCTATATCCCTCCCAAAGGAACACTCACCGTCAACCAATACCGTGCTCTCATATGTGTTTTGAAAGGCAACAATGTCTTTATCACAGGTGTCGCAGGCAGTGGAAAAAGCTACTTTTTGCGTTATGCCTACACCATCCTCACCAGCATCTATGAAATGACTGTTCACATCACTGCAAGCACCGGTACTGCTGTTGCCAACTTGGAGATCTCTTCAGCCACCACTCTTCACTCATTTATCGGAAGAGATCGATTCGAGGGTTCCCTCGAGGAGGAACTTGCTTCAGTTCGCAAAAACCCCTTCTTGATGAAAAAGTTCCAAAGCACGACGGTTCTTTTCATCGACGAAATCTCTTTGGTGGATGCCAAACTGCTCGACAAATTTGATCAACTCATGAAGCAAGTCCGTGGCTGCTCTTTGCCCTTTGGGGGTATTGCTGTCGTGGCTTTTGGAGATTTTATGCAGTTGCCTCCTGTCCGTTGTGGCGAAAATGTGACCGTGGAGGCCTTTGCTTTTCACGCTGAAGTCTGGAAAGCAGCTTTCCGTCATGTGATCTATTTCAACGACAATATGAGACAACGAAACAGCCCCGAGTTCTTTAGTATCCTCCAAGAAATTCGTGAAGGCCGTTTGAGTGATGATTCCTTCGCCAAACTTCAAACTCGAATTTTGCCCAAAGCAAAAGCCGACGAGTTCGACGTCTACAATCAACCCATTTGCATCTACCCAAAGAAAAAGTTGGTGGAAGACGAGAACAATCGTATCCTCAAAGAGTTGATGGCTGAGCCAGGCACGTCACGGGAAGTGTTTACCTTTCGCAAAAAGTTCAAATATTTTGGGCTCAGCGAAAAAGAAAAACCATTCCACTATCGCAAGCTCAACAACTCGGTTTCGCTCACGGAAGAACTCACCTTATGCACCGACTTGCCTGTGATTTTGATCACCAACTATTCTCCCATTCTCCGCAATGGAGCCCAAGGTGTGATTGTTGGATGGGATAAGACGGATCCTCAAAAAGTCTTGCCGATTGTCGAGTTTACTTTGTCTGACAATGGAAAACCTTTCACGCATCAAGTGACTGTGCACAACTGGATTTGGGACAGTCCAAAAAACCCCATGCTCCCCTTTCGAAGTATCAAGGATGAACATACGGATGATGAAGAAGTTCCCGAGTATGCTGGGTTGGTGGCGTGGGGTATCCCCTTGGCTCCTGGCAAAGCAATCACGATTCATCGATCCCAGTGCAAGACATTCAACAAGATCTACGTCAACCTTCATCACAAAAATGTCTTTTCTGCGAATATGGCGTATGTGGCACTCTCTCGAGTTGAAACACTCGAAGGCCTCTTTATCGAGGACATTTCGAAAGAATCATTAACTGTGTTTCCCGATATTGTGGAGATGTATCAAGAGTACGAGAAACTCACTGAAGTCGAACTGAAGAAAATTAAAGATGCTGTTTAATCGTCTTTTATTGTTTAAATGGGAGACCCAAAAATGAATCGAATAAATACCAAACTTCAGGAAGATGTGTCATGATGGTGAACCCGTCAAGATCTGAGGTGAAGAGCCAATCTTCCCAGATATCGTCGTGTGACTTGACTTTGATTGTTTTCAGAGTGATGCACAAATTCTGAAATTCTTGAGGTTTGCGAAAATATCTGGATTTGAACAGGTGGTGAAAGTAGCCCACGCACTGGTGAGAGGTTGGACTTGTGCGATAGAGTTGCATGGACATTTTGCCATTTTCATAAAAAGAAGTCTTTTTGGGGATGTCGACTTTTACAACAATCTCGATTTGAAGCTTTTTAACTTTCATCAGACGCCAAAGAAACCTGGCATAAGGAAATCTGGTGGGATAGACAGTTTCTTCATTCAGATCAGTGAATTTTATCTGCAACAAAAAGAAGTTCTCCATATGATAAAAGTTATCAGCTCCTTCCAGTGCCACAATCAAGTCCTGATCAAGACACATCTCAGGTAATTGGAGATAGATGGTCGTGGATCGGTCCTTGAACAACCAAAAGCACTGTCCTAGTTCGACTTGCATTTCTTTGTCTATTATGTGGTTTTTAAAAATCTTGGCAATGGTGCCACGCCTCTGCACAACAACTTTAATCACGCTTACTTTAAAAGAAGCAAAAGTGTGTGAAAAATGAATATGCAAGCAGTTGGACCGACGATCTGGAAAGTAATTCACCAGTCGCCGTGGCGATTGTATCCAGATGAGATTTTAAGTGTTTCTGATGCGGTGTGGGCGATCCTTTTCATTGAAAATATCACTCAAATGCTCCCGTGTTCAATTTGCTTTGAATCTGCGGCTGCTTTTAAAAAAAGCATCAACGTTATCAAGATGTGCTCGTACACCATCAACAACAAACGAATCGTCACTCGAGGCAAACTCGCTTCGTTTTGGTATACCTTTCACAATCTGGTGAATCAAAAGCCCTCACTTCAAAAGCCTGTGTTTGGCACCAGTTGGAAAGATGCCATTCCAAAGCAAGTCGACTGGGAGTCAGAATGGATGATGTTGTTGTTTGTGTTTATCGAGATTTACCCAGAAGTCAACACAGAAGATTTCGACAAGATGGATCGCTATTACTTTTTCTTTGGTTCTCTTATTCCCAAGGTGTTTTGTCACACCGAGTTTGGGAAAGCCTACCAGAATTATCTCAAAATATCTCCTCTTACCTTGAGCCGTTGTAAACGAAGAACCTTGCTGTATACTTGGTTGTATTCATTCTACCGAAATTATGCTCCGACATCATCTCTCAAAACCGTGTGGGAGCTCTACCAAATTGAAACCTTTCTCAAAGCATTTCGAGCAAAATCAGAAACCTGCTCGGGTCCAGTGGATATTCCAGCTCAAGAAGCGTGTACATAAAATTTATGAATGATTTTTTTTATTAAAGCAAATCGTGGAGTGGATTGTCTTTGATGAGACGTGTGCGTTTGTTTGATTTCTTTTCAGTGGCGTGGTTTTGTTTGACACGACGATGATGGGATTCGATGTCAGCAACATTGTCCTCGACGTATCGATCGATTCCAAGAGTGATAGCCCACATGAAAAAGTTGAGTTGGCCTACTGTGGTAATAAGATAGATGTATCGTTTTCCGTGGATGTCCCGATAACCGATTTTGTTGTCGTTCATTTGTTGAGAAACCCAGAGGATTGGATGTTTGTCGTTGGGAGGGTATGGCAAATCAGCAAGAGAGCCGTCATCAATAAACTCGATCAAAATTCGTTTGTGGCGACAGAAAACGTCAAAGTAATTGGAACCCATGACATTCTGGCAGTTGTTGTATTGTGTATGGATGTGGATTTTGCTATTGAATTGATCAAATGTGATGTTTTTGGCTTTCGAATAGTTGACGACAAACCAGTAGATATTGGAGAGATTGGCTTTTCGTTTTTTCAAGATAATTTGGGGTAGAACGGATAGATCTGAGTTGGACATGCTTTTAATCATGTTGATGTATTGAATTTCTTGATAGGTGAGTGGTTCGGATGCTTTTACGAGCTCAAATAACTCGTCTTTTTGTGTGATTGTGGATACTTCGGACATTTGTTTCCAGGTTTCTACGAGATGGCAAGGAACGGAGAACTTGGATGGACAGAAGAGCGTTTGGTCTGCATTTTGTTCATAGAAGGCAATGTCAAAGGAGGTGTCTTGATAATGATCAATGTTGGCAAAGCACCACTGACTCTTTTCAGTGGGTGGTTGCATTTTTTTGGTCTTTTTCTTGTTTGGGTGAAAATACTTTTGTAGGGTTTTTTCACCAGGAAGAACGGGTTGCTTTTTGCGTTTCTTTGTAGAAGTCACCAAGTCTTCAAGAGTCGTCACAGGAAATTCTCTCTTAACAACTGACAGTGCTTCCATTCTGAAAACTACAAAAAAATTCAACTCTTGTTCTTTCTGGTGTTAAAAAAATTTCTAGCGCAATGGATGGTTATGATGCTGTTTTTCAGAGACTTGGCTTGTCCTACACCCAGCCTATCGATGTTCAAAAGAATTTGAGAAAAAATGGTGACAAGTCCTTGATTATCTTTTTCTGGACCGGATGTGGTCATTGCAAACACATGATTATTCAAGCCGAAGCAAACTTTAAACAATTTATTCAAAAGATGAAAAAATCGTATGAAGATCTTCATATCTATGTCTGCAAAGTCGTGGACCAAAACGACGGAATGCTTGCAAACAAGTATATGGGCGTTTCTTCGTATCCTCGCATTCTCATTCACAAAGGAGATGGGGATTGGAAAACTTGTATCCCTCTGGAAAATGTTGTCTCAGGTATCGAATCGATGAGCTCACGATCGCCTCTCTTAACTCAGGTGTGCAACCACTTTGGCAAATGTTCTTTTTGAGAGAAAAATGGAGAGGGATTTTATTGATTGACTTTCATACTCTTGCGAATAAAAGTACGAATATTGCCTTCCACGAGTTCGGGCTTGCGTTTTTCGAGGTCGAGTTTACGACCAAGATTGGCCTTGCAGGCTTGCCAGAGGCTTCCACGTTGAGCATTGGTGAAATGAACTTCATAGCCCTTGCTCTTCTTCTTTTCAACAATGTCATTCAACACATTGTTAAAGACACTCCAGGATTCTTTGGGGACCACAAAGGGAGCAGCATTGGGTTTCTTGATGGTCTTGCTGGCAGTAGGAGCAGCGGGCTTCTTGGTGGGTTTGCTGGTGGCTTTGTTGGGAGCGGCGGAAGCCTTTTTGGTCTTGGGAGAATCTTTGGTGGTGGAAGCAGTTTTCTTCTTTTGGAATCGCTTCTTGACTTCATCAACAGTGCCAATGTATTTATAGATGACGCCTTCGTCCTTCTGAGTCACACGTTGAATATCACTGGCAGGCAAGACGGGAATGCCATTAAAGTAACCAACCACATGACCAGAGGGTTGAGTATAATAAGTCTTGGCAGCAGGAACCAAACCGTTGGGGAGCCACTCAGAAACCATTTTTCGATACAACTATTTGTAATGAAAGGGAAAGGAAACTTTTTAAATTTGAACGGACTGAAAAAAATAGTTTTTCAAACTCTCAACTCTTGCCCTCAACCTGCGCCAACACAAAAGACCCAAACTTTCAGTATCATGATTATTTATTGGGGTCTCAGGTTGATAGGCAGCACAAAGGGTTGAATATCTTCTGGAATGCTGTCCACTTGAAATCGAGAATAAAATGAAGGCATTGACAAAACTTTTTGTGCGTCGTATTTGTGACAAATCAGACGCGGTAATTTATCGAGATAATAATAAATGTCGTTCTTTGATTTGGTCGTGTTCCATTTGGTGAATAAATCTTCTCCATTGTTGGTTTCACAAATGGTTTTTAAAAACGACCGCAGTTCTGTGCGTTCAGTTGGGTCTGAAATAACAACCGTGTCCTGTTCAATAGAATTTACAAGTCGTACCACATCGATACAGGCATTGTCTGGCTGCATGCTGCGGCACGAGCCTTTGTTCACAAACTCGGAACTTACCAATAGATTTTGACGGTTGCCATCGAGAGAGATGGAGGATCGACCAAAATCAATCAAGACGAATACAAACCCTTCCGTGGGAACTTTGAGGTAGACGTGATCAAGACTCTCATAATAGATATTCGAGTCCTCTTGCACAAGTCGCACTCGCACGTTCGTACAGTGTAAATCATTGTGCACAAATCCATAATAGTGTCGAGCAACACAGGCACCAGCCCAAATTTGCCAGAGAGCCGTCCACCATCGTGAGGCCTTGTGCATGTGCTTTGTCAAGTCTGAAAACGAGTAGGGCAAATGCTCCATCCAAATCACTTGGGAGTAGTGCGGTTTATCCTTTGAGTTGGATTTTGCTTGTTCGTGGCTGTGGCGTTTTGAAAACTTGGCCTGAGCAACATAGGTCAAATAACACGCAGGAAAGTGAGGTGACATTTTTCTCTCAAAAATATGCGAAAGAATAACAGAACAAAGAGCATCCATAAAACTGCAAGACACAACTTGATAGGTTCCATTTTCTTTGGCTGCCAGTGTTTTGGGAGATGAACTGACCCACATCTGGTCTGCTTTTAATTCAATTCCATCAACTTTTACCACAGCAAAGGTCTTGGCTTGTTTTTTGAGATTGTCGTCAAGCCGGATAATAGAACTGTACACTTTGCCTTGGGATGTCTCTTCACCAATTTTCTTTTTGATCACAGGAATGTTGTGGTTCATCGCATACTCGATTTCTTCTTTGGAGCTGCTTTTGTTCGAGGGCAATACCGGGGTCGAATCCATAAAGTAATTTTTGGTGAGAGCCAACTCGGGAAACTCGGTATTGCGAATAAGGTGTAACGATTCGTCTTCCACTCGAAAGGAGAACGGAAAAGCATAGCCTAGCTTTTTCGAGTGCAAGATGGGTCGCAAAACCTGACAAATCTTGACGGGAAAGTCACAAACCAGGATCGAGTGACTTCCTGTTCGTTTACTCACTTCCTCGATTGAACTCTTTGGAGAGGAGTGATTATTTCGTTTTGGGGTTTTACTTGGAGACTCATTCTCTTGGTCGCTCTTGCGTTTCGGCATTCCCCAAGAAAAGAAAAAAAATTTAGATCTCTTTATTCAAAGCATGAAGAAAATATGTAAAGGGGTCGCTCTCAAAACTTTGAAGCCGGCTTCTTACATCCGAGTCGTTGGACGCCAATTCTTTCAAGAGAGGGACGATCACAGAAGAGTTTGAAATGATATCAGACCGCTGCTTGCTCAAAAATGAAAGTAAAATCTGTAGTAGTGCTTCTGTATCTTTTTCGTTCCCTATCGAAACAAGAGGATTTATCCAGATGACTCCTTGGAAGGACATAATAAAGGAATCGGCCGGCAAAGAAATGCCAACGAGATGGTGTATGAGCCATTCAAGCATAATGAGAGACCAATGAGCAGTATCAAGTTTTTCAAAATCACCAGAAGTCAGACAAGATCCTTCAAAAGTTGGACGGACTGCATAAAACTTGTTTTCATTCTTGACGGAAATCCATTGGCATGTAATGGGTTTTGGATGTTTAAACTGTTGCCTTATATAATCCAAATAAAGTAATTTGTGCATCATCTTGAACTCTACCGCATAAACTTCAAAGTCGATCTTTGCATAATAACAGACAAGTCGTCGGTGTCCTTTTTGGATTAGTGATATCAATTGGTTTCTCGGATAAGACGACAAGACGAGCGAAGGATAATGAAAAGGATTAAAGGTCGGTGCCCAAACAAAGTGCTTGAGCTTTCTGGTTTCTTCTCGATGATGCAGAGACGCAAGAATATGATCAAACTGGTTCTCGGGGATTTGAAGGGCTTGTCGAAGTCGGGGTCCAATATCAAATCCAGAGTGAATCAGAAACACATATTGGTTGATAGCACCAGTAAAAAAGGTGCCGTTGCTTGCCTGTTCGTCAAAGTAATCCTTTGAAAATCCATAATGTTGTTGTAACAGGATGATCAGTTGCTGCCAAATATTGGCCATTTCTTCATTTTCAAAGAGTAGCCTGCCATAGTCCCACACCGTGTCGCTTGGATTAATGATTTTCTTCTTTTTAGCTAGGTCATTTTGTACAAGTGCATAGAGAAAGTTCTTTGGGAAAACAAATTGTTCGTCCTGTAACACATGGTTTGCAAAGGTTTCGATGCACTGTTTCTCGGTAATGTTGGCTTTGGGGAAAAAAAGGACTCTGTCTTGCCGAGTCGGAAATCGAGATCGCAGTCTGTGAAGTACGTGTAATGTTGCTTTTACACACCAAAGACTTGGGTACCTCGAGTCGATAGAAACTTCTTCAAAGAGACATTGGTTGAAAAACTGCAGCCACCGGTCGAGCCACAGAATGGTTGGTAAGAAAATCATTTCACGGTATTGTTTCAAGACTCGCGTACATTTCATCATAGTCGGTACAAACTGCTTGGTGTCATAGACCAGATCAAATTGCAAAGGCTGCTCAAGCAACCCATAAAAGGCAAACATAATCTGCCGCCCGACATTGTCATTTCTTATATTTCCGATCACGTGCTCAAAGGGAAAGATCGGTGCGTGTTTGACCGATTTCACCACTGGATAAAAAAGAGGAACACTCATCTTTTTTATTTTTGTTTTCCTGATCTTTTGGAATCGAGAAACGTGCGCTTTTCAAATGATGTTTTAACCTATATCCTCCGAATTCTCCTTTTGTGGACAGACAAGTTTATTTAATCGACACGTATTTTCTTGCTTGGTTGTGCCATGTCCTGCTCTTCTCCTCGAGCACGTTTTGCGGGGACAGGAAAGATATCATTGAGGACTTCCTCAAGGTTAGCGTGGAGCGAACGATCTGGGTGCACGCTGGCTTGGTCCAACAAATCAACAAAGACTGAATTGAATGCTTGGCGAGTAAATGAATAAGTTTTCACGGTGGGTTGGACAATTTCTTTCACATATAAATCTTTGGGGAGGCGATGAAAAGGAAAAGCCTTTTGGTTTGTGTGTAAAGCACAAAGTGTAAAGGTCGATTCTTGTTCCATTAACTCGGCAACCCTGGAAAAGTTGATTGCAGTTGCAGTGAGCCGATCAAGTGCAGTATTAAGATTCAAAAACTGAGTGCTAAACTGCTTGAGCAGCTTGGGAAACAACTCTTCAAAGTGAGGCTTGACAAGACGAGCAAAGCGTTTTTCAAAACCATCTTCAAAGACATCTTTCATCGCATAGAACAAGAACATTTCGCCTTTAGGAGTTTCGTAGCGGATCAACTTGGTAATAAATTCGTCATTTTCATTGTTTCGTAAAGCAAAGTCAAGCATTCCATAGGCACATTGCTTGACCAAAGCAGGAAGAACATCCCAGATCCAATTACAATAATCATAGTCTCCAGCCAAGGTTTCCATATAATCGCAAAATTCGCGTGGGATTGATTCAATTTGATCCACTTTGCCACATTTCTTTTCAAATTCTTGAATAAATCGTTTATGAAGGAATTGTTTCGTAACACCAAGTGACCTCAATGATTCAGCAATTTCTGAGTTAAAGAAATCATCTGAAGTGAAATTATAGAGTTTATCCAAGAGATCGACCACAAGAGACAAGTTTCCAACAGCAATTGTTTGAGTTTCCATTGTAAAGAGAAGAATTGAAGATTAAGAGGGTATGAAAATGATTTGAGTTTGGGTCCTGACCTAGTCACGACCCGGTCATGACCGGGCCATGTTGGTGAAAAATTTTGCGGGTGTTCGCGGACCCCGATTTGCGCACTTGTTTACAAAGGTAGCTTTGGTGAGGTATATTTTCGCTATGTTAACGAGTTGGCTGCGTGTTTTGAAAAAAGATTTGACTCCAGAACAAATCAAAAAGATCAAGTTTGATTTGACCTACAAAATAGCCAACAACTTTCTCGACTCCAAACTGGTCAAACTTGATTTCGGCTATAAAGAAGAAGACAATGATGATTATCTCTACCTCCCACGATTCAAAGGCAAAGAATGGTTTCCAAACTACGAAGATTTGACATGGGAAGGGGTTGATGTGACTTGTTTTCATTCCTTTAATCTTGAATTCAACGAGGAAGTGAAAAAACAAGAGAGTGCCTTTGCAGCATTAACCAGAGATTTGCAAAAGCACCAATCTGCCATCATTTCACTTCCACCCGGAGACGGTAAAACTGAAGTTGCTCTCAAAGCCCTCCAAGATATCAAGAAAAAGACACTCGTCTTGGCTCATGCAGACTATATTTGTCAACAGTGGATAGATAGAGCGAAAGCCCGTTACCCGACTGTTAAGACCGCTTACTTGATGCAAAAACTGACCAAAAAAAAAGAGGCTGCTGTTCGTGCTGCTGATTTGGTTGCCGGCACTGTTCAATCAATGTGCATGTGCGACTATCCTAAGAATTTACTAGAAGACTTTGGTGTTGTTATTCTGGACGAAGTTCATCACTATGGCTCTCCAGAGTGGAGAAAAGCGTTTCATTTGCTCGAGGCAAAATACTGGATTGGACTGAGTGGGACGGTTGAGCGGCAAGATGGATTGGAAACCTTGCTCTTTGATTGGTTGGGTCCGATTAGTTTCTTTAGCAAAAAAACGTACACAACCAAAATCAAAGTAGATATTTACAAATTACATCTCGACTACCCACCTCTGATCATGCTGAAACATAACAAGAAACGACCCGACCCAGTTGCAAATATGACTCTACTCGTCAATATGAAGTCTCGTCTCGATGAAGTGGTCAAAACTCTTCAAGTGCTCGTCGACCATCCTTTTCCTCGTCAAACCTTGCTCTTATCGGATCGAGTGGCTCACTTGGATATGTTGATCAAGGCAACAAACATTCTATATCCAAAAATTAGCAAGGGAAAACTTGTGGGTGGTATGAAACTTGAAGCCCAGGCAGAAGCCAAAACTCATCAATGGGTCTTTACAACCTTTAAGAAATCGAAAGAAGCCCTTGACATGCCAAACCTTTCGGTGCTTGTCCTTTTAACTCCCGAAAAGAATGTCTATCAAACAGTGTGTCGTATTATTCGGAGCATCACCTTTACTCACGAACCGTGGATTATCGATTTCCAAGACCCTTGGGGATCGTTTATGGGCCGATTCAAACAACGTATCAAGTTCTTCCAGAAAGAAAATTACGATATTCAATTCCACAATAATACTCTTTCGAAAGAAGTGGAGGAAATGGAAACGAGTGAAGATGAAGAGGAAGATAAACCCCATGTGGAGCCGGTGTGTCGGTTTTGATCGCGATAATAAAAAGCGCATTCTCGAGAAATTGCAATGAAATATCAGAAATGGATTTCTGTGTGAGGTGGCTTTTTTTCTTGGTACAACAATCGGCAAAACAACAAAAGCAATGGTTGCGTGTGAGAGCCGATTGGATTGAAAATGAAAATAGGATTGATTTATCCGCTTTCCAGCAGTATTATTCTATTCACTTGGAAAAGGGCAAGTGTTGGTTGATCTCTCTCAATGACATTGCCGACTATTTTCGCAACAAATGGTTTCGTGTACAAGTTTATGAACCCAGAAACTCTCAAGAACCCCTCTATCTCCTGTTTGAATGGGATTAAACATGAAAAGATATTTATTTTATAAAGGAACATCGGGCGGAGGCGTCAAGACCGAAACAGGGGATTCTGGGTTGACAGGGAGCAAAGGGCGACTAAACATTACTTTAGGAGAAGGTTGGGGAGCCAATTGACTCCAATCAACAGGATCTGGTTGAACAACCGCTTCTTCTTTTTCAAAAGAAGGTGTAAACATAGAAGTGTCCAAAACCTCCTTGGGTTTTGATTTCGCCGGAGTGAGTGTGGCTTGAGTACAAGGACGTGGAGAATAGAGAGAATTGGCGTCTTGGCTCAGCAAAGGGTTGGAGAGATGAGATTCCCCTTGATTAGGTTCTTCTTCTTTTCCGTCTAAAGTTTGAATCACTTGTGTTTCATCTTCTTCAAGAATATCTTCTTTTGAAAAGGGAATATTGCAAAATACACCGTCAAGGAATACGTCCAAGGTAATTTTTCCGTTGGACAAATCTTGTTTGCCATCATAAATGGTGAAATCAGGGTCTTCCAAAGTGCAAGTTCCTCCAGTCATTCTTACTAAAAACATAATCACTTGATTTTTTGCCTGGGGTTTGACTTGACAACGGAATTTCAACTGGTTGCAAATAGTCAGAGCTTGATAGTCGTTGGTTTCGTAGACAAGATACTCATCTTTCGGAAGCGGTTTGTTCTGCTTTTTGGAATCAGAAAGCCAATCTTCGTTGATACAGGGAATTCCTAATGCGAGAGCATATAAAATGTAAGCTTGTCGCGAATTGTTGATTTGTTTTTTATCTACTAGGTTGAGAAAATGAACACATAGCATCATACCACAAATCAAGAAAATGCGGTCTTTGTGTTTGGATGCTAATGTAACAATTTGTTTCTCATCATAGTCTTCAAAGCAGATATTCGTTCCACCGAGTGTTGAAATTTGAGATTTCAATTCTTTTTGGCATTTTTTATCATGTGGCCAAGAAACAACAAAAAGAAACCCGTTTAGGAATTTTTCTGTCTTTGGTTTTTTGCTCTTTTCAGCCTTTTCCACTTTTGAATTGTTCTTTCGTTTTTTTGATTCCTGGGCAGGCGGTTGTTCATTTTCAATAGGTACATTGTAGGGTTCTCCTGCTAAAATACCACAAGAGAGCGGTTCTCGGTCCATAGTATCAAAAGTTCGGAGAGTTTCGAAAGACATTGTGAACAAAATTTTTTACTTTTGTTGGGTTGACCACTCTTGGCCCGGTCATGATTGGGTCATGACCCGGTCCGACCTGGTCATGATCGGGTCACGATCGGGGCATAACAGGGTCATGACCGGGTCACGATCGGG